>JAMLIN010000034.1 GCA_023954135.1 Burkholderiaceae bacterium | reverse complement strand
GCGCCCGCGCCGGGGCTCGCCGATCTCGACGAAGTACTGGCGCGCCATCTTGAGGGCCGCCTCGACCGCTTCCGAACCGCCGGACACGAAGTAGGCATGGGAGGTACCTGCCGGCGCCCGTCGGACCAGATTGGCGGCGAGCTCCTCGGCGACCTCGGTGGTGAAGAAGCTGGTATGCGCATAGGCGAGTCGCCCGAGTTGCGCGCGCATCGCCTCGATCACCTCCGGGTGGCCGTGGCCGAGGCAGGAGACGGCGGCCCCCCCGGAGGCGTCGATGTAGTCCCTGCCCTCGCTGTCGCGCAGGTAGACACCCTCGCCCGACACGGCCGTCGGATAGCTGCGTGCGAGATGGCGATGGAAAACCGCGGTCATCATGAGCTCCCGATGTACCTGCGTGCCGCCGTGGCCGGATCGACGTACGCATGTTCGACCTCGCGGTGTCCCTGCACCGTGCGCAGGCGGGCAAGCACCCTTTCCCCGCCGAGGGAGACGATCGTCTGCAGGAGGGTCTCACCCAGCGCGATCGCACCGGTCACGGACTGGAAATACGATGGCGTCTCGGTGCAGGCGAGTAGCACATGCCGTGCCGGCCCGGCGACGGGTGCAGGCAAGCCGTCGGCGATCGTCCACGGGTCGATGCCGGGATCGGCCGCCCTGCGGGCAGGAGCCCGGGTCAGCCGGGTACACGGGAGCATGATTCGATTGTTTCAAGATTCCGTTTCCGAAGCATCCGGGATTTCCCGGTCGTCGGCACGGAGGCACCCATGGCCCACGACAGCGGGCTCCGGCGACCCGGCCGGCTGGACAGATGGAACCGATCCGGCACGGCCGCCATCAGGGCTCGAGGATGGCGAAGTTCGGTGCGAACTCGTCGAAGGTCGCGAACAGCCGGCGCACGAGCCCGGCATCGCCACCGACGACCAGCAATCCGGTGTCCGGCGTCTCGGCCAGCGGCCTGCCGGCCGCAACGATCGTTGCAAGCGCCTCGCGATCGGTCGATATCGTCGCCATCGCTTCCGCGCCGTGCGAGCCCGGCAGATGGCTCAGGGCGGAGTTGCTCAGCGTCAGCCGATGACAGCTGCCTTCGTCGGTCATCCGCCAGTCGAGCAGGAGCTGCAGGCCCTCGGCCTTTTCCGCGTTCACCCGGATGGCGAGATAGTCGAAGAACATCTCCATCGGCAGCATCGACACCGCCTTGCGGCTGATGATGGCGCCGGGGCCGGGCTTCGGCACCCCCAGGCGCAGCTCCTTCGCGCCCAGCAGATAGGCATTGCGCCACGTCGATGATTCGCTCTGGTAGCCGAGCTGCTCCATCGCATCGGCCACCAGGTCGCGCGCGGCGCGATTCGCGGGATCGGCGAAGACCAGGTGCCGGCCCACCTCCACCACCCAGCGATATTCGCCGGCGTCGAAGTCGCGCCGGGCACGCTCGATCACCGCCTCGGCGCCCCCCATGTATTCGAGTGTCTTCTTCGCGGCGGCTTGCGGCGGCAGCGGATCGAGGCTCGCCGGATGGCCGTCGTAGGGCCCCATGTAGTGGGCATAGATCGCCCGCAGATTGTGCGCGATCGCACCATAGTAGGGACGCGCATGCCAGCGCCCTTCGAGCGATGCCGGCATGCGGAACGCCGCCGCGATCTCGTTGGGCGTCAGGCCATGGCTCATGAGCCGCAGGCACTGGTCGTGCATCACCCGGTAGAGGTCCCGCTGCTCGGTGATGAAGCGACGCGCCCGTTCCCGCCCCCAGCTCGGCCAGTGATGCTGGGCGATGACCACGTCGGTGTTCTCGATGAACGCGTCGAGCGCGGCATCGAGGTACTTCGACCAGGCCAGCGCATCGCGCGTGCGCGCCCCTCGCAGGGGGCACAGGTTGTGCATCGTGTGGCAGCCGTTCTCCGCGAGGTTCAGCACCTTGAACTGCGGGAAGAAGAAGTTCATCTCCGCCGGGGCCTCGGTCTCGGGCGTGAGCTGGAAGACGATCTCCACGCCGTCGATGAGGTGCGTCTCCATCGGCCGGGTGATCAGCATCGTCGGCGCGATCAGGCTGCTGGTGCCGCGACCCATGGTCTTGCCCAGGCCCGCATCGACGTGCGAGCGCGGGCCTGGGGCGAGCGTCGGCCCGAACTGGAACATCGCCCGCCGGCGCATCGGGACGCCGGCCAGTACGTTCTCGGAGACCGCCGCCTCCATGAAGCCGGCCGGCGCGATCACCCGCACCGCGCCGCTCGTCACTTCCGCCGGGCTGACGACGCCCTCCACCCCGCCGTAGTGATCGAGATGGCTGTGACTGTAGATCACGCAGCGCACCGGCCGGTCGCCCCGATGCCTTCGATAGAGCGCCAGGGCGGCGGCGGCGGACTCGCAGACCGTCAGCGGGTCGATCAGGATCAGCCCGGAGTCGCCCTCGATGATGGTGATGTTGGCGATGTCGAAGCCGCGCACCTGGTACATGCGCTCGCAGACCTGGAACAGGCCGTGGATGCGGTTGAGCCGCGCCTGTCGCCAGAGGCTGGGGTTCACCGAATCGGGCGTCTCGATGCTCTCGAGAAAGGCATAGGCCGACAGGTCCCAGACGACCCGACCTTCGGCCGTCTCGATCCTCGCATCCGGCACGGTATCGATGAAGCCGCGCAGCGCATCGTCGAAGCAGCCCTCGTCGGAAAGATCGAGCCGCTCGCCGAGAGCCGCATTGGCCCGGCAGGTATGGATCGAGGCCGGCTTGAGCACCCTGCCCCTGTCCTCGGGAGTACTCATCGAAACCTTCCCTGTCGCCTGGACGAACCCCCTTATACCCCGGACGCCATGCCATGACGAATGGACGGCGATCAGGACACAGCGGCGTCCGGCGCGATTCGCAGGATCGTCTTGCCCAGGCCCTGGCCGGAAAGGGCGAATTCCAGGGCCGCAGCGAAATCGTCGAACGCGAACTCCCTGCCCACCGGAGGCTCGAGCAGGCCATCGCCGGCCCAGGCGAGGAGCTCGGCGAGCTGCGCCGCGCCGGCCTGCGCTTCGTAGAGCAGGAACTGGCGCACGTCCACGCCGACGAGCGCCGCGCCCTTGAGCAGGGGCAGGTTGGCAGGCAGGGCGGGGATCGGCCCGCCGGCGAAGCCGACGACCAGATGCCGTCCCCGCCAGGTCAGGCAGCGAAACGCGGGCTCGAACAGTGGACCGCAGACCGGATCGAAGACGACGTCCGGCCCCTTTCCGCCGCAGAGATCCCGGATGCGCTCGCGAAAGCCCTCGACGGCCGAATCGATGGCGAGATCCGCCCCCAGCCCTTTCGCGAAAGCCCGCTTGGCCGGGGTCGATGCCGCCGCGATCACCCTCGCGCCGAGGCGCTTGCCCACCTGGATCGCGGCCGCGCCGACGCCGCCCGCCGCGCCGGTCACCAGCAGGGTCTCGCCGGGTGCCAGCCGGGCACGATCGCGCAGCCCGTGCAGGGCCGTGATGTAGTTGATGCGAAAACCGGCTGCCGGCGCGAAGCCGAGGCGATCCGGAATCTTCACGACCGTCGCCGCGGGGGCGATCGCCAGCTCGGCGAATCCGCCGTCGGCCTGCGCGATGACGCGATCGCCGACGGCAAGACCGTCGACGCCTTCGCCGATGGCCTCCACCCAGCCGGCGACCTCCTTGCCGGGGACATGCGGCAGCGCCGGCTTGACCTGGTAGCGGCCGAGCGACACCAGCGCGTCCACGTAGCCGACCCCGCATGCGGCCACCCGCAATCGCACCATGCCGGGCCCGGGCGCCGGTGCCGAGGCATCGATCATCCGGTAGTCGGCGATGGAATCCAGTGACGCCGCTTCGACCCGTCTCATGTCGCTTCTCCTTCGCCCCTGGGCGTGCCGTTCGCCCCGAGGATACTGAGAAAGGAGAAAGTCCGTCTTCGGAAGGAAACGGGGCCTCGCGTGCCTATACCCGCGAGCGCGCCAGCTTGGGCGGATGTCCGAAGCGGCGCCGGTACGCGGTGGCGAAATTGGCCGCGCTGGTGTAGCCGGCCACCGTGGCGGCCTGTCCCACGGTGACGCCGTCGTGCTCCAGCGCATGGCGCGCGCGCAGCAGGCGGCATTCGCGCAGGTGGTCGAACACCGTGGTGCCGTACACCGCGCGGAACTGGCGCTGCAGCGTGTTGGCGTTGACGCCCGCGTGGCGCGCGATCTCGTCCAGCGAAAGCCCATCGGCCCGACCCGAGGCCAGGAAGGCGTGCAGCTCGCGCAGGCGCTGGTGCTCGCGCGGGCGCAAGGCCCCGGTGGCGGTCGACGGCAAGGCGCCCGGGTGCCGGTCGAGCCCGGCCAGGGCCTCGCCCGCCAGCTCCAGCGCGCGGCTTTCCAGGTAGATGTTCTGCAAGAGCGGCTCCAGCCGCGGCGGATGGACAATCCGTTCGGCGATCGCCACCGCTCGCGGCGACAGATCCCAGCGCCGCATGGCGAGGTGGCGGCCCATGAAATCCTCCAGCGCGCCCGGCGCCGCCCCGGCCTGCGCCAGCCAGCCGAGGCCCAGGTTCAGGTTGACCCGGCGCGAATAGGCCCCCCGGCGCGCGCGCCGCGTGAGCTGCTCCGGCTCGGCCACCGCCACCAGCGCGGCGCTCGCCCCACCGCAGCCGCAGGACAGTGCCACGCGTTGCCGGCCGTAGGAGACATCCACCTCCCCTTCGAGCAGCAGCACGATGCGCAGGCCCTCGTCGATCTCGGTCTGCGCGATCAGGTCGCCCTCCTCCCGCGCATCCTCCCAGTGCAGCAGCAGGCCCGGTCGCAGCCTGCGCGACCGTTCCAGATGCGCGCGCAGCGCGGGCTCGTCCGGCAGGCAGCCCGGCGTCACGATGCATCGGGCGGGCCCGTCGCCGGCGGACAATGCGGAGGAAGGAGCGCTGTGCATGAACGGATGGCGTGACCAGGTGGCGGGAAAACGCCCCGGATGGCACCGCGGGCAAACATCTTTGTTGGCGCGGCAAACGGAAGCGGCGACGCGATATGGGATCCTACCGGCGTATTATACAAATAAAAATCATTCTCAATAAGATTTCCTGATTCGCCGTCCGCCGACCCCGTCGGGCTGGCGTGTATTCCTGCTGCCTGTCGTCATGCATGCCTTCTTCCCCACCGTACGCCGCCTGCTGGGCGGCGCGCTGATCGCGGTTTCCGCGGCCCTGACCGCGCACGCCCAGCCGGAGACGCTCACCGTCACCGACCTGGCGGGCCGCACCGTGCGCGTGCCGGCGAAGGTGGAACGCATCCTGCTGGGCGAGGGCCGCCTGCTGCCCGCGCTCGCGGTCTTCGACAAGGACGACCCCACGCGCCGGCTCGTCGCGATGATGGGCGAGTTCGAGAAGCTCGATCCGCCCGGCTATGCGCAGTGGACGCGACGCTTTCCGCGGATCGACGAGGTACCGCGTGTGGGACGCACCAGCAGCGGCAGCTTCAGCGAGGAGCAGGCCATCGCTCTCAGGCCGCAGCTGGCCATCCTGGGGCTCGCGGGTGGCCACGGCCCGAGCGAGCGCGACCGGGAGACCCTGGCGCGCCTGGAGGCCGCTGGAGCAGCCGTAGTGTTCATCGACCTGCGCCACGACCCGCTGGCCAACACGCCGCGCAGCATGCAGCTGCTGGGCGAGGTACTGGGCAGGAAGGCCGAGGCAGAGGCGTTCGTGGCGTTCTGGCGCGCGCAACTCGCCGTGGTGAGCGACCGGCTCGCCCAGGCTCGCCCCGAGGCCCCCACGGTGTTCCTCGAGAACCGCGTGGGCCTGTCGGAAGGCTGCTGCGACACCATGGTGGGCCTGGTGGGCAGGCTGCTCGACGCGGCCGGCTCGCGCAACGTGGCCAGGGACCTGATTCCCGGCGAGTTCGGTACGCTGAACCCCGAGTTCCTCATCGCGCGCCAGCCGCGCTACTACATCGGCACCGGCATCGGCACGCTGGCGACGGCCCGGCAGACGCCCATGCGGATCGTGCTCGGCGCCGACGCCACGCCCGAAGCCGCGCAGGCATCGCTCGCGCGCGCCGTGCAGCGCCGGGGCATCGCGCAGCTGCAGGCCGTCAAGGACGGGCGCGCGTATGCCATGTGGCACCACTTCTACAACTCGCCCTTCAACGTGGTGGCGGTCCAGGTGTTCGCCAAGTGGCTGCACCCGGAGCTGTTCGCCGACCTCGACCCGCGCGCCACCTTGCAGACGATGTACGAGCGCTTCCAGCCGATTCCCCTGGAGGGCACCTACTGGACGGCGCTGACGCCATGACGCCGGCATGCTCCCGCCGCACCCTGCTGGGCCTGGGCGCGACGCTCGCGCTACCCGGCTGCGCGCTGCACCGCACGCTGGAAGGCGCACCGCCGGTGACGCTGCCGGATACGCGACGGATCGATCTTTCCGCCAACGGCCATCTCCACCGCATCATGGTCGCCACGCCCCCTTCGCCCCCGCCGGCGCAGGGCTGGCCCGTGCTCTACATGCTCGACGGCAACCTGCTGTTCCCGCTCGCCGCGCAGCTCGTGCGCAACCGCTTCGCGCGCGGACCGGGCGTGCCCGCGCGGGGCGCGGTGGTGGTGGGGCTGGGCTACGCGGGCTCGCAGGTGCTCGACCAGGACGCCCGCACCTACGACTACACACCGCCCGCGCCGGGACCCGCCACAGACGAGCGCGGCCGCCGCGAAGGCGGGGCCGACGCCTTCCTCGACTTCATCGACGCCGTGGTCCGCCCGCTGGTAGCCGACGCCGTGCCCGTGGATGCCGGGCGCCAGGCGTTGTTCGGCCATTCCTACGGCGGACTGTGCGTGCTGCACGCGCTGTTCACTCGGCCGGGAGGCTTCCAGGACTATGTCGCCGCCAGTCCCTCGGTGTGGTGGCGCGACGGCTTCATCCTGAGCGAGCAGGCGCGCTTTCTCGCCGAGCGGGACGCCGATGCATCCGCGCTTCGCCTGCTCGTCACGCAGGGTGAGCGCGAAGCGGAGCCGCCCGCCGACCCGGCCCGCGCCGCCATCGCGCGCAAGCGGCGCAATCACGAACGCTTGCGAACACTGCTCGATGGCCTGCGCGACGCGCCCGGCCTTGACGTGCGCTTCGCCTCCTTCCCCGGCGCCGACCATGGCAGCAGCATGGTGCCCGCGGTGCAACAGGCCCTCGCACTCGTCATCGAGGCTCGTGGATGACGCTCGCCGAGCGCTACCGCAGTTTCGCCGCCCTGCGTCTGTGGCTGCTGGTCGCCATGGCCGCCGTGCTCTGCGCCACGCTGGCGCTCGATCTGGCGACCGGCCCGTCGGGCCTGCCGTTCGGCGAGGTGGTGGCCGGGCTGCTGCGGCCATCCGTCCTGCCGGTGGAGCAGCGCGTGATCCTGTGGGAAGTGCGTCTCCCCTACGCGGTGATGGCACTGCTGGTCGGCGCATCGCTGGGTCTGGCGGGCGCCGAGATGCAGACGGTGCTCAACAACCCGCTGGCCAGTCCCTTCACGCTGGGCCTGGCGGCCGCGGCGGCCGTGGGCGCCGCGGCCGCCGTGGTGAGCGGCTTCACGCTCATGGCCTTCGGCGAGAACCTGGCGGTGCCCCTCGCGGCGTTCGTCTGCGCAGCGGCGGCCACGCTGCTGATTCAGCTGCTTGCGTGGCGCTACGGCGCCACGGCGAACACGGTGGTGCTCTTCGGCATCGCCCTGCTGTTCTCCTTCGAGGCGCTGCTCTGGCTCATGCAGTTCATCGCCGACAGCAACGCGCTGCAACAGATCGTGTTCTGGACCATGGGCAGCCTCTCGCGCGCCAACTGGAACAAGATCGGCCTGGTGGCCTGCGTGCTGCTGGCATGCGGCCTGTGGTCGGCGACGGACGTCTGGTCTCTCACCGCGCTGCGCGCGGGCGAGGACCAGGCGCGCAGCTTCGGCATCGCCGTGGAGCGGCTTCGTCTCGTCACGCTGCTGCGCGTGAGCCTGCTCGCGGCCACGGCGCTGGCCTTCGTGGGCACCATCGGCTTCGTCGGCCTGGTCGGACCGCACATCGCGCGGCTCCTGCTGGGCGAGGACCACCGCTACTACCTGCCCGGCAGCGCCCTCGCGGGCGCGCTCATGCTCTCGGGCGCATCCATCCTCAGCAAGACGCTGGTGCCCGGCGTGGTGCTGCCCATCGGCATCATCACCGCCCTGGTCGGCGTGCCCATGTTCATGGCCCTGGTGCTGGGGCGCGGGAGGGCCACATGAGCACCGCACGGCCGCCCGAAGGTGCTCATACCGCAGCCCGTCAGGGCGGAGGTTCCCCGATCATCGCCGCACGGCCGCCCGAAGGTGCTCATACCGCAGCCCGTCAGGGCGGAGGTTCCCCGATATGTGCCGGCCTGGAGCTGCGCCGGCTCAGCGCGGGCTATCCGCGCCGGTCCGTGCTCGAAGGGCTCGACCTCGAGCCCGTCGCACCCGGCACGCTGGTCGCGCTGGTCGGGCCCAATGCCGTGGGCAAGTCCACGCTGCTCAAGGCCATCGCCGGCCTGAGCCCGGTACGCGGGCAGGTGCTGCTGGACGGCACCGACCTCGCCACCCTCTCGCCGCGCGAACGTCTGCGCCGCGTGGGCTATCTGCCGCAGGCTCTGCCCCAGGCGACTTCGCTCGTGGCCTACGAAGCCATGCTGAGCGCCCTTCGTGCCAGCCGGGCCGACCTGAGCCGCGAACGGGCCGAAGCCGCCATCGCCCGCGTCTTCGCCATGCTGGGGCTGGATGCGCTTGCGCTGCGGCCGCTGAACGAGCTCTCGGGCGGACAGCGCCAGATGATCGGCCTGGCCCAGGTGCTGGTGCGCGCGCCGCGCCTGCTGCTGCTGGACGAGCCCACCAGCGCGCTCGACCTGCGCTGGCAGCTGCAGGTGCTGCAGACCGTGCGCGACCAGGTCGGCGAAGCCGGGACGCTGGCCATGATCGCCGTGCACGACCTGAACCTCGCGCTGCGATTCTGCGACCGGATCGTGGTGCTGGGTCAGGGCCGCGTGCTTGCGGCAGGGCTCCCTGCGGAGGTGCTCACCCCCGGACTGCTGCGCGCCGCCTATGGCGTGCGCGCGCGCATCGAGCACTGCTCGCTGGGCCACCCCCTCGTGCTGGCCGACGAAGCCGTTTCCCTGAACGACGACACCCCATGATCCACGCCCGAGGCCATGTACCCACGCCCGAGGCCAGCCGCTGGCTGCAGCGCCTGTGCTTCCACTTCAGCCGGAAGATCGCCGTGCGCTACGACGAGCGCGAAGGCCATGCCGAGTTCCCCTGGGGGACCTGCCGGATGCGGGTCGAGGAGCAGGCGGGCGAGACCGCCCTGCACTTCGCCTGCGCCGCGCAAACCGACGAAGCGCTGGCGCGGGTGCGCTCCGCGATCGACTCGCACGTCGAGCTGTTCTCGCGCAAGAACCCCCTGACGGTGCGCTGGCATTCATGCCCGCCGCAGCCCGACGACTTGCGCACGCCGTGACCGCAATCGCTCAACCCTTTTCTTCTCGAACCTGAGGACAGATCCATGAGAAAACCATCCGGCCGCACGCTACGGCTCAACCTCGTCATGCTGGCGCTGATGAGCGCGGGCTACGGCCCCGCGGTCATGGCCCAGACCGCCCCGCAACCCGCCAGCCGGGCCGACGGCGCGGTCGGCGCGCTTCCGCAGATCGACGTGCGCGACACCTACGAGCGCGAGGACCTGCCCAACCTGGCACCCGGCCGCAAGGCCGCCCGGGGTGCCCGCCTGGGCATCCTGGGCGCCACCCCGATCGTCGATGCGCCGGTGCATGTCAACGCCTACACGCGCGAGCTGGCCGAGGACTGGTCCGCGCTGACGCTGCAGGACGTGCTGAAGAACGACTCGGCCGTCGTCTTCACCACCAACGAAAGCCACATGCTGCAGAACTTCAACCTGCGTGGCCTGAACGTGAGCGCCATCGACATCGGCACCAACGGCCTCTACGGCATCGCCCCGGCCAACCAGGTGCCGATCGAGCTGTTCGAGCGTGTCGAGGTGCTGCGCGGCCCGAACGTGCTGCTCTCGGGCATGCCGCCGGCCTCCAGCGTGGCGGGTACCGTCAACATGGTGACCAAGCGGGCGCTGGGCAAGCCGATCGCGGAGCTCACGGCGACATACGGCAGCCACTCGTATGGGCAGATCCACGCCGACCTGGGCAAGCGATTCGGGGACGAGCAGCGCCTGGGCCTGCGCTTCAACGGTGTCTACGGCAGCGGCGAACGAGGCGCCAGGGACGAGAAACAGGAGCGCCGGATGGGCGCACTGGGACTGGACTACCTGGGCGACCGGGCGCGTTTCTCGCTCGACGTGTACAGCAGCGTCAACGAAATCGACAACGGCAGTCCCGGCATGTTCAGCTTCCTCGGCAACGCCGCCATGCCGGGCGTGGGCGTGCTGCTGGATCCGCCCAAGGGCGACACCAACATGTTCCGTGGAACCCACGGCAAATACGACAACGAAGGCCTGCTGGCGCGTGCCGAGCTCGACTTCAGCAACAACTGGCAGGGCTATGTCGCCGTGGGCGGCTCCAATTCCAAGGGCCAGGGCCTGATGTTCGGCACCCGCGCCATCGTCACCGGGCAGGACGGCACGACCCGTGGAGCGATCTACAACGTCGATACGCGCTCCGAGCGCCGCACAGCCGAGGCGGGCGTGATCGGCAGGTTCGAGACCGGGGCCATCAAGCACCGGGCGCAGGTGTCGGTCAACGTGCTGCGAGTCCGTGAAGCGACGAACAACACGCCCTGCAACTACTGCTACACCACCAACATGTACGACCCGGTGCAGCCGGTATTCCCGGACGCCCCGGTGTGGACGGGTTGGGAATCGGCCCGCGTCGCCACGAAGTTCAACTTCACTTCCCTCGCCCTGGCCGACACCATGAGCTTCGCGGGCGACAGGGTGCTGCTGACCGTGGGCGGTCGCCATCAGTCCGTCAAGGCGGACTACACCGGCTACAGCGAAAGCCGCTTCTCGCCCATGGTGGCTGCGGTTGTACGCCCGTGGGGCGACAATGTCTCGCTGTTCGGCAACTACACCGAAGGGCTGGAGCCGGGCGAGGTGGTGGGCACCGGATTCGCCAACGAGGGCGAAGCGCTGCCGCCCATCGTCACCAAGCAGTTCGAGCTGGGCGTAAAGCTGCAGACCGGCGAGCTGACCCATACCGTCAGCGCCTTCCAGATCAAGCGACCGTCCTTCATCACCGACAGCAGCAATGCCCGGGTCGCCGACGGCGAGCAGCGGCTGCGCGGCGTGGAATGGAGCGTGTTCGGCAAGCTCACGCAGGATCTGGCGCTGCTGGGAGGCATCACCCACCTCGAGTCGGAGCAGCGTGACACGGGCAGGGACACCTACGGCACACCGGGCTGGCGCGTGCGCATGGGCATGGACTGGCAATCGCCCTTGGAAGGGCTCAAGGTGGGCGGCCGGGTCAACTACACCAGCAAGCAGTGGAGCGATTCACGCAATGCGCTCCGCATGCCCTCCTGGCACACCTTCGATCTGATGGCCAGCTACGCCACCCGGCTCGGCAACACGCCGGTGCGCTTCAATGCCAGCGTGGAGAACGTCGCCGACAAGAAGTACTGGATCGGAACCTTCGGCGACGGCTTCGTGATGCCGGGCGCGCCGCGTACCTTCAGGGTGTCGACGACAGTGTCGTTCTGATTCGGTCCATCCGCAAGCTCCCGCCGGACGCCAGCGCCCGGCGGGAGTTGCCGTTCAGCGAAAAGCAAAACAGATGCCTCTCTTCACTCTCCTCGGCCTGGCCGCCACCACCCTGGCCTGCCTGTGCGTCTACGCGGCCTCGCCCAACCAGCGCCTCTGGACGACCCCCTGGCCCCTCTGGCCTGCGCGCATGTCCGGCGCGGTCCTGCTGCTGCTGGGCTGGCTGGCGCTGACGCAGGACATGACCCGGCTGACGGCCAGCTTCGTCCTCGGCACCGCGCTGATGCTGGTGCTCGCCGTACTGCCTTATGCAGGAGCACTGACCCATGTCCGACGCATCCGCTGAACCCGCCGCGACCCGGCGCCGCAAGCCGCCGCCGATCCGGACGGACTGGGTGTCCAAGACCCTGGCCGGCCTGCTGCTGGGCTTTTCCCTGTCCATCATCGCCTCCGGGCTGCTGATGACCCGGCTGGGCGACATGCCCCTGCCCGTGAGCGGACAGCTTGCCATGTGGCTGGTGCCGCCCGTGTGGCTGGGGGTCCTGTCGCTCGTGTACTTCTTCGGAAGCGGCCTGCGCGCCTGGGCGTGGTTGCTGGGCGCCAATGCCGTAGCCCTGGGCGTCTGGTGGCTGCTGCAGCAAGGGAGCGCGGCATGAGGGCCGATCACATCCGCAACTACAAGTCCGTCCACACCTGGACCGGGATCGTCAGCGGCATGGCGCTGTTCATCGCCTTCTACGCGGGGGCGCTCACGGTGTTCAAGGAGCCGCTTCGCCACTGGTCGACGCCACCCGCTGCCGTCGTGCAGTCCGTGCCGATGGACGAGGTGCAGCCGCTGATCGCGAAGACCCTGGCGACCACGCCGGCCACCGGGCGCGGCGCCGTCCTGAAGCTCGAGGGCGATCGCGCCATTCCGCGCCTGGAATGGCAGGTGCGCGACGCCGGGGCGGATGATCACGACGAGAGCGCCTCGCGCCACTACAGCGCCATGCTGGCCGCCGACGGCAGCGTGCAGGTGAGCGAGCAGCGACCCTCGCGCCTGGTGGAGTTCATCGACGTCCTGCACCGCGTCGTCGGCCTGCCCGTGGACTCGGACTCGAACCGGTGGATCATGGGCGTGATCGCCGGGCTGTACTTCGTGGCCCTGGTGTCCGGACTGGTGGTGCTGCTGCCGACCCTGGTGAAGGACTTCTTCGCGCTGCGGGTGGGCAGGAATCTCAAGCGCATGTGGCTGGACGCGCACAACGTGGTGGGCATCGTCAGCCTGCCCTTCCACATCGTCATGGCCCTGAGCTCCGTGGTGTTCGCCTACCACGACCAGATCTACGGCCTGCAGGACAAGGTGGTCCACCAGGGCCAGTGGGCGCAGGCCTTCGGAAGGCCGCAGGGCAAGCCCGCCGAGGCGCCCGCTCGTGATCCGGCGGACATGCTCATGCCCTCGCGGCTCGTGCAGCTCGCCAGGGAAGCTGCGCCGGGCTTCGAGCCCAGCGGACTGCAGTACACGCAAGTGACGGGCCCCAGGCCGATGGTGCGCGTCTGGGGCAAGAACCCCGAAGCCATCTCGCCGCGCGCCATGGGCGGGTTCGCCGCGTTCGACCCGTACAGCGGCAAGCTGCTGTCGGCCGACTACCTGTCGGGCGCACAGAGCACGCCCAACCTGTTCATCAGCAGCTTCTTCGCGCTGCACATGGCCTCGTTCGGCGGCACCGCCGTGCTGTGGCTGTACTTCCTGCTGGGACTGGCGGGCGCGTGGCTGTTCTACAGCGGCAACCTGCTGTGGGTCGAAACCCGTCGAAAGGCCCAGCGCAAGGGAAGCGACATGCCGACGCAGCGGCGCGACACCGTCGTCATGGCCGCCGCCACGGTCGGCGTGTGCATCGGCTGCGTGGCCGGCATCTCGCTCACCCTGGCGGCCGCGAAATGGCTGCCCGGCCGGGTGGACGACATGGCCGCCTGGCATGTCGGCATCTACTACGCGGTCTTCTTCGCCTGCATCGCCTGGGCATTCGCGCGCGGCGCGGGACGCGCGGCCGTGTCCCTGCTGTGGCTGGCGGTGGCCTGCACCCTGGCCATTCCGGTATCCAGCCTGCTGGGCTGGCTGCTGCCGGGCTCCGGCTCGTGGATGGACGGCGCGCTGCTGGGCGTGGACCTCACCGCGCTTGCCGGAGCACTGGCCCTCGCATGGATGGCACGCGCCACGGCGCGGCGGGTGCGCAATGGCTCGAAGGACAGCGTCTGGTCCGCGCCTCCCGCGCGGGCCGAAGCGGGACACAGGGCATCGCCTCAGGCTTGATCCGATGACCGGGAGCCCCGCTTCCTTCTGGAAGCGGGGCGTGCCTGCTGGCCGGAACGGCCTTCCCGTCGAGCATCCCGGGCCCCGGGGATGCGAAAAGCATGCAGGAAATTGATGCAGGACAAGTCAGGGGCCGGCAAGCGCTTGCCCCCGCATATGGCCCCACCCAGACTCGTTAATACGAATGATTCTTGTTCTTTCTCACATTCAATAACTACAACTTCCGGGCCAACATGACCACACCAAGCGCTTCGAAGGACAGAGGGTCTGTCCGCGATCACCCCGACATGTGCCGGCGACCGTCGGACAGCTTCCCCCCGGCGTCGGGCGGGCTGGGCCACTGGCTGTGCCGGGGTCTGGCGGCAGGCTGGCCCTTGCTCGCCGCCGGTGCGGCCCTGGCGCAGGGGCAGCCCGCGGCAACCGCGGTGGCCGACGCAACGGATGTGCGGCAGTTCGACACCGTGACGGTGATCGGCACGGGCCTGCCCACCGAAGTCATGCACAGCCCCGCCGCCATCACCATCCTCGATGCGGAGGATGTCGAGGCGAAGGCGCCGGCGTCGTTCGCCACGTTGCTGCGCGACGTACCGGGCCTGCAGGTCTCGGAGGAAGGGATCGAGCGCATCTCGATCCGCGGCGAGAACCCGCGCCGCGTCGCCATCCTGATCGACGGCCAGAAACTGACCGATCACACGAACTACGGCCAGCCGGTGCTGGTCGATCCGACGACGATCGAGCGCATCGAGATCGTGCGCGGCTCGTCTTCGGTCGTCTCGGGCAGCAGCGCCATCGGCGGGGTGATCAACATCATCACCAAGCGCGGCGCGGACAAGCCCTTCACCGTGAGCGCGACGGCGGGCTACCTCTCGGCCACGAGCGGATATCGCGTGTCGACCACGGCAGCCGGCACGGTCCGCACCGGGCCGGGCGAGCTCGACTACAACCTCAGCCTGGGCAGGATGAAGCAGAAGGACCGCCGTACGCCCGACGGCAGGCTGACCCCTTCCACCATGGAGGACCGCAACGTGTCCGGCCACCTCGGCTACCGGCTCGGGCAGCACTACGTCGGCGACCCCGATTTCCTCATCTCGCTGCCGCACCGCGACCTGCGCAAGACCTCGATCTTCTACGAAGGAACGCAACTGACGCCGTGGCTGACCAAGCTCAGCGCCAGCCTGTACCGGCAGACGGTCGACCGCGACTTCCGCAACGACGTCAGCACCGCCGCCGGACCCATGCGCATCCGCGTGCTCTCCTCCTCCATCGACGCGCAGACCACCAGCGGGGCCACCGTCCGCGCCGAGATGAAGCTCTCGCCGGGCAGTCGCACCGTGGCGGGCCTCGAATGGGAAGACGACGCCCTGACCGCCGACAAGGTCACCGACACGACGCGCACGCCGCCCGGCGTCACCGTCAACTCTGTGCGCTACGACGACGCCGAGACCCGCACGATGTCCGTGTTCGGGCAGCACGAGGTCTCGCTCACCGATCAGCTGACCGCCACCCTGGGCGCCCGCGGCTCCCGCATGCGCTCGGACCACAAGGCATCCACCACCAACGGTGCGCCCAACGCCACCAGCGAAAGCTCCGACAGCAAGCTGCTCGGCTCGGCCGGCCTGGTCTGGACGCCATCCAGCAACCTGGCGCTGCGCGCCAACATCTCGCAGGGCTATATCTACCCGACGCTCGGCCAGCTGTTCCTGACCACCACCGGCGGCGGCGTCACCCTGGAAGGAAACCCGAACCTCAAGCCCGAAACCTCCACCACCTACGAGATCGGCGCGCGCTACGCGGCCGGCCGCACGGTGCTGGACGCCACCCTGTTCCACGCCCGTTCCGAGGACTACATCGCCACCGTATCCACCGGCGCCATCGGCACCTACGAGAACGTCGATGCGGCCCGCAGCACCGGCGTCGAGCTCTACGCCGAGCACGCGCTCGGCGCATGGGGCCTCACGCCGTACACCTCGTTCGTCGCCATGCGCCGGGAACTGCACTTCGGCAACGGCTACCAGACCAGCGACAGCGGCACGCCCGGATTCGCCGGCAAGATCGGCCTGCGCAAGGACTGGACCGCCGGCAGCGCCGCCGGAAGCTTCGATGTGTATCTGTTCGGCGAATCGAAGGTGCGCAGGCGCGATGCGAGTGGCACCAGCCTGGACGGCGCGGCCGGCTACGCCACGCTCAATGTGCGGACCAATGTCTTTCTTCCGAACGACTGGACTTTCGTGGCCGAGCTGAACAACCTGGGCAACCGGAGCTACCAGCCCTACGGCCAGATGCCCGGCGCCAAGCGCTCGATCAACCTGTTCGTCACCAAGAAGTTCTGAGCGCCCCCAGGGCCGGGCTGCGCCCAGCCCGCCCCCCGCGGGGGTCAAGGAAACTTGGGGCGGCCCGGCGTTTCCTTGAGAGTCGGCGCGGCCCGGGCGGGGCCGCTCGGCCATGGAAAAGGCCCCGCCTCCTTCCGGAGGCGGGGCCTTCTTGTCACGTCCGGAAACCCCGGACGCGGCACGATCACATGTGGTCGATCATCACCTGGCCGAAGCCCGAGCACGACACCTGGTTCGCGCCCTCGAGCAGGCGGGCGAAGTCGTAGGTGACGTTCTTCGAGAGGATCGCCTTCTCCATCGAGCTGATGATGAGGTCGGCCGCCTCGACCCAGCCCATGTGCCGCAGCATCATCTCGGCCGAGAGAATCTCCGAGCCCGGATTGACGTAGTCCTTGCCGGCATACTTCGGCGCGGTGCCGTGGGTCGCCTCGAACATCGCCACCGAATCCGACAGGTTGGCGCCCGGGGCGATGCCGATCCCGCCGACCTGGGCGGCCAGCGCGTCGGAGATGTAGTCGCCGTTCAGGTTGAGGGTGGCGATGACATCATACTCGGCCGGCCGCAGCAGGATCTGCTGCAGGAAGGCATCGGCGATGACGTCCTTGACGATGATCTCCTTGCCGTTCTTCGGGCTCTTGAAGCTCATCCACGGGCCGCCGTCGAGCAGCTTGGCGCCGAACTCCTTCTGCGCGAGGCCGTAGCCCCAGTCGCGGAAGGCGCCTTCGGTGAACTTCATGATGTTGCCCTTGTGCACCAGGGTCACCGAGGGGCGACCGTTGTCGATGGCGTACTGGATCGCCTTGCGCACGAGGCGCTCGGTACCTTCGCGCGACACCGGCTTGATGCCGATCCCAGAGGTGCCGGGGAAGCGGATCTTGTTGACGCCCATCTCCTTGACGAGGAACTCGATGACCTTGCGGGCGGCGTCGGTGCCTTCCTCGTACTCGATCCCGGCGTAGATGTCCTCCGAGTTCTCGCGGAAGATCACCATGTCGGTCTTCTCGGGTTCGCGCACCGGCGAAGGCACGCCCTGGAACCAGCGCACCGGGCGCAGGCAGACGTACAGGTCGAGCTGCTGGCGCAGCGCCACGTTCAGCGAGCGGATCCCCCCGCCGACCGGGGTCGTCAACGGCCCCTTGATCGAGACCACGTACTCCTTGAGGATCTCGAGGGTCTCGTCGGGCAGCCAGACGTCCGGACCGTACACCTTGGTCGACTTCTCCCCGGCGTAGATCTCCATCCAGTGGATCTGGCGCTTGCCGCCGTAGGACTTCGCCACCGCCGCATCGACGACCTTCAGCATGACCGGGGTGATGTCCATCCCGGTGCCGTCGCCCTCGATGTAGGGAATGATCGGCTGGTCAGGAACATTCAGCGAAAAGTCCGCATTGACGGTGATCTTCTCGCCTTTTTCGGGGATCTTCACGTGTTGGTACATTCAGGGGCTCCGCTGGAGTAGGGTCGGGAGCGGCTTGTGGCCACCAGCCGGACATTATGCCGTATCGGACCCGGGGTACAGTTCACCCGGAATCCACCAGAGCAAGGACAGGAATGGAACCGGCAGTCATCCGCCACTGGATCGGTCGCATCGCGATCGGCGCCCTGCTCGCCGCGATCGTCCTCGGCACCCAGGCGCAGGGCAGGTCCAATCCGCCCCTGCCGGTGCAGCGGATCCAGGCCGGCATGCACCTGATCCAGGCGGAGATCGCGGATACCGCTGGCAAGCGCAACCTGGGGCTGATGAACCGGGATTCGCTCGCGCCCAACGCCGGCATGCTCTTCGTCTTCGAGGAGGCCGGCGTGCACTGCTTCTGGATGCGCAACACCCGGATACCGCTGTCGATCGCCTTCATCGACGACGACGGCCGGATCGTGAACATCGCCGACATGGAGCCGTTCGACGAGCGCAGCAACCACTGCCCGGCGCAGCCGGTGCGCTTCGCCCTCGAGATGTCCCGGGGCTGGTTCCTTCAGCGCGGCATTGGTGAGGGAGCCCTGCTACGGGCGGAGGCGCTGTTCGGCCCGCAGGCCGGCGTCACGCGGGAAGCGCCACGCCGGCCCTGAAGGCTTCGGGTCAAGCTTTCTTTTTCGTGATCAGGCCGTACACGAACAGCACGATCAGGGCGCCGACCACCGAGCCGACCCAGCGAGCACCTTCATCGGGCCCGTAGATGCCCACCGCCTGACCGAGATAGGTAGCCACCACCGCCCCGACGATGCCTAGCAGCGAGGTGATGATGATGCCTCCACCCTGCTTGCCCGGCATGATGAACTTGGCAATCGCTCCGACGATCAGGCCGACTACGACTGTCTGGATGAACGCCATCATGGATCCACTCTCCTCAGATTAGGCCGGGCGTGGCCCGGCGGTCGGGTTGCTGCGCTGCTCGCTCCGGCCGCTGGCCTAGCCGAAGTTCTTCGCGGCGAAATCCCAGTTGGCGACGTTCCAGAATGCCGCCAGGTAGTTGGGCCGGCTGTTGCGGTAGTCGATGTAGTAGGCGTGCTCCCACACGTCGCAGGTGAGCAGCGGCTTGTCGTCGGTGGTCAGGGGCGTGGCGGCATTGCTGGTGTTGACGATGTCAACCGAACCGTCGGCCTTCTTCACGAGCCAGGTCCAGCCGGAGCCGAAGTTGCCGGCAGCCGACTTGGTGAAGGCGTCCTTGAAGGCGTCGAACGAACCCCATTTCTTGTCGATCGCGGCGGCGAGCGCGCCGCCGGGGACGCCACCGCCCTTGGGCGACATCGAGTTCCAGAAGAACGTGTGGTTCCAGACCTGGGCGGCGTTGTTGAAGACTCCGCCCGAGGACTTGCGCACGATGTCCTCGAGGGAGGCGTCGGCGAACTCGGTGCCCTTGATCAGGTTGTTCAGGTTGGTGACGTAGGTCGCATGATGCTTGCCGTAGTGGTATTCGAAGGTTTCCTTCGAAACATGCGGCTCGAGCGCGTCCATCGCATACGGGAGTTCGGGTTGCTTGTGTTCCATGGTTGTTCTCCTCTGGCTTTCGGCTGGGAATGAGGGTCGATGAATGGCGTCGATGATCACGGATTCTATGACGGGCATCGATAACCTGCCCGCGGCCGCGCCTACACCGACGATCAGGTCGCGGATCGCGGCGGCGACCCGTCCTCGACCCGTGCCCGCAGCTCGCCGCGGGCCAGGCGGATCGACAGCGCCGTGCGCGGCGGCGCATCGGCGGCATCCTGCAGGACCCTGCCGTCGACATGCCTGACGATGGCGTAGCCCCGCTCGAGCACCGCCTCGGGGCTGACCAGCTCGAGTTGCGCCGCCAGTGTCCCGACCCGCCGGCCGCCATCGGCCAATACCTGGGTGCCGGCCCGCAGGAGCCGCCCCGCAAGCCACTCGACTCTTGCCGCCGCCGGAGCGACCGGCGGCTGCGCCAGTCGCGATTCGGCCCGTGCGAGGCGACTCGCCGCGGCCCCCAGCCGCAAGGCCTGCCGGTTGGACAGCAATCCGGCCAGTTCCCGCAAGCGGTGTGCCCGCCGTGCCTGGGATTCGGAGGGCGGCCGCAGCAGGCGGGTGGCCATGTCGAGGCGCTGCTCGCTCTGGCGCAACCGGCGACGCGAGCAGCGGATCAACTCGGCGGCCTTGCGCTCGATCGCCTCGAGCAGCTCGCGCCGGTCGGTCGCGGCCAGCACCGCCGCGCCGGTCGGGGTCGGCGCCCTTGCATCGGCCACGAAGTCGGCGATCGTGACGTCGGTCTCGTGGCCCACGCCGGCGATGACCGGCAACTCCGAGGCATGGATCGCGCGGGCGACCCGTTCGTCGTTGAAGGACCAGAGATCCTCGATCGAGCCCCCCCCGCGCACCAGCAGCAGGACATCGACCTCCCGCCGCCGGTTGGCCAGCCCGAGAGCGGCGACGATCGCCGCCGGCGCATCGACGCCCTGTACCGGTGTCGGATAGACGATCACCGGCACATGGGCGGCACGCCGCGCGAGCGTCGTGAGCACATCGCGAAGAGCGGCGGCCGCCGGCGAGGTCACCACGCCGATCGCCCGCGGCAGCGGGACGATCGGGCGCTTGCGTTCCGGGTCGAAGAGTCCTTCGGCCTCGAGCCGGGCACGCAGGCGCATGAACTCGCGAAACAGGTCGCCGGCGCCCGCCTGGCGCATCTGCTCGACCCCGAGCTGGAAGTCGCCCCGCGCCTGGTAGAGCGAGGCCTGGGCGAGCACCTCGACCCGGTCGCCCTCGCGCGGATCGAAGCCGAGCGCCCGGGCCCGCGAGCGGAACATCACGCAGCGCACCTGGGCGCCGGAGTCCTTCAGCGTGAAATAGCAGTGGCCGCTGGCGGCGCGCACGAAGTTCGAGATCTCGCCGCCGACCCACAGGGGGCCGAGCGTCGACTCGATCAGGCTCGCGACCCGTCCGTTGAGCTCGGAGACGCTCAGGATCTCGCGGCCGCGGGCCACGGGCGACTTGGATGGAGGAATCGGCTGCACGCGCTCGATGGGGCGGCGTGGATCGCCGCGTACGGTGTCGACCGGGCGATTGTATGCCGGTGCCCCGCCGGCCGTTCGGCGGCCGCGCTTGCCCGTCCGGGTAAAAAACACCGACAATTCGCGCTCACCCCGGGATGCCCCGCGATCCTGCCCGCACGAGCGGGGCGATTCGTGCTTCACGGCCCGGCATACGGAGAATCCTGCATTGTTCTCGTTGATCCAAGCTGCCGGCTGGCCGATCTGGTTCCTGATCATCGCCTCGATCGCGGCAGTAGCCCTGATCGTCGAACGATCGATATCCCTGCGACGCGACAAGGTCATCCCGCCCGGCGTCCTCGAGGAAGTCCTGACCATCTGTCGCAATTCCCAGATCACCGGCGAGATGGCGCAGCGTCTCGCGCTCAGCTCGCCGCTCGGACGGGTGCTGGCGAGCGGCATCCGGCAGCGCGGCGCCCCGCGCGACCTGATGAAGGAGGCGATGGAGGAAGCCGGCCGGGCGGTCTCGGTCGACCTCGAGCGTTACCTGAGCGCGCTCGGGACCATCGCCTCGACCGCCCCGCTGCTCGGGCTGTTCGGCACCGTCATCGGCATGATCGAGATCTTCGGCGCGCAAGGGCCGACCGGCACCGACCCGCAGCAGCTCGCCCATGGCATCTCGATCGCCCTGTACAACACTGCCTTCGGCATCCTCGTGGCGATCCCGGCGCTGATCGCCTACCGGCACTTCCGGGCCCGGGTCGACAGCTATCTGGTTGAAATGGAACAGCAGTCGCTGCGGCTCGTCGACGTCCTGATGAGCGAACGCAAATGAACTTCCGGCGCGGCATGCGGCGCGAGGACCCGGAGATCAACTTCGTGCCCCTCATCGACGTCCTGCTCGTCATCCTGATCTTCCTGATGGTCACCACGACCTACTCGAAGTTCACCGAGCTCAAGGTCGACCTGCCCGACGCGAGCGCTGCGCCGGTCGCCGAGCGGCCCAAGGAGGTAGTGGTCGCGGTGTCGGCCGACGGCCAGTACCGCATAGCCGGCTCGGGAACGGCGCTCTCGCCGGTCGCTCTGGTCACCGAGCTGCGCCGCGAAGCCCAGGGCCCCAAGCCGCCGGTGCTCGTCATCTACGCCGATGCCGGCGCGCCCCACCAGTCGGTGATCGCGGTGCTCGATTCGGCCCGGCGAGCCGGCCTCGACCGGGTCACCTTCGCCGCCGACAGCGGCACGCGCTAGGCGCCAAGCGCAACGTCCGATGCCGGAAGCCCTGCGCGAGCGCGTCGAAGCCGCCCTCGCCCGGTTCTGGTTCAGGCCCTCGGGCGGAATCGGCGACCGGCTCGTGGGGTTCGCGCTGCGTCCCCTCGAGATGCTCACCGTCGCGGTCTCGGGCTCGCGGCGCCGCCGCATCCTGGCCGCCCGCTCGCAACCGCACGACCCGCCGCTGGTGATCGTGGTCGGCAATCTCGTGGTCGGCGGCGCCGGCAAGACGCCGCTCGTGGCCACCATCGCCGGCGAGCTCGCCGCGCGCGGCTGGCGCTGCGGAATCCTGTCGCGCGGTTACCGGCGCCGATCCACGGAACCCGCGCTCGTCGCGCCCGGCGACGATGCCGACGAGGTCGGCGACGAGCCGCTGATGCTCGCCCGCGAAACCGGCCTGCCGGTCGTGGTCGGAGCCGACCGGCGCGCCGCGCTCGAGCTCATGCGCGACGCCAATCCCGACATCGCGGTCGTGGTCTCGGACGATGGCCTGCAGCATGCCGCCCTGCCCCGCGACATCGAGATCGCGGTCTTCGATGCGCGCGGCGCGGGCAATCGCCGCCTGCTGCCGGCAGGCCCCCTGCGCGAGCCGCTCACCCATGTGCGCGGCATGGACGCCGTGGTGGTCAACGGCGGCGGCTCCTCGCCGGTGGCTCACCCCCGGATCTTCGCCTCGCGACTCGTGCCGGTCGAGTTCGTCGCCCTCGACGACCCTTCGCACCGGATCCCGGCGCACCGCTTCGCCAGCCACGTCGCGGGCCGCGAGCTGCTGGCGATCGCGGGCATCGCTTCGCCGCAGCGCTTCTTCGATGTGCTCGACGGGCTCGGCCTGCACAGCCGCAACGTGGCGCTGCCCGACCATGCCCGGATCGATCCGGCGCTGCTGGCCTCCCGGACCGAGGAACTGGTCGTGATGACCATGAAGGACGCCGTAAAATGCGACGGTGGAATCGTGCAGGGCCTCTGGGTGCTGCGTTCCGTCGCGCATTGCGATCCGTCCCTGATCGACTGGCTGGAGGCTGCTGTCCGTGGACAAACGACTGCTTGAGATCCTCGTCTGCCCGCTGTGCAAGGGCCCGCTCCAGCTGCGACGCGACCCGCCCGGGGCGCCCGCCGTCGATGCCGAGCTGGTGTGCAGCCGGGACCGGCTCGCCTATCCGATCCGCGACGACATCCCGGTGATGCTCGCCGACGAAGCGCGACGGATCGACCTCGAGCAAGATGCCTGAGCCGGCAGCGGCCCCCGGCCCCGTTCCGGACTTCGTCGCTCTGGTGCCCGCCCGGATGGCCTCGACCCGCCTGCCCGGCAAGGCGCTGGCCGACATCGCCGGCCAGCCGATGGTGGTCCGCGTCGCCGAACGTGCCCGGGCGGCCGGCGCGCAGCGGGTGGCCGTGGCCACCGACGACGCCCGCATCGCCGACGCGGTCCGTGCCGCCGGCTTCGAGGCCATCATGACCCGCGGCAACCATCCCACCGGCACCGACCGCCTCGCCGAGGCCGCCTCGGTTCTCGGGTTGGCCGACGACACCATCGTGGTCAACGTCCAGGGCGACGAGCCCCAGGTGCCACCGCGGCTGGTGGCGGCGGTCGCCGCCCGCCTGGCCGGCGACGATGAGGCCGCGATCGCCACCGCCGGTCATCCGATCGGCTCGATCGACGACTTCCTCGACCCCAATGTCGTCAAGATCGTCTGCGACCGGCGGATGCGGGCGATCTACTTCTCGCGGGCGCCGATCCCGTTCGATCGCGACCGCATGGGCGGATTCCCCCGCCTGCTGCCCGAGGCCCTCGCCCGCGGACAGCCGGCGCCGCTGCGCCATGTCGGACTCTACGCATACCGCTGCGGCTTCCTGCGCGCCTACCCCGGGCTCGAGCGATCGCCGCTCGAATCGCTCGAATCGCTCGAGCAGTTGCGGGCCATCTGGCACGGCTACCGGATCGCGGTGCACCTGGCCGACGAGGCACCGCCGGCCGGGGTCGATACGCCCGCCGACCTCGCCCGGGTCCGGGCGGCCTTCGGCGATGACCGGCAAAATTGACCGGCCGGGGCATTGCGGCTAACCTCAGCCCCCACTCTGAACGGAACACTCATGCGACTGATTCTGCTGGGCGCCCCGGGCGCCGGAAAAGGGACCCAGGCGGCCTTCATCTGCAAGCGCTTCGGCATTCCGCAGATCTCGACCGGTGACATGCTCCGGGCCGCCGTCAAGGCCGGCACCCCCCTGGGGCTCGAGGCGAAGAAGGTGATGGAATCCGGCGGGCTCGTCTCGGACGACATCATCATCGGCCTGGTCCGTGACCGGCTGCAGCAGCCCGATTGCGCCAGTGGCTACCTGTTCGACGGCTTTCCCCGCACGATCCCCCAGGCGGACGCCATGAAGCAGGCGGGCGTCTCCCTCGACCATGTCCTAGAGATCGATGTTCCGGATTCCGCGATCATCGAACGGATCACTGGCCGACGGGTCCATGCCGCCAGCGGCCGGACCTACCATGTCCGCTTCAACCCGCCACGCGTCGAGGGGCAGGACGACGAGACCGGCGAGCCCCTCATCCAGCGCGAGGACGATCGCGAGGACACGGTGCGCAAGCGCCTCGAGGTCTACCACGCCCAGACCCGGCCCCTCGTCGAGTACTACTCCACATGGGCCGCGACCGGCGAGCCGGCTGCGCCGCGATACCACAGGATCTCGGGCACCGGCAGCGTCGAGGAGATCACCGCCCGGGCGCTGGAAGCCCTGCAAGCGGCCTGATCCGGCCCCGGCTTCGCCCTCGCCCGGCCCCTGGCGCCCTCGCCCAAACGTCGCGGCCAGCACGAATCATCGCGTTCCCCGAGCCCTGCCGGCAGGCAGCCGGCAGGCGGAGCGCGTAATATTGCGGGCGATCGTGACAATGATCTCTCGACTGATAACGACTGATTCGGAGGGCAAATAATGACAGGAGCCGTGTCGGCAGGCCTTTGGCTTGCCTTGGCTTGCGGCCTGGCCGCGGTGATCTACGGCATCGTTTCGAGCCGGTGGATCTTCTCGCTCGATGCGGGCAACGCGCGAATGCAGGAAATCGCCGGTGCGGTCCAGCAGGGCGCGAAGGCCTACCTCAACCGGCAGTACCGGACGATCGGACTGGTCGGCGTGGTGCTGTTCCTCATCATCGGCTTCGTGCCCGGCCTGGCCTGGCCCACCGCCATCGGCTTCGCGATCGGCGCGATCCTCTCGGGGGTTGCCGGCTACATCGGCATGAACGTCTCGGTGCGCGCCAACGTGCGCACTGCGCAGGCAGCCAGCCGCGGGCTTTCGGCGGCCTTCGACGTCGCCTTCCGCGGCGGCGCGATCACCGGCATGCTGGTCGTGGGCCTCGGCCTGCTCGGCGTCGCCGGCTACTACGGGTTCCTGATGCGCAACGGCGTGCCGGCCGACAGCAACGTCCATGACGTTCTCAAGCCGCTGATCGGGCTGGCCTTCGGTTCCTCGCTGATCTCGATCTTCGCGCGTCTGGGCGGCGGGATCTTCACCAAGGGCGCCGACGTCGGCGCCGACCTCGTCGGCAAGGTCGAGGCCGGCATCCCCGAGGACGATCCGCGCAACCCGGCGGTCATCGCGGACAACGTCGGCGACAACGTGGGCGACTGCGCCGGCATGGCCGCCGACCTGTTCGAGACCTACGCGGTCACGCTGATCGCGACCATGCTGCTCGGCTCGCTGATGATCAAGGGCGCCGAGCTCCAGGCCGTGGTCTATCCGCTGGCGCTGGGCGGCATGTCGATCATCGCGTCGATCATCGGCGCCATCTTCGTCAAGGCGAAGGACGGCGAGACCAACGTGATGGCCGCGCTCTACAAGGGCCTGATCTGGGCCGGCGGCATCGCCACCGTGGCCTCGTACTTCATCACGTCCTGGATGTTCGGCGGCACCGACCTCGCGGCGAGCGGCATCTCGGTCATGGGGCTGTGGCTGTGCGTGGTGGTGGGCATGGTGCTGACCGGCCTGATCGTCTGGGTCACCGAGTACTACACCGGCACCCAGTATCATCCGGTCAAGTACGTCGCCCAGGCATCGAACACCGGCCACGCGACCAACATCATCGCCGGCATCGCGGTATCGATGAAGTCCACCGCCTGGCCGGTGCTCTTCGTCTGCGCGGCGATCATCGCGTCGTATGCGTTCGCCGGCCTGTACGGCATCGCCGTGGCCGCGACCAGCATGCTGTCGATGGCCGGGATCATCGTGGCGCTGGATGCCTACGGGCCGATCACCGACAACGCCGGCGGCATCGCCGAGATGGCCGAGCTGCCCGAGGCGATCCGCAACATCACCGACCCGCTCGATGCGGTCGGCAACACCACCAAGGCGGTCACCAAGGGCTATGCGATCGGCTCGGCCGGCCTCGCCGCGCTGGTGCTCTTTGCCGACTACACCCATGCGCTCGAGTCGAAGGGCCTCTCGATCAGCTTCGACCTGTCCGACCACATGGTCATCGTCGGCCTGTTCATCGGCGGCCTGATCCCCTACCTCTTCGGCGCCATGGCGATGGAGGCGGTCGGCCGCTCCGCCGGCGCGGTGGTCGAGGAGGTGCGGCGCCAGTTCCGCGAGATCAAGGGCATCATGGACGGCAGCGGCAAGCCGGACTACTCCCGCGCGGTCGACCTCCTGACGGCCGCGGCCATCAAGGAGATGATGATCCCGTCGCTGCTGCCGGTGGTCGTGCCGATCCTCGTCGGCCTGATCCTCGGCCCGCAGGCGCTGGGCGGCATGCTGATGGGCACCATCGTCACCGGCCTGTTCGTCGCGATCTCGATGTGCACCGGCGGCGGCGCCTGGGACAACGCCAAGAAGTACATCGAGGACGGCAACCACGGCGGCAAGGGGTCTGACGCCCACAAGGCGGCCGTCACCGGCGACACGGTGGGCGATCCCTACAAGGACACCGCCGGTCCGGCGGTCAACCCGCTGATCAAGATCATCAACATCGTGGCGCTGCTGATCGTGCCGCTGCTGTAGATCGGTCGGAGCATCGGCAAGGGGCACCTTCGGGTGCCCTTTTCATTTGGGCGCCGGTCCGGGGCACCGTGCCGGGTTATATTCATCTCCTGCGAATACCCGCGCCCCCGGCACGCTCACCGCCGGATGAATACTCACAGGAGGCAATCCATGCAATTCGAAGGCAATGTGGTCGTCGTCACCGGCGGCGCATCCGGTCTGGGCGGCGCCACGACGGAGCTCATCGTCAAGGCCGGCGGCAAGGTCGTGATCGCCGACGTCCAGGAGAAGCTCGGCAACGAGCACGTCGCGAAGCTCGGCGCCAATGCGAAGTTCGTCAAGTGCGACGTGACCTCCGAGGCCGATGGTCAGGCCGCGATCGACGCGGCGCTCGGCATGGGCAGGCTGGTGGGCGTGGTCAACTGCGCCGGCATCGGCGGCGCCGCCAAGACGGTCGGCAAGGACGGCCCGATGCCGCTGCCGCACTTCACGAAGATCGTGACGGTCAACCTGATCGGCAGCTTCAACATGATCCGGCTGGGCGCCGCCGCGATGGCGAAGAACGAGCCCAACGAGGAAGGCGAAAGGGGCGTGTGCATCAACACCGCATCGGTCGCCGCTTTCGACGGCCAGATCGGCCAGGCCGCCTATTCGGCCTCCAAGGGCGGCATCGTCGGCATGACCCTGCCGATCGCCCGCGACCTCGCCCGCGACGGCATCCGCGTCGTGACGATCGCGCCGGGCCTGTTCCTGACGCCCCTGCTGATGGGCCTGCCGGAGCCGGCGCGCGCGTCCCTCGGCGCCCAGGTGCCCTTCCCCTCCCGGCTCGGCCGTCCGGACGAGTACGCCAAGCTCGTCGACCAGATCTTCGCCAACAGCATGCTCAACGGCGAGACGATCCGCCTCGACGGCGCGATCCGCATGGCACCGAAGTAAGCGTCCCGGACGGATGGGCCTGCGAAGGGGCGCCGCGGCGCCCCTTTTCTTCTTTCAGGGCCGCGCGAACAGCAGCGTGTGCCCTGCCCCCTCGAGCACCAGCAGGGGCTTGCCCTCCCGGGTCACCGGCAGCATCCGGCCACCGACGCCGAGCACCAGGCGAAACGCGTCGCGGACCGCCTGCGCCCTGCCGTCGCAGGCGACGGTGGGATTCATCCGGGAAGCCTGCAGGCGCGACTGGACGACGGTGATATCGCCATCGAGCCCGCCGCAGGCATCGAAACCGCTCACCCGGCTGCCGGCCGCATCGATGCGCATCCGCGGCTTGAGCCCGGTGACATCGCGGTTGTCGAGAACCTCGAGGTTCCAGTCGCCGGCGATCTCGCCCAGCGTGTAGGTCGAGCCTGCGCCCGGACTCGCGCATCCCGCCGCCAGCAAGGCTGCGGCGAGCGGCATGGCAAGCATCCGCTTCGATTTCATCTTCTCCCCTCCGGCGGCCTGGCGGATCCGGCTCGCCGCCCACCCGCGACAGCCGTCCGCTCCGGTTTCCTTTTCGCCCTATCGAAGGCTCTCGTCAACCCGCGTCGCGAACAGGCGCTCGATCCAGCGCCCGACCGACAGCAGCCCGGCATCGGCCGAGCCGGCCCCGACCACCTGCAATCCGACCGGTAGCCCGTCGATGCGCGCCCACGGCAGCGACAGCGCCGGCAAGCCGCAGGCGGAGAACGGCGCGGTCTGCCCGAGCACCGCCTCGCGCACCGTGGTGCGGCCGGACTCCACTTCGATATCCATCTGCCCGCGCAGCGGCGGCGCGACTCCGCTGGCCGGGAGAATCACGGCGTCGACACCGGCCAGCCCGACATCGAGCTCGGCCCGGATCCGCTCACGCTGGCGCCGCGCCTCGATGTAGTCGGTCGCCATCAGGGCTGCGCCGACCCGCATCGGGGCCAGCACACCCTCGGAGAAGCCCTCGCCACCCGCCGCGAGCGCTTCGCGATGCACCCAGGCGGCCTCGGCGCGCACGATCGGGGTATAGCAGTCGTTCCAGACCCGGCCCAGCGCGGGCAGCGGCAGCTCGACGATGCTCACGCCCTCGACACGCAGCAGCGCGAGCGTGCGCTCGAAGGCATCGCGTACCTCCACCGAAAGCCGCCCTGCGAGCCAGTCGCGGGGAACCCCGAGGCGCGGCGCCCGGGTCGGCGCCGGAGCCCGGGCCGACCGGCCCGACATCACCTCGTAGAGGATCGCGCAGTCGTCCACCGTCGGTGCGAGCGGGCCGGCATGGTCGAAGCTGAACGAGAGATGCAGCGCGCCGTCGAGCGGGATCGCGCCGAAGCTCGGCTTGAAGCCGGTGATGCCGCAGAAGGATGCCGGGATGCGCACCGAGCCGCCGGTGTCGCTGCCGATGCCGGCGGCGCCGATCCCGACGGCGACCGCGGCCCCGGCGCCCGACGAGGAGCCGCCGGACTGGCGTGCATGATCGAAGGGATTGAGCACGTCGCCCGTCCATGGATTCTCGCCGCTCGCCCCGAGCGCGATCTCGTGCATGTTGGTCTTGGCGAAGATCAGGGCGCCAGCCTGCCGAAGGCGGGTAACGAGGCTCGCCTCGCCTTTGCCGAGATCGGGCAGGCGGGCCCGGGTTCCGGCCCGGGTCGGCATCCCGTCGACGAGGTACAGGTCCTTGATCGATATCGGCACGCCGGCAAGCGGGCCGGACAGACGGCCGGCGGCGATGTCGGCGTCGATCCGTGCGGCGGCGGATTCGGCGGCCGGCCAGTCGACCCAGGCGAGCGCGTTGAGGACCGCATGGCGCTCAGCGCTCTCCCGGGTGCGAGCGAGCGCCGCGACGCAGCTGTCGCGCCCTGCGGCGATCGCCGCGGCGAGCGTCGCGACCGTCGATGACTGCTTGGCAGAGCGGCTGTCGATGGTTATGGTCATGGCATTTCCAGGCAATGATCGGGAGATCGGGTGATGCAACGGCAGCGGCTCTCGGGCGGCGCACTCAAGGCCGGTGGATACGATAGCAGCGAGCAGCTGCTCGAGCTCGAATTCGTCGACGGCAGGATCCGGCATTTCCGCCATGTGCCGGTCGAGGTCTGGCGACGCCTGGTCGCTTCGCCGAACCCGGGCAGCTTCTACGAGGACCGGATCGCCGAGGAGTACCCGCAGTCCGACGTCGGCCGCGCCGGCACCGGCGGCGATGCCCGGGCGAAACTCGACGACCTCTTCGGGTCGCCTCCCGAGGGCAGCTAGTCCTTCGGGCCCAGCGTCTGGATCGATGTGCCGACCGTGGCGCGAAACAGCTCGCGGAAGCTCCGCAGGCTCCAGCCGCCCGGCATGAAGGCCTCCACCGCTTCGCTCGGATGGGTCCAGATGGAGAGCTTGTCGCCGGCGATCCCGATGACCTGCCCGTTGACCCAGTCGGCCTCCTCGCTGGCGAGATAGATCACCGCCGGCGCGACCTGTTCGGGCGTGCCGCGCAGCGTGATGGCCGAGCCCGCCCAGCTCGCGTCCTTGGCCGCCTTGCGATCCGCCGGAATGCTGTCGGTCATGTCGGTGACCGCCCTCGGCACGATCGCATTGACCGTGATGCCGTACTTCACCACTTCCTGGCTCATGCTGCGGGTCAGGCCGAGCACGCCCGCCTTGGCGGCCGCGTAGTTCGCCTGCCCGATGCTGCCGCGCAGCCCCGCGCGCGAGGACACGTTGATGATCCTCCCCCGGACCTGCTCGGCCCGCATCCAGCGCACCGCCGCCCGGGCGCAGGCGAAGGTGCCGGTGAGGCAGACGGCGATCACGGCGTCCCAGTCGGCCTGGCTCATGTTGAAGCTCATCCGGTCGCGCAGGATGCCGGCGTTGTTGACCATCACGTCGATGCGGCCGTAGGCATGCACGCAGGCATCGACCACCGCATCGGCGCCGCCGAAGGTGGAGACGTCCGATGGATCGGCGACGGCGGTGCCGCCCGCGGCCCGGATCGCGGCGGCGGTCGCCTCGGCCTTCGCCTGGTCGATGTCGTTGGCGACGACGAGCGCGCCTTCGGCCGCCAGCGCGCGGGCGAGCGCGGCGCCGATACCCTGCCCGGCGCCCGTGACAACGGCCGCCTTGCCTTCGAGAAGCATGGGAGTCTCCGGAAGTTCATGGAGCGATGCGGGCTGCGCGCCGGCCGTCATCCACCGCGGCGGGTGGCGCAAGCCTCCAGCCCGACGAGTATGGAGGCTTCCCGGCCGGCGGACAATCAGGCTTATCATCGGGCCCCGGCGCCCGGACCCGCCTTCCGATCTCCATGGCCTCTTTCGCATCCTCCTTCGGCGCATCGCGCCCCGCGATCGACATCGTCTGCCGGGTCGTCGACTACTACGGCGACGCCGGCATCGGCTGGCGTCTCGCCGCCGGACTGGCGCTCGAGCACGGTTTCGATACCTGCCTGTGGATCGATCGCCCCGACATGATCGCGGCGATGGCGCCCGCCGGTGCGCCGCATGTCGAGGTGAGGCATCTCGACGACTTCGAGGCCGACTACCGTGCCCGCGACGTGCTCCTGACGACCTTCGACAGCCGGATCGGCGACGCCGTCCGCGGCCGCATCCGGGCGGCGGGCGATCGCACCCTGCGGGTGCATTTCGAGTACCTGAGCGCCGAACCCTGGATCGACGGCTGCCACGGCCTGCCCTCCCTGAAGGCGGACGGCAGCACCGAATGGATGTTCATGCCGGGCTTCACCGCCGCGAGCGGCGGACTGATCCGTGAACGCAACCTCGCCGCGATGCGCGCCGGCTTCGACCGGCCCGGCCAGGATGCCTTCCTGGATCGCCTGGGCGCGGGCATCGAACCCGGTCGCCGGGTGTCGCTGTTCTGCTATCCCGAGGCCCCGGCCGACGACTGGTTCGCCACGCTTGCGTCCGCCCCCGAGCCCACCCTGCTCTTCGCCGCCCATGGCGTCGCGATCGACTCGGTCGTTCGCTTCTTCGGCACCGATCCGGCCCCGGGGCGCCTGCTGCGACAGGGCTCGCTCGCGCTGCTGCGCCTGCCCTTCATGCCGCAGGTCGACTACGACCGTCTGCTGCTTGCCTGCGACCTGAACTTCGTGCGCGGCGAGGACTCCTGGATCCGCGCCCACTGGGCCCGGCGCCCCTTCGTCTGGCAGCCCTACATCCAGACCGACGGCGCCCACCTCGACAAGCTCGACGCGTTCCTCGCCCTCGCCCTGGCCGGAGCGCCCGCCGGGACGGCGGACAGCCTGCGCCGCTTCGCGCATGCCTGGTCCGGGGACGGTTCGGTCGCGTCGGCCTGGCCGGACTTCCTGGCGGCCCTGCCCGCCATCGGACGCCAGCTCGCCGCGCATGTCGACCGCCTCGAGTCCCAGTCCGATTGCTGCACCCGCCTCGCGATACTCATCAGGGACCGGCTATAATCTTAGGTTGATCATCGCCATGAAATCAGGGTCTTCCCGATGAAAACCGCCCAGGAACTGCGCACCGGCAACGTCGTCATGATCGGCAACGAGCCGATGGTCGTGCAACGCGCCGAATACAACAAGTCGGGCCGCAACTCCGCGGTCGTCAAGCTCAAGCTCAAGAATCTCCTGAACAACTCCGGCACCGAGACCGCGGTCAAGGCCGACGAGAAGTTCGACGTGCTGGTGCTCGATCGCAAGGAAGTGAGCTTCTCCTACTTCGCCGATCCGCTCTACGTATTCATGGACAGCGAGTACAACCAGTACGAGGTCGAGGCCGACTCGATGGGCGACGCGCTCAACTACGTCGACGACGGCATGGCCTGCGAAGTCGTCTTCTACGACGGTCGAGCGATCTCGGTCGAGATGCCGAACTCGCTGGTGCGCGAGGTCGAGTACACCGAGCCTGCCGTCAAGGGCGATACCTCGGGCAAGGTGCTCAAGCCCGCGCGGATCAAGCCCACCGGCTTCGAGATCCAGGTCCCGGCCTTCGTGCAGATCGGCGACCTGATCGAGATAGACACCCGCAACGGCGAATACCGCAACCGCGTCAAGGCTTGATGCGGGTAAGCTGAATCAGGCGAGCCGCAGGCCGGTATCGCCGCCGCGCTGCGCCGGCCTGCGCAGCTGGCGCGCCACGGTCTCGCGCAGGGACTGCATCGAGACCGGCTTGACCAGGTAGCAATTGCAGCCGGCCAGCGCGCCCCGGGCCAGGTCGAGCGGCGAGGATCGGCTCGTCAGGATCACCACCGAGGTCGGCCGGGTGGCGGGGTCGCGCTTGATCTCGCGCGTCAGCCGGAAGCCGTCGATGCCCGGCATGATCACATCGACGAAGCAGAGCTCGTAGCGGCGCATGCGCAGGACGTCGAGCGCCTCGCGAGCGCTCTCGACAGCCTCGGAATCGATCCCCATCTGGGCAAGGGCCACGGCGAGCTGGCGCCGCACCGTGGGGCTGTCGTCGACCACCAGAGCGCGCGGGCGCCGCGCCACCCCGTTCTCGATGATCGGCCCCGGCCAGCCGGGGCGGCTCGCCGCGACCGCCGGCGGCTGGCGCAGCTGGGTTTCGACGAAGCCGTTGAGCGCGCCGAGCAGATCGGCGACGAATACCGAGTGCAGGAGATCGTCGCGCGGCCGCTGCGGATCGTTGCGTCGTCCGACCTTGATCACCGGGCGGCCGCGCAGGGCACGCTGCAGGGTCGATGCCACCTCCGGGCCGCCATCGGCGGTCATGTCGACGAGCGCGATGTCGAAGGCCCCAGCGGCCGGATCCGTCGCCAGCGCATAGTGATAGCGGTTGTGGCGGGCGTGCCGCAACACGATCTCGAGCAGCTTGCGCAGCCGCGTCGCCAGCCCGAACGCGGCGACGCGATACACCGGCCGCTGCGGGTCGGCCGGCCGCGGCCCGCTGGGAGCGCCGGTTTCCTGCGGCGACATCATGCTTGCTTTCCCCCGGATGAGATTCTTATGGCTGGAACGGCATCGCGCAAATACGCCGACCAGCCGGTCTTATGCCCGAATCGCCCGGAGCGCGCAAGTCCGTGTAGCAAAAAAGCCGTTTTATTCTCCATGCTTAGCAGCGCTTCTTAAGCCTTCTCCTGAACCGGATGATCGGGGCCGGGCGCAACGCCCTCCTCGACCAGGAGATCGTTGTCGCGGGCGAACTTGCGCAGGAAATCGTATGCCATCGGCTCGACGTCGCGCAGCCGCGCATCCACCATGACGCAGCGCCGGCCATCGCGCATCGACGGCTGCACGAAGGGAGAATAGCTGAGGTGGTCGGCCGTCATGCCGGCGGGCCGGAACGAGGACATCACGCCGCAGAGCCGGTCCGCCCAGTCGCTCGGACGGAACTGCCGACCCGAGGAGTCGACGCCGAGAATCACGAAGGACCGCACGGGAGGGGGTTCGATCATGAGGATGCCCGTAGCGGCGCAGCATCGAAAGGGCGATGCCGCGCGAACCGGAATTATATGCTCGCGGATTCCCGCATCCGATTGGATCGCGCCGGGCGTTCCCCCTACAATTCAAACAGTTGGACGGCGCAGCGCGGGTATCGTGCCAGGTGCCGTCCTTTCCGTTGCCGGCCGCCGGAACGGCAGCGAACACCCCCTGGAGCCCCCATGGCCGCATCCTCGCCGCTGATGTCGACATACCTTCCCCAGCCGCTGGCCTTCAGCCACGGCGACGGAGCCTGGCTCTACGACATGGACGGCCGACGCTACCTCGACTGCCTCGCCGGCATCGCGGTCAACACACTCGGCTACAACCACCCCCGGCTCACGGCGGCGCTGCGCGAGCAGATCGGCCGGGTCATCCACACCTCGAACCTGTTCGTCCACCCCTTGCGCGACCAGCTCGCGCAGATGCTGGTCGACCGCTCGGGGATGAGGAACGTCTTCTTCTGCAACTCCGGGCTCGAGGCCAACGAGGCGGCCATCAAGCTCGCGCGCCTGCACGGGCACCGGCGCGGCATCGCCACGCCCGAGATCGTCGTCTACGAGCATGCCTTCCACGGGCGTTCGCTGGCGACCCTGTCGGCGACCGGCAACCCCAAGGTGCAGAAAGGCTTCGAACCGCTGGTGCCGGGTTTCGTGCGGGTGCCGCTCAACGACGCCGAGGCGCTGGCGCGGGTGGCCCGCGAGCGGCCGAACGTCTGCGCGGTCTTCCTCGAGGCCATCCAGGGCGAAGGGGGGATCAACCCGGCGCGCAGCGAGTACCTGCGCGAAGCGCGGCGCCTGTGCGACGAGCACGACTGGCTGCTGATGATCGACGAGGTCCAGTGCGGAACCGGTCGCACCGGGCGATGGTTCGCCCATCAGTGGGCCGACATCCGTCCTGACGTCATGCCGCTTGCCAAGGGTCTCGCATCCGGAATCCCGGTGGGCGCGGTCGTGGCGGGCGAACGGGCCGCCGACCTCTTCGGGCCGGGCAGCCACGGGACCACCTTCGGCGGCAACCTGCTCGCGATGCGTGCCGGCGTCACCACGATCGAGGTCATGGAGGACGAGGGCCTGATGAAACGCGCGGCAGCGGTTGGCGAGCGGATCATGAGCGCGATCCGGTCCGCCTTCGCCGGCCATCCCGGGGTCGTCGACGTGCGCGGCCAGGGCCTGATGATCGGCATCGAGCTCGACCGTCCCTGCGACGACCTCGTCGAGAAGGCTCTCGCCGCCGGGCTGGTGCTCAACGTCACCGCATCGAAGGTGATCCGGCTGCTGCCGCCGCTGATCTTCGACGAGGAGCATGCCGATCATCTCGTCGAAACCCTGGCTCCCCTGATCGCCGCCAAGGTCGGTGGCTGAGGATCCCATGCCGATCAAGCATTTTCTCCAGTTCAAGGACCTGACGGCCGAGGAGATCGACTACCTGTTCGAGCGGGCGCAGGTGATCAAGCGCCGCTTCAAGGCCTACGAACCGCATCACACGCTGTCCGACCGCACGCTGGTGATGATCTTCGAGAAGGCGAGCACCCGGACCCGGCTGTCGTTCGAGGCGGGCATGCACCAGCTCGGCGGCGCCGCCATCTACCTGAACACGCGCGACTCCCAGCTCGGCCGCGGCGAGGAGGTCGAGGATGCCGGCCAGGTGATCTCCCGGATGTGCGATCTGGTGATGATCCGCACCTTCGAGCAGTCGATCGTCGAGCGCTTCGCGGCGAACTCGCGGGTGCCGGTTATCAACGGGCTGACCAACGAATACCACCCCTGTCAGATCCTCGCCGACATCTTCACCTTCATCGAGCATCGCGGCCCGATCCAGGGGCGCACGGTGGCCTGGATCGGCGACTCCAACAACATGTGCAACACCTGGCTGCAGGCGGCCCGTTTGCTCGACTTCAACGTGCATGTCTCGACTCCGCCCGGCTACGAGGTCGAGCCCGACCGGGCCAACGATTTCGGGCAGGACCACTTCGAGCAGTTCGCCGATCCGATGGAGGCCTGCAAGGGGGCTCATCTGGTCACCAGCGACGTCTGGACGAGCATGGGCTTCGAGGCCGAGAACGAGGAGCGCCGCAAGGCCTTCGCGGACTGGTGCGTCGATGCCGAGATGATGGCCAACGCGGCGCCCGACGCCCTCTACATGCACTGCCTGCCGGCGCATCGCGGCGAGGAAGTCACCGCCGAGGTCATCGACGGCCCGCAGTCGGTGGTCTGGGACGAAGCCGAGAACAGGCTGCACGTCCAGAAGGCGCTGATGGAGTACCTGGTCCGCGGCCGAATGGGCTGACCGGTCCCGCATTCGGGCGCATGACCGCGTTGGGGCGCTTTGCCGTGCAGGCGCACTGTCTTCAGCGCCCCGCCTTGCCCTGCGCCCGAATGCGAAACCGGACTACGTGTTGGGCAGGCCGTTGCCGGCGGCTTGCCCCACGATCGCCAGGAACTCGCGCCGGGTCGATGCGTCGTCGCGAAACGCCCCGCGCATCCGGCTCGTCACCATCGACACGCCCGGCTTGTGGACGCCCCGGGTGCTCATGCACTGGTGGGCCGCATCGATGATCACGCCGACGCCGAGCGGCTGGAGGACTTCCTCCAGGGTATCGGCGATCTGCGCGGTCATCTTCTCCTGGATCTGCATGCGCCTCGCGTAGATGTCGACCAGCCGCGCGAGCTTCGAGATGCCGACCACCCGCCGGTTGGGCAGGTAGGCCACATGAGCCCGGCCGATGATCGGCAGCAGGTGGTGCTCGCAGTGGCTCTCGAAGCGGATGTCGCGCAGGACGATCATCTCGTCGTAGCCCTCGACCTCCTCGAAGGTCCGCAGCAGGACCGCGGCGGGATCCTCGTCGTAGCCGGCAAAGAATTCGCGATAGGCGCGCACGACACGCCTCGGGGTATCGAGCAGGCCTTCGCGACGGGGATCGTCCCCGGCCCAGCGGATCAGGGTCCGAACGGCCTCTTCGGCTTCTTCCTGCGAGGGAATGCGGTCCGCCGGCGGGACCGCCCTGGGAATGTCTGACATCGTCGGCTGCGGATTCTGCGTGAAGGGAGCCAGTTAGGGTACCCGATCCGGCGTGACGGCGCCGGCAGCCCCGGGCTCAGGCGAAATGCAGGCTCATCCGGCTTGCCAGGCGCTTGCGGGCCCGGTGCAGCCGCACCCAGCAGTTCGACTCGCTGATCCGCAGCCGGCGGCAGACCTCGGCCGTCGGCGTTCCTTCCAGAACCTGCAGGCGGAACACCTCCCGCAGGCCCGGCGGCAAGGCGTCGATCTCGCCATGCAACGCCTGGCCCAGGCGGCGGCGCGCCACCAGCGCGAAGGGATCGGCACCGTCGTGCTCGCCGCCCCCCAGAGCCATGCCGCCCGCATCGAGCTCGCCCGGCTCGCCATGGATACGCACGTACCTGCCCTCGCGGCGAAAGATGTCCTGGATCTTGTGGCCGAGGATGCCGATCAGCCAGGTCCGCAGGGCGGAATCCCCCTGGAAGCTCCCGAGCGCCGCGACGGCGCTGGCCATCGCATCCTGGACGGCATCCTCGGCGAGATCCGCATCCCGCATCCGCCGGCGCGCGAAGCGCAGCATGACTTCGCGATGGGCGCCGATCTCGTCGAGCAGACCCTGCGCCGAGCGACCCGCATCAGCCGAGGTCCGGACGCCGTCCGGGCTGGCCGGCGCATGCCCTGGGGCCGGCGCGTCCGAAACGGCCCGCGCTGCCGGCCGAAGCGGCGTCTTCGGCGAACGCGAGCGCCCCGGCGAAGAAGCTGTGATGGCTGCCATCCTCATGGCGCCAGTTTCACGAGCCCTTCTATCCGGACGATTTCGGCAAGATAACGATTTGGTAACGAAGCCGCGGGCGCCGCGCGGCGGCCCTTCGCCGGCAACGCTCCGCCGGCCGATAGTTGCTATTCTGGACGCGATGGAACGACGCATTCTCGTGGTCGAGGACCAGAAGGACATCGCCGACCTGATCGCCCTTCATCTGGGCGATCTCGGGCATGCGGTCGACGTGCTCCACGATGGGCCCTCCGGCTACAGCGCGGCCGCATCGGGGCGCTACGACCTCGTCGTCCTCGACGTGATGCTGCCAGGACGCGACGGCTTCGACATCGTGCGCAACCTGCGCATCGAGCGGGTCACCGTCCCGATCCTGATGCTGACGGCGCGCTCGACCGAGCTCGACCGGGTTCTCGGGCTGGAGCTCGGCGCCGACGACTACCTCGCGAAGCCCTTCTCCGTTCCCGAGCTGCAGGCCCGGGTCAAGGCGATGCTGCGCCGGATCGAGATGCAGGCCGCCGAACGGGCGGCGCCGCCGGAGCGGCTGCGCTTCGGCGAGCTCGAGATCGACACCGCCAGCCGCGAGGCGCGCCTGGCCCGGCGGCCGCTGGCGCTGACCGCCAAGGAGTTCGAGCTGCTGCAGCATTTCGCGCGCCACCCGGGCCGCGCGTTCACCCGGATGCAACTGCTCGATGCGGTCTGGGGCACCACCTTCGAAGGCTACGAGCACAACGTCAACACCCACATCAACCGGCTGCGCAGCAAGATCGAAGCCGACCCCGCCAATCCGCGCTACGTCCTGACCGTCAGGGGCGTGGGCTACCGGTTCACCGAGAACGGGACACCCCGGTGATGCATTCCCTGCGCGCCCGGATCGTGCTCCTGGTCGCCGGCTTCGGTCTCGCGATGGGCGCGGCGCTGGCGGCCATCATGTACCAGGCGATCTCGGCCTACCATGCCGATGCCGACTACGAGCGGGCGACCCGCTTCGCCGACCGCATCGGCGAGATGCATCCGGACCTCTGGAAGATCTACGAAGCCGATCCCGCCGCCTTCGGCCAGCAGTTGCGCCAGTTCAACCTCTACTCCCCCCGGATCGGGCTCTACCTGCTCGACAACGACGGCCGGATACTGGCTTCCGCCGGCCGACAGGACCAGGCGCCCGGCGCCGACCGGGTCGACATCGCGGCCACCGCCCGGTCGCTCGCCGAGGATCCCCGGACGCCGATCGTCGGCGACGACCCGGACCACCCCGGCAAGACCTGCCTCGTCGCCGCCATGCCGGTGCTGGACGACGGGGCCCAGCGCGGCTGGCTCTACGTCGTCCCGCGGACCCGGATCGCCGCGCTCGCCCCCGAGACCTATCGCGACCATGCGATCCAGGCGGCGAGCAGGGTCGGCCTGCTGACGCTCGCGATCGGCGCCCTGCTCACCCTTGCGACCATCCTCATGATCACCCGGCCGCTGACCCGGCTCACCCGGGTGGCCGACCGCATCACGAAGTCCGGCTTCGAGGCCGAGATCACCGAGACCGACTTCCAGACCTGCCGCCGCGACGACGAGATCGGCCGGCTGAGCTGCACCCTGCGCGAGATGTTCGAGCGGCTCAAGCTGGAGATCCAGCGGGTCAAGCGCACCGACTCCGCCCGCCGCGAGATGATCGCCAGCGTTTCCCATGATCTGCGCACTCCCCTGACCGCGCTGATCGGGCAACTCGAGACGATCCGCATCAAGGGCGACGGACTCGACGCCGAAACCACCGGCCGCCTGCAGGAACAGGCCCTGCAGAACGCGCAATACCTGCGCACCCTCACCGAGGCGCTGGCCGAGCTCGCCAGGCTCGACAGCCCCGAGTTCCGGGTGCAGGCTGAACCGCTGCAGATCGGCGAGCTCACCGACGACGTGGTGCAGCGCTTCGCCGCGCGCGCCGAGCTGCGCGGCATCGGGCTGGCGGTCGACTATCCCGATGGATTGCCCCTGACGCCGGTCGATGCGGCGCTGCTCGACCGGGCCCTGTCGAACCTGCTGGACAACGCGCTGCGGGTCACGCCCAGCGGCGGCCGGGTCGCGGTCCGGGTCACCATGGCCGGAAGCGACATGCGGGTCGAGGTGACGGACACCGGACCGGGCATCGCCCTGGACGAGCAGGAATCGGTATTCGAGGTCTTCTACCAGACCAGCAAGCACCGTGCTTCGAGAGGCAACTCGGGCCTCGGCCTGGCGATCGTGCGTCGGGTCGCCGAACTGCACGGCGGTCGTGCGGGCCTGCGCAGCGAGCCGGGCGAAGGCGCGACCTTCTTCATCGAACTGCCGGCTCCCGGCTGATCCGGACTTATAATGCGGCGCTGAATCCCGCCCCGCCGGCTTCGACCGCGCTCCTTCCGGACCCGCCCACCCATGAGCAAGATCAAGAAAGTCGTCCTCGCCTATTCGGGCGGGCTCGACACCTCCGTCATCCTGAAATGGCTGCAGGACACCTACCAGTGCGAGGTGGTGACCTTCACCGCCGACATCGGCCAGGGCGAGGAGCTCGAGCCGGCGCGCGCCAAGGCCAGGGCCGCGGGCGTGCGCAACATCTACATCGATGACCTGCGCGAGGAGTTCGTTCGCGACTTCGTGTTCCCGATGTTCCGCGCCAACACCGTCTACGAAGGGGAATACCTGCTCGGGACCTCGATCGCCCGCCCCCTCATCGCCAAGCGGCTCGTCGAGATCGCCCGGCTCGAAAAAGCGGACGCGATCTCGCACGGCGCCACCGGCAAGGGCAACGACCAGGTCCGCTTCGAGCTCGGCGCCTACGCCCTCATGCCCGAGGTCAAGGTGATCGCGCCGTGGCGCGAATGGGACCTGCTGTCGCGCGACAAGCTGGTCGCCTACGCCGACGCCCACGGCATCCCGGTCGACTTCAAGAAGCGCAAGGGCCCGGCGCCGTTCTCCATGGACGCCAACCTGCTGCACATCTCCTATGAGGGCGGCATCCTCGAGGATCCGTCCGCATCTCCGCCCGAGAAAGGCATGTGGCGCTGGACCGTCTCGCCCGAGAAGGCGCCCAACAAGCCCGAGCTGGTCGAGCTCGACTTCGAGCGCGGCGACCTCGTCGCGATCAACGGCAAGCGCATGAAGGCGCACGAACTGCTCGCCGAGCTCAACCGGCTCGGCGGCCGCCATGGCGTGGGACGGCTCGACCTCGTCGAGAACCGCTACGTCGGCATGAAATCCCGCGGCTGCTACGAGACCCCCGGCGGCACGATCCTGCTGCGGGCGCATCGGGCGATCGAGTCGATCACGCTCGATCGCGAGGTCGCCCATCTCAAGGACGATCTCATGCCGCGCTACGCGAGCATGATCTACAACGGCTACTGGTGGTCGCCCGAGCGCATGGCGCTGCAGACCCTGATCGACCATACCCAGCAGACAGTCAACGGCAAGGTGGTGGTCAAGCTCTACAAGGGCAACGTGATCGTGGCCGGCCGCAGCTCGCCGCAGTCGCTTTTCGACACCCGGATCGCCACTTTCGACGACGACGCCGGCGCCTACGATCAGGCCGATGCCGACGGCTTCATCAAGCTCAATGCCCTGCGCCTGCGGATCGGTGCGAGGCAGGCGGCGAAGAAGACCGCCCGCAAGCCGGCATCGAAGCCGGCGGCCGGGCGCAAGCGCGGGACCTGAACCGCGCCGGGCCATCGACGGGAGTCGATGGCGGGCTTGCCGCGGGAACGAGAAAGGGCGCCATCGGCGCCCTTTCCTTTTCGAGCTACCAGATCGGCTCAGTCGTCGCGAACGATACGCCGCTGCTTGCGCACGATGGTCACCGTCGGCTTCTTCGGCGGCGCCGGAACCCGGTCGATCGGCTCGTCGACCTCGCCGCCGTGAGGCTGGCGCGCAAGGGGCGGACGCCCCGGCCGCGGATCGGAATCGCCGCGTGGCCGGCCGCCACCACCGCCGCGCCCTCCACCGCCGCCACCGCGGCCGCCGCCGCCGCGCCCGCGTGCCGGCTGGATGGTGCTGATCACATGGTGCAGGAGCAGGATGTCGTCGCCGCCCGGGCCCTCGAGGAGAATGGCCCGCTGGTCGAAGGAGCGGATTCGCCCGGCGATGCGATGGCCGTTGACGAGGAACACCTCCATGGGCCGGCGTTCGCGTCGGAAGCCGTTCAGCCATGCGAACTGCACCCGGTCCGAGCCCTTGCCCGCCGGTTTGCCCCCTTTCTTGCCGGCGGCCTGCGCGGCCGGCCCCCCCGGACCGTCGCTCATATCCGTCTGGTCGTGTTGCATCGCAATGGGAAGAATGCCATAAGAGCAGGCTGGCTGCATCCGGCTGGGCACGATTAGCCCACAGAAAGGACCGCGTGACAAGAGTCCGCGCCATACTCGATGCCGGCCGGCACCACCCGGCGATGCCGGCCCCAGATCACGATCCGAGGAGAATCCCATGCCTTCATTCGATGTCGTCTGCGAAGCGGATACCGTCGAGCTTCGCAATGCGGTCGATCAGTCGAACAAGGAGATATCCAACCGTTTCGATTTCAAGGGCTCCGACGCCCGGGTCGAGCTCGGCGAGAATCTGCTGACGATCTTCGCCGATGACGACTTCAAGGCCGCCCAGGTCCGCGACGTCCTCCTGTCCAAGTGCGCCAAGCGCAAGATCGACGTCCGCTTCCTCGATTTCGGCGACATCCAGAAGATCGGCGGCGACAAGATCAAGCAGCCGGTCACGGTACGCAACGGCGTATCGGGCAACGATGCCAAGCGCATCGTGAAGCTCGTCAAGGACAGCAAGCTCAAGGTCCAGGCGAGCATTCAGGGGGACACGGTCAGGGTCACCGGCCCGAAGCGCGACGCGCTCCAGGAGGCGATCGCCCTGCTGCGCGAGAAGGTCGACGAGCTGCCCCTGTCGTTCGAGAACTTCAGGGATTGAGGCCAGCCGCGGCCCGATCGGGCAGCAGGCGATAATCCGGACCAATCCGCAACCGATCCGCAGGAGACGATGAGCACTCCCTCCGACGCACAGGAATCCGCTCCCGGACCGCTCGCCGGCGTGCGCGTGATCGACCTCACCACGGTCGTCTTCGGACCTTCGGCGACCCAGGTCCTCGGTGACCTCGGCGCCGACGTGGTCAAGGTCGAGCCCCCCGGTGGCGACATCTCGCGTGCCGCAGGCCACGGCCGCTCGCCGGGCATGGGCCATTTCTTCCTCAACGCGAACCGCAACAAGCGCAGCGTGGTGCTCGACCTGAAGGATCCGGAGCATCGCGACGCCCTGCTCGCGCTGTGCGCCGGCGCCGATGTCCTCGTCTACAACATCCGTCCGGCGGCGATGCAACGCCTGCGGCTCGGCTACGAGGACGTCCGAGCCGTCAATCCGCGCATCATCCATGCGGGCGGCGTCGGCTTCGGCCAGTCCGGTCCCTATGCGGCCCGCCCGGCCTACGACGACCTGATGCAGGCCATGTCCGGATCGGCGAACCTCCTCGGCCGGGTCCTGCCGGAGAACCCCGAGGGCGATCGCCCGACCTATGTGCCGATCAACTTCTGCGACCGCGTGAGCGGGCTGCACCTCGTCTACGCGATCATCGCCGCCCTCTATGCACGGGAGCGAACCGGCGTGGGCCAGGCGATCGAGGTGCCGATGTTCGAGACCATGTCGGCCTTCGTGCTGGCCGACAACCTCGGCGGCGCGACCTTCGATCCGCCCGAAGGCGGCATGGGCTATTCCCGGATCGTCACGCGCGGTCGCCGGCCCTACGCGACCCGCGACGGGCACATCACCGTCCTGCCGTACAACGACAAGCACTGGGGCGAGGCGCTCGAGCTGTTCGGCCGGACCGATCTCGCCCGCGATCCGCGTTTCGCCACCCAGGCGCAGCGCAGCCGCAACGCCGACGCGGTCTATGAATTCATCGCCGGCGAGCTCGCGAAGCGCAGCACCGCCGAATGGCTCGAGCTGCTGGCCGACACCGACATTCCCCACGCCCGGATCAACGCGATCGAGGACCTGCCCGACGACCCCCACCTCACCGCGGTGGGATTCTTCGAGCGCTACCATCACCCCCACGAGGGCGATCTGCTCCGTACCCGCCACCCCGTGGAGTTCTCCGCGACGCCGGCCTCGGTACGCCGCCCGGTGCCGCGGCTGGGCGAGCACACCGCCGAGGTCCTGCGCGAGGCGGGCCTCGACGAGACGACCATCGGCCGGCTGGCCGGCGCAACTTCCCCGAACGACAAGCCATGAAGAACGAACCAGGCGCGGACACCCCGCCCTCATACCGCCAGGGCGAGCAGCCCCTGCACGAGTATCTTCGCCACCATGCCCACGAGCGGCCGGACAAGCCCGCCTTCATCTGGTATGGCCGCGGAATCGGCTATGGCGAGCTCGACCGGGCGAGCGATGCCTTCGCGAGCCTGCTGCATTCGCTCGGTGTCGTCGCCGGCGACCGGGTGGCGCTCTACATGGGGAACTGTCCCCAGTACGTGATCGCGCATTTCGGCATCCAGAAGATCGGGGCGATCGTCAGCCCCTGCGGTCCGCTGTTCAAGGCCCACGAGCTGCGCTACCAGCTCGGCGACCTCGGTGCGAGAGTCATCGTCGCCGCCCGGCATCTCGCGCCGATCGTCGAGGAAGTCCGTGCCGACACCGCGATCGAGCATGTATTCGTCACCGGCCATGCCGACATGCTGCCGGCCGACCCCTCGATCGCGATACCCGAGGAGCTTCGCATCGACCGCGAGGCCGATGCCGCGCCTGCGCCGGGTACCCGCGACCTGCTCGCCACGCTCGAGACCTTTCGCGGCATCGCGCCGCCGTCGTACTCGCCGGATCTCGAGGAAGTCGCCCTGATGACCTACACATCGGGAACCACAGGCATGCCCAAGGGCGCGATGCTGTCGCTGCGCAACGCCCTGTTCAAGACCGCGGTGACGGCCGACTGCAACGGTGTTCGCGACGACGACGTCCTGCTCGGGATCGCCCCGCTGTATCACATCGCCGGCATGCTGCTGTGCCTGGACGTCAACGTGTACACCGGCGCCACGGCCGTGCTGATGCACCGCTTCGATCCCCTCGCGACCCTGCAGGCGATCGATCGCCACCGGGTGACCTGGTGGTACAGCATCGCGCCGATGAACGTGGCGGTGATGCAGCATCCCGAAGCCTCGCGCTACGACATGTCCTCGCTGCGGATGAACCCGGCGACCAGCTTCGGCATCACGCTCACCGAGCCGCTCGCGCGGCAGTGGGCGGAGTTCACCGGCGGCTGCCCGACCTACGAGGCCGCCTACGGCCTGTCCGAGACGCATACCTGCGACACCTACATGCCGGTGGATGCGGTGCGCTGGGGAACCCAGGGCCGGCCGATGCCCGGCGTCGAGATCCGCATCATCGACCCCGACACCGGCCTCGACCGGCCGCAGGGCGAGCTCGGCGAGATCATCGTGCGCAGCCCCGGCTCGTTCAAGGGCTACTGGAACAAGCCCGAAGCCACCGCGAAGACCTTGCGCGACGGCTGGGTCCACACCGGCGACATGGGCCGGCTCGATGAAGCCGGCTACCTGAGTTTCGTGGGGCGCTTCAAGGAGATGATCAAGGTCTCGGGCTACAGCGTGTTCCCCGAGGAGGTCGAAACCATCCTGATCCGCCATCCCGCGATCAGCCAGGCGGCGGTCCTCGGCATCCCGGATCCTGCCAGGGGCGAAGTGGTCCGCGCCTACGTGGTGAAGAAGCCGGGCGCCGAAGCAAGCGCCGAGGAGATCATCGCCTGGGCGCGCGAGAACATGGCGAGCTACAAGGCGCCACGCGAGGTCCGCTTTCGCGACTCCCTTCCCGCGACCGGCGCCGGCAAGGTGCTGCGCCGGCTGTTGCGCGACGAGGAAGGCTGAATCCGAAGCCGATCACCCGAGGGCGCGGCGGAATTCGAAGCGGGCGATAAGCCGTGATGCGGTA
>JAMLIN010000033.1 GCA_023954135.1 Burkholderiaceae bacterium | reverse complement strand
GCCCGAGACGAAGGCCTTGCCTCCGGCCCCACGCACGACGACGACCCGTATCGCGTCGTTGGCCCCGAAGTCGTCGAGGATCCCGGCGACGGCCTCCCACATGCCCAGGGAGACCGCGTTGTGCCGCGCCGGATTGTCGAAGATCATGACGCCGACCGCGCCCTGGACCTCCGAACGCATCCTGCCCTTCGTTGTTGTCATCGGGGAGCCCCATGCGGATATGGATGTACCAGGTCTGACCCCGGACGAATGCGCCAGCTCATTCCGGCTTGCCCATCGGCAGCGCATCGCGACCGCTGGCCCTCGGGTCTCGCGGCTTCCAGCAGCCACGGTCAACCGCTGACAGGAAGGCATGCACGCCAGCGTTGAAAGCCGCGGGCTCCTCGAGATTGACCGCATGTCCTGTCGCCGGGAGCATCCAGAGCCTTGCGGTCGGCATCGTGCGCTTCAGGAACAGGTTGACGTCGAGGCACGGCTCGTCCTCGTCGCCGACGATCAGCAGGGTCGGCAAGCGACAGGCGGCGAACTCCTTTTCGTAGTCGTAGAGCGACGGGCGGATCGCCTGATACTGTCGCAGGGTGTGGGCCGAACCGACCGCCGAATGCTCTGCGAGGTGATCCTTGAAGAGCTTCCAGCCGCGAGGATCCTTGTTCAGCAACTGGACCCGGTTCGCGCCGAGGGCGAATTCTTCGGCGACGACGGCCGAACCCTCATCGAGGAAGCGCTGCGCGGTGGCTTCCGCCTGCTGCTTGAACAACGCGCGATGCTCGTAGGGCGCACCGGAACCGACACCGGCGGCCACCAGCGACAGCGCACGCGCCGGATGACGCAGCCCGAACTGCAGGGTCGCATATGCGCCCATGCTCAGGCCCACGATGTGGGCGCGGTCGACACCGAGGCCGTCGAGCACCGCGAGGACGTCGTCCGCGGAATGCTCGTAGCCATAGAGATCGGCGGAATCGGGCACGTCCGACGGCGGATACCCCCGGGCATTGAAGGCGATGCACCGGTACTCCCGGGAGAACCAGCGAACCTGCTGCTCCCACTCCCGCAAGTCGGCGCCGAACTCGTGGACGAACACGATCGGACGTCCACTACCGGCCTCCTCGTAGTAGAGGCGCGCTCCTTTCGCAGTCACATGCGGCATGGTCTCCTCCGGTCAGTCCTTGCGCAGATCCGGATCCAGCACCTGGCCCTCGTCGAGCTGGACGCCGATCGTGTTCAGCAGCATCGACACCAGGGTGTACTGGCCGGCGGTGTAGATCGCGTCGAGGCACTGCTTCTGCGTGAAATGGGCGCCGAGCGCGTCCCAGGTGGCATCGGCGATGAACTGGTCGGCATGCAGCTCGTCGGCCGCGCGCAGCAGCGCGACATCGGCCGGGCTCCACCCCGGCGCGTCGGGGCCCGACTTGATGCGCTCGACCTCTTCCTCGGTCAGCCCCGCGTTCAGGCCGATGCGGCGATGCTGGGTCCATTCGTAGCCGGAGCGGCACAGGTAGCCGATGCGCAGTATCACGAGCTCGCGCTCGCGCCCGGGCAGGGAGTTGCGCTTGCTCAGCACATAGGAGCCGAAGTCGAGGAAGGCGCGCATCGCTTCCGGGTGCGCGAGCTGGGTGCGGAAGATGTTCAGCATCTGGCCGCGCCGCTCGAGGATCGGGGCGGCGAGCTCGGCCTGCTCGGGCGTCCACTGTTCCTGGGGGACGGGTGCGATACGGGGGGTGGAAAGACGCATGGTCGGGCTCGCTGGTGTCGGGATCGCCGGCATGCCTGCCGGGGCTTCGATGGGGGATACTCCCGGTCGGAGTTCCGTTCACAGTATAGGGAGGATCGAACATGCGCGACGCCGATGCGGGCGCGATCGAAGCGATGGCGCAGGCCAAGGCCGCGCAGCAGGCCTACGCGGGCCGGGTCTGGGGCTACCGCCAGGCCGAGGCGGTGGCGGCGATGATCTACGTGGGCCGGGAGCTCGGGCTGTTCGAGGCGATGGCGGACGCCGGCCCCATGAGCGCCGATGAGCTGGCGACGAAGACCGGCCTGCACTCGCGCTGGCTGCTGGAATGGATGCGCCTGCAGGCGGCGGCGAAGATCCTCGTGTACGAACCGGTCGACCGCTTCATGCTGCCGCCCGAGGCCACCGACATCCTGGCTCGGCCGGCGTCGCGCGCCTATGCCGCCGACAGCTTCACCGGCGGCTACCCGATGGAGCAGCTCACCGGGCTGATGGAGTCGTTCCGCACCGGCATCGGCAAGACCTACGAATCGGACGGCCCTTGCGCGGTCACGAAAAGCGAGGCGCGCCACATCAAGACGGCGCGCAACCAGGTGGTGCCGGTGATGATCCCGGCGCTCGACGGCGTGCAGGAGAAGCTCGAGCGCGGCGCGCTGGTGGCCGATGTCGGCTGCGGCGACGGTGCGCTGGCCGTCGCGCTCGCGCAGGCGTTCCCGCGATCGACGATCCATGCGATGGACCCCAACGCGCATGCGATCGCGCATGTCGACGGGCTCGTGCGCCAGCACGCGCTGGCCAACCTGTCGACCTTCGTCGCCCCGGCCGAGAACCTGCCGGGCGAGGATCGCTACGACCTGATCATCACCTTCGACTGCGTCCACGACATGACCGATCCGCAGGCGGCGATCGGCGAGATCCATCGGCGCCTGAAGCCCGACGGCACCTGGTTCATCAAGGACATCCGCAGCAAGCCGAATTTCGAGGACAACCTGCGCAATCCGATGCTCGCGATGATGTACAGCTTCTCGCTGTTCACCTGCATGTCATCGGCGATGTCGGCGCCGGGCGGCGCCGGGCTGGGAACGCTCGGCTTCAACCCGGAGATCGCCGAGCGGATGAGCCGGCAGGCCGGCTTCACCCGCTTCCGGATGCTCGACTTCAAGGACCCGGGCAACCTGTACTACGAGGTCAGGCCCTGACTGCCATCCCGGCATCGTTCCGCTGATGGAACAGTGCATCGACGCGGCTGCCTCTAGTCGCGGGATCGCCCGGTCACTATTCTTGCGGAGACACGTTTTCTCCAGCGGGAGCAGGTAATGGCAAAGGTTCTGGTTCTCTACTATTCCTCTTACGGCCACATCGAGCGGATGGCCAATGCGGTCGCCGAAGGCGCCAGGGAGACCGGCGCGACGGTCGACATCAAGCGCGTCCCCGAGCTCGTGCCCGCCGAGGTGGCGAAGGCATCGCACTACAAGCTCGACCAGGCCGCGCCGGTCGCCACGATCGCCGAGCTCGCCGACTACGACGCGATCATCGTCGGCACCGGCACCCGCTTCGGCCGGATGTCCTCGCAGATGGCGAACTTCCTCGACCAGGCGGGCGGGCTGTGGGCGCGCGGCGCATTGAACGGCAAGGTCGGCGGCGCGTTCACCTCCACGGCCACCCAGCATGGCGGCCAGGAGGTGACCCTGTTCTCGATCCTGACCAACCTGCTGCACTTCGGGATGATCACGGTGGGCCTGCCCTACAGCTTCCAGGGCCAGATGACGCTCGACGAGATCACCGGCGGCAGCCCCTACGGCGCGACGACCATCGCCGGCGGCGACGGTTCACGCCAGCCTTCGGAGAACGAGCTCGCCGGGGCGCGCTTCCAGGGCAGGCTGATCGCGGAGACGGCGAACAAGCTGTTCGGCTGAAATCGCCGCGGATCGCGACGGGCGCTTCGTGCGCAACGAGGCCGGTTTCCGCAACTCTATCGCGCCAGCGCTACCTGCTGGGCATCAGGGCTGCACCCGCTCCAGCGCATCGCGTAACGCGGCACGACAGTCGGCGACCATGGTTTCGAGCAGCTGCGCGCAGCTGGGGATGTCGTCGATAAGACCGACCGTCTGGCTCGCCCAGACGAGGCCGGCGTCGGGATCGCCGCTCTCGAGCCCCGCACGGCCGCGCGCACCGGCCACGAGGTGCCGGATGTCGTCATAGGTCGCGCCGCCCGCGCGCCGCTCGATCGAGAGGACCTCTTCGGAGACGGCGTTCTTCAACACCCGACCGGTGTTGCGCAAGCTGCGGAAGATCAGCAAGGTGTCGCGTTCGCTGGCATTGCAGAGCGCCCGCTTGATCCCGTCGTGGATCGGCGCCTCGAGCGTCGCGCAGAACCGGGTGCCCATGTTGACGCCTTCGGCGCCAAGCGCGAGGGCCGCAGCCATGCCGCGGCCGTCGGCGATGCCGCCCGACGCGATCACCGGCAGATCGAGCGCGCGTACCGCGATCGGGATCAGCAGCAGGCCCGGGACATCGTCCTCCCCCGGATGGCCGGCCGCCTCGAAGCCGTCGATGCTGACCGCGTCGACACCCCTGCGCTGCGCGCTCAGGGCATGGCGCACCGCGGTGCACTTGTGCACGATCTTCACGCCGGCGGCACGGAAGCGATCGAAGTATTCCTGGGGAACATTGCCGGCCGTCTCGACGACCGGCAAACCGCTGCTCGTCACGACGTCGACGTACTCCGCGTATGGCGGCGGGCTGGCCGACGGCAGCATCGTGAGGTTCACGCCGAAGGGCGCATCGGTCATCGTACGGCACCGCGCGATCTCGCGAGCCAGTGCATCGGGCGTGGGCTGGGTGAGGCCGGTGAGCAGGCCGAGCCCACCGGCATTCGACACCGCCGACGCGAGCTCGGCGCGGCCCACCCATTGCATGCCGCCCTGGATGATCGGATAGCGGATGCCGAGCATCTCGGTGATACGGGTTCTCATGGATTCGCTCATCGATGACGGTATCCGGTCAATTCTGCAGCATCCGGATGATCGCCGTCGCCGTAGCGGATGCGATCAGCTGCTCGTCCTGATGAAGCTCGGCCGACAGGAAGCAGATGTCGCGCCCCTTGCGGACCACCCGCCCTCGCCCGATGAACGTGCCGACCATCGCCGGCCGGTGAAAGGACACGTTCAGGTTGACGGTGGGCGCGAACTCGCCGGCCCGCAGCGTCGCCGACAGAGCCGGCCCCATGGTGTCGTCGAGCATGGCGGCGAGGAATCCGCCCTGGATGTGCCCGGCGGGATTGGTGAACTCCTCCCGGCCCTGGAACTCCACCTCGACGGAGCCGGCCTCCCCGTCCACATGCCGGAAGGAGATTCCCAGCGTCTGCGCCGCGCGCGGCGGCGGCAGCTCGTTGCGCATGATCTTCCAGAAGAACGCCTGCTCGTCCATGGGCCGCCCCGATACTGTTCTTATGTCCAGTATATCGAAATCACGAAAGCTCGGGGTTCGGCAGAAACTTGGCGATCGACCAGCCGCCGTCGACGGGCAGGACCACGCCGGTGATGAAGCTCGCCTTGCGCGAGGATGACAGGAAGAGGCAGGCTTCGCCGACCTCCTCCGCCCTGCCCACACGGCCCAGCGGCGCCCCTTCGATCATCATCCGGTGCCACCACGGGCTCGTCTCGATGCGCTTCTGCGTGCCCGGCGAGAAGATCAGCCCAGGCGCCACCGCGTTCACACGCACCCCTTCGCCACCGAACTCGGTGGCCAGCATCCGCGTGATGCCCACCACCGCGTACTTGGTCGGCACGTAGGCCGCGGACTGGGCGGCACCCACCAGGCCGAACACCGACGCGATGTTGACGATCGAGCCCTTCGAGCCCTTCGAGGCCTTCAGGTGCGGCAGGCACTGGCGCGAGAACTCCAGGGTCGCCGCGACGTTGATGTCGTAGTAGCGCTGGAAATCCTCCGCGCTCGTCTCCTCGAACGCCTTGGCGTTGCCGACGCCGGCATTGTTGACGAGCGTATCGATGCGGCCATGCCGCTCGAGGCAGGCCGAGACGACCTTCTGCACGCTGCCTTTCCCGGTGAGTTCCGCCTGCACGTGCAGGTAGGCGGGGTTCGAGGCCAGCTCATCGGGCGCGGGGCTACGATCGCAGCCGACGACGGCGGCTCCGTCGCGAAGATACACCGAGGCGATGCCCAGGCCCACGCCCTGTGAAGAGCCGGTGACGATGACGACTTCCTGCATGTCTGCTCGCTCCTGTTGTCACGGGTAATTCGGAATCAAAATATACTGAGGAGTACTCAGTCCTTCCTCGAGGATTGTCCTGGCGCGCATCACACGGAGAAGAAGAGCAATGCAGGAGCAACGGCCGGAAGCCGGCGGGGGTGGCGCGAAGCTGCAGATCCGGGAATACAAGGAATCGCTGATCATCGACGCGGCCGCGGACCTCTTCTACGAGCGCGGCTTCCAGCGCACGACACTGGACGACATCGCGGCGGCGCTCGGCGTCACCAAGCCCTTCATCTATACATACTTCAAGTCGAAGTACAGCATCCTCGAGGAGCTCTTCGACAGGGTCTACGATGACCTCCACGACGCCGTCACCGAGTTCCGCAAGAGCGCCGACCCGGATCCGGTACACCGCTTCGAGACTTTCGTGTCCGCGTACATCCGCAAGAACCTGGAGCGACGGCGCTTCTCCGCGATCATGCTGGAAGAGGAGAAGAACCTCAGCCCCGAGAAGATCGCCGACATCCGCGGCAAGCAGCACGACTTCGACAGGCTGCTGACCAGCCTGGTGGTCGATGGCGTGCGGGCAGGCGTATTCCGGGTGGACGATGCCAGCCTCGCCTCGCTGGCGATCAGCGGCATGGTCCGGTGGACGCATCGCTGGTATTCGCCCACGGGCCGGCTCTCGGCCGACGAGCTGTGCGAGAAGTTCACGAGCACCGCCCTTCGCATCGTCGGCTGGACCGGCTCGCGGCCGACCGACGCCGCCCCGGCCCGCGGCGGGCGAAGGAACCGCGCCGGGAAGAAGGACTGACGCCGCGCCCGGACACTGCCCGGCGATGCCCGGGCGCGGCGCGGAAGTCACTTCTTGAGCAGCGGGCACACGCTCTTCGATACCGGCATGAAGGCCTCGGCGGCGGGAATCGTCGCCTTCACGTGATAGTAGTCCCAGGGGTACTTGCTCTCCGACGGCTTCTTGACCTGGAAGAGATACATGTCGCGCAGGACCCGGCCATCCTCGCGCAGCCTGCCGTTCTTCGTCATGAAGTCGTTGATCGGCAGTTCGCGCATCTTGGCCATGACGGCCTGCGTCTCGTCGGTACCCGCCGCTTCCACCGCCTTCAGGTAGTGATTGATCGCGGAGTAGATGCCGGCCTGCGCCATGTTCGGCATGCGCTTGAACTCCTCGAAGAAGCGGCGGCTCCAGGCCCGGGTTTCCTCGTTCATGTCCCAGTAGAAGGCCTCGGTGAGGAGCAGGTCCTGGGTCACTTCCAGGCCCAGCGAATGGATGTCGTTGATGAACACCAGCAGCGCCGCGAGGCTCTGCCCCCGGGTGATGCCGAACTCGTTGGCGCCCTTGACCGCATTGATGAAGTCTCCGCCCGCGTTGGCGAGCGCGTCCTCCCGCATGAGTTCCTGGTCGCCGCTATGCAGCCAGCCTTCGCTGTCGATGGTTCTCGCGGTGGCCTCCGGATCGCGGAAGTAGCCGCGCATCACCGTGTAGCCGCGATAGAGGATCTCGCCGACCATGCCACGCGGAACCTCCTTGCCCGTGACCGGATCGACGACGCGGATCTCGACCCCCGGCATCGGTCGCCCCGACGTCTCGCAGCGCTGCTCCCGGGAGTCGTCGAGCGTGCACATGCTCACCCACGCCCAGGTCTCGGACATGCCGATCCCGGAGACGGTCGGACACAGGCGGTCCTGCACTTCATGGGCGATCGCGTTCGAATTCGGCATGCCGGCCGGCAGGGTCCCGAAGCGAACCGAGCCGACGTCGAGCCCCAGCCTGTCGTGGCTGCGCATCAGGTCGGCGTAGTGCGTCTCGAAGCCGTGCAATATGGTCACGCGCTCCTGCGCGATCAGCCGCAGGGCCTCGTCCGGATCGAACGTCGCCGTGATCACCTGCCGCATTCCCGTCAGCATGCAGGCCATCACCATCTCGCTCAGCCCGTACAGGTGGAACATCGGCAGGAAGTTCAGCACCGTGTCGTCCGCCGACAGCGGCCACAGGGCGCTTCGCTCGCGCACATTGCGCAGGCAGCTGTGGTCGTGCATCACGCCCTTGGGATTGCCGGTGGTGCCCGAGGTGAACACGATCAGGGCGATGTCGTCGGGGCGCACGTCCGCGACGGCTTCGCGGAGTTGCGCTTCGGAGGCATCGTCACCGTCCAGCAGGAACCGGCTCCAGGAAAGCGCGCCGCCATCGTCGCTGCCCGAGATCACTACGATGTGCTCGAGATGCGGAAACTCCTCCGAGCGCTCGAAGCGCTTGCCATCGAACCCGGTGATCGCCGCCTGCAGCATCTCCAGGTACTCGACGGGGCCCGAACGATCCACGGTGATCAGCATCCGGCATTCGGCATGCCTGAGGACGAAGACGATGTCGTCCTGCCGATAGCGGGTGTTGAACGGCACCGCGATCGCGCCGATCTTCTCGACCGCATAGAACGCGACGACGAACTCCGGGCAGTTGGTGATCCAGAGACCGACGCAGTCCCCCTTGCGGATGCCGCGCGCGAGGAGCGCTCGGGCGGCGCGATCCACGGCCTCGCTGACCTCCCGGAACGACAGGCTCGCGCCCTCGAAGCTCAGGGCCGTGGCCGAAGGCCATCGCCGGGCCGCCGCCGCGGGTAATTCGCCAAACAAGGAAACGGATCCGCTCATTGCTCGTCCCGACGGCTGCCTTCAGACTTGATGCAGTTCAAGGATACCGACGAGTAGCAATCAATACCATAGGGAATTCACGAATCCGCTTTCGTAAGAGGAAAGAGAAATGGGGTAGTAAACTGAAGCGTTGCGCCGGATCCGCTGCGAAGGGCGGAAGAGCGAGCGCGCACAGGAGATCGTCTTGAACAGCAACGCCACGCGCAGCGCGACGCCCAGGCCGGCCGCCACCGTACTGGTCCTACGGGATTCGACGCCGGGGATCGAGGTCCTCATGGTGCGTCGATCCCCGACCGCCAGCTTCATGCCGAACGCTTATGTGTTCCCGGGCGGCGCCGTCGACATCGCCGACTCGAGCCTGCCGAGCGACGAATCGGACGACGAGATCGAGACGCGGCTCGGCCGCGCCTTCGCGTTCAACGGCGCTGCGCGATCGTTCGCCGTGGCCGCCTGCCGCGAGACGTTCGAGGAATCCGGCCTCTGGCTGGGGCTCGATGACCCGGCCATCGACCTGGCGAAGCCGCGACATGAACTGTCCACCGGCACATCGATCGGCGAGATCGCCCACCGGCACCGACTGCCGGTCTCGACATCGATGCTGCAGCCCTGGAGCCGCTGGGTGACGCCTTTCGGGCTACCGAAGCGCTTCGACACCGTGTTCTTCGTTTGCCAGGCGCCGCGGGGCCAGGTCCCGGCGGTGGACGCCGCGGAAACGACGGCATTGCACTGGATCGATCCCGCGTACGCGATGGCCGAATGCGAGCAGGGGCGCTTCCAGATGGAGTTCGCGACGCGGGCGATCATCCGTTCGCTGCTGCCGCTGGCCGGGGGCACGGTCGACCGGTACCTGGCGCATGCGCGTGGCCTGCGCAACCTGGCGGCCGTCCATCCGCGCGTTCACGTGGACAGCAGCGGGAAAAGGCGCGCCCTCATGCCCGGCGAGGCCGGCTACGACGAGCTGCCGGGGGATCCGTCGCCGATTCGATGAGGGCCGCCCGGTTGCAGGTCGCAGAGCCACCAGGCCTGCAAGCGCCGCACCCATGACGTACCGCTCGCACGAGAACGCATCAGCGGCCGGGTTGCCACTCGTCGTAGTGCGGGATGCCCTCTTCGTCCTGCAGCCAGGCGACATCGTGCGAGCACCAGATATGCATGACCGGCCTCGCACCCGGGTCATCATCGAGGGTCGCGACCCGCAGGATGACATGGGGTTGCGCGACGCGCTCGGCCATGAGATGCGAGCCGCAGACGGAGCAGAAACGACGGAGCTTGCCGGGAGAGGATTCGAAGGCGGACAGCCTGTCCTCACCCCGGGTCCAGCGGAAGTGCTCGCGCATCACGCCCGCGGTCGAGGCGAACGCCGCGGCGTGGGCCTTGCGACAGGTGCTGCAGTGGCAATGCCCGATCGGCATGTCCAGCCGGTCGACTTCGTACTCGACCGCACCGCACGCGCAACTGCCTTTCATTTGCTCTCTCCTGCTGGCCCTTGCCACGATGGCGAAGCTCCACGAAATCGCGCGCCTGCGCAAGTTGCCCGAGGCCTGAGCCGTCGACCGGTGCGCTGCTGGCCCGGTCTCATCTGCCCAAGCTGACCCAGCCGCCATCGGGCCCTCTGCAAAAGATCGTCGCCGCGAGACGGGCGGCGGACAGCGCGATGCGCAGACTCGAGCCAATACCCCATAGGGCATATTCAAAGAATACTCCCTATGGGGTATGATGTGAAAACATACCCTGAGCGGTACAAGCTCGGAGACAACATGGTGTCGTACCTCGCGCCCACCCCCAGGGAGCTGGGGGAGCTGATTCGCGGCTTCCGCAAGGAACGAGGCTGGACCCAGGCCCGGCTCGGCGAACAGGTGGGCCTATTGCCAAAGACGATATCCGCCCTTGAATCCGGCACCGGGAATGTACTGCTGGCCAACGCAATGCGCTGCCTCTCGGCGCTCGAAGTGGATGTCTACCTGCAAGCGCGGCGCGACGCGGCCGAATCCCCGACGGCCTTGTTCGCGCGCGAACCCCAGTCCAGATCCACCGGCTCCAGGCGCAGGATCTCCGCAGTCAGCAAGGCGCGCAAGGAGAAGTGGTAGGCAATGGCGCGCCGTCGCAAGTCATCCCGGCTGACGGTCTGGATGAACGGCCTGCTGGCCGGAACATGGAGCGTCGACAGCAAGGGGCAGCATCACTTTGTCTATGACGGGCACTGGATGCAAAGCGACCAGGGCCGTCCCATCTCGCTTTCGATGCCCTTGCGTCCGGGTGCCGGCTATGGCTCGGACACCGTACGGCACTTCTTCGAGAACCTCCTGCCCGACGACCGCCTCATTCGCGAGCGTATCCAGGCAAGATTCAACACCGCCACGACGTCCGCCCAGGACCTCCTTGCCGAGATCGGTCGGGACTGCGTTGGCGCGCTCACCATCCTGCCCGACGGCGAGGAACCCGAAGGATTCGATCGTATCGATGGCGTTCCCCTGTCGGAGAGCGACATCGAGAAGCTGCTCGCGCGGGTTACCCTCGACCCTCGTCACAACGACCTCGACGACGACTTCCGCATCTCGATAGCCGGCGCCCAGGAGAAGACCGCCCTCTCGTGGGTCGATGGTCGCTGGCTGAAGCCGTCCGGCGCCACGCCGACCACCCACATCCTGAAGCTGCCTCTCGGGATTCCTCCCTCTGGAATCGACCTGACCACGAGCATCGAGAACGAGTGGCTGTGCTCTCAAGTGCTCGATGCTTGCGGTGTACCGGTTGCCCTCGGGGAGATCACCCGCTTCGGCGAGGCCAAGGTACTGTCCGTGCCGCGATTCGACCGCCGTCTTTCCTCGGACAAGACATGGCTGCTGCGCCTGCCCCAGGAAGACTTCGCGCAGGTCTTCGGAGTCGGGCCGGATACCAAGTACGAAGCGGATGGAGGTCCGGGCATCAGGCAGATTCTCGAACGATTGCATGGCTCGGCCCAGGCCCCCCAGGATCGGGAAGACTTCTTCCGGACTCAGGTCCTCTTCTGGATGCTCGCCGCCATCGACGGGCATGCGAAGAACTTCAGCGTCTTCATCGAGCCGCGCGGCCACTATCGGCTGACGCCCCGGTACGACGTTCTTTCCGCCTACCCCGTGCTCGGGCGTCGCAAGGGCCAGCTCGCACCCCAGAAGATCAGGATGGCAATGGCCGTGTGGGGCAAGCATCGCCACTACAAGCGGCAGGAAATTCGCCGCTCGCACTTCGAGCACACCGCGGCAGCCTGCGGCCTGGGTTCATGTGCGTCGCGACTCATCGACGAGCTTGTCGAGCGAACGCCCGAGGCCATCGCCCAGGTGAGCTCACGGCTGCCTTCTGGCTTCCCTGAATCGGTGAGCACGCCCATTCTCGAGGGACTGGCCAAGGCTGCCGCCGCGCTCACCCGCGCTTGACCAGGTGCTGCGCTCGAGGTGCTGGCGTGCTGGTCTGACCGGAATCGCCGGCTTCCCGACCAGAAATCCGAAAGATGGCGCGCCCGGCTGGGATCGAACCAGCGACCCCTGGCTTCGGAGGCCAGTACTCTATCCACTGAGCTACGGGCGCGTGTACCGAGGACAGTCGGCGATTGTAACCGGGAAAACCGGCGAAGCCGAATCGTCCGGCCATGCCTCGGGCTTCAGCGTCCCGCCGGCGCCAGCCGCCAGAGCGAGACGATCTCGGCCCGGCGCGCGAAGGCGAGCGGATCGTCCGGATCGCGGCTACGCCTGTGGCGCGGCCGGGTCTGGTCGCGACCGAGCACTTCGAGCCCGGCGGCGGCGATCCGGCCGGCGAGCTCACCTTCGGCCCGCAGGCCGAGCCGCTCGGCGAGGTCGGACATCACCAGCCAGCCCTCGCCGCCCGGCTCGAGGTGATCGGCCAGGCCGTCGAGAAAGGCCGACAGCATGCGCGAGCCGGGGTCGTACACGCCCTGCTCGAGCAGGGTGGCCGCCTTGCCCGGCAGCCAGGGCGGATTGCACACCGCGAGCCCTGCCCGGCCCGGCGGATAGCCGTCGGCGGCGACGAGCTCCACCCGGTCGGCGACGCCTAGCCGCGCGAGATTGTCCGCCGCGCAGGCAAGCGCCCGGGGGCTGTCGTCGGTCGCGACGATCGGCCCGATGCCGCGCCGGGCGAGCAGGGCGGCAATGACGCCGGTGCCGGTACCGATGTCGAAGGTCGGTGCGCGGCTGCCGGCGGCGGGCAGCGGGGCGGCGGCGAGCAGATCGAGGTACTCGTGGCGCACGGGCGCGAACACGCCATAGTGCGGATGGATGCGGGCCATCGTGCCGTCGTCGTTGGGCCCGAGCACCGGCAGCTCGATGCCGCGCCGGCGCCACTCGAAGGCGCCGACGGCGCCGACCAGGGCGCGCACGGGCGCAAGGCATGGGGCATCGAGCGCGCCGAAGGCCTGCTCGCAAGCCTCGCGCAGATGCGGCGCGCGGCGCAGCGGCACCACCCAGCCGGGCTCGACCGGAACCAGGACCGCGCCGAGCTGGCGGGCGCGCCGCGCCTCGGCGAGCCGCCAGCGATGAAAGGCCGCCGGCAGCGCGGGATCGGCGCGCGCCGCATTGCGCTTCTCGCGGGCTTCGATCCGCCGGCCGAGCGCATCGACGAGATGCCGGGCGTTGTGCCAGTCGCCGCGCCAGACGATGCCCGCGCCTTCGGCGACGAGGCGCAACGCCGCATCGGCCGCAAGGCGGTCGTCGCCCTCGACCGTACGCACCGGCGCCGGGCCGAACAGATCGGCGCGCCAGCCCTCGATCACTGCGGAATCATCCATCCGGGCAGCATACCCCGGTCGCGCGGGGCCGGGATGCTAGGATGCCGACGCCCGCTGCCGGGTGCAGACACCGCATCGATCTTGACAGCCGTCCGCCCGCCCGACGCCCGCCGACGATCCGGCCCCGCCGCCGCGCTGGCCATGCTGTGCGCGGCGTTCATGCTCGGGGCCTGCGCCACGACGACGGACATCGGCGCCAGGGCGCCGGATGCTGCGCCGCTGGCCGTGAAGGTGATCGGCATCAACGATTTCCACGGACACCTGCTGTCGCCCGGCGTCTTCGGCGCGAACCTGCGGGTGCCCCCCGCGCTGCGGCCGCGGGTCGGCGGCGCCGCGTATCTCGCGGCCCATGTCGCGGCGCTGGTCGCGGACCATCCATGGCATGTCGTCGTCGGCGCCGGCGACCTGGTGTCGGCCTCGCCGATGGTCTCGGCCCTCTTCCACGACGAACCGGCGGTCGAGGCCCTGAACCGGATCGGGCTGGAGTTCAGCTCGGTCGGCAACCATGAGTTCGACCGCGGGCTCGCCGAGCTGCTGCGGCTGCAGCGCGGCGGCTGCCTGGCGCAGGACGGCCGTACGCATCCCACCAGCTGCCGGGGCGCCGAGGTCGGCACGCCGGTGCCGTTCGAGGGCGCGAAGTTCCAGTGGCTCGGCGCCAACGTCGTCGCCGAGGCGAGCGGCAGGCCGGTGCTGCCGGCCTATGGCGTGAAGATCTTCGACGGCATCCCGGTCGCCTTCATCGGGATGACGCTCGAGGCGACGGCGGCGAGCGTCGCGCCCGACGGGGTCGCCGGGCTCGTGTTTCGCGACGAGGCGGACACGGCCAACGCCCTGGTGCCGGCGCTGCGCGCCCAGGGCATCGAGGCCATCGTCCTGCTGATCCACCAGGGCGGCGCGCAGGCGAGCGGCCCGGCCGACATCAACGGGTGCGACGGCGGGCTCGCCGGCTCGGCGCTCGCTGAGATCGTCGCGCGGCTCGACGATGCGATCGACCTGGTGGTGAGCGGCCATACGCACGCCGCCTACAACTGCTCGGCGAGCACGATCGATGCGACCGTCGCCGTCGATGGCACGATGCCGCACCGGACCCGCCCGGGCGGGCTACCCAATGCCGTCGGGCGACCCGTCCCGGTCACCAGCGCCAGCGCCTACGGGCGCGTCGTCTCCGACATCGACCTGCGGATCGACCGCCGGACGCGCGACGTGGTCGCGGTGGCCGCCATCAACCGGCTGGTGGTCCACGACGATGCCCATGCGGCGGCCGTCGCCGAATCGCCAGTGGCCCGGCTGGTGGCCGGCTACGAAGCGCTGGCCCGGCCGCTCACGGCGCGGGTGGTCGGCAGGATTCCCCGCGAACTGCCGAACAAGGCCGATGCGGCAGGCAACATGCCGGCCGGCGAGCTGGTCGCCGACGCCTATCTCGCCGCGACCGCGCCGGCCGAGCGGGGTGGTGCGCAGTTGGCGTTCACCAACCCGGGCGGCGTTCGCAGCCCCGGCTTCACCTGGCGCGCCAGCGGCGCGGAGCGCGAGGGCGAGGTCACCTTCGGCGAAGCGTTCACCGTCCAGCCCTTTCGCAATTCGCTGGTGACGATGAGCCTGAGCGCCGCGCAACTGCGCGACATGCTCGAGCAGCAGTTCGCCGGCTGCCGCGGCCAGGATCGCAGCCGCATCCTGGTGCCCTCGCGCGGCGTGCGCTATGGCTGGAAGGCGGACGCGGCCTGCGGCGAGCGGATCCGCGACCTGTGGATCGCCGGCCCCAGCGGCGCGCCCGCCGAGCAGGTCGTCGACCCATCGGGGCGACTGCTCGATCCCGCGAGAAGCTTCCGGGTCACGGTCAACAGCTTTCTCGCGGCTGGGGGCAACAACTTCCGCGTCCTTGCTGCCGGCACCGACCGGCTCGTCGGCCGCACCGACATCGATGCGCTGATCGACCACTTCGGCCGCGAGCCCGCCGGGGCAGCCCCCAGCGCAGCGACGGCGCCGAGGATCCGCCGGCTCGACTGAGGGCCGGACGGACTGCCCTCAGCGCAGCGCGCTCCATACCGCGAGCAGCCCGACGCCGGCGAGCAGCGGCAGGGAGACGGCCCGATGGCGACCGGGCGCGAGCCAGAACAGCCGCCCGCCGACCCAGGTGGCGATGATCATCGTCGGCAGGAACAGGACGAAGAGCTTCGCGCTCTGGCCATCGAAGCGGCCGGATGCGAGCGCGTCGACCAGCGGACCGAGCGTCATCAGCGTGAAGACGGCGGTCATCGACGCACGCGCCGCCTGCGGCGCGAAGGCTCCACGCAGGTAATACATGATGAGCGGTGGCCCGCCCATCGCGAGCAGGCCGTGCAGGACGCCCGACGTCACGCCGGTCACGGCGGTCTCGACGCTCGACGGCCGTGGCCGGGGGCCGGGGCCGGCGCGCCACAGCAGCAGCGTTGCGCCGACGGTCACCGCCCCGATGATCAGCCGCAGGGGGCGTTCATCGAGCGCTGCGAGCACCCAGTTGCCGAGCATCGCGAACGGAATCGCCCAGACGACCAGCGACAGGACGCTGCGGCGGTCGATGTCGTGCCAGTCGGAGCGCAGCGTCTGCAGGTTCGAGACGAGGGTCAGCGCCAGGATCACCGGAACCGCGCGCGCCGGCGCCATCACGGTCGCCATCAGCGGCACCGCGAACATCGAGAACCCGAACCCGCTGAAGCCACGCAGCACGCCGGCGGCAGCGATGATGGCGCTCAGCAGGAGCGCATCGGCAAGCGACGGCATCATCGGACGGAAGCGGCCATGGGCGTCGGACCCGGCGCGGCGATGTCGATCGGATGCATGGATGGAGCACGGAAGGCGAAATGAGCGATTCTCGCCGATCCGGCGCAACGGGCGCGCCGGCCTCCTGCCGGCGGCATGCGCCGATCCCCAGCGGCCCGGCCGGGCAGCGGCGGGCGCCCGGCCTGGTCCACGTCGCGGCCGATGCCACGCTCCACGGGCGCCCCGATAGGCGCTCCGCGAGGGCGGTAGCTATAATTGACCGTTTTTCCTGACAACGAGCGGCCCGCGGCGAGCGACATGAGCGACGAACACGAATCTTTCATCAAGACTCCCAAGCAGCTGATCTGGATAGTCGTCCTGGCCTTCGTGGTCCCGGTCGTGATCATCGCCCTGCTGGTCAAGTACATCGGCACCACCACCACCCTGGCGCCCGGCTCGGACAGCATGACGCCCGAGGCCATCGAGGCGCGCATCCGCCCGGTCGCCGGCTTCGAGCTCGGCGCCGGCGGGCCGGCCACGGCCGGGGCGCGCGCCGGGGAGGCGGTCTACAACGCCCAGTGCGCGGCCTGCCACGGAACCGGCGTGGCCGGTGCCCCCAAGATGGGTGACACCGCCGCCTGGAGCACCCGCCTTGCGCAGGGCCTGGAGGCGCTCGTGAAGTCCTCGGTCGACGGCAAGGGCGCCATGCCGCCGCAGGGCGCCACCGCCAGCGAGCTCGAGGTCGCCCGCGCCGTGGTCCACATGGCCAACGCCAGCGGCGGCAACTTCGAGGAGCCGAAGGCCGAGGAAGGCGCATCCGCCGCCGCTCCGGCCGAGAGCGCCCCGGCGTCGACGGCAGCTGCAGCCCCCGCCGCAGCGCCCGCTCCGGCACCGGCCCCCGCTGCCGCGGCACCGGCCGAATCCGCTCCGGCTGCGGCAGCCGCGCCCGCCGCCGCGGGCGCCGACCTCGCCAAGGGCAAGTCGGTCTACAACAGCGTCTGCATGGTCTGCCATGCGGCCGGCGTCGCCAACGCCCCGAAGCTCGGCGACAAGGCGAAGTGGGCGCCGCTGATCGCCGAGGGCATGGATCGCCTCGTCGAGATCGCCATCAAGGGCAAGGGCGCGATGCCGCCGAAGGGCGGCCGGATCGACCTGGCCGATGCCGACATCCGCAACGCTGTCGAATACATGGTGTCGGAGTCGCAGTAAGAGGAACGCAGCGCCCCCCCGGGGCGCACCGCAAGAGAAAGCCCCGCATGCGCGGGGCTTTTCCTTGGATGGGGGCCGACGAAATCGACCGCGAGACTTAGCCCGCACGGGCGATCCATCGTGCCCCATGCACAGCGCGGCCGGCGTACAACGGTGTTCCGACTCCGTCTTCGCCCGTCGCCACCGCCATGCCGACTGGCCCGCGCGCACCGCCTACTACCTCGCCCGGACCTACGTCGATCAGCTACGTGGTGGCGAGCAGTACGGCGGGATCGTCCCGGCCATCGGTATCCACCTGATGGGCTTCGACCTGTTCCTCGATCCGGCACAGGCGTGCTGGTGGTTCGAGATCCGCGACCGGGACCAGCCGAGTTGCCGGCTGACCGAGACACTGCAATGGAATATGATCGAACTACCCAAGGCCGACCGGCTGCTGGCCGCTCGGCGATCCGGCACGCTGGCGGCCTGGGTGGCCTTCTTTCAGCATGGGCAGGACGAAACGGTCATGAGCACGATCACGCATCCCCCGGTCCGGCAGACACTGGACGAGTTGAAGCGGCTGTCGGCCGATGAGGAAGCTCGGCACATGGCGATGGTTCGCGAACGCGCCTTGCGCGACGAGGCGAGCTTCGTCAGGGATGCGAAGGCGGAAGGCAGGGCCGAAGGCCAGATCGAAATTGCGCGCCGACTGATCCAACAACTCGATCTGGACGATGCAACCATCGCCGAACTGACCGGCCTGGGTCCGGACGAGGTGAGTCGCCTGCGTCGATCGGCCGCGGACTGACAGGGATCCCCGGGAGGTGTAGCGCGGGGTCAGCCCGGCTGCGGGACGACGCTTTCAGCCGGCGGCTCGGTCGGCAGGTACAGCACGAAGGCCACGGAGAACAGGGCGATGCCGGCCATCGTCAGCAGCAAGGTGTCGAAGCCGGCGGCCTTGACGAAGGGACCGAGCGCCCAGACCGCCGCCGAGCTCACCCCGAAGGAGATCGCCAGCCGCATCCCGACCACCCGCGAGCGCATCCGGTCGTCGATGTAGCGCACCACCAGGGCATCGGTGAAGGGAATCGCGCCGAACAGGCTCACCATGTAGCCGGCGGCCAGCACCGCGAACCACCAGCCGGTGGCATGCGCCGCGAGCAGGAACAGCGGCGCCTGCAGGGCCACGATGGCAAGGAACAGGCGCTTGAGCGGCACCCGGTCGATCAGCTCGCCCACCACCACCTGCGACAGCGCGCCGATCGTGTAGACGACGGCAAGCACGATGCCCAGCATGGCCGGATCCTCGAGAATGCCGGCGAAGCGCTCGCGCATCAGCTCGGCGTTGCCGTTGGTGGTGAAGTTGAACAGCAGGCTGGCGCTGATCGCCACCGCGGTCAGGACGAACAGCACCCGCACCATCATCGACGGCGGAATCGCCTTGATGGTCGGCTTGCGCTTGCTCGGCGCCTCGGTCTCGGCCGGGGTGACCCAGGCGAACAGGAACCCCAGCGCGATCGTCACCAGCCCAGGCACGATGAAGGCCATGCGCCAGCCGCCCCACTTGACCAGGAACCCGGTGGCCAGCGCGGCGGCCGCGATGCCGAGGTTGCCCGCCAGGCCGTTGATCCCGATCACCGAGCCGGGCCGCTTCGCGGCCTGGACGAGCATGGGAATGCCGACCGGGTGGTAGATCGCCGAGAAAAGCCCCAGCAACGCGAGGGCGATGCCCATCTGCCACGGACTGTTGGTCGCGGCGACGAGCAGCGAGGAGGCGCCCATCCCGAAGAAGAAGATCAGCATCATCGCCCGCCGGCCCCAGAGGTCGCCGAGGCGGCCCGCCGGAATCGAGCCGAGACCGAACATCAGGAAGGCGCCGGCGCCGTAGGGCATGAGGTCTTCCCAGCCGGCAACGCCGAAATCGACCGCGATCGCCCCGACGGCGGTCGCGAAGATCAGCAGGAACATGTGATCGAGCGCATGCGCCGCATTGAGCAGCAGCGAAGTCGTGCGGGAAGGGGCCATTGCCGTGTATCTCCGGATTGCTTTTTTCTTGCGCGCTCGAATTCGCGCCAGACCGACAGTCTAGCCCGGTCGCGGTGATCCTGCCTCGGCCGTGGATCGGGCGACACACCGGCTCGCCATCGGCCGGCCCCGCCCGCGAAGCCGTCAGCCGGGCGAGCCGGGTTGCGGGTCGATCTCCGCGAGCAATCGCGGCACGCAGGCACGCGCTTCGGGGCCGCCGACCTCGGCGACGAAGGCGACCCGCTCGGCCTCCAGCGCGGCCTCGATGGGCCCGAGGTCCGCGTGCAGGAGGCGCTTGCCGGCACGCATCGTCGCCACCGGCGCCGCCGCGATCCGCTGCGCGGCGCCCGTCGCCTCGGCCAGCGCGGCGCCGGCCGGCACGAGAACGGTCGCGATGCCCCAGTCGCAGGCCTCGGCGGCGCTGATCTCGCGATCGAGCAGGAAGCCGGCGGCGGCCCGGCGCACGCCGACGACCCGCGGCAGCAGTGCCGTCCAGCCGCCGTCGGGCGCGAAGCCGGCGCGGGCATGATGGGCCCGGAACACGGCCCGCTCCGACGCGACGACGACGTCGCATGCCAGCACCAGGCCGAGCGACCCACCGACGACAGGGCCGTCGACCGCCGCGACCACGGGCTGGGGCAGGCGCAGCAGCGCCAGGATGGACTGGTTCAGCAGGCCGACCAGCTCGGCGGAATAGGTCTGCAGGCCCGGCCCCCGCATCTCGGCCACGAAGCGCTGCATGTCGTCGCCCAGCGAGAAATGCTCGCCTTCGGCGGCGAGCACCACCGCCCGCACGTCCTCGCGCCGGGCGATCGCCTCGAGCGCGACGCACAGGTCGAGCAGGAGGTCGGGCACCAGGGCGTTGCCCGTCGTCGACCGCGCGAGGGTGAGCATGGCGACGCCCGCCCGGGCATCGCGGCCCATCTCGAGCCGGACCTGTGCCCGCTGCCTCGGCGCCGCGGGGGCCTTCACCGGATCGCCCCCGGGGGCCTCGCGGCGCCGGCCGCTCGCCTGGCCAGGGCCCGGGCGCGCAGCCGGCCGACGATCCCGGTCGGGAAGTAGTACACCGAGAGCACGAACAGCACGCCCATCCAGAGCAGCCAGCGATCGGGAGAGAGCAGCGCGGCGGCCACCGGCACGGCGTCGAGCGATCCCGAGACGAGCCGCATCAGCTCCTGCAGGTAGCCCTGGGCGAACAGGAACAGCGCGCTGCCGACGAAGGCCCCGTAGAGCGTGCCCATGCCGCCGATCACGACGATCAGCAGGATGTCGAGCATGATCTCGAAGCCGAGGGTGGTATCGGGCCCGTTGTAGCGCAGCCAGATCGCGTACAGCGCGCCGGCCAGGGCCGCGAACAGGGCGCCGATCAGGCTCGAGAGGCTGCGGTAGACGACGATGCGGTAGCCGATCGCCTCGGCGCGGAAATCGTTCTCGCGGATCGCCTGCAGCACCCGGCCGAAGGGCGAGTTGACGATGCGCAGGAGCATCAGGAAGCTCGCGAGCGCGACGAAGAAGATCAGGTAGTAGGAGAGCACCCGGCCGTCGATGGAGACGCCGAGCACCTGCCCCTCGAACAGCCTGAAGGCGGGCCTCAACTCGCGCGGCAACCGAAAGGTGAGGCCATCCTCGCCGCCCGTGAGCCAGTGCAGCTGCGATGCCAGGGTCTGGAACGCGGCGGCCACCGCGAGGGTGATCATCGCGAAGAAGATCGCCCGCACCCGCAGCGAGAACAGGCCGATCACCAGCGCGAGCACGCCCGAGACGGCGAGCCCGGCCAGCAGGCCGACGGCGATCGCATCCCAGCCGGGACCCATCCGGATCGACATGATCGCAACACCGTAGGCGCCGACGCCGAAGAACATGGTGTGGGCGAACGACACGATGCCGGTGTAGCCGAGCAGCAGGTCGAAGCTCGCCACCAGCACCGTGAACACCAGGATCTTGGCGGCGACGTTCATCGCCTTTGCGCCCGGGAACAGGAACGGCGCGAACGCCAGCAGCAGGAGGGTGGCGATCACGATGAAGGCCACGATGCGGCTGCGCGGATGGTCGGTCGACACCAGGCTGGCGAGCATGTCGACTCCTTACCTGCGCGCGACCGGGTACAGGCCCTGCGGTCGCCACAGCAGGATCAGCACCATCAGGCCGATGTTCGAGAACAGCGCCACCTTGGGCGCGAGAAAGCCGGTGTAGTTGGCGACCAGGCCGACCAGCAGGGCGCCGATGAAGCAGCCGCCGGTGGAGCCGAGCCCGCCGATGATGATCACGATGAAGAGCAGGATGTTGACCTGCGCGCCGATCAGCGGGTCGACGCTCTGCTGGTACATGCCCCAGAGCACCCCGCCGATGCCGGCGAGCGCCGAGCCGACCACGAAGACGCCGACGAACAGCCGTCGGATCCGGTAGCCGAGGCTCTCCACCATCTCGCGGTCCTCGACGCCGGCCCGGATCAGCAGGCCCACCTTGGTGCGGTTCAGGCACCAGAGCATCAGCAGGAAGATGACCAGGCCGATCACCACCGCCACCAGGCGGTACTTCTCGACGGCGGCATCGCCGATGAGGATCGAGCCGCGCATCGCGGCGGGCAGGGGCAGCGGGATCGCGTCCGGCCCCCAGATCACCTTGATCAGCTCCTCGCCGATGATCATCCCGCCCATGGTGATCAGGATCTGCTTGAGATGCTGGCCGTAGACCGGGGCGACGATGAAACGCTCGAAGGCCAGCCCGAGCGAGCCGGCCGCCGCCATCGCCACCAGCATCGCGGCGAACATCGCCACCAGGTTGAGCCAGAGCGAATCGGCGATGGTCAGGCCGACCAGGGGCGCGAACACCGAGGTGGCGACGAAGGCCCCCAGGGTGATGAACACCCCGTGGCCGAAGTTCAGCACGTCCATCAGGCCGAACACGAGGGTCAGGCCCGAGGCGATCACGAAGATGATCAGCCCCATCGCGAGGCCGGCCACGCTCAGCGTGACCCAGCTCGAGAAGCTGCCCACCAGCGGCAGCATCACCAGCATCAGCACCGGGATCAGCAGCACCGGCGCCCAGTCGCGCGGCGGCGCGATCGGCGCGGGGTCGGTCGGCGGCGCGATGGCCGTGCTCTCGGTGCTCATCGGCTCCTCGTCAGTGATGGTCGGCCAGCGACAGCCCTAGCAGCCGCTGCTGCAGGGCTTCGTCCTCGGCGAATTCGGCCATCGAGCCGGCATGCACGACGTGACCGTCGTCCATCACCGCCACCGTGTCGCCGAGGCGCCGGGCGAAGCTGATGTTCTGCTCGACCAGCAGGATGGTGGTGCGCGCGGCGCGCAGCTCGGCGAGCGCCGCGATCAGGTTCTGCACGATCGCCGGCGCGAGCCCCTTGCTCGGCTCGTCGATCAGAAGGAGCTTCCTCGGCTCGATGATGGCGCGGGCGATCGCGAGCATCTGCTTCTGGCCCCCCGAGAGCAGTCCGGCCGGGTGATGCCAGAACTTCTCGAGCGCCGGGAAGAGATCGAAGATCCAGCGCAGCCGCTCGGCATCGACGGCCTCGATCGAGGGCGCCGAGCGGGCGGCGAGCGCCATGTTCTCGCGCACCGTGAGATCGGCGAAGATGCCCATGTTCTCGGGCACGTAGGCGATGCCCAGGGTGGCGATGTCCGGGGTCGCCCGGCCGCCGATGTCGGCGTCGTCGAACACGATCCGGCCCTGCGACGGCCGCCACAGCCCCATGATCGTGCGCAGGGTGGTGGTCTTGCCGGCGCCGTTGCGCCCGAGCAGCATGGTGGTGCCGCCCTCGGGAACCTGCAGGTCCACGCCGTGCAGGATGTGGTACGCGCCGATGTGGGTATGCACCCCGGCGAGGGTGAGGAGATTCCCAGTGGCGCCCGGCCGCCCGAAGCCACTGGGCGCCCCCTCGGGGGGCAGCGAGCGATCGCGAGCGTGGGGGTCGTTCATCATCAAGACTGTCCCGCCGGCTCGACGCCGAGATAGGCCTGCTGCACGACGGGCGAGGCGATCACCTCGGCCGGCTCGCCATCGGCGGCAAGCTTCCCGTTGTGCAGCACGATGATCCGGTCCGAGAGCTCGCTCACCACGTCCATCTTGTGCTCGACGAGCAGCACCGTGCGCTCCGGATCGCGACGCACGTCGCGGATCAGGTCGAGGATCACCGGCACCTCGTCGACGCTCATGCCGGCGGTGGGCTCGTCGAACATGAACACCGACGGCTCGAGCGCGAGCAGGATGCCGACCTCGAGCTTGCGCTGGTCGCCATGCGGCAGGGCCGCGGCCGGCTCGTCGCGGCGCGCCGTCAGGCGGATGCGCTCGAGGATCGCGTCGGCCTCCTCGATGAGCGAGCGCCGGCTCGACCAGATCGACAGCAGGTCCAGGCCGATGCCGCGGCGCGCCTGCACCGCGAGGCGCACGTTCTCCATCACCGTCAGCTGCGGGAACAGGTTGGTCAGCTGGAAGGCGCGCCCCAGCCCGAGGCGGGTGCGCTTCGCCGCGCCCAGGCCGGTGATGTCGCGCCCGCCCAGCAGGACGCTGCCGGCGCTCGCCCGCAGCTGCCCCGAGATCAGGTTGAAGTACGTGGTCTTGCCGGCCCCGTTGGGGCCGACGATCGAGGTCAGCGTGCCCGGATGGAAGGCACAGCTGACCTGGTCGACCGCGACGTGGCCGCCGAAGCGGATCGTCAGGCCGACGGTTTCGAGCGAAGGTGTCACCGCTTGTTCTTGATCGGGACGTCCATCTCGTCGGCCTTGATCTCGCGAACGAGCTCCGGCACCGCCCAGGCCTTGTCCGGATCGACCTTGATCCTGAAGTGATACATCGACTGCATGGCCTGGTGGTCCTCCTTGCGGAAGCTCATCGTGCCCTTGGGCGTCTCGAAGGACATGCCCTCCATCGTCTTGATCAGCTTCTCGGTGTCGGTATCGCCGCCGGTCTTCTTCAGCGCCTCGACGACCGCCATCGCCGCCGACATGCCGCCGGCGGTGAAGAAGTCGGGCGGCGACTGGTAGCGCTTCTGGTGCTCGGCCACCAGCCATTCGTTGGCCGGGTTCTTCGGGATCTCGTAGTAGTAGTAGATCGAGCCTTCCATGCCGGGGAAGGCCTTGTAGGCGGCCAGCGCCGGCAGGATGTTGCCGCCCGACGAGACCTCGATGCCGTGACGACCCGGGTCGAGGTCGGCGATCTTGAAGGGATTGCCGCCACCGGCCCAGATGATGAAGATCACCTTGCGCCCGGGCTTGTCCTTCAGGGCATCGAACAGGCGCTGGGCGCCGGCCGTGAAGTCGGTCGTCTTCACCGGCAGGTATTCCTCGTGGACGATCTTCGCCTTCTTGAGCGCATCCTTGAAGGCGGCGACCCCGTCGCGGCCGAAGGCGTAGTCCTGCGCGAGGGTGGCGATCGAGACGCCTTCCTGGTCGAGCGCGACGGCGTTGGAGATCGCATCCTGCGAGGAGTTGCGCCCGGTGCGGAAGATGTAGCGGTTCCACTTCTCGCCGGTGATCGCATCGGCCACCGCCGGCTCGACCAGCAGCACCTTCTCGTATTCCTCGGCGACCGGCAGCATGGCCAGGGCCACGCCCGAGGAGGTCGGCCCGACCGCGATGTCGACCTTGTCGTCGCCGTAGGCCTGCGCGAGCAGCGCCGCGCCCTCGTCGGGCTTGCCCTTGTCGTCCTTCTCGAGCACGACCAGCTTGCGGCCGTTGACCGCCATGGTCCCGCCGGTGGCGTACTCCAGGCCCAGGTTGAAGCCGATGGCGGTCTGCTTGCCGTAGGCCTCGAGCGGGCCGCTCTTGGAATAGATGTGGCCGATCCTGATGTCCTGGGCCAGGGCCGGGCCGGCGGCGAAGGCGAGCGCGGCGGCGGCAGGCAGCGCGAAGCGCAGCATCCGGCCGAGCGAGGGGGTATGACGCATGGGTGGTCTCCTCTGAGTGGTTCCGCCGGCGTTGCCGGACAGCCCGCCTTTGGTGCAACGACCGTGCCAGCACAGGCGGGCGCGATGAGTCTTCTTATGAATCAATGGCTTGTCGACATGAGTGGCCGACCACGCCAGGCGAATTCCATCGCGACTTCGGCGACATGTCCGAATTCCGGACATGTCCTGTCGGTTCGGTGTCCCGGAAACGGACACTCGGGGTAAAACGGCGGGAAAGTGTCCGGAATCCGGTCACCCTCCCGTGCGCCCAGCGCCAGGCGAGGCCGGCGCAGCGATCAGTCGCCGATGTCGGTCGCCAGGTCCGGCCAGGCGGCGAGCTTCTGGTACAGCGTCGCCCGGGCGATGCCGAGCCGCCGGGCGGCCTGCGCCCGGTTGCCGCCGCAGGCGCGCAGCGCGGCGGCGATGGCCTCGCGCTCGAGCCGGGCAAGCTGCTCGGGCAGCGGCAGGGGATGGGCCTCGACGTGAGCGCCCGCATCGTCCGCGGGCCGCAGCCGGTCGTCCGCCAGGGGCTTTCCGGGTTCCGTGACCCGGTCCGGCCCCGCGGCCGGTCGATCGTCCTGGCGCGACATGTCGAAACCCGCCGGCAGGGCTGCCGCCACCGCATCGCCGGTCAGGCGCAGCCCGTCCCAGAACGAGCAGGCGCGCTCGAGCACGTTGCGCAGCTCCCGGACATTGCCCGGCCAGTCGTAGGCCTCGAGCAGCGCGAGCGCATCGGCATCGAGCTCCTTGGGCAGCATCTCGTGCTCGAGCGCGAGCTGCTCGAGCAGGTACTCGCACAGCGCCTCGAGGTCGGCGCGCCGCTCGCGCAGGGGCGGCAAGCGGATCGGCAGGACATTGAGCCGGTAATAGAGATCGGAACGGAAGCGCCCCTCCTCGACCCGCTGGCCGAGATCGACGCTGGTGGCGGCGATCACCCGGATGTCGATCGGGCGCATCCGGTTCGAGCCGATCGGCTCGAACTCGCGCTCCTGCAGGACCCGCAGCAGCTTGGCCTGCAGGGCGAGCGGCATGTCCGCGATCTCGTCCAGGAAGAGCGTACCGGTGTCGGCGAGCGCCAGCTTGCCGTCGCGGCCGCGGCGATCGGCGCCGGTGAACGCGCCCGGGGCGACGCCGAAGAACTCGGCCTCGAGCAGCGTCTCGGGGATGGCGGCGACGTTGATCGCGATGAAGGGGCGCGAGGCGCGGGCCGATGCCGCATGGATCGCCTGGGCGACGAGCTCCTTGCCGGTGCCGGTCTCGCCCACCAGCAGGACGGTGGTGTTGAGCACCGCGGCGCGCCGGGCCCGGCTCTTGACGTTGAGCGCCGCGGCGCTGTTGCCGACGAAGTTCGACAGGGTGTAGCGGGTGCGGCGCTGGCGGGCGAGCTGCTGGCGGGCGGCGGCGAGCTCGGTCTGCAGGCGCGAGAGCCGCCCGAGGATCGGCTTGAGGGAATCGATCTGGTCGTAGAGGATCATGCCGATCGCGCCGATCACCCGGCCCTCGTCGTCGTGCAGCGGGATCCGCGAGACCACGAAGGCGCCGGTCGGGTTCTCGATCACGTCGATCAGGATCGGGCGGCCGGTCTCGACCACCGATCGCATCATCGTGTTGGGCACCACCTCCTCGATCGGCCGGCCGATCACCTCGTCGCGCGATTCGAAGCCGAGCGTGCCGAGGTAGCGCTCGTAGCGGTCGTTGATCCAGACCAGGCGCGCATCGCTGTCGACCAGCAGGATGCCCTCGCACATCTCCGAGAGATGATCGAAGAAGGTCGCGGCCGCCTGGCGAAGGATCTTGTCGGTGTCGTAGTACGACGCGTCGATCGATGTCGCGGGCCCTGCGGCTGAACTCATCGGGTGGCCTCCGTCGTCCGGCGCGGGATCGCCACACGATACGCCACGAGCGCCGACAGTGTCACCGCCACCAGCACCCAGGCCGCGTTCTCGTAGCCGAGGCCGGCGCCGATCAGCGCCGAGAGGGCGAAGGGCGCGATGGCGTGGACCACGAAGACGTAGCGGCTCATGCGCCCGAGCCACTCGCCGTAGGCCGACGATCCGAAGATCTCGCCGACGACGAGGCCACGCGCGATGGTCTGCAGGCCGTTGCCCATGCCGAAGAGGACCGCGAACGCGAGGCCGGCGATCATCGAGGCGCCCGACAGCGCGATCACCAGCACGCCCGCGGCGACCAGCGAGGTCGCGATCATGCCGAGCGTGAGCGGCTTGATCCGGCCGCCCATCACCACGTCCGACAGGCGGGCGACGACCTGGCAGGGCCCGATCACGGCGCCGATCAGCACCGCCTGCTCGAGGGTGAGGCCGCGCGCCTGCAGCAGGAACAGCAGGTGGACCAGCAGCGCCGCCATGTTGAAGGCGTTGAAGGAATACGCGATGGTGAGCCAGACGAAGGCGCGCTTCGCCTGCGGCGAGGCGGCGGCCCAGCCCCGCGGCGAAGGCGTGGCCGATCCGGCCGCGGCGGCCGGGCCCGCCGGGCTGGCAGCAGTCGCATCGGCGACGCCACCAGTCGACGACGATCGCGGCACGTCGGCCGGGATCATCCGCCAGTGGATCGGCATGCACACGAGCAGGTGCATCAGCGCGAAGACGCCGCAGGTGCCGCGCCAGCCGAGCGCATCGTGCAGCACCGAAGTGAGCGGCCAGAACAGGGTGCCGGCCAGCCCGCCGAACAGGGTGATCATCGTCAGCGCCTGGCGGTAGGAGCCGCCGGAGTGCCGGGTCACGGTCGCGAAGGCCGGATCGTAGAAGACCATCGGCATCGCGATGCCGGCCACCAGCCAGCCCGCGAAGTACATGAGCTGCCCGTTGGCGAGCCCGATGATCGCGAAGGCGAGCGCCGCGACCAGCGAGCCGACGGCCATCAGGCGCCGGCCGCCATGGCGGTCGATGTGGCGGCCCACCACGGGTGCGGAAAGGCCGTTGATCAGCAGCGCACCCGATACCGCGGCGAAGAGCATCGGCTCGGAGATGCCCAGCTCGGCGCGGATGGATTTGCCGAGCACCCCGATCGCGTAGAAGAGCGAACCCCAGGAAACGATCTGCGTGACGCCGAAGGCCCAGGAAAGCCGCCGCAGCGAAGCGGGATCGAGGACGACGGGAAGGCCGGGCGCGGAGGATCTGGACATGGCCGGCCAGCATACCAAGTCCGGCACGGCGACCGGTACCGCGTCAGGTGCCGGCACAGCCGGAAGGGCCGCCGTCGGCCAGACAGCAGCGGCGATATCATCGGCACGAGCTCCCGAGGGATCCATGAGGCCACCGGACATCGATGCGCCACGGAACGCGCGCCGCAGGGCACGCGCCCGAGGCCCTGCGCTGCCCGACGGCGCGGCACCTCTCTTCCTGGCCGGTTGCCTATGGGCGGCCTTCGCCATGACGATCTGGCTGCTGGCGCTGGGCGGCGCGCTCGGGATCCCCGGTCCGCTCGCGCCGCTCGACTGGCATGTGCACGAGCTGCTCTACGGCTTCGCCCCGGCGATCATGGTGGGCTACATGCTGTCGATCGTGGCCAACTGGTCGGGACGGCTGCCGGTCAACGGGCATCCGCGCAGCCTGCTGCTCCTGCTCTGGCTCGCCGGGCGGATCGCGTTGCTGGCCGCGCCGCCCGGCGGCTTCGCGATCGCCGCCGCGATCGATGCCGCCTTCCTGCTGCTCGCCTGGTGCCTGATCGCGCGCGAGGCGATCCGCGGTCGCGACCGGCGCATCGCGCGCCTGCTGATGCCGCTGGGCGTCCTTGCCCTGGGCAACTGCCTGTTCCTCTGGCAGGCCATGAACGGTGGCTCGCCCGCCATCGACCTGCCGGCGCGGATCGGCATCGCCGCGGTGGTGCTGCTGCTCACCCTCGTCGGCGGCATGCTGGTGCCGAGCTTCACCCGGCGCTGGTTCATCGAGACTGGACGCCCGCCGGCGCCGCGCCCCCGGGCGCTGCTCGATACGGCCGCCGTCTGGACGAGCGCGATCGCGCTGCTCGCCTGGGCCGCGGCGCCCACGCACCGGGCCGCCGGCATCATGCTGCTCGCCGCCGGCCTGCTGCAGACGCTGCGCTGGCTGCGCTGGCAGGGCTGGCGCACAGTGCGCGAGCCGCTGGTATTCGCGCTGCACGTGGGCTACGGCTTCGTGCCGGCCGGCTTCGTGCTGGTCGGGCTCGGCGCCGCCCTGCCGGAGCTCGGCTGGCCGCTGCGCGGCGACGCGATCCATGCCTGGACCGCCGGCGCCATGGGTACGACGATGCTGGCGCTGATGATCCGGGTCGCCCTGCGGCGTGCCCGGCTGGCGGTTCGCGCCGATGTCGCGATCTCCACCATGCTGGGCGCCGTGATCGGCGCCGGCCTGTTGCGCAGCATGGGCGGACTGGACTTCGAGTTCGCGGTCGGCATCGCAGCCGGGGGCTGGATCGCCGCCTATGCCAGCTACGCGCTGATGTTCGGGCCGATGCTCAGCGCGCCGCCGCCCGAGCGGCCCGAAGATTGAGCAGGTTGCCGACGACCATCAGCGCCGCCCCGACGAAGAGCCACGGATCGAGCGGTTCGGCGTAGAAGACCGCGCCCACCATCGCGATCAGCGGCAGGCGCAGGAAATCCATAGGCACCACCACCATCGCATCGGCGAGCGCCATCGCGCGCGAGATGCAGTAGTGGGCGCCCAGCGCGGTCAGCCCGACCACCACGACCCAGGGCCACATCGCCGCCGAAGGCCAGTGCCAGTCGAACAGGGCCGGCACGAGACCCAGCGGCAGCTGCATCACCGTCATGTAGAAGACGATCGCGATCGGCGACTCGGTCGCGACGAGGCGCTTGGTCAGCACGTACGAGAGCGCATAGCAGAACGCGCCGCCGAGCACCGCGAGCGCGCCCGGCGAGACCGCCTCGCCGCCGGGACGCAGGATCAGCAGCACGCCGGCGATGCCCAGCGCGACGGCACCGACCCGGGCGGGACTCGCGCGCTCGCCGAGGAAGAGCATCGCGAGCAGCACCGTCCAGATCGGTGCGGTGAACTCGATCGCGAAGACCTGCGCGAGCGGAATCAGGGCGATGCCGAGGAACCAGCCGTACTGGCCGCCGAAGTGGGCGAGGTTGCGCAGCAGATGCAGCCCGGCGCGCCGGGTACGCACCTCGGCAAGCCCGCCGCGGCCGGCCAGCAGCGCCGCCAGGGCGAGCACGCCGACGACGCTGCGCAGGAACAGGATCTGGAAGGTGCCGAGCTCGGCGGCGAGCTCCCGGCCGCCGATCGCCATGGCCGCGAAGCAGGCGAGCGCGCCGAGCATCCAGAGCGCGGCGCCGGCGATCGAGGGAGCGGCAGGCATCGTCGGGTGGAGGCGCCCCGCGGGGCAGCGCAAGGCGGAATCGGGAAAGCGGCAAGGATACCGGAGAGCAACCGACCGGGATCGTCCGTCGGGTACAGGCCCTCGTCCGTCGCCCGGATGCCGGCCGGCGAGATGCCGCAAGCGAAACTCGGCAGGCAATGCTGGACTTCCTCGATATCCGCACCCTGTTCTTCATCGGTGCGATCAACGCGTTCATCTGCGCCCTGATGATGATCGGCTCGCGCAGGCTGCATCCGCCTTCGCGGCCCGCCCTGCTATGGGCCGGGGCCACCACCATCACCCTCGGCGCCGCGATGGCACTGGTCGCCTCGCGCGGGCACCTGCCCGACACGATCTCGATCCTGCTCGCCAACACCCTCGCCTCGATCGGCGCGCTCGGCATCTACCAGAGCTTCCGGCTGCTCTGCCTGCGCAAGCCGCGCCATCTCCCGATCGCGCTCGTCGCCCTGGTGATCGTCACCGCCCACGCTTCCCTGGGCACCAGCTACGACAACCACGAGGCCCGGATCGCGATCACCTGCATGATGCAGTTCGCCATGGCGGCGCTGACCGTGCCGATGCTGCTGCGCCGCCGCGGCATCGACGCGCCGATGCCGCTCAACTGGTCGATCTGCGTCATGGCCACCTTCGGCACCCTCAACCTGTTGCGACTGGCCGCGGTGATCCGCCAGGGGGTGGCCGTCGACAGCGGCGGCATGCTGGCGGGATCGGTGATGCAGACCGTGGCGATCACGCTGTACGCGCTCGGGCCGATGGCCTTCGCGCTGGCCTTCATCGGCATCGTCAACGCCCGCATCGCCGGCGACCTGCGCCGCCTCGCGATCACCGACAGCCTGACCGGCCTGCTGACGCGGCGCGGCTTCCACGACCGGGCGGCCCTCATGCTCGAGCGCAGCGAAGGCCAGACCGGCTCGATCGCGCTGATGATGATCGACATCGACCACTTCAAGTCGATCAACGACCGCTTCGGCCATGGCTGCGGCGACCGGGTGCTGCGCCGCTTCGGCCGGCTGCTCGAGGAGATCCTGCCATCACGGGCGATCGCCTGCCGCCACGGCGGCGAGGAGTTCTGCGTGATGATCGAATGCGGCGATGCGGATGCCGCCCGGCGCCTTGCCGAATCGATCTGCGAGCGGGTGCGCGCCGAGTCGGTCGTCGACGGCGAGCACCGGATCAGGCTCTCGGTGTCGATCGGCGTGGCGACCGATCCCTTCGACGGCACCGGCCTCGATCGACTGCTGACGTCAGCCGATCGCCGCGCCTATTTCGCGAAGGACTCCGGCCGCGGCTGCGTCATCGCCGACGACGACGTCTCGACCCAGGTCCGGCACGCGCGCGACTTCGCACCGAGCTGAGCCCTCGTCAGGGCGTATCCGCGGGCCAGGTCGGATCGTGGATCACCGTGCCGACACCCACCCCCGCGCCCACGCGGGCGCCGCCGCCCACGCCCGTGCTGGCACCGACGCCGGCGCCCGCCCCGACCCGGCCGTCCTGGTCGACGCCCACGCCGACGCCGACCGGCCCCACGCCGGTACCCACGCCGACGTGCGCGCGGCCGCCGGAGCCCACGCCCACGCCGACCGAGACGCCCGGCACGATCGGCACGCTGATGCCCACGCCGGCGGCGCAGCCGGCGAGCAGCACGGCCGCGGCGGCAAGCGCGAGGATGCGGCCGAGCGGACGGAACGGGCAACGGGAAGACGGCATGAACGATTCCTTCGGGACGACCCTGCCATCTTAGTATGGGCACGGGCCCGCAGCACCTTGCCGGCGCCGCGAGGATGTATCCAGTGGTAAGCGGCCACAACCGGGCCGATACCGGGAAGCCCGCCCGCCCCGCGCGAGCAGCGCCGGGAACGCGCGATCCCGCGCCGGAGACATCAGCCTTCGAGGAACTCCTTCAGCGCCACCGCCGGGTCGGCCATCCGGGCCGGCTCGACCTTGATGCCGGCCGCCACCAGCTTGCGCGCCATCATGTGGTCGCCCGGCGAGTTGACCGACTCGACCGCCACCAGGGCGCCGCCGGCGTCGAAATGCAGCACCGAGAAATGATCCGGCGACTTGCCCGGCCGCAGCACGCCGGCGCTGTCCGCCGGCACGAGGCCGGCGATCTGCAGGCGCATCGAGCCCTGCTCGGACCAGAACCAGGGCGTGGCACCGTAGGGCTCGTCGCGCCCCATGGCGGTGGCCACCGCGGTGCGCGCCTGGTCGTTGGCGTTCTGCACCGACTCCAGCCGCATCCGGGCGCCGTTGCGCGGGAAGGAGGTGCAGTCGCCGATCGCGAGGATGGCGGGATCCTCGGTGCGCATCCGCTCGTCCACCACGATGCCGTTGTCGCAGGCAAGGCCCGCATCGCGCGCGAGCTCGATGTTGGGCTCCGCCCCGATGCCGATCACCAATAGCTCGACCGGCTCGGCGCGGCCGTCGACCACCAGCTCGGTGACGCGGCCGTCCCGGTTGCGGATCTCGTCGATCCGGGCCGCGAGCGCGATGTCGAGCCCGGCGCCGCGATGCAGGGCGAGGATGTAGTCGGACATCGTGGTGGAGACCGCGCGGGCGAGCAGCCGCGGCGCCATCTCGATCACCCGTACCGACCGGCCGAGCGCCCTGGCGGTAGCGGCGAATTCCAGCCCGATGAAGCCGCCGCCGACCACGGTGACGCTGCCCACACCCGCCAGCGCATCGCGCAGCGCGCCGGCATCGGCCGCATCGCGCAGCAGCAGCACGTTGGCCATGCCGTCCAGGCCGGGCAGGCGCCGCGCCCGGGCGCCGGTCGCGAGCACCAGCACGTCGTAGCCGAGCCGCTCGCCGCCGTCGAGCACGATCTCGCGCGCCTGCCGGTCGATGGCCACCACTTTCTCGCCCAGCCGGGTGTCAACGCCCTGGCCTGCATACCATGCCGCCGCCCGGATCGGGGTGAGCTCGGCGGCCGGGTCCTTCACGAAGGTCTTGGACAGGGGCGGGCGGTGATAGGGCAGGTGCGGCTCCGCGCCGACCAGGGTGATCGGGCCGTCATGGCCCTGCTCGCGCAGGCTGGCGCAGAGCTGGGCCGAGGCGTGGCCCGCGCCGACGATCAGGATGGAGGTCATGCAGTTGCTTCGATGCGGATCATGCCGGGATTTCGCTGCGGATCATGCGCAGACCTGGATGCGGATCGTGCCGGGACCCCGATCATGCCGGTATTTCGATGACGTCGGGCGCCGGCGGATTCCGGTACAGGCGCTCGACCAGGGCATGGCGGCGCTCGAGAGTCGCGCGCTGGTTGATGTAGCCCTTGTCGGTGAGCTCGTTGCCGTCGATCGAGGGCGGCTCGGCCATCAGCAGCACCCGGCGAACCTTCATGCTCGAGCCGCCCTGGCTGGTGTTGTGGGCCGCCAGCCCGTCGCGTACGCGGGCGACAACGGCGGGGTGGGCGATCACTTCCTCGACGCCAGCGTCGGCCGGCAGGCCGGCCAGGCCACGGCAGGCGTCGAGATTGGGCCAGGCGAGCAGCCCGATCCATTCGCGGTCCTGGCCGGTGACGATGGCATCGTGGATCGCCGGCGAAGTAGCGCCCAGCGAGGCCACCCGCAGGGTGCCCACATGCACGAAGGTGCCCGAGCTCAGCTTGAAGTCCTCCACCACCCGGCCGGCGAAGACCAGGCCCTTGGCAGGATCGTCCGGATCAACGAAGACGCCGGCATCCCCGATCTTGTAGAAGCCTTCCTCGTCGAAAGCGGCGGCGGTGAGATCGGGCTGGCGGTAGTAGCCCGGCGTGACCAGCGGACCGCGAATGCGCAGCTCGTACTTGGTGCCGGCCGGCACCAGCTTGAGTTCCACCCCCGCGTAGGGCAGGCCGATCAGGCCGACCCGCTCGCTCGCCCAGTAGGTGGCGGTGGCGGTCGGAGCGGTCTCGGTGGAACCCCAGCCGGTGAAGAACACGATGCGCTCGCCCTTGTAGCGGATCGCGAGCGCCTGCATCCGTTCGTAGAGATCGTCCGACAGGGTCGCCCCGCCGTAGGAGAGCAGCCCCAGGTCCTTGAAGAAATTGCGGGCAAGCTCCGGGTCGGCCTCGAGCGCGGTGGCGAGCATGGCGTAGCCGGCCGGCACGTTCGAGTAGTAGGTCGGCGAGACCTCGCGCAGGTTCCTGAGCGTTTCGCCGAAGGTGGCGGGCAGCGGCCGGCCGTCGTCGATGTAGAGCATGCCGCCCTCGGCGAGCATGGTGTTGAACATCGCATTGCCGCCCATGGTGTGGTTCCAGGGCAGCCAGTCGAGCACCACCGCCCGCGGCTCGTCGGGCCCGCCCCGGCGGCGCGCCTGCAGCATCATCTGCACATTGGCGCACATCATGCGCTGGGTGTTGAGCACCCCCTTGGGGCTCCCGGTGGAGCCCGAGGTGAAGAGCAGCTTGCCGACGGTATCCGGGCCGATCGCCGCGATGCTCTCGGCCACCGCCGGCGTCGGCGGGGTGGCCGCGATGGTCTCGAAGGACACGCTGTCGCGCCCCGGGGGCGGATTCTCGACGTGGATCAGGTGCATGCCGGCAAGATCCAGCGCCGCGAGCGCCTTGCCGAAGAGCGCGCCGTCCTGGACCATCACCGCGCCGGGGCCGATCAGCTCGAAGATGTACTTCAGCTTGGCGTGGTCCTGGCTCATCAGCGAATAGGCCGGCGAGATCGGCGCCGCCGGCACCCGGGCCTGCATCGCCGCCTGGGTGATCAGCGCATGCTCGAGCGAATTGCCCGACAGGATCGCGAGCGGCTTGTCAGGGCCCAGGCCCATGTCGAGCAGGGCCTGGGTCAGCGAATCGACTGTGCGCATCGCCTCGGCGAAGGTGACGCGGCGCCATTCCCGCTGCGGACCGCGGCGCTGGGCGAGCCAGACCAGGTCGGGCGTCTCGGCCGCCCAGCGGCGCAGGTGCCAGGGGATGTGCGGCGCGTAGGGCTCGAGCGGCACCCGCGATCGCATCACCTTGCTGCCGTCGGGCCGATCGATGCATTCGATGTCGCGCTCCATCCAGTCGATGTGGCGAAACGGCGGCTTCACGGGGGCGTCCATGCGCGGTGTCTCCTTGCTTGTCGTGGCGCTGCCGGCGGGAATGTCGCGGGCCGGCGGTCCTGTGGGATTAGTGTACATTTGCGGCCGCGATGCGGCTGCGGCTGTGGCGCCGGTCACCGCAGCGGGCGGGCCTTGCACGCTTCGCCCAGCGCGTGGCCCGCCCGCTGCGATGCCCGGCGCCTCCGTGCCCACCGCCCGCCCCACGCCCATATCCGCTCATTCGATGTCGGCATTCCTGGACAGCCTCGCCTTCTCGCTGTCGGTCACCGGACCGATCTTCGTCGTGCTGGTGCTGGGCATCTGGTTCCGGCGCATCGAGCTCATCGGCGACGTCTTCATCCGCGACGGCTCGCGGCTGGTGTTCAACGTCGCCCTGCCGATGCTGCTGTTCCTGAGCGTGGCGAAAACCGACATCCGGCAGGCTGCGAGCGGATCGCTGGTGGTGTTCGCGATCGCCGCCGTCATCCTCGTCTACCTCGCCCTGGAGTGGGCGGCGACCCGCTGGATCAAGCCTGCACGCGACCGCGGCGTGGTGGTGCAGGGGGCGTTCCGGTCGAACCTCGGGATCGTCGGGCTGGCGTACTGCGCCAATACCTATGGTGAAGCCGGCATCGTCGCCGCCTCGGTGCACATCGCCGTCCTCACGATCCTCTTCAATATCCTCGGCGTGATCACCCTGCGCCGATCGCTGCTTGGCGGCCAGGGCGTGATGCCGATGCTGCGCGGAGTGGTGACAATCCCCTGATCATCGGCATCGTGCTCGGCCTGCCGATCACGCCACTGGGCATCGAACTGCCGCAGGTGGCGGCGCAATCGGCCCAGTACTTCGCCAACCTCACCCTGCCCCTGGCGCTGCTGTGCACCGGCGCATCGCTGGACTTCGCCGCCCTGAAGGGGGAGCTACGCAACACCGCCGCAGCCAGCCTCGGTCGCCTGGTCGTGGTGCCGACGGTGATCACCATCGCCGCGGCCCTGCTCGGCTATCGCGGCATGGACCTCGGCGTGCTGATGCTGCTGATCTCCTCGCCGGCCGCGGCGGCCAGCTACATCATGGTGCGGGCGATGGGCGGCAATGCGGCGCTGGCGGCCAACATCATCGCCATCACCACCTTCGGCTCGGTAGTCGTGACCAGCATCGCGATCACCTTGATGCGGGGGCTGGGGTTGATGTAGGAAGTCGGCGGGCTGCGCTAACCTCGGGGCCTTGGAAAAAAGGCCCCGCCGGGCACCGGAGACACCTGAATGAGCGCGCCCTTCGTCATTTCCAGCCAGTTCAACGGCCCCGCCACCTCCGGCAACGGCGGCTACGTCGCCGGCCGGCTCGCCGCCGAACTACAGGCGCGGCGCGGCAAGGCGCAATCGGTAGAAGTCACCCTGCGGGCCGCGCTCACCCTGGACAAGCCGCTGGAAGTGCGCGACCGCCCCGACGGCGGCGTATCGCTGTACGACGGCGAGCAGCTGCTCGCCGAAGCCATCGCCACCCGCCTGGCACCCGAAGTACCGACCCCGCCCGGCCTGGAAGAAGCCAAGGCGGCCAGCGCCATCGGCCGCATGCGCATGGCCAGCCGCAGCGGCAACGCCTACCTGCACTGCTTCGGCTGCGGTATGGCCAAGGGCGAGCATGAAGGCCTGCGGATCACGCCGACCCCGGCGGGCGAAGCCGACCAGGTCGCCGCCGAATGGATCCCGCACGAAGCGTTTGCCGACGAAGACGGCACGATCCCGCCCGGCGTCGTCTGGGCCGCGATGGACTGCCCCGCCGGGTTCGCCTGGGGCTTCAAGACCGGCGACGGCAACAGCGGACTGCTGACCGGCCGGATCACCCTGGCGCTGCCCGGCGAAGTACGCGCGGGAGAGACCTACATCGTTACTGGGTGGCCGCTGGAGAGGGAGGGAAGGAAGCTGCATGCGGGGACGGCGCTGCATGATGCCGAGGGGAGCTTGGTGGCCTGGTCGCGGCAGTTGTGGTTTGGGGCGAAGGGGTAGAAGCCGTCACGACGCTTGCGACCAGCGGAGCTTCACCTCTCCATCCAGAGAATCCAGCGGGCTCCTCACGCCAGCGCCGCCGACCCTCAGCACGTGGGTATAGATCATCGTCGTCGAGACGTCGGCATGGCCCAACAGCGACTGCACGGTTCGGATGTCATAGCCCGACTGCAGCAGATGAGTGGCAAACGAATGTCGGAGGCAATGCGGCGTCGCCGGCTTGGCGATTCGCGCGGCGATCACTGCCCGCTTGAACGAGCGCTGGAAAGTCTGGGCATAGAGATAGTGCCGCCGCACGATGCTGGAGCGTGGGTCACGCGACAGGCGCCCCTGCGGAAATACCCAGAACCAGGGCCAGGACTGGCCGGCCCGCGGATACTTTCGCTCCAGCGCGTCGGGCAGCCAGACGCCGGGGATGCTGGCGTCTGATCCGCGGACCAGACCGCGCGCGATTCGCGTAGCTGATTACGCAGCGGCTCGACCAGAGCCTCCAGCAGCATCAAGGCCCGATCCTTGCCGCCCTTGCCGGACCGAACGACGATCGAACGATGGTCGAAGTCGAAGTCCTTGACCCTCAACTGCAGCGCCTCGGACATGCGCATGCCCGTCGTACAAGAGGCGCGCAAGTGGCGCGTGCTCGCCCGTCATCGCGGCCAGTACTCGACCGACCTCCTCGCGCGAAAGCTACGACCGGCAGCCGATGTCGTTCGCGCGGACAGCCGATCGACGTCGGCGCGGCGGTTGAAACTGGGCACACGGGCGTAAAGGGGAAAGAATCGCCGCCAGGGCCTGACGGTGAGTCGCCACCGCCACTCGCTGGTCATCGGCAAACCATGTAGAAATGCCTCGACGTCCGCCTGCCCCAAATGGGCTGGATGACGCATGTCGTGGAATCGGAGAAACTTCCGAATCCAGAAGACGTAGCTCTTTTCAGTCCGGATGCTGTAGTGCAGGTACCGGATACGTCGCAGACGCGACCAAGAACGATCAGCGCCGTGAGCAGGGGGTTTTCCGCAGTCCGCATAACGTTGTCGCTGACACTGTGCAAAATGACAGTACAACGGCGCCAAGCGGGCGCATATTGGCGATTCGGATGAGACGCACGGGGGTGTTATGCGGCGACGAGATCGTGTTGAACGGACATTGAGACTGGCGAGCCCCGTCCATCCAAATCAAAGTTAGGCAAGGACACACCATGAGCGACTGGGAGTATTTGTACGAAATGCACGACCGTGGCTACAGCCCAGAGGAAATAGCTGATGCAGCAGGCTCTGGTGTTGCGCCTTGGGAGTGGGAGTACATAAGCAGAGAGTGGGTAGATCACAAACTTGAAGACGAGCCGGGGGACGATGCTTACGCTGTCAAACAACTGAGCCCTACCGGAGCAGGGATGGATTCCCCTTCAGCGTCTTAGAGCAAGCGGAGATTTTCCAAGATCTAATTAACTGCGTTCGCCGCCACTTCGAGAACACCGGCAGGTACTTGCAGATTTGGGGCGAGCTTGGAGAAATCTACGCTGAGATCAAGTTCGGACTGCGCCGCCATGCGACTCATCAGGCAGGCTCTGACGGCACAATTGCTGGCAAGCTGGTTGAGGTGAAGACGATTTCTCCAGAGAAGGATTCCGACCGCGTGCTAGTCAAACGTCAAGGCAACTTTGAGCAGTTGCTTGTCATTCGCATCGATCAGAACTTCGAGTTCGAGCCAAGCTGGTTGACAGAAAGAGCGAACTAGGGGGAGGCACTGGTAAGATTCCTTAGAGGTCGGCTAAATGACAGCCCTCAGTAATGCCTAACTGGTCGTTCCAGCGGACGCTTAACCCGTCCGGGCGCCCGCTGCCGCGGTCGCACGGCCGCATCAAGCGCCGCTGAACTCTGACGTTAAGCGTCATGAATGGAAACCCCATCAAGTGTTGCAAGAGAACAAACTCCTCGTCAGTGCGTTCGTCGATGCGATTAATGCGCAGGCCTGGTCGCGCGTCTGCTTTGGTTGCGAGCGACTTCGCCCGCCACAGCACAGCTGCGGGCAGACGGCGTCCGATCAGCCGAAGATCTTGTGGCGTTCCTGAAAGCAAGAGTTCGCCACGTTCCCCGATGCCACTGAAACACTGCTGGACCTCGTCGCAGAAGGAAACAAGGTCGCTGCGCGGCATCAATTTCACGGTACACAGCTGGGACCGATGGGCCTATTCCCACCAAGTGGTAAGGTGCTCAACGCAAGCTACATTGCGATCTGCCAGATCGAGAACCAGCGCATTGCAGAGGCATGGGCCGAATGGGACAACCTCGCCGGGCTCAAACAGCTTGGTTATGCAAATGAAGCCTAACTTGGCGTTCCAGCCGACCGGCTACGCCGGCGGCTGAATTTGGTCGTTATGCGGCATAGACAAGCTGATGCGGTCCGCGTCGCGTGTCCAAACCAGCCATGCCAGATCGCCGGCCGCAACACACCGGTTCACTCCTACTGATCCGTCGACGACAAATGAACCGAGACTGGCTCCTTCAGACACGCGAAACTCGTCGATCCTTCGCAAATGCAACGTGGGTGCCTCTCCGTGCGTTCCAAGATGATGAACAGGGCAACGCGCGGGTTACAGAAGTCGGCTATGTCAGCGAGTTCTTCGGCTGTGGATCAGTCGCGTTCCCACCGCAACAACGTGAGGTCGCCGAGAAGCTGAGCTGGAGCGATCTAGGAATCGGCCACAGCGCACGTCCGTATGCCTATGAGGATGGCTACTACTCGCCGATAGATCAGTACCAATACAACGACAAGGAGCCTATTGGAGTTGAACTTGTATTCGAGCATGAACAACCCGTTGTAGGCGGCACCAAGTGGATACTGAACCCAGACCTAGTCGTTGCACTTCGCCTAGTCAAAGAGGGAAACAACTGGGTTAGGCCGGAAGAAGACTTTACTGTCGTTGCTCGCGAAGTTCTTGACGGCGGAGGTAAGTACCGGCTCATAGAAATCAAACGAGAGTTCCTCATTGACTATCTCGCCGCTAGAGGTCTTGCACTACGTCTTTCCTACTATCGGCAGCGTGTTGAGAATGTGGCCTCCGTCGTTGGCACTGAGTACGAAGGTTTGGAAAATCAACAGACAGAAAGAGATGGCGGTCGCTTTGAACTCCTCATTCGTAGCCTGAACGACGTCTATGGAGGAAGTTGGGCGTCGTTCCGTGTCTGGAGAACCGACGTCGATGATGACGAGGACGCACCCGTACTAGGCCCAGACAAAGATGACAACACCGAGTCCGAGAAGTCTGAGGGCGTTAGAACTGGCCCCGATGGAGTCCGAGTTGAGGGCGAATTCTGGAAGGATGAGTGGATTGATCACCGAGGCCAGAGCGTGCGTGTCCGTCGTGACACTGATCACTCCCTGCCTCACTTCATCGTCGAGACTGACGGAACAAGGGCGGCGTCGGCCACGCTTGACTCTGAAGATGTTGGTCGCTGGCTTTGGTTTCGGCCGAGCATAGTTATGGACCTACTGTGCCGCCGGGGCTTTACCCTAAAGTGGTACACAGCGGAGACTGGGGCCATTCGCTCTACGTCAGGCTACGCTACACACTTTGGTATTAATTCGGCCGACTTATTGACAATCTACGCCTACGATATTGCGCGTCTCGCAGCTTGGGAACAGCATATCTGGGCAGCACACAACGTTCCGCCCGACGGAAAGGTCTCAGGAGAACTGCTCGCCGCGCAGGTCAAGACCCAACCAGCATCCACACATTCAGTGGAAGAGTTGCTCTTCGTCAGCATGCGCCTGCTCGAAAGGGGTTTTCGGGACAGGTTCGGGGTTGATCTGTTCAGCCACGATATCGAAGACGAGTTGGCCATGCAGCAGATATCTCGCTTCCACAGCAAGGACCAAGCCTCATTACTGCGGCTGGCAAAAGAGATCATCAGAGTTCTTTCTGATCGCCTCAATGTTCGCGAGCTTCGAAAGCTGTCGGCTCATGCGGAGAAGGACAATCGCGGCTCCAACAAACTTCTTCAGGACATCTTGGCAAAGCAAGTCGGGGAAGAGCGAGCCCGGAAGGTACTTGGTCCCGTTGTCGGCGCCTATGACATGAGAGTTGGCGACGCGCATCCGACCGGTTCAAAGATTGGGGATGCCTTGAAGCTCGCCGGGATTGATGAGAGTCGCTCTTTCCTTCGCAAAGGCGAACAACTCATCCACAACGTCGGTCACTCCGTGTGGTGGGTTGGCAAGCTACTCTTCGAGAAGGAAGCACAGCCTTGAGGATGTCGCGAATGCCGCATAACCCCTCGCTCAAGCTGACCCGCTACGGCAGGCACTGTAAGCCCGGCCTGAGCCGGTCGAACTATCGTCTCAGGCCGGGCTTACAGTACCTGCCACCGCGGGCAGCTTAGCTCGAACGTTAGCCGCCTTCATTGCCGCCGATCAATGGAAGGAGATACATACGCACCATGAATGAGCCAGGCACGCTATCGACACAATTAGCCGAGTTACGCCGTACTCGTTACGCCCAAGTGCCCAGATTGCGGCACGTCATGCAATCTTTCCTTGCGAGTTCAAAGCACACGGAGCCGAATCGGACAGAGGCACGAACACGTGTTCTAGATTGGGCACGTGGAAAGTGGCCGGGATTGATTCCACCCCACGCATACGAAGGCAAGGCGTTCGAGCATGACCAAGCCGGTTTGAGAATTGCCGCAACAACCAATCTTGATGGAACTCTTTGGGCATTTCGGTCAGAACACCTTGGCACTGACAGTAACGAATCACGAACCTGGGTAACCGAGGCATTAGTGGCAGACCTCGGGCCAGCCGATGCATTTGGTGTTCGAAACTCGTGTAGCACGCTTAGCGGTGAAGCCATCCCAGCGTCTTCACCTCGATTCCTGAGAGATTTCATCGCGCATCATTCGCTCGTCGACGACGGGTTCCCCGTTTCTGCCACCTCAAATTTTGTTGGAGATGTGAATTCCTTCGACCGGTTCAGGACGCTCTTGCTCTCTCCCGTTCGCTCGTTGCCTGTTATTGCGCTAACGCAATTGCCCACCAGCTCCGACTACGCATTCGACCCCATCAAGTTGGCGCGCAATACGCAGGGGCTTGCCCATGTCTTTTGCTTTACGCCGGCGATGACATTCGAGCTTTCGGATTGCGTCGGAAAGACTCTCAGCGTGTTCAACGGAGCGGTGCGCACCTATTACCCTCGTTTCTCTGTCGACTCCGACCCTTGGCAACACCATCTTGTGTTTCCTCAACGCATCGCCGAATGGAGCGACGAAACTGGAACTGGGCCTGCCGCATTCGAGCAATTTTTGTCGCGCCAATTGCATTCATTCAGCGTTGGTACTTCTGAAAAAATCGAGCAGTTACCCTCATATTTCTCAATTCGGCGCGCGCTCCTAGATAGGCCCAACAAGACCACCGAGGAGACAATCCAATCACTACGCATTGAGGTCGAGGAGGCCCATGCTAAGGAACAAGAGTGGCAGGCGATCGCCGATGATCGAGATGCCGAAGCGCGAGCAAACGAAGAAGAAAATCGCAGCCTTCGCGCCCAGAATCTCACCCTCGCATACGACTTGAAGGAACTACGAAAGGCCCGTGGCGAAACCTCGATACCCATTCCTACTACTTACGCGGAGTTGCCGAGGTGGGTTGAATCGTATTTCTCTGATCGTTTGTTCTTGCATTCTCGCGCCGTTCGCGGCGTGAAGGAGGCCATGTTTGAGAACGTTGCGCTGGTCTGTGAGTCCCTCAAGTTGCTTGCCGATGCCTACTGGCCAATGAAGGCCAATCAAGATCAAGATCTCCGGCAAACTCTTGCCAACAATTGGGAAGAAGGCACGAAGCGGCTTCGGCTGGAATACAACTCTCACGCTATCGCACCGAGCCGCCTCGGAGAGTTTCGTGAGGCATACACTATCAACTACCGTATTGGGCAAAGTTCACGGCAGGTCCTCGGTCCTCATCTGAAATTCGGCAGCACCAAGGATGATCGCTATTGCATGCGCATCTATTTTCTGTGGGACGATGACAGGCAGTTGGTAGTAGTCGGCCACTTGCCATCACATCTCGATACACGCGCCACATGAATGCCAGGCGGCTAACCCATCGTTGCAAGGGGCGCGCCGCCTGTCGGCGGCGCGCCCCTGAACTCAGACGTTAGGCGTCAATGTTCACCGCTCGCACGTATTTTCTACAAGCTGCACTTCCAGCCTTTCATGAAATGGTTGATCGTCGGCGCTCGCGTACTACAGGCGAAGGAATCGATTTGCGCGCCGTTGGTGCTGCGGCGGATGCACTTCTCAATCTTCCAGATCACCTCTTTCGCAATGACCCACAGATACGAGAAGTTGCAGCATTTAGATCCATTAAGGATTATCGAGAATCTCACTGGCCTCGGTGCCCTGCCTATGAGTTGACTTGCGACATCGCGAATTCCTTCAAACATCGGGAGCTGACGCGTCAAGGAAAGACCATAAATTCTAAGTACGACTTAGTGGAGGCGTGTGCGATTTGTGAGTTCAATGACAGCAATGGCGCTTACTATTACGCAATCCCTTATGTGCTGGCCAGCACCATTGATCAAGGAAAGTGCTTGGTACAACGCGCCATCTACAACGCAATGGCGTACTGGAACTCGGAACTAGTCAGACTAGGGGTCATACCCAAGCTAGTTCAGCTCAATTACAGTGAACTTGTTCTGCGAGACGATCCCGCATTTGCGGACGAGTTCAAGATATATGGCATGGCTGGCGAGTACATGCAGATTCAAAACTTGGTTCTTATATATAACCACCAAACACTTCTTCTCGAATCGCCAAAACCCGGAAGGCGGATCAACGTAACCGTGCCGATCAAGTGTGAGATTAGGCCGAGTGTATTTGACGCCTAACAATGCGTTCAAGCCGAGACCGCTGCGCGGCCTCAGCAAAGTCCCGTAGGATTGTGACTCTACAGCGGCGGCGCAGCGGTCCGGCTTAACTTAGGCGTTAGCCGTCATGATGAAGCATCTAGTATTTTCGATTTTCTGGGTTATCTCAGCCGGATGGGCCGTCGCTCAGTCACTTGAGCGCGACGCACCAGATTGCGCGCCCGAGGCAATAACGAAAGCACGTGAGGGCGCTGACCGCGGAGAAGCTCCGTCCGTCTACCTGATGGCCCGGTACTACAGCACCGGCAAGTGCATGGCCGGTGATGGCGAAAAGGCAGTTGCACTCTACTGGCAGGCTGCACAGATGGATTGTAAGCGCCCGGCGAAGTCATCTTGCCAGGCGAGCCGAGTTCAGACGGTGGCGGGCGCCCAGCGATGCGGCAACAGTTCCTCGATGCGGCTGTTTGGCTGTGTGGGCAGCCGCTCGAGCACGTCGCGCAGGTAAGTGTACGGATCGTGGCCGTTGATCCGCGCCGACTGGATCAAGCTCATCACCGCCGCCGCGCGCTGGCCGGCACGCAGCGATCCGGCGAACAGCCAGTTCGAGCGCCCGATCGCGATCGGCCGGATGCGGTTCTCGATCCAGTTGTTGTCCATCGGCACGGCCGGGTCGGCAAGGAAGTGCGTGAGCGCGGCCCAGCGCTTGAGGCTGTAGTCGATGGCTCTGGCCATCGCGGTTCCGTCGGTCGCCTTGTGCCGGTGCAGAACCAGCCACTCGTACAGCGTGTCGGCGATCGTCTTCGACCTCTGTTCCCGCAACCGTCGTCGGCCTTCGGCATCGAGCTCGGCGGCCAGCCGCTCGATGTCGTAGAGCGCCCCGAACAGCTTGAGCGCTTCGCCGGCAAGCGCGCTCTGGTGGTTGGCCCACAGCTCGTGGAACTTGCGCCGCGCATGCGCCATGCAGCCGGCCTCGGTCACGCCGCCTTCGAACAGCGCCTTGTAGCCCGCGTAGTCGTCGCACACCAGCGTGCCGCGCCAGTCGGCGAGGTAGTCCCGGGCGTGGCGCCCGGCACGGCTGTCGGCGAAGTCGTAGACCACGGCCTTGACCGGGTCGTACGGTGTCGTGCCGTAGCTCCAGAGGTAGGCGCGATGCGTCTTGCCGTTGCCGGGCCTGAGCATCTGCACCGGCGTCTCGTCGGCATGCAGAACGTCGGATGCGAGCATCACCGCCCGCAGCGCGTCCACCAGGGGCTGCAGCCGCACACCGCATGCCCCCACCCAGGCGCCCAGCGTCGAGCGGGCGATCGCCAGGCCGGCACGGCCGAACATCTGCTCCTGGCGGTAGAGCGGCGCGTGATCGGCGTACTTCGAGACCAGCACCTGCGCGAGCAGCCCCGCCGTCGGGATGCCCTTGTCGATCACCTGTGCGGGCACCGGCGACTGCACGAGCGTCTGGCAGGCCGCACATGCCCACTTGCCGCGGATGTGGCGCTCGACCGTGAACACCCCGGGGGTGTAGTCGAGCTTCTCGGCGATGTCCTCGCCGATGCGACGCAGCTCGCACCCACACGAACAGCGCGTCGATTCCGGCTCGTGGTGGATCTCCCGGCGCGGCAGGTGCGTCGGCAGCGGCGTGCGCTTCGGCTGTGTCTTCGGGGCTGTCTTCGCCTCGGGGCTTCGCAGCGCCTCGATCTCGAGCCCGATCGCCTCGAGGTCCGCATCGAGCATCTCCTCGAACAGCGCCTTCTGTTCGCCCGTGAGCTGCTCGCTCTTCGCGGCGAACTTCCAGCGCTTGAGGATCGCCATCTCGTGCGTGAGCTGCTCGATCTTGAGCTGCTTCGTGCGGTTCTCGGTGTCCAGCCGCGCGTTCTCGCCGCCCAGGCGCGCGTTGTCCTCGTCCAGGCGAGCGACCCGGTCGATCAGCGAAGCGGCGAACTCGCGCAGCGCATGCGCGTCCATCTTCGCCAACTGGTCGGTCGAGTGCATGGCCGTGATCGTGCCACAGCGCAGCACGATTCAACAGCGCGGATTCAGGCTACGCGGATCGTTGCGCCTTCTCCGATGCGATGCCACGGCAAGCCGATCACCAGCGCGCGCAACTGCTCCATGCTCAGGCTTACGCCCAGCCCCGCACCCGCGTCCGGTACCGCCCAGGTGAACGAGCCCTGATGCAGACGCCGTGCGCACAGCCACACGCCCATGCCGTCATGCACCAGCACCTTCATGCGGTTCGCCCGACGGTTGGCGAACAGGTACGCATGATGCGCTCGCGCTTCGCCGAACACCTTGATCACCCGCGCCAGCGCCGTCTCCGTCCCGGCGCGCATGTCCAGCGGCTCGACCGCCAGCCACACCGCGTCGATGCGGATCACCGCAGCAGCTCGCGCAACCACGCGGCACACTCGGGCGCCACGCTCGTTGGCCAGCTCACGCTGACCGTCGTGCCGCCGCGCTGGAGCTCGATGCGGATGTCGCTGCGCGCGGCCGACCCCGGCAGGGCGACCGGCACGAAGCCGGCCGCCGGCTCGGCCTGCGAACATCGTGCGACCTGCACGCTTCTCGCGGACTCGCCACCGTCGGCCCGCTCGGCATCGTTGACCCATTTGCGCAGCATGTTGGCGTTCAAGCCGTTGGCCAGCGCCACCGCGGCAATCGACACGCCAGGCTGTCGGGCCGCCTCGATCACCGCCGCCCGGAACTCGGGGCTGTGTCGGCGCCGACGACGCCGATCCGGCACCTCGATGGGAAAAGTGTCCATGTGTCCGCCTGAAGTTACGCGGACACGAGGCTCCTATCTCGCGCGATCCGATGCAAGTTGGGTTCGCTGGGCGCTTACGATGGATTACCCGCCCGCCTACTACAACCTAGGCATCCTAGCGGCGGGCGGCAAGAGAGACTACAAGGAGGCCGAGCTAATGTTCTTCCGAGGTGCACAACTCCGGCCATCGAGGTCGGGAGCTGCAAGTTAAAGCATCCCCATCAATCATGCTGCCGCCCGTGCGAGACAACGTTGACCTGCCCGGAATTTTCGGCCCAGGGATAAGTTGAGAGAATGGCTCTCGCCCCGAGGCGAGGAGCCCATGAGAAAGAGCCGATTTACCGAAGAACAGATGGTGGCGATCCTGCGCGAGGCGGACCGGGCACCGGTGGCCGAGGTTGCGCGCAAGCACAAGATCAGCGAGCAGACGCTCTACGGCTGGCGCAAGCGGTTTGGCGAGCTGGACCCGGCCGACGTGAAGCGGCTTCGGGAGCTCGAGGCCGAGAATGCGAAGCTCAAGCGAATGGTGGCCGAGCGGGAGATGGCCATCGATACGCTCAAGGAGATCAACCGAAAAAAGTGGTGAGCTCGCACGGCCGGATCGAGCAGGTGCGCTTCGCGATGTCGCGCGGCCACTCGCAGCGCCGGTCGTGCGAGCTGATCGGAATGCCCAGGTCGGTGCTGACCTACGAGCGCCGGATGCCGAAGAAGGACGCCCCGGTGCTTGCGGCGATGAAACGGCTCGCCGAACAGTACCCGCGCTACGGCTATCGGCGCATCCGGATCTTCCTGCGCCGCGAAGGTCATGAGATGGGCTGGGAGCGCGCCCACCGGCTCTGGCGCCTGGCGGGGCTGCAGCTGCCGAAGAAGCGCTCACGCAAGCGGGTAGCCGCATCACGACCACGACCGCAAGCCCCGACCGGCCCCAACAGCGTCTGGGCCTACGACTTCGTCTACGACGCCTGCGCCAACGGCCAGCAGATCAAGTGCCTGACGGTGATCGACGAGTTCACCCGCGAGTGTCTGGCCATCGACGTGGCCGGTGGCATCCGCTCGAAGCGCGTGATCGAGGTGCTCAGCGAACTGGTGTCGGTGCGCGGGGCGCCGCGCTACCTTCGGTCGGACAACGGCCCTGAATTCGTCAGTGCGGCGATCCTGCAATGGATCGCGGACTCGAACATCGGCTCGGCGCTGATCGATCCCGGCAAACCCTGGCAGAACGGCACCGACGAGAGCTTCAATGGCCGGTTCCGCGATGAGTGCCTGAATCTCGAGTGGTTCCGCAGCCGGCGCGAAGCGCGCGTCATCATCGAGACCTGGCGGCGGCACTACAACCTGGTGCGGCCGCACTCGAGCCTGGACTATCTCACCCCGGTCGAATTCGTCGACAATCTCCATTCCATCAACCAGAGGGCCATTCTCTAGAAACCTCTGGTCCGAAATTGCCCAGGCACGTCAGTCGCGCGCATCAAGGATGGCAGCATCACCGACTACGTCTACGACCCAAAGGCCG
>JAMLIN010000032.1 GCA_023954135.1 Burkholderiaceae bacterium | reverse complement strand
TCACCGACGCGGGCTACCACGGGCGATGAAGCGACCGGAGGCCACGATGAGCATGAAATCGACGGTGGCGCGATGCGCCTGGGCAAGCGCGCGTGAACGATTGCATCGGAACCGGCTCCGACACCGATTGGGAGCGGCCATCGCGTCAAACAGCTTGTTCAAGCTCGTCGTCGTTCGGATCTTCTATCCGCAGCACCGCCGGCGCGTTATTCGGACGTTTCCTTGAGAACAAACCAGAATGGATCCAAGTACAACCGTAGGTGTTGTTGTTTTGAATGTAGTCGCCGCAGTTATGGCCGCTGCGCTTCTAGGTCTCTTCGCGTGGTTTACAGGCCCGCTAAAGTGGGTGGTTCAAAATAGAGAGCTCAAGCAGCTGCTTCTGAGTGGTCGACGGTTTCTCTTCACGTTCAATCCAAGAACTAGGCAGTCAAAGAATCTCACTTTCCTACCTAACGGCGAGATTGGCGAAGGACGAAACCAGAACGAGGATAAGTGGAGAGTGCGCCGCGGTTCGTTGGAAATCTTGGCCGCAGACGGTGCCGTGTACAGCCGCTTCCGTCATGACAAGACGACTGGTCATTTGAAGCATACAAACGATGCGGGCCTGCGCTCGATCCATGGGCAGTTTATGGAGCCGTCACTTATACATGTAGCCAGGCCGACCGAATAATCAAGGTTCGAAATCGAATACCTGAAATGGTGAGCCCACGCCTCGTTGCAAAAGTCGAAGCCGAAGAGCCAGCGCTTCGCCTTGCTGTTCTGATTGACGCGGACAACGCACAGGCTGCCGTCATCGAGGGGCTGCTTGCTGAAATCGCCCGTTTCGGTGAAGCAACTGTCAAGCGTATCTACGGCGACTTCACATCGCCGAATAGTGCTCAGTGGAAGAAGGTTCTGAACAGGTACGCCATAAAGCCGGTTCAGCAGTTCGCCTATACGACCGGAAAGAACGCTACCGATAGCACTCTGATCATCGACGCGATGGATCTTCTATACACGAGGCGATTCGACGGATTCTGCCTCGTCTCCAGTGATAGCGACTTCACCGGGCTTGCACTGCGCATACGTGAAGAGGGTTTGACGGTTCTCGGGTTCGGCGAGCGCAAAACGCCCGAAGCCTTTCGCAATGCCTGCCACAAGTTTCTCTTCACCGAAGTCCTGCGGCCCGCTCAACCGAGTACATGCGAGATCTCATCGCTCGCTGAAGAAGACGCTCCGCCCGCGAGTCCGCATCCGCAAGCAACAGACCCCGAGACTCGGCAGGTATTTCCCCGGGCGTTCGTTCTTGAGGCACTTGAAAAGGCCGGCGACGACACAGGTTGGGCTCATCTTGGAACATTCGGCAGCTACTTGACGAAACTACAGCCCGACTTCGATTCGCGGCTATATGGGTTCAAGAAGCTGAGTGACCTGGTAAAGGCCAAGACGGACATCTTTCAGTTCGAGGAGAGAGCGTCTCCAGGCTCTGGTACCAAGGTGCTGTATGTTCGAGCGAGATAGCGCCGCTTCTGACTCCGTAGTACACGGGATGCTGCGCGACAAGGCTGCGCAGTACCGGCGATCGCCGTATTCGAAGTCATGAGAAACACCAGTGACCCATCGAGACGGTATGCGGGCCTTGCTGCACAACGGGTGTCTTCTGCGCCGGATGGCTATAGACAACCGGAGCACTTCGGGTACGACTTCCGAGACTGGGTCAGCCCGTACACAAAGGGTGCGAATACGCGGGGAGGCATCGCCCTGGTATTACAGGACTGGGCGAGCGAGGATGGCCTGAAGGGCGGCCCTGACGAGCGAATCGCGGAACTCGGCCGAAATCCGGGCATCAGAACAAACAAGGTTCTCGAGGCATTGCTCAATCGGATACTGGGCCTGTCGCTGAGCGAGGTGTATGCCACCAACGCCTTCCCGTTCGTGAAGCGAGGCGGAATGTCGTCTCCGATTCCGCAGAAGACCGTCTACGCGACAGCCAGGAGATTCCTGCTGCCCGAACTCGAGATTGCAGAGCCCAGGGTGATCATTGCTCTTGGAAGCGTGGCAAGGCGAACCCTGGAGAGTGCCGGTATCACGTGCATTCATGTACCGCATCCCGCAGCAAGGATCGGAGGCTTGGTCGCCCACGAGCAAGCCTGGCGCTCCGCCTTGGCCGGGAAGGTCCCGATCTCGTGATTCCTGGTGCCGGTCAGTAGTGGTATCGCAACTGAGCGATGAGCAGGTCGCCATCCGAGACCTTGTACACGATCCGGTGCTCGTCGTTGATCCGTCGCGACCAATAGCCGGATAGCGCGTGTTTCAGCGGTTCGGGTTTCCCCTTGCCACTATACGGCGTTCGAGTGATCTCCTTGATCAGCTCGTTGATCCGCTTGACCATCTTCCCGTCTGTCTTCTGCCAATGCAGGTAGTCCTCCCAGGCCTGCTCGGAGAAGATCAGCTTCATTCAGCCAGGCTCCTGGTCTTCCCCTGGCCAGCCTCGAGGGCTGCAATGCTCTCCAGCAGGCGTCGTGCGTTCCTGGGGCTGCGGAGCAGGTAGGCTGTTTCCTCGAGCGCCTTGTAGTCGTCCAGCGCCATCATGACCACGGCCTGCTGGCCGCTACGGGTGATGATGATGGGCTCGTGGTCGTCGCACACCCGGTCCATGGTGTCAGCCAGCCTGGCTCGGGCGGTGCTGTAGGTGATGGTGTCCATCGATTGGCTCCATTTGTACAAATAATTGTACAATATCAGCCACGCGGCATCAACCTGCGGCTGCATGGAAATTGGCCGCCTTCGAGCGGAACCGGCCGCTGCCGACCTGCTGCGATTTCGAGGGCTTGTGTCCTGGAGTCGCGCCCGCTCAAGCGCCTCTGTGGCCGCTGCCCTTGAACGGATTGAGCGTCTTGACTCCCAGCATCTTGAAGTCCGCGACGTTGCGCGTGACGACGATGAGGTTGTGCGGCCGTGCGGCCGTGCGGTCGCGGCGATCATCGCGTCCTCGAGCAGGGTGTCGGATTTCCGGTGCGTGAGTTTTCCCCACTCACGGAACGCGGCAGCATCCATCGGCAGCACGTTGTACGAGGCGGCGACCTGCTCAAGCCACTGCTCGATCTCGGCTGCCTTGGCGGCGGCGAGTCCGTCTCTCCGATCCTGTCGGTGGACGACCTTGCGAAGTCGCTGGATTTCTACTGCCATACGCTCGGGTTCGATCTGGCATGGTCGTGGGGTGACCCTCCCGACATCGCGGCCGTTTGCCGGGATGGCTTCGAGATCACTCTCACGCAACGGGCGGGCGCCAGGCCCGCAGGAGCGGCGCATGTCTATCTCGGCGTATCCGGCATGGACGACTACCATGTTGCCCTCGTCGATGCGGGCGTCACGATGGTCGTTCCCATCGGGGACAGACCATACGGCATGCGTGACTTTCGCATTGCCGATCCGAGCGGCAACGAGATAAGCATCGGACAGGCCATTGCAGGCGCGGGCGGGGCCTGATTCCACCGAATGCTGCGACGCTCCCCGGCCTTCCTTCGCTCCCGGGCCATATCGCGGGTCAGGCGGCAGTTGCTCGACCAGTCGTTTCCCCGGGTCCAGATGACGCTCATCGCGGCTCTGACGGGAGGCTTCGGGCTGCTGAGCTCCTTCGTGATGCTCAAGCCATCTTCGCGGAAGTCCTCGTGGACGGCGCGCTGTCCTATGCCCTGTTCCGCTACATGCGCGGCCATGATCCCCGACACTGGCTCGTGAGCGCGGTCAGTCGCACCGCGGTTCCGTTCGCCGCCACCGCGGTCTTCGTCGCCATCCTCGGCGCCGCGATGTTGGCCTACGCCCCGGGTGCGAGCTCCATCGGGCAAGTGCTCGAGCATGCGGGCGCCACGGGGTCGGCGCGGTGACGCCTGATGCTTCGATGAAGCGTCGAGGAGCCGACTCTACCTTCGGCTCGACGCCCGGCCGCCGGGAAGCAGACGTCACGTGTACGAGGCGGGAAGTGACGCCCAGCGGGCCAACGGGCCGGGCGGCAACGCTTTCCGATTCAAAGGCCAGCAGGTGCCTGCGACCTCGTCGTCTTGCCTGGGCGTCAGGGAAGCTGTAGTATTACAAAAATGCGATACAAAAGGAGTCTATCGTGGCCATCTCGATACGGCTGCCTGCCGAGGACGAGGCCCTGCTGGAGCGCGCAGCCAGCCTGCTGCACGTGAGCAAGTCGGAGTTCATCCGGCGCAGCATTGCGGCTTATGCCGCCAATGTCATTCCGGCGGAACGTGCTGCAGCGGAGATCGATGCGCTGTACATCGGGAAAGGCGGTCTGCGCGATCCGCAAAGCGTTGCCGATCCCGGCAAGCGGGCCATCGTCGAGCGTCTGCGTGAAAAGCACGGCTACGCTCGTTGACACCGGCTTCCTGGTGGCGTTGTTCAACGGCGGCGACGCGCATCATGACAGCGCCGCGAGGATGCTTGCGGGACTGGCCGGCCTGCGTCTGTACACGGTCTGGGAGGTGATGACGGAGGCCGGCCATCTGCTGGACGACGTCGGCAAGATCAACCTGATGCGCTGGGCTGCGGCTGGCCGCCTGACCGTGCTGTCCAGCGATCCGGCGAGCCTGGAAGCGATGGCCGAATTCATGACGCAGTATGCGGATGGCGGGGCCGACCTGGCGGACGTGGCGCTGGTCTTTGCCGCTGATCGCATCGGTGTCCATGACATCCTGACGGTGGACCGCAGGGATTTCGATCGCTATCGCAGTCCTCGGGGCAAGCGGCTGAGACGGCCGGCTGCAGCGGCCGATTGACTGAACTCCCAAAATGGGAGATAGTGTTTTCGATGAGGGTCATCGCCAAGAGCAGCCTGAAAAGGTTCTGGGAGCGCCCCGGTTGCGCCGACGCGCGAGGCCCGCTGCAAAGCTGGTACGACGAGGCGCTAAGAGCGAACTGGCGCACGCCGCAGGACATCAAGGACCAGTTCGCCAGCGCGAGCATCTGCGGCAACAACCGTGTGGTGTTCAACGTGGGCGGCAACAAGTATCGGCTTGTGGTCGAAGTGCAGTATCGGGCGGGAATCGTCTGGGTGAAGTTCGTTGGGACGCACACGCAGTACGACCGCATCGACGTGGAGAATGTGAATGACTATTAAGCCGATCCGGAATGATGACGATCTGAAGAAGGCGTTCCGCCGCCTGGAGAAGATTTTCCAGGCCGAGGAGGGTACTGCGCAGGCCGACGAGCGCGATGTCCTGGTCACGCTCATCGAGGTCTACGAGACCAGGCACTACGACTTCGGTCCGGCCGACCCAGTGGAGGCCATCAAGTTCAGGATGGAGCAGGAAGGCCTGACCCCGCGGGACCTGGAGCCCTATATCGGCCCGAGCGGGCGCGTTTCCGAGGTGCTGAATCGCAAGCGACCACTTAGCCTGCGGATGGTCAAGAGGCTGCACGAGGGACTGAAGATTCCCTACGAGAGCCTCCTCGCCGAGGTGGAGTAGTTCCTCGGGCGCCTTGCGCTGCCTGTGCGATGAACAGTGACCCGCTCCTCAGTGGCCGATCGGCATGCAGGCCGGATCGATCTGTATATCGATGAGTCGCGGGCGCTTGCGATCGCCGCTGGCGATGGCCTGCATGGCGGCCTGCAGCTCCTCGGTGCTGGTCACCGTGGCAGCTTCGAGGCCGAACCCCCTGGCGACGTTGGCCAGGTCGGGCCAGTGCTGCAGTGACAGCGACGGGTCCATGTCGCGCGCCGCGTACTGGACGTACTCGGCGCCATAGCCGCCGTCGTTGCACACGACGATGGTCAGGTCGAGCTGCTCGCGCATGGCGCTGGCGAGCTCGCTCACCCCGCCTAGCATGAAGCCGCCGTCGCCGGTGACGAGCAGGGTCGGGCGCCCGCCCGCGGCCTTTGCCGCGCCGATGGCCGTGGCCAGGCCAAGGCCGATCGCGGCGCAGCCGATCGTGTCGACATAGTCGCGTGGATTGCGCACCTGGACGAGCGGCCAGGCGCCCAGCAGGAAGCGCCCGGTGTCGGTGACGTAGACCCGATCCTTCGGGAAGGACTGATCGAGCGTCTGCAGTGCCTCGAGCAGGTCGACCGCACCGGCGCGCGGCTTGCGCGGAAAGCGCGCCTTCTGGCTGCGCATCGCGGTGAGCTTCGCGAGCAGCTCGTCGCTGCGTGCGCCCGAACCCGGGATCTCCGCCTCGTCGAGCCACTTCAGCATGGCCTCGGCCGTCAGGCGGAGATCGCCCACCAGGCCCGCGTCGACCGGTGTGAAGCGGCCGATCTGGCTTGCCGAAGGATCGATGTGCACGATGCGCTTGCCGCGGGTCAGCCCGCCCAGGCCGGTCGTGAACTGGTTCAGGCTTGCGCCGAAGACGATCAGGCAGTCCGCCGCGCCGAGGGTCTCGGCCGCCACCGGGTTGCTGATCGTGCCGCAGATCCCGAGGTTGAAAGGGTCGTCCGCGAACAGGCCTTTGCCGCGCACCGAAGTGGCCACCGGCGCCTCGATGCGCTTCGCAAGACGCGCGATGGCGGCTTCGGCGTCCGGGTCGGCGGCACCGCGCCCGCCGATGACGACCGGCAGGTGGGACGAGGCGATGATGCCGATGGCATTGTCCATGTCGGTGCTCGAGGCGATCACGCTGCGGTGCTCGGGGACGTAGACCCGCGGCGCCGTGTACTCGACCTCCTGCCACATGAACTCGACCGGCATGTTCAGCACGACCGGTCGGCGTTCCTGGCGGGCACGAAAGAACGTCCGCGCGAGGTCGTCGGCGAGCGTCGCGGGCGTGCGCAGCTGCTCGAAGCCCGCGCCCGTGGCCATGACGAGCTCCCGCTGGTTGACGTTCTGCGCATGCTCGCGGTCCGCGGTCGGCGTATCGCCAGCCAGGAGCACGATGGGAGTTGCGGTCTTGACGCCTTCGACCAGCGCCGTGAGCGTGTTGGTGAGTGCCGGGCCGTGCGTGACGGTGGCCACGCCGGTCTCACCCGACACGCGCGCGTAGCCGAGCGCCATCAGCACGACGCCGGCTTCGTGCACCGCCGCCGTGTAGGCGCCACCATGGTCGCGGATGTAGCTGTCGACCATGAACAGGTTCGCGTCGCCGATCAGGCCGAACAGCCGGCTTACCTCGAGATCGGCGAGACTGCGGGCGATGGCTTCGTAGAGTTTCACGGGCTCGTCTCCTTGATGTTGCTCGCAGGATTGCGCATCGCGGGCCGGCTTGCAAGGCCATGAATCCGAGCCCAGGGTCGCCGGCAACGCAGTGGCGCCTCAGGTGAGTGCGCTCGGCACCGCGTGCAGGAGCCATGGTTCGAGCGTCGAGCGGGCCGCGTCGTCGAGCGGTTCACTGCGTTGTGTCTCGCGATCGATGAAAACCATGACCGAATCGCATTCGGCCAGGCAGACACCGTCCTGGAACAGCGCGCCACGAACGACGACCGAGCGCTCACCCAGGCGCGCGATGCCGCAACCCATCTGCCACTGTGCTGCCGGCAGGTCGCGCCGGTGCCAGCGCAGGCTCGCATGCGCGATCATCATGCCGCCGCGACGAGTGCGCCGGGATTCGCCGCGGATCTCGGTCAGGAATACGATGCGCATCTGCTCGGCGCAGCGCCCCAGCCAGGCGTCGCTCGGGAGATGGCGCGCATCGCTGTCGCCATAGCGCAGCGCTATCGGACGCTGCCAGCGAAAGTGCGCGAGTCGCGGCGCGGTCGCGTCGAGGTGCAGGGAGTAGCCCTCGGCCAGCGCTTCCGCCCCCTCGGTCTGCGCCGCACGCAGCGCCGCGAGCTGGTCGGGCGCCAGGGCGAGCGGGCAGCCATCGGCCCAGCCGGTGAGCAAGGCCTCGTGGATGCTCACGCAGCGGCCGCGTTGAAAGAGCGCGGTGGCGATCCGCAAGCCCCGCTCGTCGATACCGACGACCCGCGCGCCCCAGAGCAGCGGATCCGGGTAGTAGGCCTGGGCGATGAAATCCGTCGTGCTGCCGAGATAGCCGACGACGGGCTCGCCGTCACGCCAGGCCTGGGGCCCGAAGAGGGTACGCAGCGCGTGATGCACCGCCTCGCCGTGGATGCTGATGAGCGCACCGTTGTTCAAGTGCTTCCAGACGTCCATGTCGGTGTAGCGCGTCGGCATCTCGCCCGAGAGGGGATACGAAGCGGCCTCGCGCCGCCAGGCTTCTTCCTTCATGAGATGCACCCGGTCATGAGTTTGCTGAATTCGGTGAGAGATCCGAGTTCCGTGGGAGATTCTAGCGATGCCGGTGATCGACACGATGCGGCAGATGGCTCCGTCGTTTTCAGTGGCGTTCGCATCGCGTGCCTGGATGCGCCTTCTCAACGGGTAACGTCTCGCTCCATCAGCATGCGGATGTAGCGCGTAAACGGGATGCCGCGCGCCTTTGCCTTGGCTTTCACGGCGTCGAGAAGCGGTTGGGGCACCCGCAGGTTCACCTGCGCTCCCTTTCTCGCGAACTCGAACGTCATCGGCCTGAAACCGGACAGGTCGTATTCCGAAAGGTCGGCTTCCTCGACAAAGCGCTCGGCCTCCTCATCCGTCTTGAAGGACGGAAAGGGCTTAAGGGGCTTTCCGTTCATAGTGGGCGACCTCCTTCTGGTGCATGTAGCGGGCGCTGATCGGTCGAATCAAGGTGTCCTCACCCGTCGCGCGGAAGGTGAAGGCGATGAAGACGTAACGCCCCAGTGCGTTACGGCCGATAGCGTTGAGTCGTTGTTCCGCAGAATGTCCGGGATCGGGGAAGACCGCCGGACTGTGGGTCAATACATGCTCGACCTCCGCCTTCGATACGCCGTGCCTGGCGCATTTCGGCCAGTTGCCATCGTCCCAGTCGAATCCAGCTATTGTCATGAGGATATCGAGTTTCTATGCAAATGTATATACATTCGAGAGTCAAATGAACCTGATAAAGGGCATCGATGTGTTGCGGCCGATCCCCCGGTTTCGACTTCATGGGGCCGCCAGGTTCCGTGCCCGGGAGCATGTGCTGGCTTCGAAAAGGCTACAACGCGATTCGAGACACGCTTACCTGGTCTGATGATCTAGTCCAGGGGATACCATCCCCGTCGGCTCCTGGCCGGACCGGGGGACGAACACGACGCAAGTGAGCGAAGAGCAGCGACGCGACCGTACATTGGCGATTCGAGACACTTCATGACACGGCCTGACTTGGACGTCGGGCTTCACAAGGGAACCCATGTCATCCAAGGACGAGATCGTGGCCTTCATGGCCCGGGCATTTCCCAGCAGCAAGTTCACCATCCTCGAGGCGTCGGCCAGGAGTGCGACGGTGCGTCGACATGTCGCGCCGGAGGACACGCGTCCTGGAGGCACGGTTTCAGGCCCGGTCCTGATGGCGATGGCGGATACCGCGCTCTACGTCGCGATTCACTCGACGATCGGGCTGACGCCACACGCGGTGACGTCGAGCCTCAACATCAACTTTCTGCGCCGTCCGCCCGCGGAAAGAGCGGTGATCGCCGTGTGCAAGCTGCTCAAGGTAGGGAAGGCGCTTGTCGTCGGAGAAGTCTCGCTGTTCTCCGAGGGCCTCGACGAGCCTGTCGCGCACGTCGTCGGAACCTACTCGATCCCACCGCTTGCGCAGAAGCCGGCAATCGAGGATTGAAGTGAAACGCGCAGGTCCGCAATCCGGTGCTTGCCGATCGATCATGCCATCTCGTCGCTGCGCCTCGACGTCGGGCGGCGGCGTCATCCGTGTGCGGCGATGATCCGCAGGTTCGCCCATCCGCCCATCCAGGAACCATTCCAATGCCGACCGGTGATTTTCCGGACTGTCACTATCTGATCGATGCACGCGAGCTGGCCGAGCGACTGGGGGCGGTGACCCTGATCGACCTGCGTCCGGCGGAGGATTTCGCGCTTGGCCATATCGAGGGAAGCACGCATCTCGACATCTACGGCGTCAGCCTGAACGACTCTTCGGAGGCACCGTTGAATGCCTTCCTGTCAATGCTTCAGACCTTGTTCGGCACCCGGGGCGTGGTCCACGACAAGCCAGTGGTGATCTTCGACCACGAGACCGGCGAGCGGGCGGCCCGGGCTGTCTGGCTCCTCGCGGTCCTCGGCCACTCCGACGTCAGGATTCTGGACGGCGGAACGCAGGCGTGGACCGCGTCGGGCAGGCGGCTCGTGCGCCTGGAGACGGCGCCGGTGCCGGTCGATCCGGCCCAAGCGCCGCCGACGCCCCCGCCGTACAAGGGAACGCCGGATCTCGGGCTGCTGTCGACCCGGTTCGATGTCCATCGCGCCATCGGCGACGAGCAGACGGTCATCGTCGACGTTCGGCGCGAGTCCGAGTACCGGGGCACGGAAAGCAGGGCACGGCGCGCCGGAACCATTCCCGGCGCCGTGCACGTCTTCTGGCGCGATCATCTCGACGACGAGGGCGCTTTCCGGCCGGCCGGAGAGATCCGTGATCTCTACGTCTCGAGGGGCGTGACGCCGGACAAGACCATCATTCCCGTCTGCCACGGCGGCTACCGCTCGGCGAACACGTTTCTCGCCCTCAAGTCCCTAGGATATCCGCGTGTGCGGAACTACGTCGGATCCTGGGCGGAATGGGGGAACCGGGATGATTCGAGGATCGTCGTCCCCTGAGTAACCCGGGCGCGTCCGATTCAGTCACAGGTTCCGGGAAGAGTCTCTCCACAGCCCGTGCAACGGCCAGCGTCCTGATCATCAATCAACTCCATCGAACCATGCAAGACACACTTACCGGAAAGCGAGTCCTGATCACCCAGGCCACCGAGTTCATGGGGCCTACGCTCTGTGAGGTCTTCGCAGAGCAGGGAGCGGAGGTCGTCCGAAGCGACGTTCTGCTATCGGAGCCCGGCGCCGCGCAGGCGGTCGTCGAGCGGGCGGGCGACATCGACGTGCTCGTGGCCAATCTGTCGATACTCGCGCCGAGTACGCCGGCTGCTGCGGTCGACGAGACCGAATGGCGAGAGGTTTTCGCCGCCCTGGTCGATCCGCTGCCGAGGCTGGTCAGGGCGGCAGTCCCAGGCATGTCCGGTCGCGGCGGCGGGAAGATACTGGTCATCGGAAGCGCCTCGGCGCTGCGTGGGATGAAGCGGACATCGACGTACAGTGCGGCACGAGGCGCGCAGCTCGCGTATGTGCAGGCCGTCGGCGTGGAGCTCGCGCCTCGGAAGATCCAGGTCAACGCGATCGCGCAGAACTTCGTGGACAACCCGACGTACTTCCCTGCGGAAGTCCAGGCGAATCCGCGGTTCCAGGAGCGCCTTGCGCGCGAGGTCCCGCTCGGTCGCCTGGTCGGGGCCCGGGAGGATGCGCTGTTCGCTGCCTACCTGTGCAGCAGTGCCGCCGACTGCTTCGTCGGGCAGGTATTTCCGGTCTGCGGCGGCTGGGTCACGCGCTGAGAACGCCGCCTTCCAGGTTCGCTCCTCGAACGAGGCGGTCGTCGAGTTCTACAGGAAGCTCGGTTACACCGTGGAGGAGATGGTGAGCATGGGGAAGCGGCTCATACCGATCTCTTCCTGCCCTTGTCCTGATGCGTGACGAATCCGATGGGCCGCTTGGGTGGATCGGGCGGCGCCATGAGCTCGCGCAGCGCGTCGAACACCTGCTTGAGTTGCTCGTGGGTGCTGTGGCTGGAGGCGTCGTGGCTCATGGAAAGCGCTTCGGTCTTCTCTTCGAGATCAGCCAGTCGCTTGGCCAGGTCGGAGTGCGAGGCAACCAGCTCGCGCAGGTGCACGAAGGCACGTACCACATAGATCGACACCTCGACTGCACGCGGGCTGCTGAGCAAGTTGGCGGCCATGATGGCGCCGTGTTCGGTGAAGACATAAGGCAAGTATTTGCGATGCTGCCCGCGCCCGGTGGATCCCGCTTTTAAGGTCGCAGATTGCGACCTTAAAGTCGCCCACTCGTCGGTGGTGAGCTGGAACATGAAGTCGGCCGGGAACTTCGCCAGGTTGCGTCGAACCGCTTCGTTGAAGCGCCTGGTCTCGACCTCGTAGAGCGCAGCCAGATCGGCGTCCAGAATCACGCGCTGGCCTCGCACAGTCGCGATGCGCTGTGCGATGGTACTAGAGGCGGCCAGTCGCGGACTGTTCATGGATGGCCGCTGGTTCAATCTGCAATGACATGGCGAGCTTCCGATGAAGCGGCTGTGAAAGGCTACAGTACCGTACGAGACGCATATAGCGGGTCTCACGATCTAGGCCGGGAGATGTTCTTGACATGGCGCCCCGGTCGCGTTCATCGAGGCATACAGGAATGAGCAAGCACCATGTGCAGTTCTGGGAAGCTTCGAGGAGACGACGATGAAAGGTAGCTGTCTATGTGGCGGCATCCATCAGATGGATGGGCTACAGAAACTCGTCAGCCGGCTCCGCCCCCATCCAGCCATTCCGGCACCGGCAGGTTCTTGTCGCGCAGGAACGCCGGATTGAACAGCTTCGACTGGTAGCGGCCGCCGCCGTCGGCGAGGATGGTCACGATGGTGTGGCCGGGGCCGAGCTCGCGGGCGAGCCGGATCGCGCCGGCGACGTTGATGCCGCTCGAGCCGCCCACGCACAGGCCTTCCCTGCTCAGCAGGTCGAACACCAGCGGCAGGGCTTCCTCGTCGGGGATCTGGTAGGCGAGGTCGATCGGCGCGCCGTCGATGTTGGCGGTGATCCGCCCCAAGCCGATGCCTTCGGTGATCGAGCTGCCCGAGCTCTCGAGCCTGCCTTGGGTGATCCAGCTGTACATCGCCGCGCCCATCGGGTCGGCGGCGGCGACCCTGATGCCGGGATTGCGCGACTTCAAGTACATCGCGGTGCCGGCCAGCGTCCCGCCGGTGCCGATCGCGCAGGTGAAGCCGTCGATGCGTCCGTCGGTCTGCTCCCAGATCTCGGGCCCGGTGGTGTCGATGTGGGCCTGCCGGTTGGCGAGGTTGTCCCACTGGTTGGCGTACAGCACGCCGCCCGGGCTCGTCGCCTCGAGCTCCTTCGCGAGCCGCTCGGCGACGTGGACGTAGTTGCCCGGATCCTTGAAGGGCAGGGCGGGGACTTCGCGCAGGTCGGCGCCGAACAGGCGCAGGAGGTCCTTCTTCTCCTGGCTCTGGGTTTCGGGAATCACGATCACGCAGCGATAGCCTCGGGCATTGGCGACCAGCGCCAGGCCGATGCCGGTGTTGCCGGCGGTGCCCTCGACCACCGTGCCCCCGGGCTGGAGCACGCCGCGTCGCTCGGCATCGAGGATCAGGCTCAGGCCTGCCCGATCCTTGACCGAGCCGCCGGGGTTCATGAACTCGGCCTTGGCGAGGATCTCGCAGCCGGTCAGCTCCGATGCCGCGCGCAGCCGGATCAGGGGTGTGCGGCCGATGCTGCCGATGAAGCCATCCCGGATTTCCGCCATGGTCGTGCCTCCCCTCGTTCGTGTCTTTCCCGGAAGTCACCGGTATAGCACAAGCGTCCCGACCCGGGCCCGGGGCAGGATCCGGCACGCATCGGTCGCTGGACCTGCCCGGCTTCGCCTGGCTCGGGCACAATCGGGTCGATCATGACGACCGCCATCGATTCGCCCGCTACGATTGCCCACGCAGCGAGCCTTGCCCTTTCGCCCGCGCCGGTCGCTGCGTGGTGCCCGGGCACGGGAGCCCGCCGATGAACCCCGAACAGGCGCTGTCCGGGCTGCGCGACGCCATCCTCGCGGCGGCGGCCGGGCGTGCTCCGCTCGAGATCCACGGCGGGCGCAGCAAGCATTTCCTCGGCAACGAGCCGCGCGGCGAGCCGCTCGATGTGCGCGGCTACGCGGGCATCGTCAGCTACGAGCCGACCGAGCTGGTGGTCACCGCGCGTTGCGGCACGCCGCTCGCGGAGCTCGAGGCGACGCTTGCCGAACGCGGCCAGATGCTCGCCTTCGAGCCGCCGCATTTCGGGCCCGGGGCGACCATCGGCGGGACGATCGCCTGCGGCCTGTCGGGGCCGGCCCGGGTGTCGGCCGGCGCGGCGCGCGACTTCGTCCTCGGCGCCGCGCTGCTCGACTCCCGCGGCGAGCTGATGCGCTTCGGCGGCCAGGTGATGAAGAACGTCGCCGGCTACGACGTCTCGCGCCTGCTCTGCGGCTCCTACGGCGTGCTGGGCGTGATCGCCGAGGTGTCGCTCAAGGTCCTTCCGGTGCCGGCGGCGCAGTGGAGCCTGCGCATCCGGATCGGCGCCGAGGAGGCGCTGTCCGCACTGCATCACTGGGCCTGCGAGCCCCTGCCGCTGTCGGCCTCCTGCTGGAGCGACGGCCAGCTCGTGCTGCGCTTCGCCGGCTCCGAGGCCGGGGTCGAGGCCGCGGCCAGCCGCTTCATCAACCGCTACAGCGCGATTCCGCTCGCTCCCGAGGCCAATGCCGTCTTCTGGCGCGACCTTGCCGAGCACCGGCTGCCGTTCTTCGAGGGCGATGCGACCCTGTGGCGCATCGTGCTGCCCTCGCGGGCCCCGCAGCTCGATCTGCCCGGTCGCCAGCTCATCGAATGGGGTGGCGGCCTGCGCTGGTACGTCGGCGATGCCGGCGCCGCCGAGGTCCGCGCGGCCGCTGCCGCGGTCGGCGGCACCGCCACCCGCTTCCGGGGGGGGCTGCGCGAAGAGACCTTCCACCCGCTGTCCCCGGCGATGCTCGCCCTGCAGCAGCGGGTGCGCAGCGAGCTCGATCCGCTTCGCATCTTCAACCCCGGCCGCCTCTACGCGGCGCTCTAGGCCGAAAGCGTAACGCGCATGGAAACCCATCTCGCCGACTGGCTCGAAGGCACTCCCGACGGCATCGAGGCCGAAGCCATCCTGCGCCGCTGCGTGCACTGCGGTTTCTGTACCGCCACCTGCCCGACCTACCAGCTGCTCGGCGATGAGCGCGACGGCCCGCGCGGGCGCATCTACCTGATGAAGTCGGTGTTCGAGGGTGAGGAGCCGACCCGCGCTACCCAACTCCACCTCGACCGCTGCCTGACCTGCCGCAACTGCGAGACCACCTGTCCGTCGGGCGTCGAGTATGGGCGGCTGGTCGACATCGGCCGGCGCCATGTCGCCGCCCGCGTCGAGCGGCCGCTCGGCGAACGGCTGCTGCGCTCGGCCCTGCGCGAGGGCCTGACCCGGCGCTGGCTGTTCGATCCGGCGATGCGCATCGGCAAGCTGGTCCGGCCCTTGTTGCCGTCCGTACTCAGATCCAAGGTGCCGGCGGCTTTGCCGGCCGGGGAGTGGCCGACCCGCGAGCATGCCCGCAAGGTGCTGATGCCCGAGGGCTGCGTGCAGCCGGCCATGATGCCCAACATCGATGCGGCGACCGCCCGGGTGCTCGATGCGCTCGGGGTGCAGGCGCTGCGCGTGCGCGACTCCGGTTGCTGCGGGGCGATCCGGCTGCACCTGGACGACGAGTCCGGCGCCCAGGCCCAGGCCCGGGCCAACATCGACGCCTGGTGGCCGCATCTCGACGAGGTGGAGGCGATCCTCGTGAATGCCTCGGGCTGTGGCGTGATGGTGAAGGACTACGGTCACCTGCTGCGCCATGATCCCGCCTATGCCGAGCGCGCCGAACGGGTGGCCGGCCTCGCCCGCGATCCGGCCCAGTGGCTGCCCGAGGCGCTGGCCGCGGCGGATCTCTCGATCGCCCGGGACGATCGCCCGCTGGCCTTCCATCCGCCCTGCACCCTGCAGCACGGTCAGCGCATCCGGGGCGCGGTCGAAGGCCTGCTCCAGTCCCTCGGAGCGCGTCTCGTGCCCGTTGCGGATTCCCACCTGTGCTGCGGTTCGGCGGGCACCTACTCGGTGACCCAGCCCGCCCTGTCGCGCGAGTTGCGCGATCGGAAGCTGGCGGCGCTGGGTGAGCGGTCGCCGGCGATGATCCTGTCGGCCAACATCGGCTGCATCTCGCATCTCGCCGGCGGCAGCGCGGTTCCGGTGCGCCACTGGCTGGAATGGCTCGACGAGCGCATCGCGGCCGGCTCCGCGGCGGGCGGCCAGGACGACTGAGCTGAGCGAGATCAACGGCCGGTATCCGGACCGGGCATACTATCGACCCCGCCGACGGTGCCGCCCTGGTCACAAGTGCTCGTCGGCGGCGCTGTCGTTGCCTGAGGGAGCCTGCCTGGATGTTCAATGAGGAAACCGTGCTGAAGGTCCACCACTGGACCGACCGCCTGTTCAGCTTCACCACCACCCGCGATCCGTCGTTCCGCTTCGAGAACGGCCATTTCACGATGCTCGGCCTGCGGGTCGACGGCAAGCCCCTGCTGCGCGCCTACAGCATCGCCAGCGCGAACTACGAGGAGCATCTCGAGTTCTTCAGCATCAAGGTGCCGGACGGTCCGCTCACCTCGCGCCTGCAGCACCTGCGCGAGGGCGACTCGGTGCTGATCAGCCGCAAGCCCACCGGCACCCTGGTGGCCGATGCGCTGAAACCCGGCCGGCGGCTCTGGCTGCTGGGCACCGGTACCGGGCTCGCGCCGTATCTCAGCCTGATCCGCGATCCCGAGATCTACGAGCGCTTCGAGCGGGTGATCCTGGTGCATGGCGTGCGCTTCGTCGCCGATCTCGCCTACCAGGAATACATCACCGAGGAGCTGCCGAACCACGAGCTGGTCGGCGAGCAGGTGCGCGCGCAGCTCTCGTACTACCCGACCGTCACGCGCGAACCCTATGTCCACCAGGGCCGGATCACCGCGCTGCTCGAATCCGGCAGGCTGCAGGCCGACCTGGGGCTGCCGCCGCTCGATCCCACCGAGGATCGCGCCATGATCTGCGGCAGCATCGACGTGCTGCGCGACCTGCGCAGCCTGTTCGTCGCGCGCGGCTTCGAGGAAGGGGCGACCAACCGTCCGGGCGACTTCGTCGTCGAGAAGGCCTTCGCCCAGTAGGCGGACGGTTGACGCACCGCTTCGGCGGGATCAGGCTCACCCGACGAGCGAGGCGCCCCGGCGGGCGCCATGCACCGTCGAGGAGAGCAAGCCATGGATCTCGCCACGCGCACGCGGACCGGATCGCAGGCCGGCCTGGCCGAGACCGGCCTGATGAGCGGCTGGGGCAACGAGTTCGCCACCGAGGCCCTGCCGGGCGCCTTGCCCGTGGGCCAGAACTCGCCCCAGACCTGTCCCTACGGGCTCTACGCGGAGCAGATATCGGGCACCGCTTTCACTGCCCCGCGCGCGGCCAACCGGCGCACCTGGTTCTACCGGATCCGTCCGGGCGCGATGCACGGGCCCTTCGAGCGGATCGGCAACGGCAGGATCGTCAGCGATTTCGGCGGGCTCGAGACGCCGCCCGATCGCCTGCGCTGGGATCCGCTGCCGCTACCCGGCGAGCAGGTCGATTTCATCGACGGGCTGGTCACGATGGGCGGGCAGGGCGATCCGGCGGTCATGAACGGTTGCGCGATCCATCTCTACGCCGCCAATGCCCCGATGCGCGAGCGCTGGTTCTACGACGCCGACGGCGAGCTGCTCGTCGTGCCCCAGCAGGGCCGGCTGCGGGTCGCCACCGAGATGGGGGTGCTGGAGGTCGCGCCGCTCGAAGTCCTGCTGATCCCGCGCGGCGTGCGCTTCGCGGTGACGCTGCCCGACGGCGAGGCGCGCGGCTACGTCTGCGAGAACTACGGCGCGGGCTTTCGCCTGCCTGACCTCGGCCCGATCGGCTCGAACGGGCTCGCGAATCCGCGCGACTGGCTCGCGCCCGTTGCCGCTTGGGAGGATCGCGAGGGCGAGTTCCGGCTCGTCGCGAAATTCCTCGGCAATCTCTGGCAGGCGCCGATCGATCATTCGCCGCTCGACGTGGTCGCCTGGCACGGCAACCTGACGCCGATGAAGTACGACCTGCGCCGCTTCAACACGATCGGCTCGATCAGCTTCGATCATCCCGACCCTTCCATCTTCCTCGTGTTGCAGGCGCCGAGCGACACGCCGGGCGTCGACACGATCGACTTCGTCGTCTTTCCGCCGCGCATCCTCGCGATGGAGCACACCTTCCGGCCGCCCTGGTTCCACCGCAACATCGCGAGCGAGTTCATGGGGCTGATCGAAGGCGCATACGATGCGAAGGGCGCGGGCTTCGTGCCCGGCGGCTGCTCGCTGCACAACATGCACAGCGCGCACGGCCCCGATGCCGAGGCGTTCGCGAAGGCGGTCGCGGCCGACACCGGCCGCCCGCAATACCTGCGCGACACGATGGCCTTCATGTTCGAGACCCGGCTGCCGATCCGGCCGACGCAGTTCGCGCTGCGCACGCCGATGCGCCAGGCCGACTACCATCGGGCATGGGAAGGGCTGCGCAAGAACTTCAGGCCCACCCGCTGAACGCGGACATGGCGGCGTTCCCCGAGCCAGGGCGGCGACGTCACGGCTCTCGGCGGATCGGGGCCGGCCCGTAGCGGCCGGCGGACAGAGGAGACGATGATGACGAAACTGGACGAGACGCATGATCCGGCCGCCCGCAGCTGGGTCGCTTCCGCCCGCGTCGAGGGTTGCGACTTCCCGCTGCAGAACCTGCCCTTCGCGGTGTTCCGGCGTGCCGGTTCGGCCGAAGCATTCCGGGGCGGGGTGGCGATCGGCGACCGGATCCTCGACATCGGCCGGGCGCATGCCGCCGGGCATTTCAGCGGCGAGGCGGCGGTGGCCGCGGCCCATGCGGCGCAGCCCGAGCTGAACGGGCTGATGGCGCTCGGGGCCCGGTACTGGCGCGCCTTGCGCCGGGCCCTGTTCCGCCTGTTGCGCGAGGATGCGCCGGCGCGCGCCGCCCTCGCCGGCTGCCTCGTCGAGCAGGCGGCGGCCGAGTACCGGGTGCCGGCCCGGATCGGCGACTACACCGACATGTACGCCTCGATCCATCATGCGACCAACATCGGGCGGCTGTTTCGCCCCGACAATCCGCTGACGCCGAACTTCCAGTGGCTGCCGATCGGCTATCACGGTCGCGTCTCCTCGATCGGCGTGAGCGGCCAGGCGTTTCCCCGTCCGCGCGGCCAGTCGATGCCGCCCGGCGCGAGTGCCCCGGTCTTCGGCGAATGCCGTCGCCTCGACTACGAGCTCGAGGTCGGCATCTGGATCGGCACCGGCAACCGCCAGGGCGAGCCGATCGCGCTCGACGATGTCGAATCCCATGTCTTCGGGCTGTGCCTGCTCAACGACTGGTCGGCCCGCGACATCCAGGCCTGGGAATACCAGCCGCTGGGCCCTTTCCTGGCGAAGAACTTCGCCACCACCATCTCGCCCTGGATCGTCACGCTCGATGCGCTCGCGCCGTTCCGCAGTCCCTGGACCCGCCCGGCCGATCATCCGCAGCCGTTGCCCTATCTCGAATCGGACGCCAACCGGGAGCAGGGCGGTTTCGACCTGCGGCTCGAGGCCCTGATCGAGACCGCCGGCATGCGCGATCGCGGCGAGCCGCCGGCACGGCTATCGCAGACCACCTTCGCCCATTCCTACTGGAGCGTCGGACAGATGATCGCGCACCACACGGTGGGCGGCTGCAACCTCGCCCCCGGCGACCTGCTCGGCAGCGGCACCCAGTCGGGGCCGGGAGAGGGCGAAGCCGGCGCCCTGATCGAGCTCTCCGTGGGGGGCGCCCGGCCGGTGGCGCTCCCCGGGGGCGAGGAGCGGACCTTCCTTGCCGACGGCGACCGGGTCGTGTTCCGCGGCTGGTGCGAGCGGCCCGGCGCGGTACGCATCGGCTTTGGCGAATGCAGCGGGACCGTGCTGCCGGCTGCGAGGGCATGACCGCTTTGGGGGCCGATGGACGCTTCCGGGTTCGCATGCGATACTTTCATTTCAGAACATCGGTTCTGCTTAGCAGAACATAACGACATGACCGGGCACGGTGTCGCCGAATCCGCAGCGTCCCCACCCGAAAGAGGAAGACAGGTCCAGGCATGAGCTCAGCGCCGCAAGACGATCTCCGGCCGATGCTGATCGGCGGCCAATGGACGAGCGCCGGTGCGACCGTCTTCGATTCCATCAACCCGGCCACGGGCGAGCGCAACTACCGCATCGCCGGCGCGGGGCCCGAGCACGTCGAGCTCGCGGTCGCGGCGGCGCGCGAGGCGCAGGCCCGGCCCGCCTGGCGCGACATGCTGCCGCACAGGCGCGCCGCGCTGCTGATGCGGATCGCCGATGGAATGGAGGCCAGCGCCGACCGGCTCGCCGATGCCCAGCGGCTCGAGAACGGCAAGGTCGTCGCGGAATGCCGCAGCCAGGTCGCCAGCGCGGCGGCCACCTTCCGCTACTACGCCGCCGTCTGCGAAACCCTGGGCGAGGAGATCACGCCCTCGCGCGGCGCGTATCTCTCGATGTCGATCCACGAGCCCCATGGCGTGGTCGCCGCGATCACCCCCTGGAACTCGCCGCTCACGATGGAGGCGCAGAAGGTCGCCCCGGCGCTCGCCGCCGGCAACGCGGTGATCCTCAAGCCGTCCGAAGTCACCCCGAGCCCCGCGCTCGAGCTCGGCCGGATCGCGCTCGAGGCCGGCCTCGCGCCGGGCCTGCTCAACGTGCTGCCGGGTTTCGGCGCCGAGGTCGGCGGGCCGCTGGTCGCGCATCCCGGCGTCGACATGGTTTCGTTCACCGGCGGCACCGCGAGCGGCCGGCGGATCGCCGAGGTCGCGGCGCGCAAGCTGATGTCCGTCGCGCTCGAGCTCGGCGGCAAGTCGCCGCACATCGTGTTCGCCGATGCCGATCTCGACGCGGCGGCCGATGCGATCATCGGCGGCATCTTCGAGGGCAGCGGCCAGTCCTGCGTTGCGGGCTCGCGGCTCTTCGTCCAGCGCTCGATCCGCGACGCTTTCGTGGGGCGCATCGTCGAGCGGGCGCGCGCCCTGCGGGTCGATCTGCCCGATGCGCCGGGCGCGCAGATGGGCCCGATCGCCTCCTTCGGTCATCGCGAACGCATCGAGGCCATGGTCGACGGCGCCCGCGGCCGCGGAGTCGAGGTGCTCTGCGGCGCGGAACGTCCGGCCGATGCGCGGCTCGCCGCGGGCGCCTTCTACAGGCCCACCGTCCTCGCGCCGGCCGACGGCGGCGATCCGATCGTGCGCGAGGAGATCTTCGGGCCGGTCCTGTGCGCGCTCGCCTTCGACGACGAGGCCGATCTCGTCGCCCAGGCGAACGACAGCGTCTACGGCCTGGCCGCCGGCATCTGGACCCGGGATTTCGGGCGGGCATGGCGCATCGCGCGCGCGCTCGCCGCGGGCACGGTCTGGATCAATACCTACAAGCAGCTGTCGATCTCGACGCCGTTCGGCGGCTTCAAGGACAGCGGGCTCGGACGCGAGAAGGGGATCGGGGGCCTGCGCCTGTACCAGCAGGGCAAGTCGATCTACGTCGCGACACGCTGAACCGTACCCGGAGGGCAACACGATGGCGGGCGAAACCACGCAACTCGGCTTCATCGGACTCGGCGTCATGGGCGAGCCGATGTGCCGCAACCTGGTGCAGAAGTCCGGCGCCCGGGTCATGGCCCACGACCGTGATCCGGCGCCGCTCGAGCGCCTGCGCGCCCATGGCGCCCAGGCATGCGCCCAGCTTCGCGAGGCCGTCGAAGGCTCGAGCGTGATCTTCCTGTCCCTGCCCTCGGGCGAGGTGGTGCGCGAGCTCGCGCTTGCCGAGGGCGGCCTGCTCGACTGCGCGAGCAAGGGCCAGATCGTCGTCGATACCAGCACCTCGCCGGTCGGCTCGACCCGCGAGCTCGCCGAGCGCTTCGGCGAGCGCGGGGTGACCTTCATCGATGCGCCGATCGCGCGCACGCGCGCCGCGGCCGAGGCCGGAGCGCTGTCCGTGATGGTCGGGGCGGATCCCGCGGTGTTCGAGCAGGTCCGCGGATACATCGCCACCTTCGCGACCGACATCAGCCTCTGCGGCCCGGTCGGCTGCGGCCAGGTCGTCAAGATCATGAACAACATGGTGCTCTTCGAGACCGTCATGGCGCTGTCCGAGGCGAAGACGATCGGCGAGCGCGCCGGCGTGCCCGCCGAGCTCCTGTTCGAAGTGCTCTCCAAGGGCTCGGCCGACAGCTTCGCCCTGCGCAACCACGGGATGAAGGCGATCGTTCCCGACGAGTTTCCGCTGCGCGCCTTCTCCACCATCTACGCCCGCAAGGATTTGCGCTACGCGCGCGAGCTCGCCGCCCAGACGGGCGTCGACGCCCGCGGTGCGGACACCGTCGATGGCTGGTTCGACGCCGCGATCGAAGCGGGCGATGGCGACAACTACTTCCCGGTGATCGCGCGCCGGCTCGCGGCAACCCCCCGCGGTTCACAGTAGACTGTCGGCGATGCCCCGGAGGAGACGATGACAACGCCAGACAAGCAGCGCGCCGATGATGGCGTCTGGGAAGCCTACGCGATCCGCTACGCCCGCCTCGACGAGCGGCGCCGCGCCGACAACTTCGTGCCGGTCGATCCGCACGACGGCCCGATGCCGATGGACTTCTTCGTCTGGCTGCTGCGCCAGGGCGACCGGGCCATCCTGGTCGACACCGGCTTCGGCGCGGAAGCGGCCAGCGCCCGCGGGCGCAAGCTGCTGCGCTGCCCCGTCGAGGCGCTGCGCGCGCTCGACGTCGACCCCGCCACGATCACCGACGTGGTCGTCACCCACCTGCACTACGACCACGCCGGCAATCTCGACAAGCTGCCGAACGCGCGCTTTCACATCCAGGCCGACGAGGTCGCCTACGCGACCGGTCCCTGCATGTGCTATCCGGTGATGCGCCATGCCTACCGGGTCGAGGACGTCGTCGAGCTGGTGCGCAAGGTCTATGCGGACCGGGTCGTCTTCTACAAGGGCGATGCCAACCTCGTGCCGGGCGTCGACCTGCTCGCCATAGGCGGGCACACGATGGGCCTGCAGTCGCTGCGGGTGCGCACCGCGCGCGGCACCGTGATCCTCGCCTCCGACGCCAGCCATTACTACGAGAACATCCTCGGCGGGCGGCCCTTCCCGATCGTGCACGACGTCGCGAAGATGCTCGACGGCCATCGCCGCCTGCTCGCCGAGGCCGGCGACCCGAAGTTCCTCGTGCCCGGCCACGACCCGCAGGTCCTCGAGCGCTATCCGCGCCTGCCCGGCGACGAGATCGGCATCGCCATCCTGCACGAGGCGCCTTCGGCCTGAGCGGCGGGCCGCGGCCCGCCGATCGTCACCCGCGGTGTGGTGCTCGACATCGCCGGCCATCGCGGCGTGCCGATGCTCACCGAGGGCCAGGCCATCAACCGGGCCGACATCGAGGGCGCCGCCGCGAAGCAGGGCATCGAGATCCGCGAGGGTGACGTGGTCCTGCTGCACACCGGCTGGATGAGCATCCTCGATTCCGATCCGCAGCGCTTCGGCAAGGCCGAGCCCGGTCTCGGGATGGAGGGGGCGAAGTATCTCGTCAGCAAGGGCGTGGTTGCGGTGGGCGCCGATACCTGGGGCGTCGAGGCGGTTCCGTTCGAGGAGGGGCAGGGCATCTTCGGGGTCCATCAGGAGCTGCTGACCCGCAACGGCACCTACCTCCTCGAGAACATGAACACCGCCGACCTCGTCGCCGACAAGGCCTGGGAGTTCCTGTTCGTCCTCGGCCAGCCACGCTACGAGGGCTCGGTCCAGGCGATGATCAATCCGGTGGCGATCCGCTGACCGTTCGACAGGCCGGCCCGCCGACCCGCTGTCCGGTCGGCGCCACATCACCCGCGCGCCGCCCGTAGGCCGGATGCCGCCGTTCGTACCGGATCCGTTGCCCGGGTTTTCGCGACGGCAAATGATGGGCCACAAGTAAGAAAGCGTAACGAATCGTTCATCGATACCCACTTTACGAACGTACGATTCGTCGCGACAATACGACCCGGAAATCCAGCCAGGCCATTCAACGGAGATTCCCGTGAAACCGTCGTTCAAGTTCCTCGCTGTATCGATCGGCCTGGCATGTGCAGCAGGTACCGTACAGGCCAATGGCCTGACCATGACCAAGGGGCTCTACAAGTGCGAGCTCAACCGGCAGGTGAACGTCACCGACGTCTCCGCCGACCGGTCCACCGCAACCATCCAGTGGGGCAAGAAAGGCTATGTCCTGCGCGCGGTGCCCGCCCGCACCGGAGCCCTGCGCTACGAAGATGTCGATTCCGGCCTCACCTGGCTGGTGATCGTCGGCAAGTCGATGCTGCTCGACACCAAGAACGGCAAGCAGCTCGCCAACGAGTGCAAGGTTTGACCTCATAAGAAGCAAGGCGCCGTCGGCTCCTCCCGGCTGGCGCACGGAACGATCAATCTCCGGGGCCGCGGCGCAAGTCGCGGCCCTTTTTTCAGCCGGCCATGGCGCGCAGGCGCCCGGCCTCGCGGGTCCGCAGGCCAGTGGCTGCCAGTTCACAGGCTGCGCCCAGCGCTGCGGCAAGCAATGCGCTCTCGGTGCCGGCGCGGCGGCCCGCTTCGTGGCCAGCGCCGTGGATCAGCGCCGTGGATCAGCGGCTCGAGCAGGGTGCCGCGCCGCACGTACAGCGCGCCTATGCCCTTGGGCGCATAGAGCTTGTGGCCAGCGACGCTCAGCAGGTCCACACCGAGCTCGTCCACCTATGTGCCCGCCACGGTCGCACAGCGCGAAGTAGCTGCCCTTGAGCGCCAGGTTGTTGGCTTCGCTGCCGCCGCTGGTGAAGACGATCTCGTCGGACGCCGCGCCCAGTAACTCGGCCACCTGGGTGCGCGCACGTTCCAGCGCTTCCCCGGCTCGAATGCTGGCGAAATGGCCGCTGGAAGGGTTGCCCCAGGCCGTCTCGAGCCATGGGAGCATGGCCGCCCGCACCTCGGGCGCGATGGGCGTGCTGGCGTTGTAGTCGAGGTAGATGCCATTCATGACACGATGGTAGCGTCCGAACGTCGGTTGACGATGCGGTGCGCCGCCGGGGCGCGATCACGAAACGGTGGCGCGCTCCTGCGGGCCGCCCTGGCCATCAGTTGCGGGCGAAGCCGCCTGCGCCGGCGCGTAGCCGACCATGCGCAACGCATTGCGGACGAACCGCCGCACGATCTCGCCGTCGCCGAGCCGTCCGCCCGGCGAGTACCAGCGGTGTATCCAGCGGATCATGCCGCTGATGGCCAGTGCGGTCAGCCTGGGATCCTCGACCTCGAAGACGCCGACGCGTACCCCGTCGGCGATCAGCGCCGGCAGCAGCTTGTCGAACTCGCGCTGCTTCTCGAGCATGTCGGCCTGCTTGGCCGCATCGAGGTTCTTCTCCTCCTGCAGCATCAGCGCGGTGAACTGGCGCAGGCGGATGTTCTGCAGCGCATAGGCGCCGACGAAGTACTCGAAGCGACGAACCGGATCCTGCTCCGGCAGCTTCCTGAACTCGGTGAGCGTCCGGTAGAAGTCATCGTACACGCGGTCGAACAGTCGCTCGAGAAGGTCGTACTTGGACTTGAAGTAGGTGTAGATGAAGGGCTTGGTGACCCCCAGCGCGGCGGCGATCTCGTCGAGCGTCGTGCCCTGGAATCCGCGTTCGTAGAACAGCTGGCCCGCGGCCTCGATGATCAGGGATTCCTTGTATTCCTTGATCTGGAGCTTCGCGGAACCCTCCGTCGATCCGGCTCGTCCGCGCCTGGGCTGACGATTGGCTCTTGGCGAGGTCATGGATGCGTCCGGGATTCGCGCCTGATTGCTCGGAAGGATTGTACCGGCCGAAAGCCTTTGGTCCCGCCGAGTCTAGTGGTATTACCTTATTGGATAAAAATATACTGGCTAGTAGGATTTTTATCCTGATTGGAATGTCTCTGGCGCAACGGAAGCGGCTCGTGGTCGATGACGGCCAGAGCATCTGCCCGACCGAAGCCCGCAGGGACGTCGGACGGCGCCGGATCGCCGCGGGCGGCTTCACATACCTGAGGACAATCGTCATGAACAGCAGGAAGCTCAGGATCGCGGTGATCGGCGGCGGTGCCTCCGGCATCATGGCCGCGATCAAGCTGCGCGAGATCGGCCAGACCGACATCCAGGTCTTCGAGCGCGCCGCGGAGATCGGCGGCACCTGGCGCGACAACCGCTATCCCGGCATCGCCTGCGACGTGCCTTCGCACCTGTACCGTTACTCCTTCGCCCCCAATCCCGACTGGACGCGGGTCTGCGCCTCGGGCAGCGAGATCCTCGAGTACCTCCGGCGCGTCTACGACGACTTCGACATCCAGCGGCATATGGTCTTCAATGCCGAGGTCGAGGCGGCCACTTACGACAAGGGCACCTGGACGCTCGAGACGACGGTGGGCGCCCGCGGGCCCTTTGATGTCGTTATCACCGCGATGGGCATCCTGCGCCATCCGACCATGCCCGATATCGAGGGCCTCGACAGCTTCGAGGGCATCGGGTTCCATACCGCCCACTGGCGCGACGATGTCGAGCTCGCCGGCAAGCGCGTGGGCATCATCGGCACCGGATCCACCGCGACGCAGATCATCAGCGCGATCGTCGCGCGAACCGGCAGGCTCTCGGTGTTCCAGCGCACGCCGCAGTGGATCATGCCGCTGCCGAACACGCCGATCCCCGAGGAGGAGAAGGAGCGCTTCCGGCGGGACCCGGTGCTTATGCAGAAGCGCTACGACGACCTGGCCGACGATTTCAACAACAAGTGGGCGGCGGCCATCGTGGGCCAGTTGCCGCGCGTGTACGCCCACATCGAGCGCACCTGCCAGGTCAATCTCGAGGAGAGCGTCCGCGACCCGGTGTTGCGCGAGAAGCTTCGTCCCGACTACAAGGTGGGCTGCAAGCGGCTGATCATGTCCGACAGCTTCTACGAGGCCATCCAGCATCCGAACGCCGACCTGGTGACGGAGAGCATCGTGCGCATCGAGCCGAAGGGCGTGCGTACCGCCGACGGGCGCCTGCACGAGCTCGACGTGCTGATCCTCGCCACGGGCTACAACGCCCACGCCACCTTCGAACCGATGAGGATCACCGGGCGCGGCGGGCTGACGATCGAGGAGGCCTGGAAGGACGCCAGCGAAGCCTACCTGGCCGTAGCGATTCCGGGCTTTCCGAACTTCTTCATGATCGGCGGCCCCAACAGCCCCATCGGCAACTTCTCGTTCCTGATGACCGCGGAGAGGCAATGCGGCTACGCGATCCGCATGATCCAGCACATGCTCGTCGCCGGGGTGAAGGCCGTGGCGCCGAAGCCGGAAGCCACGCGGGAATTCAACGAGGCGATCAGGAAGCAGATGGGCTCCACCATCTGGAGCACCGGCTGCCGGAGCTGGTACATGGACAAGAACGGCAACATCGCCTCGTGGCCGTGGACCTTCCAGCACTTCGAGGACATGATGGGAATGCCCGAGCTGGAGCATTACGAGCAGTACGACGGCGCCCATGCCTGAATGGCATCCATGCCAGAATGCAGGGAGGCTCTCTCATGACCGCCTGTCCCGATTTCGCCTCGTCGACGCGCTGAGTCGCGGCGAGGACGGCAACTGCTTCTTCGTCGATCACATGAAGGACGCCATCTGCCGCCGCGGCTAGAACATCTAGTCCTTCGAGTTGGAGATCGAGATCGTGGCCCATCCCCAGGTGCGCGAGTGCGCCGTGGTGGCGGTTCCCTCGGCATCCGAGGAGGAAGTCATGGCCGTCATCTCGCCGGTGCCGGGCGCCTCGATCGACCCGGCGAGCTGCTCGAGTCTCAGGTGCGGAGCTTTCCCGATGTCGTCGGGTTCGCCTGGATTCCACCCGGATCAATGAGCAGGGGATCCTGACGCTGCCCGACCAGGCGAGCGACATCGACGAACTTCTCACGTTCGAAGTACCAGAACGTCAACGGAAAGCCGTCGACCAGCCAGGTTCTCATGCCGTCGATACCGATGACCTGTCCCAGTATGGGAGACCCGATTCCGGGGTTTTCTCCGATCACGCCGAGCGCTTCCTGCAGCTTGCCGGCAAGCACGGTCGCGACTCCGGGCCCGGCCTCATTCCGGTAGTACCGGATTTCGTCGCGACGATCCTGCCGGGCGAGAGGGCGCAGGCGGACGGGCTTCAAGCGATGTCGCCGCGCGCGATCGCCATCAGTTCGTCACGATCGGCCTTCGTATCCGCCGAGGCGGGCCCGCTTGCCAGCCCCTCTTCGGCCATTGCTCGCAGACGCAGGATGCGTTGCTCGCGCTGGTCCTTGCGAATCAGATCGCGCATGTACTCGCTGGTGTTCCCGTACTCGCCCGAAGCCACGCGTTCGGCCACGTAGGTCCGCAAGGACTCCGTCAGAGCGATGTTCATGGTCGGAGTGGTGCTCATGATGGTCATTGTAGCGAGTTGCCAACTGTTGGCAAGCATGGCCAACTCCAGCCTTCTGGCCGGAATCGCTTCGCGCGACACGGCTGGTTCACCAAGGGGCTGCGTCGATCCGTCGCTGCCGAGTCAAGCATCTTGAGCTTGCGCAAAGCCCCTGAGGCACCGTAGCCGCTATCGTTCCGGGAGCGTCCCGAAGCGCCCGGGCAGATTCCGGCCATGCGGCGGGCGCTTCCTCATCATCGTGCGACCGGAAGGAGCCCCCATGAGCTGGCAACGCGTGATGCTGACCGGTTTCGGCGATGTGGATCGTCTCGCGCTCGTCGAAGAGACCGTCCTGCCCCAACCGGGGCCGGGCGAGGTCCGGCTGAAGGTGCGCGTCACCAGCGCGGCCTTCACCGACGTGATGATCCGCAAGGGCCTCTATCCCGACGTGAAGGAGAAACCGCCCTTCACCCCCGGCTACGACCTCGTGGGCATCGTGGATGCCTTCGGCCCGGGCACCGGACGGTTCAGCGTCGGCGACCGGGTTGCGGACCTGACTCTGGGACTGGCTGCCCAACGGCCATGCCGCCGCCTTCTATTCGATCGATGCGATGCGGCGCGCCCATCCCGACTGGTTCAGGGAGGATCTGTCCACCCTGTTCGGCCTGCTCGCGCAGGGCAGAATCGTGCCGGAGGTGGCGCAGGTCCTGCCGCTCGCCGAGGTCCGCGAGGCGCACCGGATGATCGAATCGGGCGAGGTGCTCGGCAAGCTGGTGCTGCGCGTGGGGCGGTGAGCGTCGGAACGCGTGCGTTCGTGGTCGCCTGGAATCACCCGGCGACCGGCGCTGCCTCCTGCCCGGTCAGCTCCCAGATGCGCCAGTCTTCCTCGAACCGGGTCGGGCCGCGGTCGTCGGGGAGGTAGTAGTGGCCACGCCATTCCCGGCGCACCCAGCGACCGAGCTGGGGCGCGTACCAGGTGAGGTCGTGCCGGTAGGAGTGGAGCCGGGTGAAGTCGGGATGGCGGAACTGGATCTGGCGTTCGACGAGCAGGCACGGGAAGTCGCCCGCCGGCACCCGGATCTGCTGGAGGGGCCCGACCCGCCGGTAGTCGGACCAGTCGTAGCGGCCGCTGTCGCCGTCGATCCGGTAATGCGTGCGGGCGAGGTTGGCCGCGCCGGTGGCCGGGGGCACCGGCCACCAGGGGACCGGCTCCTCGAAGCGGATGCCGGGCGGGCCGTAGGCGGGGTCCTCGAGCAGCCGGCCCTGCGGGTCGATGATCTCGGCCCCGAGCCTGGCGCCGTCGGGCGTGAGCCATTCATGGATCCGGCGGCCCATCTCCTCGCGGAACTCGACCACGAGCGTGCCACGGCCGACGGTGTTGTAGCCGTTGCGACTGGCGTAGTGCCAGCGTTCGCCCGGCCGGGGTATCCGCTCGGCGACGCTGCCCGCCGGCAGGGGCGTGCCGGGCCGGGGCGAGGGTATCGCGCAGGCGGCGGGCAGGGCGACCGAGGCGAGCAACAGGCGGCGGCGGAGCTTGTCGGTCATGCTGGCCTTTCGGTTGGGGCGGCCGGGCGCCTCCGGCGTCGGGGGCCGCCCTATTGCGGCATCGGCATCGGGCGCCCGTCGAGGGCCGCGAGCAGGCCGCGGATCATGCGGTACAGGTACCAGAGTACCGGAATCACCAGCGCGAAGGAGAGCAGGCCGAAGCTGACCAGGGCGATGACGCCGGTGACGGCGAGCCAGAACAGCGTCCACCAGCAGCTGCGGATCATCCAGTTCATGTGGCTGTGCCAGATGGTGCCGCGGGCGTCGTCGCGCTTGACGTAGTTGATGATGAGCGCGATGACGCTGAGCAGCATCATCGAGACGATCGGGCTCGCGATGTGCAGGCCGTAGTCGATCAGGGTGATCCGGCGCAGGCCCTCTTCCTCGGGCGGCGTGATGATCTCGACATCTGCCATGGGTATCTCTCCGTATCAGTGGCGCCCCGGCGACGCGCAACCGCATATCTGCGGACGATTCCAGAAAAAGCAAGGGCCGGCAATTGCTGCAATTGCCGGCCCCGCGAGACGACCCTGGCGGCTGCGTCTATTCGACCGCCTTCACCATGTCCTCGACCACCTTCTTGGCATCGCCGAAGACCATCATGGTCTTGTCCATGTAGAAGAGCTCGTTGTCGAGCCCGGCATAGCCGGAAGCCATCGACCGCTTGTTGACGATGACCTGCGCCGATTTGTAGACCTCGAGGATCGGCATGCCGGCGATCGGCGACTTCGGATCCTTGGCGGCGGGATTGACCACGTCGTTGGCGCCGAGCACCAGCACGACGTCGGTCTCGGTGAAGTCGGGGTTGATGTCCTCCATCTCGAAGACCTGGTCGTAGGGCACCTCGGCCTCGGCGAGCAGCACGTTCATGTGTCCCGGCATCCGGCCGGCCACCGGGTGGATCGCGTAGCGTACCCGGATGCCGCGGTCGATCAGCTTGTCGGTGAGCTCCTTGAGGGGGTGCTGGGCGCGGGCGACTGCCAGGCCATAGCCCGGGACGATCACCACGCTGTCGGCATTGGCCATCAGGAAGGCGGCGTCGTCGGCCGAGCCGCTGCGAACCGGCCGCTGTTCGCCGCCCCCGGTGGCGGCCGCGCTCGTCTCGCCGCCGAAGCCGCCGAGGATCACGTTGAAGAACGAGCGGTTCATCGCCCTGCACATGATGTACGAGAGGATCGCGCCCGAGGAGCCGACGAGGCTGCCGGCGATGATCAGCATCGGGTTGTTGAGGGAGAAGCCGATGCCGGCCGCCGCCCATCCCGAATAGCTGTTCAGCATCGACACCACGACCGGCATGTCGGCTCCGCCGATCGGGATGATGATCAGCACGCCGAGCACGAAGGCGATCGCGAGCATCAGCAGGAAGGGCGTCCAGGTCTGGCTGACGGCGAACCAGATGCCGAAGGCGAGCATCGCGATCGCCAGCCCGAGGTTCAGCATGTGCTGGCCGCCGAAGACCACCGGCGCGCCCTGGAACAGCCGGAACTTGTACTTGCCCGACAGCTTGCCGAAGGCGATCACCGAGCCCGAGAAGGTGATCGCGCCGACGAAGGCCCCGATGAAGAGCTCGATCCGGTTGCCGATCGGGATCGCCTCGCCGCGTTCGACGATGTTGAAGGCATGGGGTTCGGCGACCACCGCGATCGCGATGAACACCGCGGCCATGCCGATCATCGAGTGCATGAAGGCGACCAGCTCGGGCATCTTGGTCATCTCGACCCGGCGCGCCATGATGGTGCCGATCGTGCCGCCCACCAGCAGACCGATCAGCACGTAGCCCATGCCGGCGGCCGCGAGGTCGCTGCGCAGCTTGAAGAGCAGCGCGACCGTGGTCAGGATGGCGATCGCCATGCCGACCATGCCGAAGGTGTTGCCCATTCGCGAGGAGGTCGGATGCGAAAGACCCTTCAGCGCCTGGATGAAACACACCGAGGCGACGAGGTACAGCATCACGACGAGATTCATGCTCATGTGGATAGCTCCGTTGCTGGCGGGGTCCGCATCCGTTCAACCTGCCTTGGGCAGGGACGCGGGTGCCGTCTTGCCGCCTTTCGCGGGCGATTTCTTCTTGAACATCTCGAGCATCCGGCGGGTGACCAGGAATCCGCCGAAGACGTTGACCGCGGCCAGCGCGACGGCGAGCACGCCCATCGTCTTGCCGACGCCCGATTCGGTGAGCGCCGCGGCGAGCATCGCGCCGACGATGACGATCGCCGAGATGGCGTTGGTCACCGCCATCAGCGGCGTGTGCAGCGCCGGCGTGACGTTCCACACGACGTGGTAGCCGACGTAGATCGCCAGCACGAAGATGATCAGGTTGATGACCGTGGGACTGATGGCTTCCATGGTTCCGGTTCCGGTGGGCTCGGGGAGGGGGACTAGCTTTCGCGCATGACCTTGCCGTCGCGGGCGACGAGGCAGGCCTGGACGATGTCGTCCTCAGGGTCGATCGTGAGCGCGCCTTCCTTGTCGATGATCAGCTTCAGGAAGTCGAGGACGTTGCGCGCATAGAGCGCCGAGGAATCCGCCGGCACGGTCGCCGGCAGGTTCGGGATGCCGATGATGGTCACGTTGCTGGCGACCACGATGCGGTCGACCTCGGACAGCGCGCAGTTGCCGCCGCGCTCGACCGCCATGTCGAGGATCACCGAGCCGGGCTTCATGCTGGCGACCATCTCGGCGCTGACCAGTTTCGGCGCCGGCCGGCCCGGGATGAGCGCCGTGGTGATGACGATGTCGGACTGGCGCAGGCGCTCGGCCACGGCCTTCGACTGGCGCTCCATCCAGCTCGCCGGCATCGGGCGGGCGTAGCCGCCCACGCCCTCGGCGGCCTCGCGCTCTTCGTCGGTCTCGAAGGGAACGTCGACGAACTTCGCGCCGAGCGATTCGATCTGCTCCTTGACCGCGGGGCGCACGTCGGACGCCTCGACCACCGCGCCGAGCCGCTTCGCGGTGGCGATCGCCTGCAGCCCGGCGACGCCGGCGCCGAGCACCAGCACCCGCGCCGCCTTGATCGTGCCGGCGGCGGTCATCATCATCGGCAGCATGCGACCGTACTGGGTGGCGGCCAGCAGGACCGCCTTGTAGCCGGCGATGTTGGCCTGGCTCGAGAGCACGTCCATGCTCTGGGCGCGGGTGGTGCGCGGCGCCGCCTCGAGGGCGAAGGCGGTCAGGCCGGCGCCGGCGAGCGCGGCGAGGCCGTCGCGATCGAAGGGATCGAGCATGCCCACCAGCACGGTGCCCGGCGCCATCGCGGCGAGCCGGGCGGTCTCGGGGGTGCGCACGCACAGCACGAGCTCGGCGCCGAGGGCACCGGCGGCGTCGCCTACGACGGCACCGGCCTCGGCGTAGGCGGCATCGGTCTGGCTGGCGCGCGTGCCGGCGCCGGCCTCGACGATGACCGAATGGCCGGCGGCAACGTACTTCTTGACGGTTTCGGCAGTCGCGGCAACGCGCGTCTCGCCGGCCCGGGTTTCGGCCGGAATGCCGATTCGCATGGTTTCTCCTCGTTCGACGACGGTGGCCCCCACGGCCACCGGCATGAATGTACCCCGTGACACCCGCCGCTGGAATCCCGGAAGGAGCGTCTTGCGCCGGGGGCGTCGCGAACCGGGCCGAACGGTTCCAGTAGAATTGGAAGTTTAGCAGTTGCGCCTTGCACCAGACGGGGCGTCCCTTGCATGCCTGGTTCCGAATTGCTCGAACGCGCGCGCCTGTCGCCGGCGCCCGAGCCCGGCGCGCGGGTCGTCGTCGGCCTGTCGGGCGGGGTGGATTCCTCTGTCGCCGCCTGGCTGCTCAAGCAGCAGGGCTACGAGGTCGTCGGCCTGTTCATGAAGAACTGGGAGGACGATGACGACGACGAGCATTGCTCGAGCCGCCAGGACTGGATCGATGCGGCCAGCGTTGCCGACCGTCTCGGGATCGACATCGAGGCGGTCAATTTCGCCGCCGAGTACCGCGAACGGGTGTTCGCCGAATTCCTCCGGGAGTACTCGGCCGGGCGCACGCCCAATCCGGACGTGCTCTGCAATGCCGAGATCAAGTTCCGGGCCTTCCTGGACCATGCCGTCGAGCTCGGCGCCAAGCACATCGCGACCGGCCACTATGCCCGGATCCGCTCGGGCGACGACGGCTTCGAGCTGCTGCGGGGGCTCGACGCCGCCAAGGACCAGAGCTACTTCCTGCATCGACTGAACCAGGCGCAACTCGCCCGCGCGATGTTCCCGCTCGGCCACCTGCGCAAGCCGGAGGTTCGCGCCATCGCCGCCGGGCTCGGCCTGTCGAATGCGGCCAAGAAGGATTCGACCGGCATCTGCTTCATCGGCGAGCGGCCTTTTCGCGAGTTCCTGAACCGCTACCTGCCGACCCGCCCGGGACCGATCGTCGACGATGCCGGCCGCCGCGTCGGCGAGCACGTCGGGCTCGCGTTCTACACGATTGGCCAGCGCAAGGGCATCGGGATCGGGGGGATGGCGAAGAGCGACGGCCGCCCCTGGTACGTTGCCCGCAAGGAGATGGACAGCAATACCCTGGTCATCGTCCAGGGCCACGATCATCCGCTCCTGATGGCGAAGGGCCTGGCCGCCGCCGACCCGAGCTGGATCGCCGGCCGGTCGCCGGTCGACGACGGCACGCTCGGCGCCAAGACCCGCTACCGCCAGGCCGATGCCGCCTGCCGGCTGCGCCCGGCCGACGACGGCTTCGAGCTCGATTTCGCCGAGGCGCAGTGGGCGGTGACGCCGGGCCAGAGCGCGGTGCTCTACCGTGGCGAGGTTTGCCTCGGTGGGGGCGTGATAACAGTCGCCCGGTGAGGATCACCACGACCATGCCGCTGATCTCCCTGATCCGCTACTCGACCTTCGCGATCGCGGTGTTCCTCGCGATCGTCCTGACGGGGCTGTGCGCCGCCGGCCTGATCGGCTGGGGCTGGCCGCTGGCGGCACTGCTGCTGACGGCGCTCGGTGTCTACGACCTCGTGCAGCGCCGCCATTCGGTGCTGCGCAACTACCCGATCATCGGCCACCTGCGCTTCCTGTTCGAGTTCATCCGTCCGGAGCTGCGGCAGTATTTCTTCGAGTCCGACACCGACTCCATTCCCTTCTCGCGTCAGCAGCGGGCGATCGTCTACCAGCGGGCCAAGCAGCAGATCGACGCCCGTCCCTTCGGCACCCATTTCGACGTCTACGAGTCGGGCTACGAGTGGCTCAATCATTCGGCGGTGCCCACGAAACAGGAATCGCACGATTTCCGGGTGCCGGTGGGCGCGATCGCGCAGGCGGGCGAATCGGCGAGTTCCTGCACCCAGCCCTATTCGGCCTCGGTGTTCAACATCTCGGCGATGAGCTTCGGCTCGCTCTCGGCCAACGCGATCCGCGCCCTGAACCGCGGCGCGATGCTCGGGCATTTCGCGCACGACACCGGCGAAGGCTCGATCTCGCGTCACCACCGGGAGTTCGGCGGCGACCTGATCTGGGAGATCGGCAGCGGCTACTTCGGTTGCCGCGATGCCGAGGGGCGTTTCGACGAGGAGCGCTTCGTCGCCAACGCCACCCTCGAGCAGGTCCGGATGATCGAGATCAAGCTCTCGCAGGGCGCCAAGCCGGGCCATGGCGGCATGCTGCCGGCGGCCAAGGTCACCGAGGAGATCGCCGAGGCGCGCGGCATCGCGGCCTGGTCGGACTGCATCTCGCCGGCGAGCCATTCGGCCTTCTCGACGCCGATCGAGCTGCTGCAGTTCATCGACCGGCTGCGCCGGCTCTCGGGCGGCAAGCCGGTCGGCTTCAAGTTCGCGCTCGGCCATCCCTGGGAGTGGTTCGCGATCGCCAAGGCGATGGTGGCCACCGGCATCACCCCGGACTTCATCGTGGTCGATGGCAAGGAGGGCGGCACCGGGGCGGCGCCGGCGGAGTTCATCGACCGCATCGGCACTCCGATGCGCGATGCGCTGGTGCTGGTCCACAACACGCTGGTGGGCCTGAGGCTGCGCGAGCGTGTCCGGATCGCGGCCGCCGGCAAGGTCGTCACCGCCTTCGACATCGCCCGGGCGATGGCGCTGGGCGCCGACTGGTGCAACAGCGCGCGCGGCTTCATGTTCGCGGTCGGCTGCATCCAGGCCCAGGCCTGCCATACGGGCAAGTGCCCGACCGGGGTCGCTACCCAGGATCCGCAGCGCCAGAAGGCGCTCGATCCGGGCGACAAGTCGGTCCGGGTGCTCAATTTCCACCGCAACACCCTGAAATCCCTCGCCGAGCTGGTGGCCGCCGCCGGCCTCTCCCATCCCTCGCAGCTCGAGCCGATGCACATCGTGCAGCGGCGCAGCCGCGGCGAGGTGCATTCCTATGCCACCGTCTACCCGCGGCTGCAGCCGGGCGAGCTGCTCGACTCCGAGGCCGAGCCGGCGGTCTACCGGGTGTTCTGGTCGATGGCCCGCCCCGACAGCTTCCGCCCTGTGACCTGAGCGCCTTGAACGGGGAGGGCGGTGCTAGCATTCGCCCATATGGCCTTTCCCGCCCCGCATTCCCGATACCGATGACCGTCTCCGCCGCCCAGTCCTTCGAACTCAACGCGCTGTCGCCGCTCGACGGCCGCTATGCCGGCAAGGTCGCCGCCCTGCGCACCCTCGCTTCCGAGGCAGCCTTCATGCGCGAGCGCACCCGCGTCGAGGTGGAGTGGCTGATCGCCCTGTCCGATGCCGGCCTGCCGGGCTTCGCGCCGCTCTCGTCCGCCGGCCGGACCACGCTGCGGGCGGTGGTCGAGGGTTTCGGCGATGCGCAAGCCGCACGCATCAAGGCGATCGAGCGGGTCACCAACCATGACGTCAAGGCGGTCGAGTACTTCCTGCGCGAAACCGTCGGGGAATATCCCGAGCTCGCGGCGGCGAGCGAGTTCATCCATTTCGCCTGCACCTCCGAGGACATCAACAACACCTCGCATGCGCTGATGCTGCGCGCCGCGCGTGACGAGGTCCTGCTGCCGGCGCTCGCCGCGCTCGCAGCCCGCCTGCGAGCGCTCGCCCACGAGCATGCGGGCCTGCCGATGCTCTCGCGCACCCATGGCCAGACCGCGTCGCCGACCACGCTGGGCAAGGAGATGGCCAACGTGCTCGTCCGGCTCGAGCGGGCAGCGCAAGGCCTCGCCGCGGTGCGGATCCGCGCCAAGATGAATGGCGCGGTCGGCAACTACAACGCCCATGTCGCCGCCTGCCCGGAGATCGACTGGGAGGCGTTCGCCCGCGGCGTCGTCGAATCGCTCGGGGTCGAGTTCAACCCGTACACGATCCAGATCGAGCCCCACGACTACATGGCCGAGCTCTTCGATGCGCTCGCCCGGGTCAACACCATCCTCATCGACTTCGACCGCGACGTCTGGGGCTACGTGTCGCTCGGTTACTTCCGCCAGCGGCTCAAGGAGGGGGAGATCGGTTCCTCGACCATGCCGCACAAGGTCAATCCGATCGACTTCGAGAACTCCGAGGGCAACCTCGGCCTGGCCAATGCGCTGCTCGGCCATCTGTCGGCGAAGCTGCCGGTCTCGCGCTGGCAGCGCGATCTCACCGACTCGACCGTGCTTCGCAACATCGGCGTCGCACTCGGCTACTCGCTGCTCGGCTACGACAGCGCCCTGCGCGGCATCGACAAGCTCCAGGTCGACCGCGAGCGCCTTGCCGAGGACCTCGATGCCGCCTGGGAGGTGCTTGCCGAGCCGATCCAGACGGTGATGCGCCTGCACGGCGTGCCCGAGGCCTACGAGAAGCTCAAGGCCCTGACCCGTGGCAAGGCGATCGGTCCCGACGAGATCGCCCGCTTCGTCGATTCGCTCGAGATTCCCGAGGAGGCGCGCAGCCGCCTGCGCAGCCTCACTCCGGCCACTTACATCGGCCGCGCCGCCGAGCTCGCCGCCCGCGCCTGAAGGAAAGATCCCGGTTGTTCGTGTGTAAGGTCTTTCGACGAATTTGTACTAATGCGTACCAATCCGGAGCCAGCATGCTCGAATCCGCCTTGCGACGGCGCGCGAATCTTCCCATCCTGAGGCTGCTGGCCGAGTCCTGGCAGGCCTTCGAGGCGTTGTCGGCGCGGCATGTGCGCCAGCTCGGCCTGACTCCGGCGCAGTTCGACGTGATCGCGACCCTCGGCAACACCGCCGGCATGAGCTTTCGCGAGCTCGGCCAGCGAACCCTGATCACCAAGGGCACCCTGACCGGCGTCGTCGACCGGCTCGAGGCGGCCGGCATGGTCGCCAGGCAGACCGCGCCGCGCGACGGGCGCAGCACGATCGTCACCCTGACCCCGGCCGGAGTCGCCTGCTTCGAGCATGTCTTTCCGGCGCATCTCGCCCATGTCGCCCCGGCGTTCGACGGCCTGGACGAGGAGGGGCGCCGGCGGATCACGACGGCGCTGGTCGAGCTGCGTGACCGCTTCCTCTCCGCCGCGGCCCGTCAGGGCGGGCTCGTGGAGCACGCTGGCCACGGCGAGGTGGCGTCGTGAACCGGGAAACCCCCGAGCGATACGGCGCGGTCGCGATCGGCCTGCACTGGCTGGTCGCGGCGCTGGTGATCACCGGCTTCGCGATCGGGCTGCTGATGGTCGACATGCGCCTGTCGCCGCGCAAGCTGCAGCTCGTTTCCTGGCACAAATGGATCGGGGTGACGGTGTTCTTCCTTGCCTGGATCCGGCTTGCATGGCGCCTGTATCGCCCGGCGCCCGCGCTTCTGCCCATGCCGGCCTGGCAGGAGCGGGCGGCGCAGCTGGGGCATGCCGGGCTCTATGTCCTGCTGGTCGCGATCCCCTTGTCGGGCTGGCTCTTCAGCTCGGCTGCCGGGGTTTCCACGGTGTGGCTCGGCCTGCTGCCGCTGCCCGATCTCGTCGGGCCGGACAAGGCCCTGGCGGACCGGCTGGTCCAGGTTCACCAGTGGCTCAACTGGAGCCTCGCCGCCCTGGTCGCGATCCACGTCGCGGCCGCCCTCAAGCATCACCTGATCGATCGCGACGCAACGCTCCTGCGCATGCTGCCGGGTCGGCGCAGGAACATCCCGATGGAGTCTTCCCGATGATACGGATCGATCGCCGGCGCTTCGCCGGCCTGCTCGCAGCCGCCCTTACCGTGGTCGCCGGCATGGCAATCGCGCAATCGGGCGCGACGGCCGGTGCGAGCCATGTGAAGGCGGTCTTCACCCAGATGGGCGTGCCCGTCGAAGGCCGGTTCACCCGCTTCGATGCCGACGTCGACTTCGATCCCGCCGCCCCGGCTGCGGCGCGGGCACGGATCGTGGTCGATACCGCAAGCTTCGAGCTCGGCCCCGGCGCCGAGGAGTACGCGGCGGAGACCCGGCGCCCGGAGTGGTTCGACGTCGAGCGGCATCCGCAGGCGGTCTTCGAGGCCAGCGGCGCGAAGCTCGTCGCCGAGGGACGCTACGAGTTCGCTGGCCGGCTCCAGATGAAGGGCCGCAGCGCCGAGGTGAGCGGGCCCTTCACGCTGGCGCAGGCCGATGGCGGTTCGGTCTTCGAAGGCGAGGTGCCGATCTCCCGGCTCGCCTTCGGCATCGGCGACGGCGAGTGGCGCGACACCTCGATCCTCGCCGACGAGGTGCGGGTGCGCTTTCGCATCGTCGTCGCCTCGCCCTGACCACCTTTCCCCATCCATCCACAGCAAGGAGTCTCCGAACGATGACATCCCGGACGCTTTCCGCCTCGGCGCTTCGTGTCGCCCTGGCCGCAGCCCTCGTCGCTGCGCCCTTCGCCGGCGCCAGTGCCGATACCTACCGGATCGATCCCTCGCATACCTATCCGAGCTTCGCCGCCAACCACATGGGAATCTCCTGGTTCCGCGGCAAGTTCAACAAGACCGCTGGCACCATCGAGCTCGACCGCCAGGCGAAGACCGGCCGCATCGAGGTCGTCATCGATGCCGCCTCGATCGACATGGGGCACGCGCAGCTCAACAAGCACCTGCTCAGCGCGGATCTCTTCGATGTCGAGAAGCATCCCGAGATCCGCTTCACCGGCAGCGACTTCCGCTTCGAGGGCGATGTGCCCGTGGCGGTGGGCGGCGAGCTCCGGATGCTCGGCGTGAGCAAGCCGGTCGAGCTCAAGCTCGAATCCTTCGCATGCCGCGATCATCCGATGCTCAAGGTGGAGGTCTGCGGCGCGGAAGCCACCGCCGTGATCGACCGCAGCGACTGGGGTCTCTCCTACGGCGCGCCGCCGAGCACGCCGGAGGTGCGCCTCGCGATCCAGGTGGAAGCACTGAAGCAGTGATAGGCTGGCACTTGTGGCCATCGGCCGCGGGCCCGGCCGCTACAAGCCCGGATGCCGAGACGTCGGCGGCATCGCAATCCGAAACTCAATACTGGAGTCGAAGATGAAGCTCAGTTCCGTGATCGGGGTCGCCGCGATGGCCGCCGCCGGTGTGATGATGGCGGTCCCCGCAGCCGCCCAGTTCGCCAAGCCCGAGGACGCCATCAAGTACCGGCAGTCGGCGTTCACCGTGATGGCCGCGCATTTCGGCCGGATCGGTGCGGTCGTCAAGGGCGAGGCGCCCTATGGTCCGTCGGTTGCCGCCGATGCGAAGATCGTCGAGACCATGTCCCACCTGCCGTTCCCCGCTTTCGTCGACGGCACCGACAGCGGCGACACCGGCGCCCGGCCCGAGATATGGAAGAACCGGGCGAAGTTCGATGCGGCGGCCGAGAACATGCAGAAGGCGGTCGCGGAGCTTGCGAAGGTCGCCGCCTCGGGTGACGAGGGCGCGCTCAAGGGCGCGTTCGGCGTGGCGGGCAAGGCCTGCAAGGATTGCCACGACGATTTCCGCAAGAGACGATAGGCAGCCATCCTTCGCATGAGGAAGGGACGGCGGCCCGGTCGCGCGATGCGCACCGGGCCGTCGTACGTTCGAGGGCCAGGCTAGCGCACGAGCAGCCAGACTCCGATCGCGATGATCACGACGATCGCCAGGGCGGCGAGCCGCAGCCTTGCATCGTCGCGGCTCGATATCGCGTCCGGCGGCGCCTGGCTGTCGCGGCCGGTGATCATCGGCACCACCAGGTTGCGCCGCCGGAAGATCCGGTACCAGACGATCGCCACGATGTGCAGTCCGATCAGTCCGATCAGGATCGGCTCGTTGGCGATGTGCAGGCCGGTCAGGTAGTCGCTGGTGCGCTTGCTCACGCTGGCCGCGAGCGGACCTTCGCTGGCGATGTCGTCGTTGGCGAACAGGCCCAGCACGGCCTGCGCGCCGATGAAGAGCAGCATCGCGAAGACGGACAGCGCGCCGACCGGATTGTGGCCGGGCCCGGCCGGCGCATCCGGCGCGCCACGCAGGTAGGCGAGGATGCGGCCCGGACCGAACAGGAAGCTGCGAAACCGGGCATACCGGCCGCCGGCGAATCCCCAGACGATGCGAAACGCGATCAGCGTGAGGATCGCGTAACCGCTGCGGAAGTGCCACTCCATCCAGTTCCCGCCCGCCTGGGCGGTGAGGAACGAGCTGATGAACAGCGCGACGAGGATCCAGTGGAACAGCCTGGTAGGGAGGTCCCAGATCACGGGAGCCTGCCCGCCGGTGGTGCTTGCAGCCTGGTTCGACATGTTCGTCATCGGCGGTGAGCGGCGCATCGCGCCAACGCCGCTAGTATCGCCTCCGCGCCGCCATCGGGCCAGCGGCCCGCCCGCTTACGGAAGCTCGGGCTGGCCGTCGTCCTTCTTCACCGACCTCACCATGTCCTCGCGCTTGAGGCCGAGCCACATTGCGATGGCCGATCCGACGAAGATCGACGAATAGATCCCGAACAGGATCCCGATCGTCAGCGCGATCGCGAAGTAGTGCAGGGTCGGGCCGCCGAAGAACAGCATCGACAGCACCATCATCTGGGTGGAACCGTGCGTGATGATGGTCCGCGACATGGTGCGGGTGATGGCGTTGTTGATCACCTCGACCGTGCTCGCCTTGCGCATCTTGCGGAAGTTCTCGCGGATCCGGTCGAACACCACCACCGCCTCGTTGACCGAGTAGCCGGCCACCGCGAGGATCGCCGCCAGCACCGCGAGCGAGAACTCCCACTGGAAGAAGGCGAAGAAGCCGAGGATGATCACCACGTCGTGCGTATTGGCGACGACGGCGGAGACGGCGAACTTCCATTCGAAGCGCATCGCCAGGTAGATCATGATGCCGATCACCACGAAGAGCACCGCCATCGCGCCGTCGGTCGCGAGCTCCTCGCCGACCTGGGGACCGACGAACTCGACCCGCGTCACCTGCATGGTCTCGTCCGCGGCCAGAAGCTTTGCCTTCACCTCCTCGGAAATCGCGTCCGATGTGGTTCCTTCGCGCAGGGGCAGGCGGATCATGGCATCGTGCGATGTGCCGAAGTTCTGCACCTGGGCATCCGGATAGCCCATCTCCTCGAGCGACTGGCGGATCGACTCGATCGGTGCCTCGTTCTTGTAGCTCACCTCCATCACGGTGCCGCCGGTGAACTCGATCGACAGGTGCAGGCCCCGGGTCGCGAGGAAGAACACCGCGAGCAGGAACGTGATGATGGAGATCACGTTCCACACCAGCGCATAGCGCATGAAGGGGATGTCGCGCTTGATCGGGAAGAAATCCATGTCGAATATTCCTTGCTCAGCCGATCGGGACGTGCGTGAGTTTCTTCTGCCGGCCGAACCAGAGGTTGACGATGCCGCGCGAGAACACGACCGCCGAGAACATCGAGGTCAGGATGCCGAGGCAGTGGACGACCGCGAAGCCGCGGATCGGCCCCGAGCCGAAGATCAGCAGGGCGAGCCCGGCGATCAGCGTGGTGACGTTCGAGTCGAGAATCGTCCGCCAGGCATGCTCGTAGCCGAGCGAGATCGCCGCCTGGGGGCTCACTCCGGCACGAAGCTCCTCGCGGATCCGCTCGTTGATCAGCACGTTCGCGTCGATCGCCATGCCCAGGGTCAGTGCGATCGCCGCGATGCCGGGCAGCGTGAGCGTGGCCTGGAGCACCGACAGCAGCGCGATCAGCAGGACGAGGTTGAACGCCAGCGCGAGTGACGAGATCAGGCCGAAGATCGTGTAGTACGCGATCATGAAGATCGCGATCGCGATGAAGCCGTAGAGGTTGCTGCGAAAGCCCTTCTCGATGTTCGCCGCCCCGAGGCTGGGGCCGATGGTGCGCTCCTCGATGATCTCCATCGGGGCGGCGAGCGAGCCGGCGCGCAGCAGCAGGGCGGTGTCGGCCGCCTCGGTGGTGGTCATCTGGCCGCTGATCTGGACCCGCCCGCCGGGAATCTCGGTACGGATCACCGGGGCGGTGACGACCTCGCCCTTGCCCTTCTCGAACAGCAGGATCGCCATCCGCTTGCCGATGTTGGCCCGGGTCACGTCCCGGAAGATGCGCGCGCCATTGGTGTCGAGGTTCAGGTTGACCGTCGGCTCCTGGGTCTGGGAGTCGAAGCCGGGCAGGGCGTTGTTCAGGTTCTCGCCGGTGAGGATCACCTGCTTCTGCACGAGCAGGGGCCGTCCGTCGCGATCCACATAGCGATCGCAGCCGAAGGGCACGTTGCCGGCCGCGAGCGCCGCGATCTCCTCGGGGCGTTCGCAGACGAGGCGGACCTCGAGGGTCGCGGTGCGCCCGATGATGTCCTTCGCCTTGGCGGTGTCCTGCACCCCGGGCAGCTGCACGACGACCCGGTCGGCGCCCTGGCGCTGGATGACCGGCTCGGACACCCCGAGCTCGTTGACCCGGTTCGAAAGGGTGGTGATGTTCTGGCTGAGCGCGTTTTCCTGGATCTGCTTTGCCGCATCGGGCTTGAAGCGGGCGTCGATCCGCAGCGCGTCGCCTTCGCCCGCTTCGGTGAAGGTCAGCTCCTGCATGGCGCGCGTGAGCGCCGTGAGGGCAGTGCCGCGCTGCTGGGCATCACGGAACCGGATCACGAAGCCGTCGCCGTCGCGGTCGATCCCGGCGTGGCGCACCCGGGCCTCGCGCAGGAGGCTGCGGGCTTCCCCCGCCATCGAGTCGAGACGCTTGTCGAGCGCGCTCGCCATGTCGACCTGCATCAGGAAGTGCACGCCGCCGCGCAGATCGAGCCCGAGGTACATCGGCAGGGCGTTGATCGAGAGCAGCCATTGCGGCGTGTTCGACAGCAGGTTCATCGCGACGATCCAGCTCGGATCGTCTGGGTCGGGATTGAGCCCCCGCTGGATCACGGCCTGGGCGCGGAACTGCTCGTCGGTGCTCTCGAAACGGGCCTTGACCGAATTGCCGTCGAAGAAGATCCCGGTGCTCGTCAGGTTCGCATCGGCGAGAATGCCTCGCACCCGTTCGCGCATGCCGTCGTCGATCCTCACGGTGGACTTGCCGCTCGAGACCTGCACCGCCGGCGCTTCGCCGTAGAAGTTCGGCAGGGTGTAGAGCAGGCCGAACACCATCGTGATCGCGATGACGACGTACTTCCAGATCGGGTACCTGTTCATGGGTCGATGCCTTGGTTCGGATACGCGACGGCGGCGGCGCTGTCCGCGCCTGCCGCCGTCGTCCGTGGGGTCTGGCGCCAGCCGTTCGGGATGCGGCGCTGGCGGCAGGCGCCGCCTAGAGGGATTTCAGGGTGCCGTTGGGCAGCAGGGTCTGGATCGCGCTCTTCTGGAACTGCATCTCGATGGTCTGGCTGCCGTTCTTGCCGTCGGTCTGGGCGACCTCGAGGGTGACGTAGGCTTCGCCGACCTTGGTGACCCGGCCGACGACGCCGCCGCCGGTGATCACCTCGTCGCCCTTCTTGAGGGCCTCCAGCATCGTGCGGTGCTCCTTCGCGCGCTTCATCTGCGGGCGGATCATCAGGAAGTAGAGCACCACGAACATCAGGATGATCGGCAGGAAGCCGAACAGTTGCTCGCTGCCGCCACCGGCCTGTGCGTATGCGTTTGAAATGAACACCGAGAGTTCTCCTGACTGATCGCCGGCGCGCCGCCGGCGGCTGATTCGGGCCGGCGGGCCGGCCGCGAACCAGGCGGGATGGGACTTGACTTGTCTGGCGCCGCGATTATACCCGCCGGGCGCTAGTCGACGCCGCGGGCCCGGTCGGCGGCGAAGCGCTCGCGCATGGCCTCGAAGCCGCCATCGACGATGGCCTGGCGCATTTCCGTCATCAGGCCGAGGTAATAGGCGAGATTGTGGATGGTGGCCAGCCGCGCTCCGAGGATCTCGCCGACCTTGTGCAGATGGTGCAGGTAGGCCCGCGAGAAGTTGGCGCAGCAGTAGCACCCGCAGGAAGGGTCCACCGGCCGGGTGTCGTCGCGATAGCGGGCGTTGCGCAGGCGCAGGTCTCCATGGCGGGTGAAGAGCCAGCCGTTGCGGGCGTTGCGGGTCGGCATCACGCAGTCGAACATGTCGATCCCGGCCGCCACCGAGGCCACCAGGTCCTCGGGGGTGCCGACCCCCATCAGGTAGCGGGGCCGGTCGGCCGGCAGCCGCGGCGCGACATGGGCCAGGATCCGGCGCATGTCCTCCTTGGGCTCGCCGACCGACAGCCCGCCGATCGCGTAGCCGTCGAAGCCGATCTCGAGCAGGCCGGCGAGCGATTCGTCGCGCAGGCTCTCGTACATCCCGCCCTGGACGATGCCGAACAGGGCATTCGGATTGCCGGCGGCGTCGAAGGCATCGCGCGAGCGGCGTGCCCAGCGCAGGCTCATCCGCATCGAGGCGGCGGCCTCGTCGGCGCTTGCCGGCCGGCCGTCGATCTCGTAGGGGGTGCACTCGTCGAAGACCATCGCGATATCCGAATCGAGCACCGACTGGATCCGCATGGATTCCTCGGGGGTGAGGAAGAGCCGGTCGCCGTTGACCGGCGAGGCGAAGCGCACCCCCTCCTCGCTGATCTTGCGCATGGCGCCGAGCGAGAACACCTGGAAGCCGCCCGAATCGGTCAGGATCGGCCGGTGCCAGCCGTTGAAGCCGTGCAGCCCGCCGCAGCGCCCGATCACCTCGAGGCCCGGGCGCAGCCAGAGATGGAAGGTGTTGCCCAGCGTGATCTCGGCGCCGAGCTCCTCCAGCTCGCGCGGGCTCATCGCCTTGACCGCGCCGTAGGTGCCCACCGGCATGAAGACCGGCGTCTCGATCGTGCCGCGGCTGCTGGTGATGCGGCCGCGCCGCGCTGCGCCATCGGTGGCGAGCAGCTCGTAGCTCAGCATACCGTCGTCCCCGGCTCGACATCGAGCAGCATGGCGTCCCCGTAGCTGAAGAAGCGGTAGCCCTGCGCGATCGCGTGCGCATAGGCGTACCGGATCGTGTCGAGCCCGGCGAAGGCGGCGACCAGCATCAGCAGGGTCGAGCGTGGCAGGTGGAAGTTGGTCAGCAAGCGATCGACCACCCGGAACCGGTAGCCGGGGGTGATGAAGATGTCGGTGTCGCGGACCCCCGGCGTGATCGCGCCAGACTCGTCGGCGGCGCTCTCGAGGGTGCGCAGCGCTGTGGTGCCGACCGCGATCACCCGCCCGCCCGCGGTGCGGGTGTCGGCGATCGCGCGTGCGGCGGCCTCGTCGATCCGGCAGCGCTCGACGTGCATGCGATGCTCGGCGAGGTTCTCGGTGCGCACCGGCGCGAAGGTCCCGGCGCCGACGTGCAGGGTCACGAAGGCCCGTTTGACGCCGGCTTCGGCGAGCGCCGCCAGCAGCGCCTCGTCGAAATGCAGGCCGGCGGTGGGCGCGGCCACGGAGCCGGGCTCGCGAGCGTAGACCGTCTGGTAGCGCAGCCGGTCGGCCGCATCGGGCTCGTGCTCGATGTAGGGCGGCAGCGGCAGCCGGCCGATCGCCTCGAGCAGGGGGCCGAGCGGCCGGTCGAAGCGCAGCGTCCAGAAGCCGCCGTCGCGCCCGAGCACGGTGGCGACCGCCTCGCCGAAGCGCAGCGTCGAGCCGGGCTGCGGCGGCTTGCTCGCGCGCAGCTGCACCACCGCCTCGGCCGGGCCCAGGATGCGCTCCACCAGCAGCTCCACCCGGCCGCCGCTCGACTTGTGCCCGTGCATCCGCGCCGGGATCACCCGGCTGTCGTTGAACACCAGCAGGTCGCCCGCCCGCAGCAGCGACGGCAGCTCGCCGAACACCCGGTCGTCGAGCTGCGGCCGGCCGTCGGTGCCCCGGCGCAGGTGCAGCAGCCGCGAGGCGCTGCGCGAGGCGGCCGGGCGCTGCGCGATCAGCGCGGGCGGCAGCTCGAAATCGAAGTCGGACAGGGTCGGCGGCATGGAGCCGGCATTGTAGTCGGGGCCGCTCCCGGTTCGGGTTTGCGATGGCCGGGACGATTGCCGATAATGCGCGACCGGGCCCAGGCCCGGATCCCCCTCGGCCGGAGTGGTGGAACTGGTAGACGCGCCGGACTCAAAATCCGGTGTCCGCGAGGACGTGCGGGTTCGATTCCCGCCTCCGGCACCATCACCGCCTGCCCGACAGGTGCCCTGACGCTGTCAGATAAGGCATATCTGAGGCCGAATGCGCACGTCATGCCTGAGTCAGGAACGCCCCCGGTTATGCCTTACTGAGCAGTGACGCCCCAAGCTGGTGCATTTTTTTGGACTCGGCGAGCCTGGTTACGCGCTAGCTTTGGGCGCCAGCGTTCGCGAGTCGTTGGTTAGATTTCCAATACTCGGCCGGTTCTGTCTGCTCAGCGGCTCGTCTCGGAAACGTGCGCTTCGATGAGACCGTTCTCGTCGAGCAGGCAACGGATACCGTGCTTGAGCTCAAGATTGAAGCTGTTTTTCGCCATGAAAGACGAACTGACAGTCGTTCTGCCGTTCGGATGCTCGTCGACAGCGAGGTCCATGATGCGCGAGAAGCTCACTGTGCTGGGGTGTCGGGCGGAATTCTTCGCATAGGCCTCGCACAGTGCAATCCCGCGGCTGCGGTCGATGTGTTTGGCAGCGCCTAGGGTTCGCCCCGCCTCTATGTCTGACTTTGAGAAGAACACGTTGTGCGCATCGCGGCCTGTGCCGCAAGTGACAAAAAATACTGGGTTCTTCTTTGTGCCTTTTGAGCCGGAGATGTAGTGACCTGCCCCAGTTCTTCGGCCCACTGAATTCTGGAAAGATGGCTCTTCTTCGCAAAGGAAGAGCCGATGAGAAAGAGCCGATTCACCGAGGAGCAGATGGTCGCCATCCTCCGGGAAGCCGAGAAGTCGACCGTCGCCGCGGCGGCCAAGCGCAACAAGGTCAGCGAGCAGACGATCTACGCCTGGCGACAGCACTTTGCGGGTATGGAGCCGAGCGACGTCAAGAAGCTGAAGTCGCTCGAAGCGGAGAACGCCAAGCTCAAGAAGCTTCTGGCCGAGCGTGACCTCGAGATCGACGCGATGCGCGAGGTGAACCGAAAAAAGTGGTGAGCCTGCAGGCCCGTCGCGACCAGGTCGGGTTTCTCATCGGCCGGGGCATCACCCAACGACGCGCCTGCAGGCTGATCGGAGTCTCACGATCCGGCATGTCCTACGAGTCGAGAATCGACGCCAAGGACGCCCCGGTGATCGAAGCGATGAAGCGGCTGTCCGGCCAGTATCCCCGCTACGGGTATCGCAAGATCCGCATCTTCCTGGCTCGCGAAGGCCATGTGATGAGTCCGGGCCGCGCCGAGCGGTTGTGGCGCAAGGCGAAGCTGCAACTGCCCGCCAAGCGCCGCAGGAAGCGGATCTCCAGCGCTCGACCCCGGCCGCTGCCGGCGCGAGCCGCCAATCACGTCTGGGCCTACGACTTCGTCTTCGACGCCTGCGCCAACGGCCAGCAGCTCAAGTGCCTGACGGTCGTAGACGAGTTCACCCACGAGTGCCTGGCGATCGACGTGGCTGGCTCGATCCGCTCGGGCCGCGTCATCGAGATCCTGGCGCGGCTGATGAGCGAGCGCGGCGTGCCGGCCTTCGTGCGTAGCGACAACGGGCCGGAGTTCGTGAGCCTGGCGATCCTGAAGTGGCTCACGGAGAACAAGGTGGAGACCGCCCACATCGATCCGGGCAAGCCCTGGCAGAACGGCACCAACGAGAGCTTCAACGGGCGACTGCGCGATGAGTGCCTGAACGTCGAATGGTTTCGCACCCGCCGCGAGGCCCGCGTCGTGATCGAGGCCTGGCGTCATCACTACAACGCCGTGCGGCCGCACATGAGCCTGAACTACTTGACCCCGATCGAGTTCCGATCGCAGCATCAACCCCTGTCCACGATCCCCAACCGAGCCGTCTTCCAGGAATCAATGGCCTGAGGATCCTGGGGCATGTCA
>JAMLIN010000031.1 GCA_023954135.1 Burkholderiaceae bacterium | reverse complement strand
CGCAGCGACCGACGGTTTCGGCGAGGACGACTTGCTGCGCCTCGCGGCCAGCGTCGAGCGCGGCAGCGAGCATCCGCTGGCCGACGCCATCGTCCGCGGTACCGAGGAGCGCGGCATCAAGCTGGTGCTGGCAGATCAGTTTGAGTCGGTCACCGGCCAGGGTGTGAAAGGAACGGTCGACGGCCAATCCGTGGCGTTGGGAAATCTCAGGCTTCTCGAGACGCTGACGGTCGACCCGGGTGGATTGTCTGCAGCGGCGGAGTCGGGCCGCACCCAGGGGCAGACCGTCATGTTCGTCGCGGTCGACGGCGAGGTGGCCGGATTGATCGGCGTGGCCGATCCCATCAAGGCGTCGACACCGGATGCGATCGCGGCGCTGCACCGGGAAGGGATACAGGTCGTCATGCTGACCGGCGACAGCCGCACCACGGCCCAGGCCGTCGCCGACCGGCTCAGCATCGACCGGGTGGAGGCCGAGGTGCTTCCGGACCAGAAGGCCGAGATCGTCAGGCGGCTCCAGGCCGAGGGGCATACGGTCGCGATGGCGGGTGACGGCATCAATGACGCACCGGCTCTGGCCCGGGCGCATGTCGGTATCGCCATGGGGACAGGTACGGATATCGCGATGGAAAGCGCCGGCGTGACCCTGGTCAAGGGTGATCTGCGCGGAATCGTGCGTGCCCGGCGCCTGAGCCGGGCCACCATGCGCAACATCCGCCAGAACCTGTTCTGGGCCTTCGCCTACAACACCGCCCTGATCCCGGTGGCCGCAGGCGTGCTGTATCCGGCCTGGGGCCTGCTGCTCTCGCCGATCTTCGCGGCGGGCGCCATGGCGCTGTCGAGCGTGTTCGTCGTCGGCAACGCCTTGCGCCTGCGCCGTTTCCAGCCGCCCGCGGCCACGGCCTGACCCGGAGGACGAACATGAACATCGGTGAGGCCTCGAAGGCATCGGGCGTATCGGCCAAGATGATCCGCTACTACGAGCAGACCGGCCTGATCCCGCCCGCCGGGCGCCGCGAATCCGGCTACCGCGCCTATGCGCAGCCCGACGTGCATCGGCTGCGCTTCATCCGGCGCGCGCGCGACCTCGGATTCTCGGTGGCGGAGATCGGCGACCTGCTCGGCCTGTGGAACGACCGCTCGCGACACAGCGCCGACGTCAAGCGCCTCGCGCAGGCGCACATCACCGAGCTCGAGGAGCGGATCGCGAGATTGCGCCAGATGGCCGACACCCTCCAGACCCTGATCGACTGCTGCGCGGGAGACGACCGGCCCGACTGCCCGATTCTGGCCGGCCTCGAGCAGCCGGACTGATCAGGACGCGCGCGGCGGGAAATCCGCCTCGACGAGGGCCTTCTCCAGTTGCTCCCGCGTGGCCGACGACGTGACGGTCACCCGGCGGCTGGGCGGATCGGCGACCACCTTCGCGTCGGCATCCACCGACTGGATCGCCCGGGTCACGCCGCGGGCGCAGCCATCGCAATGCATGTTTTCGATGTGGAATTCCATGACAACCTCCTTGACGGTCGACGCCAGCGTAAGGCTTGCCACCGTGGGAAGGTCAAGCCGTCGATCAAGCCTCGTCAACCTGCCTGCCGTGTCGCCTGCCATGGGCGCGAGCCATTGACGGTTCCGCGCATCTCGCCGCCGTCGACCTCGCCGGTGTAGCGGTCCTCGCCGACGTTGAACCGGATCCGGGTGCCGTCGAGACGGGCATCGCCGATCGGCCGGGCCGAGCCGCCTTCGTGCAGCACGCCCTCGAGCATCTGGAAATTCTGCTTCAGCTCGAGGCGCCCGTTCCCCGTCGACCATGTCCCTTCGACCCTGGCCGGGACGACCCACTTGTACGCGATGCAGTAGCCGGGGCAGTTCTCCGTGATGTGGACGGAATCGTCGGCCGGCCATTCACCCATGTCGAACGAATTCGAGAGCACGCGCGTGCCGGGCTTCATCGCGAGCAGGAGGGGACGCAGCCGGGCGTTGAGATCCGGCAGCAGGTAGAGCGTCACCACCGTCGCATCCGAGAAGTCGGACTCGAAGATGTCCCCTTGCGCGAAGGTCGCCCGCCGCGACACGCCTTCGGCCTGGGCCGCCCGCTTCGACAAGGCGACCATGTCCGCGTTGTACTCGATCCCGTGGGCCCTCACGCCGCGCTTGGCCGCGGTGATCACGGTCCTGCCGTCACCCGACCCGAGGTCGACGAGGTAGTCTTTCGGCGTGAGGTCGGCCATGTCGAGCATGCGGTCGACCAGCACCTGGTTGGTCGGAACCCAGACGACGTCCTTGCCCACCTGCCCCACCCTGGGCTTGTAGTCGGGGTCCTCGCCGGTGGTCGCGCAGCCGAGCATCGCCGCGCAGGCAGTCACGACGAGGAAGGACCTGAAGAATCGGTGGACAGGCATCATGCGAATGACTCCATGCAGGAACGCTATCGGGAGCATGGATCGATCGAACCACGCGTGGACCGATTCTGGCATACCGTGAGCACCGGGATCCGGCCTACCCGGCACCCGGCGCCGTGAGCTTCAGGAGGCCGGCATCGGCGCCGTCCTCGAGCAGCCAGATCGCGCCATCGGGCCCCTGCTCGACCTCGCGGATGCGCTGTCGCATGTCGAAGCGCTGGGCTTCGCGCGCAGTGTCGCCATCGATCTCGATGCGCACGAGCGAGCGTGACGACAGTCCCCCGATGAAGCCATGGCCCCGCCAGCCGGGAAACTGCGCGCCATCGTAGATGATGAAGCCGGCCGGTGAGATGACCGGAGTCCAGGTGATGACGGGCGCACGGAACTCCGGACGCGTGTCGTGGTCGGGAATCGGCCTGCCGTCGTAGTGATTGCCGTTGGAGACGATGGGGTAGCCGTAGTTGGCCCCCCTGACGATGCGGTTGAGCTCGTCGCCGCCCGCCGGCCCCATCTCGTGGGCCCAGAGTTGCCCGGCGCCGTCGAACGCCATCCCGAGGATGTTGCGATGTCCCAGGCTCCAGACCTGGGCCGCAACCTCGCCCTGATGCGCGAAGGGGTTGTCGGCCGGCACGCTGCCGTCGTCATTGAGCCGCACGATCTTGCCCAGGTTCGAATCCATGTCCTGGGCGGGCGTGAACGCCTGGCGCTCGCTGGAGCTGATCCACAGCATGCCCTCGCGATCGAAGACGATGCGATGGCCGAAGTGTCCGCTGCCGCTCATCTTCGGCACCTGGCGCCAGATGACATCGAGATCCTCGAGGACACCGCCGCCATCGCCATCGAGGGCCAGCCGGGCACGCGCCACCGCGGCGCCGGTGCCGCCCGTACCGGGCTCCGCGTAGCTGATGTAGACGAACCGGTTGCTGGCGAAATCCGGATGCAGCACGACATCGCCCAGCCCGCCCTGGCCGGCATGGACCACCTCGGGCACGCCACCGATCGTCCCCGTGATGTCGCGGACCGGATCGTAGAGGCGCAACGCACCGGCCTTCTCGGTCACCAGCAGACGGCCATCGGGCAGGAAGCTCATCGCCCACGGGGCGTCGAACCGCGCCACCCGGAACATCTCGAACCTCGTGTCGCCGGCGGGCGCGGGAACAGGAGACGGAGACGGAGCCGGTGCCGGCGCTGGAGAAGGTGCCGGCGCCGGAGCGGGAACGCCCGGGGCCGGCGACTCCGCGACGGGATCATTCGCACCCCCGCCACTGCAGGCCGACAACAGCACGGCAGCGGCACCGAGCGCGGTCAGGCGTCTGACTGCAATCACGGGCGATCCTTTCGATTCGAGTTCGACATGCCCGACGGCAGCCCGGCCGCGCCGCTTGCCTGGCCACCCTTGCCGGACGCCATCCCCACCCCGTAGCAGCTCATCGAGATCGACCCCATCGCATGGCCGCGCACCAGGGCGCACGCGCCGATGCCTTCCGTCGCCGCCAGCGCCGCGGTGTACAGCAGCGGGATGAAATGGTCGGGCGTCGGCACCGCGAGCGGGTAGTCCGGATGCTCCGTCAGCTTCAGGATGTCGCCCGGCTGGTTCGCCAGCAGGTCGAGGGCCGCGTCGTCGAAGCGCTCCGCCCAGTCGAAAACGGCATCGGGCTGGCTCCACTGCACCCGCTTCAGGTTGTGGACGACATTGCCGCTGCCGATGATCAGGATGCCCCGCTCGCGAAGCGGCGCCAGCCGGGCGCCGAGATCCAGGTGGTATTCGAGGGGCTGCAGCGCATTGATCGAGAGTTGCACGACCGGGATGTCCGCCTGCGGATAGAGATGCGCCAGGACGCTCCAGGCGCCGTGATCGAGCCCCCACTGGTCCCGATCCAGGCCCACCCATTTCGGCTTGACGAGCTCCGCGACCTCTTCGGCGAGCTCCGGCGAACCCCTGGCCGGGTACTGGAAGTCGAAAAGTTCCTGGGGGAAACCATAGAAATCATGGATCGTCCGGGGCTGCCGCATGGCCGTCACGGCGGTAGCCCCGAAGTACCAGTGCGCCGAGATCACGAGCATGGCACGCGGCCGGGGCAGCTCCCGCCCCATGGCCCGCCAGGCTTCGGTAAAGCCGTTGCGCTCGAGGGTGTTCATCGGACTGCCATGGCCGATGAAGATCGTCGGCAGGCTCTCGTCCATGTTCGCTTCCTGGCTGCGACAGTCACTTATCTTACCCGGCATGCCCGCAGGATCGCCCGGCGGCGCGACCGGCCCTCCACCGATCGAGCACCGCTTGACAGCGACGGGAGAACTGGCATCTCATCGACCCCATCGCTTTCCGGCGCCCTCCCGCCACTCCCCTCTTTCGCATGAGCACCCTCACCATCTGGCTGGAGGCCGCCTTCCTCGGCCTCATCCAGGGCCTGACCGAGTTCCTGCCCATATCCTCCAGCGCCCACCTGCGCATCATCGGGCCGCTGCTGCCGTCGGGAGGCGACCCCGGCGCGGCGTTCACCGCGATCACCCAGCTCGGCACCGAGGCCGCGGTGCTGCTGTATTTCCGGTACGACATCCTGCGCATCGCCCGGGCCTGGATCGCATCGCTGATCGACCCCGGCGCGCGCGGGACGGCGGACGCCCGGATGGGCTGGCTGATCATCATCGGCACGCTGCCGATCGCGATCCTCGGCCTGCTGTTCAAGGATGCGATCGAGGGCAGGCTGCGCAATCTCCATCTCACCGCCGCGATGCTGATCCTCTTCGCGCTGTTCCTCGCCGCCGCGGACCGTTTCGGGCGCAAGGAACGCACGCTCGATCGCCTCGGCTGGGGCCACGGCCTGCTGTTCGGATTCGCGCAGGCGCTGGCGCTGATACCGGGCGTTTCCCGGTCCGGCGGCACCATCACCGCCGGCCTGATCATGGGCTATACCCGCGAGGCCGCCGCGCGCTACTCCTTCCTGCTGGCGATTCCGGCCGTCATGGCCTCGGGCTTCTACCAGCTCTACCGCAGCTGGGAGATCGGCAGCCCGATTCCCGCCGGCCCGACGGCGCTCGCCACGATCGTGGCCTTCGGCGTGGGCTACGGCGTCATCGTGCTGTTCCTGAAACTGGTCTCCACCCGCAGCTACATGCCCTTCGTCTACTACCGGATCGGCCTCGGCGTCCTGGTGATGGCGCTGCTCGCCGGCGGCGTGCTCAGCGCCTACTAGGGAGCACATTCGCCGGCATGACGATCGACATCGCGCTCGTGCTGGCGATCGCGCTGGTCGCGATCGCGCTGTTCGCCACCGAGAAGCTGCGCATCGACGCGGTGGCGCTACTGGTGCTGACCAGCCTCGTGCTGACCGGCCTCATCGACCCGGGGCAGGCGCTCAGCGGATTCAGCAACTCCGCCACGATCACGGTGGCGGCCATGTTCGTCCTGGCGGCGGGACTGCAGAACAGCGGCGCGCTCTCGGGAATCGGCAACCTGCTCGGGCGCGCCAGGTCGCCGGCCCAGTTCCTCCTCATCCTGTTCGCCGTGCTCGCGGCGATCGCGCCGTTCGTCAACAACACGGCGGTCGTGGCGGTCTTCATGCCGATCGTGATCGCGGCCACGGCCAGCATCGGCATGTCGGCGTCGAAGGCCCTGATCCCCCTGTCCTACGTATCGCAGATGGCCGGCGTCTGCACCCTGGTGGGCACCTCGACCAATCTGCTGGTCAACGGCATGGCGAAGGATCTCGGGCATCCCGGCTTCGGCATGTTCGAGTTCACCTCGCTGGGCGTGATCTGCTTCGCGGCGGGCTGCGTCTACCTCCTCACGATCGGCCGCTGGCTGCTGCCGGATGCGCGAGGCACGGAACTGGTCGAGCACTACGAGCTCGGCAAGTACATCACCGAGCTGCGGGTCATGCCGGAATCCTCGCTGATCGGCACCTCCGTCGGCGAAGCCGAGCTGAGCAAGGAGTACGGTGTCTTCGTCCTGGAGCTGTTGCGCGGCAACGAGAAGGTGTGGTCGCCGAGGTCGCAGAAGCTGCAGGAAGGCGATGTCCTTCTCGCACGGGGCGACTGGTCGCAGCTCGACGAGCTCCGCAAGAGCGCCGGGCTGGAGGTGAACGCCGAGTTCAAGCTGAAGCAGCGCTCCTTCGAGGAAGTCGACCAGGTCCTTGCCGAAGTGATGATCGCCCCTCGCTCGCGCGTGATCGGCGCCACCCTGGGCATGCTGGATCCCGGCTGGGACCACAACACGACGGCGCTCGGCATCCACCGGCGCGGCCAGGTTCTCCGGCAGGAGCTGCGCAATGTGCGCCTGCAGGTCGGCGACATCCTGCTGATGCTCATCCCGAAGTCGGGCATGGCCGCCCTGCGCAAGGACAGGAACGTGATCGTGCTGTCCGAGCGCGAGTCCGAGAAGCCCGCCGGCTGGCGCGCGCCCTTCGCCCTTGCGACCATGGTGCTCGTCATCGGCGCTTCCGCGATCGGATGGGCCCCCATCGCGGTCACATCCCTGGCCGGCGCGGTGGCGATGACCCTGGCCGGCTGCCTGGACGCGGAGGATGTCTACGACGGCATCGACTGGCGCATCATCATCCTGATGGCCGGCCTGCTGCCGCTGGGCGTGGCGATGAGCGAGACGGGGGCGGCACAGTTCCTGGTCGAGAACACCATCGGGCTGGTGAGCGGGCTGGGCCCCTGGGTGGTGCTGGCGGTCCTGTACCTGATGGCGCTGCTGCTGACGGAATTCATGAGCAATGCGGCGGCCGCGGTGCTGCTGACCCCCATCGGCATGTCCACCGCCGGGATGATGGAGGTGGATCCGACGCCCTTCCTGATCGCGGTGACCTTCGCCGCCTCCACCAGCTTCGCCACGCCGGTGGGTTACCAGACCAACACCATGGTCTATGGGGCAGGCGGCTACCGTTTCAGCGATTTCGTGAAGGTCGGGCTGCCCCTGAACCTGATCTTCTGGGCGCTGGGCGTGATGTTCATACCGGTCTTCTGGCCGTTCTGAAGAGCCCCGCCGCCCCGGGGGCGCTTCTACCCTGCCCGGTGATCGGCAAGGCCGTCGAGCCAGGCCGAGAACACGGCGCGCGATGCCGCGGCCAGCGGCAGGTGGACTTCCCGTGCCCGCCTGCGCAAATCGCGCGGATCGATGCCCGCCGCGCCGAGCTCGCACGCATGGCCGACCAGCCAGCGCTCGATCAGGCTGGTGTCGGCCTCGAGATGGAACTGCAGCCCCAGCACCTGCGCGCCGAGCGAGAACGCCTGGTTCCTGCCGACCGCGGTGCCGGCGAGCCTGACGGCACCGGGAGGAATATCGAACTGGTCGCCATGCCAATGCAGCACCGGCACGTCGGCCAGGGCCGCGAGCGCCGATGACCGCCCCTGCGCGGTGAGGTCGATCGTGCCGAAGCCGATCTCCTTCACGCCCAGCGGGTAGACCCTCGCCCCGAGCGCCCGGGCGATGAGCTGCGCGCCGAGGCAGATGCCCAGCAGCGGTCGTCGTGCCGCGAGGCGACGACCCACCAGATCCAGCTCGGCGGCGAGAAAGGGATGGACGGAATCGTCGAACGCCCCGATCGGACCGCCGAGCATCACCAGCAGGTCCGGCGCCCGCGCATCGAGCCCGGCGAGATCGTCGACCGTGGCATCGATGTAGCGCACCGCATGGCCGCGCTCGCGCAGCAGGGGCTCGAGCGTGCCGAGATCCTCGAAGTGGATGTGTCGAATCGCGACGACGGTCACAGCCGGAACGCCTGGTCCTGGCGCGGTACGCTGGCCGGCCAGCCGAGCTCGCGCTCGATGCGCTCGCGCAGCGCTTCGGAGGCCGTCGGCTCGCCATGGACGATGAACACCCGGCGCGGCGGCCGCCCGAAGCCGTACAGCCAGCGCATGAGCTCGTCGCTGTCGGCGTGGGCCGAGAGCATCGGCAACTCGGCGACCTCGGCCTTCACCTCGATCCACCGGCCATGGATCCGGGTCTCGCGGGCGCCGTCGAGCAGCTTGCGTCCGCGCGTGCCGGCCGCCTGGAAGCCGGAGAACAGCAGGGTGTTGCGATGATCGGGCCCGAAAGCGACGATGTGATGCAGCACCCGCCCGCCGGTGGCCATCCCGCTGGCGGAGATGATCACCTTCGGATAGCGGTTCGCCGACAGGGCCTTCGACTCCTCGACGTCGCGCACATAGGTCACCGCTTCGCAGGCGGCCCGGTAGTCGCTTTCCGACAACTTGTGCTCGTCCGGATGATCGTGCAGCAACTCGCTCGCGCTGGTCGCCATCGGGCTGTCCAGGTAGATCGGGATGTGGCGCAGACGCCCGGCGCGGCGCAGCAGCCAGAGATCGTGGATCAGCGCCTGGGCCCGGCCGACCGCGAAGGCCGGCACCACTACCGTGCCGCCGCGCTCGACGGTGCGCTCGATCACCGCGCCCAGCACCTCGACCGGATCGCTGCGATCGTGCCGGCGATCGCCGTAGGTGGACTCGATCACCACGTAGTCGGCCGCGGGTACGGCTTCCGGATCGTGCATCAGGGGATCGTCGTAGCGACCGAGATCGCCGGAGAAGACGATGCGCCTGCCGCCGATGTCGATCTGGACGCTGGACGCGCCGAGGATATGGCCGGCCCGGCGCATGAGCAGTGTCGCGCCGCCGGGCAGCGCGACCTCCTCGTGCACCGGCACGGTGGCGAACATCCCGATCGCGCGCTCGGCATCGGCGACGGTGTAGAGCGGCAGCGCCGGGTGATGCTTGCTGAAACCCTTGCGGTTGGCGTAGTCGGCATCCCTTTCCTGGAGGAAGGCGGCATCGCGCAGGATCAGGGAGGCGACATCGCGGGTGGCCGGCGTGGCATGGATCGGGCCCGAGAAGCCCTCGAGCGCGAGTCGCGGCAGATAGCCGCAGTGGTCCAGGTGGCCATGGGTGAGCACCACTGCATCGATGTCGCGCGGCTCGACCGCGAGCCGCTCCCAGTTGAGCTCGCGCAGGTTCTTCAGGCCCTGGAACAGGCCGCAGTCGACCAGGATGCAGGTATCGCCGCAGGTGAGCAGATGCCGCGAACCGGTGACCGTGCCGGCGGCACCCAGGCAGGTCAGCGACAGCGGAACCTCATTGCCCTCGTTCATCGCCCGCTCCCCTCCGGATCCCCGAGATCGTCGCAGGCGCCATGGCCGTCGAGCGCGGCCAGCTCCACCGGGCCGAGCAGATCGCCGCGCGCGCACCCGGCCAGCGCCGCCGCGGCATCGACGGCATGCGCCCAGGTGCATCGGTTGGCGAACAGCATGCCGGCGACGTCCAGGGTCCCGCCGCGGCTGATGTAGCCGAGCGCCCGGGTTCGGCCGGGCCCGCCGTCGAGCCGGCGCAGCACGCCCAGCATCGGTTCCGGACGGGTATGACAGAGCAGCACCCGGGGGAGATCGGGCGGAAACAGCTCGCGCAGCGCATCGTCGCCCAGCACGCAGGCGGCCTCGAGCTCGTCGCGGGGGATGCGCAGGCGACCCGGCTCGAGGACGACGGCCACGCAGGAGGCGCGCCCGCGCGAGGCGAGCCGCCGGTGTGCCTTCATCGCCTCCTCCAGCTGGTAGGCGCCGATCGCGACGAACTGCACTTCGGCCACCGTCGGGTCGCCCGCCACGGTTGCCGCGCCCGCATCCACCAGGGCCTGCGCGCGGGCGGCATCGAAGCAGGTGACGACCTCGCGCTTGGAGACGACGAGGCAGGCGACCTGTCCTCGTCGGTCATGGACATCGCGCAGCGCGGCGACCGCCGTGTTGCCGTCGACCGGAAAGAGCACGCGCGAGGTATCCGACATCTCGCCGAGCAGGGCCTCGCCGATCGTCGGATCCTGGTGCGACTGCTCGTTCTTGGCGTTCTCCCAGGTGTGCGAGGTGACGACGAGCGGCACGGCGAGCCAGCCCGGCGCCCGCCCCAGCTCCTTCTGGCGGCGCGCGAAGATGATCTCCTGGCGCAGCAGGCCCAGCATCTTCATCGCGAAGGCCTCGTAGCTCACGATCAGGTTGAGCCCGCCCTTGTTGCCCAGCGCGGCGGCGGCCACCGCCTCCTCGTTGAGCGCGGTGATGACCGCGCCGTGCAGGGATTCGGGAACGCCCGGCTCGGGGGCGTTGACGCGATGGCGCAGGCGCGCCAGCGTGCCGCCCATCTTGTTGCTCGCGAGCTCGTCGGGGTTGCCCACACGCACCCGCGCTTGCGGATTGGCGTCGAGCAGCTCGACGAACCAGCGATCCAGCGCCGTCATGGCGCTTGCCTCGGTGCCCGGCGCATCCCAGCGGGGAGCCGGCAGGTTCAGCGCCGCGGGATGGCGCTGCGCGAACGGATGGTGGCTCTCCAGTGGACGCTTCTGCCGGTCGTGGTTGCGCAGGCTGGCGACGGCCTCGTCCAGCTCGGCCGGCGGCACGAACAGCGCCCGGGCGCTCGTGTTGAAGACCGCGCGCAGGCCCTCGTCGGTGTGCGGATTGCCCCCGAGCGGCAGGTTGTGCGCGGCGTTGGTCCCGGCGCCGGGAAAGCCGAAACCCTTCTCCGTCTCGGCGATCACGTAGGGCAGGCGCGCCGGATAGTTGCGACGGGGATCGGCTGCGAACGCGCGCAGCGCATCCTCCGCCTCGATGATCGCGCAGGCGATGGCCGCCGGATCGCGGCCGTCCGCGATCACCGGAGCGAAGCCGTTGTGGCGCAGGTCCTCGGCGAGCCAGGGCGCGCCGCCCTCCTGCACGATCTGGGTGCGCTGCTCGATGCGTCGGCCATTGAGGATCATCACCGGCACCGGGAAGCCGCAGTCCTCGGCGCGCCACCAGCGCGGTGACCAGTCGCTGCCGCGCTGCTCCTCGAATGCCCCGTCGCTCAGGAAGGCGACCAGGCTCTCGCCGGGCAGCGGCATGTGCACGTACTGCAGCTCGGCGAAGCCGAGGTAGCCACCCTCCGATACCGCACCGGCGGTGTGCGGGCCCGCATGGCTGCCCACCGGCACCGCCGGATGCCCGCGAGCGTCGATCGCGTAGGAATAGAAGTCGCCGAGCAACCGCGCCAGCCCCGCCTCGCTGCGATCGTAGCGGCCGCGCTGGGATGCGGACAGGTCCCCGGTCAGGGCGTTGACCGCCTCGATGGCCGCCACGCAATGCCCCTGGCCCATCAGCCAGCCGCGCGTGGTGCCCGTCAGGGCATTGGCGAGCAGATAGCCGACGAAGGCGGGCACCATGTTGAGCGAACCGCCGGTATGGCCCTCGGGCACCGGCTTGAAATCCGTTGCCGCCAGCGGCGCCCCGGACAGGTCGATGCGCCGCGCGTAGGTCATGTGGGCGACGACGTTCATCGCCGCGCAGGCGAGCCGGTCGGCGGCGGCCAGCAGCGACTCCCCTTCGGCGACGCTGGCGAGCCGGCCATCGGCCACCAGCCTGGCGAGCAGGGCCCGCACACCCGCCACGGTATCGTCGCGGTGGACGATCGGGCCATGGCCCCGGCGCCAGTCGGACGAAGCGAGGCTCGTGTCATTCATGCATCCGTCTCCATGTCGGCATGCCGCGTGCAGCATTCATGCCGATTCCAATGAAAGCATGTCCCGGCGGCGGTGCACACCCCGGCCCGATCATGCCATCTGCGCGATGGTCCTGCGAAAGCGCCACAGCGACAGCACGAAGAGAACGGCGCCGATCAGCGACAGCGCCAGGAACTGCGGCCAGACCACGTCCAGGCCGGCGCCCCGGAACAGGATCGCCTGCCCGAGCTGCACGTAGTGCGTGGTCGGGGCGACCAGCATGATGTTCTGCACCAGATCGGGCATGCTCTCGCGCGGGGTGTTGCCGCCCGAGAGCATCTGCAGCGGCATGATCGTCAGCATCATCAGCATGCCGAACTGGGGCATGTTGCGCGCCACCGTGGCCATGAAGATGCCCATGGACGTGGTGGCGAACAGGCACAGGGCCGAACCCGCGAAGAACAGCGGCAGCGAGCCGGCCACCGGCACCTTCAGCACGGCCTGCACCACGAAGGTGATGGATACCCAGGCCGCCAGCAGCACCACGGCGCCCATGGACCAGATCTTGGCGAGCATGATCTCCGCCGGCGTCACCGGCATCACCAGCAGATGCTCCACCGTGCCGTGCTCGCGCTCCCGGATCAGCGCCGCGCCGGTGAGGATGATGGACAGCATCGCGATGTAGTTGACGACCTGCACCAGGCTGCCGAACCACGACGGCTCCAGCGCCGCGTTGAAGCGCGCGCGCAGGGCGAGGTCCACCGGCGCCACCGCGCTGGCGCGATGGCGCTGCGCGAACTCGCTGATCTCCCCCATCACGATCTGCTGGACGTAGCCGCTGCCCACGAAGGCCTGGCTCATGCGCGTGGCGTCGACGTTGAGCTGGATGCTGGGCGAGCGCCCGGCGAGCAGGTCGCGCTGGAAGTTGCGCGGAATCACCATCACGAAGGTGTACAGCCCTTCGTCCATCCCGCGGTCCATCTGCGGCCACTCGATCATCAGGGGCGGGGTGAAGTGCGGCGGATAGAGCGCCGAGGCGATGCGCTGCGACAGCGGGGAGCGGTCCTCGTCGACGATCGCGATCGGCGCATTGTTTAGCGTCTCGGGCATCGCCGTCGCGGAGGTGTAGACGCCCACCGTGAACACATAGACGATGAGCACCAGCATCGTCGGATCGCGCCACAGGCTCCAGAGCTCCTTGATCCCCAGCCGCCAGGTGTTGGAGAGGAACTGTCGCATCGTTCAATGCTCCTGCTTGCGCAGCAGCAGGATCGCCGCGCCCGTGATGACCGGCACCGCGATCAGCATCGGGACGAGCGATCCCCCCAGGTCGGCGAAGTACAGCGCCTTGTTGAACACGCCGCGGCTGACGTCGATCATGTGCGTGGCGGGATAGATCTCGCCCAGCAGGCGCGCCCCGCCCTGCAGCGAGGAGACCGGGTCGATCAGCCCCGAGAACAGGGTCGCCGGAATCATCGTGCCGATCATGGCGAAGAACATGGCCGCGATCTGGCTCTTCGTGATGCTCGAGGCCAGCAGACCCAGGCCGGTGGCGCAGAAGCTGAAGATCAGCGCCGCCAGCACCAGCGTGGAAACGCTGCCCTTGATCGGCACCCCGAAGAGGGTCACCGACATCAGCGTCATCAGCAGGAAGTTCAGCATCGCCAGCGCCACATAGGGCAGCTGCTTGCCCAGCAGGAACTCGGTGCGCGTGACGGGCGTGACGTACAGGTTGACGATCGAGCCGGTCTCCTTCTCGCGCACCACGGCAAGCGCCGTGAGCATCGCCGGCAGCATCAGCAGCAGCAGGGGCACGACGGCCGGCACCATGGCGGGCAGGCTGCGGACATCGGGGTTGTAGCGAAAGCGGGTCTCGATGCCGGCCAGCCCGGCGGGCGCTCCGCCGGTACGCGCAACGGCCTGCTCGGCCAGCCAGTGGTGGTGGATGCCCTGCACATAGCCGTTGACGGTCTCGGCGCGCTGCGGCATGGCGCCGTCCACCCAGGCGCCGATCTCCACGTTCCTGCCGCGCAGCACGTCGCGGCCGAAGCCTGGCGGAATCTCGATGGCGAGGCTCAGCTCGCCGCTCCTCATGCGGCGGTCCAGCTCCGCATAGTCGGCGATCGGCGGGCGTTCGATGAAATAGCGCGAGCCGGACAGGCTCAGCGTGTAGCTCTGGCTGATCGTCGACTGATCGCGATCCAGCACGGCGTAGCGCAGGTCGTCCACATCCATGCTGATCCCGAAGCCCATCACGAACATCAGGATCGCGGACCCCGCCAACGCCAGGGTGGCGCGAACCGTGTCGCGCTGCAGCTCCAGCGACTCCCGCCACATGTAGCTGAACAGGCGCCGCAGGCTGAAACCGCGGCGGCTCCCGGCGTGGACGGTCGGTTCCCCCGCCGGGCCGGCTTCCGGGCCGGCGGAAACCGCATCGGCCTCCCGGGAACTGCCGCCGGCCTCGAGCAGGTAGCCGATGAAGGCCTCCTCCAGCGTTGCCGCGCCACGCTTTTCCACCAGCTTCGCCGGCGCGTCGCTGTCGAGCACCCTGCCCGCATGCATCATCGACATGCGGTCGCAGCGCTCGGCCTCGTTCATGAAGTGGGTGGAGATGAAGATCGTGACCCTGTCGCGACGCGAGAGCTCGACCAGCAGCCGCCAGAAGGCATCGCGCGCGACCGGGTCGACGCCCGAGGTCGGCTCGTCGAGGATCAGCAGCTCGGGCTCGTGCACCATGGCCACCGCCAGCGACAGGCGCTGGCGCATGCCCAGTGGCATGGCTTCGGGCAGGCTGTCCGTGACATCCCGCAGGCCGAAGCGCTCCTCCATGTCGAGCACCCGCGCCGGAATTTCCGCTTCCGGCACCTGGAACAGGCGCGCGTGCAGCACCAGGTTCTGCCGCACCGTCAGCTCGCCGTAGAGCGAGAAGGCCTGCGACATGTAGCCCACGCGGCGACGGGTCGCTATATTGGAATGTCGCCCCCACGCTCCCCCGCTGCGCGGGCTTCGCTGCCCCCCGAGGGGGCTTCCGCCGCCTTGGGGCGGCCCGGCGGCGGCGGTATCCACCTCCTGCCCGAACAGCCAGGCCCGGCCCTCGCTGGCCGGCAGCAGGCCGGTGAGCATCTTCATCGTCGTCGTCTTGCCGCAGCCGTTGGAGCCGAGGAAGCCGAAGATCTCGCCGCGGCGGATACGGAAGCTCACATGGTCCACCGCCACGAAGTCGCCGAAGCGCATCGTCAGGTCCTGCGCCTCGATCGCGATGTCGTCCTCGGAAGCGTCCAGCGGCGGAATCTCGACCGCCGCGTGGCCGCGTTTCCTCTCCTCGGGCAGCAGCGCGATGAAGGCTGCCTCGAGCGAATCGGTCCCGGTGCGCGAGAGCAGCTCGGCGGGCGTGCCGGCCGCCAGCACCCGGCCGCCGTCCATGGCCACCAGCCAGTCGAAACCTTCGGCCTCGTCCATGTAGGCGGTCGCGACGATCACGCTCATCGCGGCGCGTTGTGCGCGGATGCGCGCGATCAGGTCCCAGAACTGCGCGCGGGCCAGGGGATCGACGCCGGTCGTCGGTTCGTCGAGGATCAGCAGGTCGGGGTCGTGGATCAGCGCGCAACACAGGCCGAGCTTCTGCTTCATCCCGCCTGAGAGCTTGCCGGCCGGGCGCCCGAGGAACTCGCGTAGCCCGGTGGCGCCGGTGAGCTCGTCGATGCGCCGACGCCGCTCGGCGGCATCGTGGCCGAACAGTCGCGCGAAGAACTGCAGGTTCTCCTCCACCGACAGCGTCGGATACAGGTTCCTGCCCAGGCCCTGGGGCATGTAGGCGATGCGCGGACAGACCTCGTTGCGATGGCGCCTGCTGGCCATGTCGCCGCCCAGGACGCGGATGCGGCCCTCCTGTCCGGCCCGCGCGCCCGCCACCAGCGAGAGCAGGCTCGACTTGCCGACGCCATCCGGCCCGATCAGTCCGACCATCCGGCCCGACGGGATGTCCAGCGTGACATCGGCCAGCGCCTGGACGTCCCCGTAACGCAGCCGGACCTGCTCCAGGCGGACGACTTCCGGGGACTGCGCTGCCCGCGCCGTCATCGCGGGACGTTCAGCGTCAGGCGGGCCGGCCACTCGCGAGAAGGATCGAGCCGCACCCAGGCCTCGCCGGGCAGGCCGGTCTTGACCTGCTCGAGATGCTCGCGCAGCAGCTCGCGATCGATCTGGGCACGTACCCGGAACATCAGCTTCTGGCGCTCGCTGGCGGTCTCCACCGTTTTCGGCGTGAACTGCGCGGCACTGGCGACGAAGGAAACCCTGGCCGGAATCACGTACTGCGGCGCGGCATCCAGCACGATGCGCACCTCGGAGCCCAGCGCCAGCCTGCCCGCCGCCTCCGTGGGCAGGAAGAAGGTCATGTAGACGTCCGACAGGTCGATCATGTTCAGCACCCGGCCGCCGGCACCGATCACCTCGCCGGGCTGGGCAACCCGGAACTGGACCCGGCCATCGCGGGGGGCCCTGAGCTGGCTGTCGTCGAGCTCGGACTGGATACGCTGCAGGGTAGCGTCGACGGCCTCGACCTGCGACTGCGCGCTGACCACCTGCGCCCGCGCCGCGGTGATGGCCGCATCGGCCGAAGCCGCCTGCGCCCGTGCGGCGGCAACGGCCGCTTCGCCGCTGCGCATGCGGGCGCGATCGTCGTCCAGGGTCTGAGCCGATGTCGCTCCTTCCTTTGCCAGGGTTTCGGAGCGGGCCAGCCGGCGCCGGGCCGCATCGAGCTCGGCTTCGGCGCTGCGCACCTGCGCCAGCGCGGCGGCCTTGTCGCTCTGGCGCATCGCGGTCTGCGCCTCGGCGCTCGCCACGGCGTTGACGGCCTGCAGACGCTGGGCCTTCGCCTCGCGCAACTGCGCCTCGAGCGTCTGCACCTGCATGGTGGCCAGCAACTGACCCGCCTTCACGAAGGCGCCTTCCTCGACCAGGATGTCGTCGACCCGGCCAGCCAGCCTGGTCGCGACGTCGACCTCGGTCGCCTCGATCCGGCCATTGCTGCGCAGGAAGCCGTCGTCGGTACCGTCGGCGACACGCTGCTGCCACGCGTACCACCCTGCCGCAAGCAGCCCGGCGATGACGAGAACTGGAATCAGCTTGTTCTTGAACGACAGGGCCATGATGGTCGCGAGGCGGGAGGATGGAGGAGTGGCGGCAGCAGCGCATCGCGCCCGGAACACCGGGGCAGACTTCCGCTGCTCGAAGTCCACGAGCCCGTCGTGGACTTCGGCTTCATTGTAGTCGTGCGAGCGGGTGGATACGGCCTGCGGGCCTGCGGGCTGATCGGCATGGCCGAGGGACAGCCTGCCGATCGGTCGCCAGTTCTTGGTTGATGAATGTTATGTTATAACTTTACTTTAAATATCATCAAACCTCGTACCCGCGCGCCGCCGCAATATCCCCGTCCGTCAAGATGAGCGCCAACGACCAGACTTCATCCAGACCCCGAAGACTTCCCGTCACCGTTCTGTCGGGCTTCCTCGGCGCGGGCAAGACGACGCTTCTCAACCACATCCTCGGCAACCGCGAGGGCCGGCGGGTGGCGGTCATCGTCAACGACATGTCCGAGGTCAACATCGACGCCGACCTCGTGCGCGAAGGCGGCGCCGAGCTGTCGCGCACCGACGAGAAGCTGGTCGAGATGAGCAACGGCTGCATCTGCTGCACCCTGCGCGAAGACCTTCTCGTCGAGGTCGACCGGCTCGCCCGGGAGGGGAGGTTCGACCAGCTCGTCATCGAATCCACCGGCATCTCCGAGCCGCTGCCGGTGGCCGAGACCTTCACCTTCGATGGCGAGGATGGCCGGAGCCTGAGCGAAATAGCGAGGCTCGACACCATGGTCACGGTGGTCGATGCATGCAACTTCCTGCGCGACTACGCCTCGGAGGACAGCCTCCAGGCCCGCGGCGAATCACTGGGCGACGAGGACGAGCGTACGGTCGTCGACCTGCTGATCGAGCAGATCGAGTTCTGCGACGTCATCGTGCTCAACAAGATCGACCTGGTCGACTCGGCGGGCCGCGATCGGCTGACAGCCATCCTGCGCGGCCTCAACCCTCGTGCCCGCATCGAGATGGCCGAGTTCGGCAGGGTGCCACTGGATCGGGTGCTGAATACAGGCCTGTTCGATTTCGAGGAAGCGTCGAACGCGCCGGGCTGGCTTCGGGAACTGCGCGGCACACACACGCCGGAAACCGAGGAATACGGCATCCGCAGCTTCGTCTACCGTGCGCGCCGACCCTTTCATCCACAGCGATTCCTCGAGCTGGTCGAAAGGGAATGGCCGGGCGTGCTGCGCTCCAAGGGTTACTTCTGGCTGGCGACGGACCCCGCGCTGGCCGGCCAGTGGTCACAGGCCGGCGCCGTGGCGCGGCACGGACCGGCCGGGCACTGGTGGGCGGCGGTGCCGCGCGAGCGCTGGCCGCAGGACCCGGAAGTGCTCGCACAGATCCGCGCCCGATGGGACGAACAGGTGGGCGACGCCCGCCAGGAACTCGTCCTGATCGGCATCGACATGGATGAAGCCACGCTGCGTGCGCGCTTCGACGCCTGCCTGCTGACCGACGAGGAAATGGCGCGGGGTCCGCAAGGCTGGATGCGCTGGCACAACCCTTTCACGGGATGGCGACAGCAGGCCGTGCAGGCCTGAATGCGACGATCCGCTCCTGAGCTCGGAGGACAGCGTCCATGAACGCGATACCCGTCACGATCCTGACCGGATTTCTCGGCAGCGGCAAGACCACGCTGTTGAACCGCATCCTGAAGGAGCGGCACGGGCAGCGCATCGCCGTGATCGAGAACGAGTTCGGCGAAGCCGGCATCGACAACGAGCTGCTGGTGCAGGAAGACGGCGAACGGATCGTCGAGATGAACAACGGCTGCATCTGCTGCACCGTTCGCGACGACCTGATCCGGATCCTCGGGGAACTGCACGCGAGGAGACAGGCCGGCAGCCTCGCCTTCGATCGGGTGATCATCGAGACCACCGGCCTCGCGGACCCCTCCCCGGTGGCGCAGACCTTCTTCGTGGACGAGGGCATCGGCCGGCACTATCTGCTCGATGCCGTCGTGACGACGGTCGACGCCAGGCATGCGGCCCGGCAGCTCGACGAACATCACGAAGCGCAGGAGCAGGTAGGCTTTGCCGACCGCATCCTCATCACCAAGACCGACGTGGCCGAACCCGGGGAAGTCGAAGCGCTGCGCAGGCGCCTGGTCCGGATGAATCCCCGCGCCCGGATCGGCGAGGCGCATCACGGCCGGACATCGATCGACGACCTTCTCGACATCCGGGGTTTCAACCTCAATGCCGTCCTCGACATCGACCCCGATTTCCTGATCGACGTCGAACATGAACACGATGATGACGTCACCTCGTTCGTCTTCCGGGAAACGAGGCCGCTCGACCTGGACCGGCTGGAGGAATTCCTCGCCGCCGCTGTACAGGTCTACGGCCCGCAGCTGATGCGCTACAAGGGTATCCTCGAGATCCAGGATGTCGACAGGCAGGTCGTATTCCAGGGCGTTCACATGCTCATGGGCAGCGATCTCGGCGCACCGTGGAAACCGGACGAACCACGCGAGAGCCGGCTCGTCTTCATCGGGCGCAACCTGCCCAGGGGGATCCTGATGAAAGGGCTGTCGGGTTGCGTCGCCGACACCGCCACGGCCGCCGCGGGCGGACGGAGCTCATGATGCCTGCGTCGCTCATGCGACAGGCGGCCGCTGGATGAATACCGCACTCCCCGATATCTCCCTGAGCGAAGCCTCACCCGAGCCGAGCCCGCTTCGGTGGGTCGGCATGCAGGGCATCGATCTGCCGGTCGTGCTGGCCGAGCCGGACTGCCGGGGCGCGCTCCATGCCCGCGCCGATGTACAGGTCGACCTGCCTTCGGCCCATGTCAAGGGCATCCACATGTCCCGCCTGTACCGGCTGCTCGACGCGATCGGCGGCACCGATGCGCTCTCGCCAGCCGACCTGCGAAAGCTGTTGCAGGCGATGGTGGACAGCCATCGCGACTGCGCAACCCGGAACGCCCGGCTGCGACTTCGCTTCGATCTGCTTGCCCGCCGCCCGGCGCTGGTCTCCGCAGGCCTGGCCGGATGGAAATCGTATCCGGTACGCCTGGACGCCCTCTTGGCGAGCGGGAAGTTCAACCTGCGGGCGCAGGTCACGGTGGGCTATTCGTCGACCTGTCCCTGTTCGGCCGCGCTGGCGCGGCAACTCGTCGAGCAGGCCTTCCTCGACGCGTTCGCCGGTCGGGACGCGATGGAGCCGGACGCGATCGCGGCCTGGCTGCGCCAGCATGCCAGCCTCGCGACTCCGCACAGTCAGCGCAGCGAAGCGCGGGTGAGCATCGACATCGCCGCCGATGCACAGACCTTGGGCCTGATGCGACTGATCGATCGCATCGAGCACGCTGTCGGCACCCCCGTCCAGACCGCCGTCAAGCGCGTCGACGAGCAGGCTTTCGCCGCACTGAACGGCCGGAACCTGATGTTCGTCGAAGATGCCGCACGCCGCATCCAGGCAGCGTTGAAGGACGAGTTTGCCGATCCACGGATTCATGTCCGCCACCTCGAGAGCCTGCATCCCCACGATGCCGCCGCCTGGGCCGGGCCGCCCCCGGAAAACGACGCCACATGACGCCGGATCCCGCGCCGATCCCGGTCACCCTGCTCACCGGCTTCCTCGGCAGCGGCAAGACGACCGTGCTCAATCACCTGGTGCGGCAGCCCGAGCTGGCCGACACGCTGGTGATCATCAACGAGTTCGGCGAGATGGCGCTCGACCACCTGCTGGTCGCCCACAGCACCGAGAACCCGGTGCTGGAGCTGAGCAGCGGCTGCCTGTGCTGCACCCTGCGCAGCGACCTCGTGAAGACCCTGCGCGAGGTCACCTGGCGCTTCTCCCGCAACGGCCGGCGCCAGTTCCGGCGCGTGCTGATCGAGACCACCGGGCTCGCCGACCCGGCGCCCATCCTTCACACGCTGATGGCCGATCCGCAGATCGCAGCGAAATACCGGCTCGACGGCGTCGTCGCGACCATCGACCTGGCCACGGGGTGGGATACCCTGGAGCAGCATCCGGAAGCCGTCAGGCAGGCCGCGATGGCCGACGTGCTGCTGCTGACCAAGGCGGACCTCGCGAGCGCCGAACGACGCGCTGCGCTCCTGCGCCGCCTCGACGGCATCAATCGCGCCGCGCCCCGCCGGGCAGCATGCAAGGGCGTGATCGCGCCCGCACAGCTGCTCGATCTCGGCCCGGTCATCGCCGAGGACCGATTGCCGGACGTCGAGCGCTGGCTCGGAAAGGCAGCGCATGCCGGAACCTTCGCGCAAGCAAGCCCTGCGCGACACGATCACGGCCTCACCGGCCACGGCCCTCACGACGCGAGCGGCCATGACGACGGCATCCGCGCCCACTGCTTCACGATGGACGAGCCGATCCCCGAGGGCATGCTCGACGCCTGGCTGAACACGCTCGCCGGTTCCCTGGGCGGCGGCATCCTGCGCGTCAAGGGCATCGTCGGCATCGAAGGACACGACACGCCGGTCGCGATCCACGGGGTACAGCACGTCTTCCATCCGCCGGCTTCGCTGCCGGCCTGGCCGGGTGGGGACCGGCGCTCCCGATGGGTGTTCATCACCCGAAACGTCGGGCGCGCGGCCATCGAGGCGACGTTCCGTGGGCTGCGGCGCGCGCCGCGGGAGCCGGAGCGCTGACGCAGCGCGCCCGCGACGCGCCTGCCGGCTCCGCCGGCGCGGCATCCGACGAATCGCCGGAAGTGGATCATCCCGGGACAACGGCCGCCAGAGCCGCGAACCCTCCCGACCGCCCCGGCCCAATCGAGGGAGCATTGCCATGGCAGCATCTTCCGGACAGACCCGCCTCGTGCGGGCTCAGATCCTCCCCCAGGTCTTCTATCCCACTGCGTTGATCGTCCTCCTTGCGATCGTCGCAACCTTCGTCGCACCCGACGCATCCGAGCGGACCTTCGGCGCCGCCAAGGCCTGGGTTGCCGACGAAGCCGGCTGGTTCACCGTCCTGTCGGTCGCGGGCTTCCTGGTCTTCACGGTCGCGGTGGCCGTCAGCAGCTTCGGCAGGCTCAAGCTCGGCCCGGACCACAGCGAGCCCGACTATCCCTACGCCACCTGGTTCGCGATGCTGTTCGCCGCCGGCATGGGCATCGGCCTGATGTACTTCGGCGTCGCCGAGCCGGTCATGCATTTCGCTGCCCCGCCAACCGGCGATCCGGAAACCGTATCCGCGGCCCGCCAGGCGATGCGGATCACCTTCTTTCACTGGGGCATCCATGCCTGGGCCATCTACGCCGTGGTGGCGTTGTCGCTGGCCTACTTCGCCTACCGTCACGGTCTGCCGCTGCGGATACGCTCGTCCCTGTATCCGATGATCGGCGAGCGCATCCACGGACCCATCGGGCATGCGGTCGACACCTTCGCGGCGCTCGGCACGATCTTCGGACTGGCGACGTCGCTCGGTTTCGGCGTCATCCAGATCAACGCCGGGCTCGACTACCTGCTCGGCGTGCCGGTGGGCACGGGGGTCCAGGTCACGCTGATCGCGGTCATCACGCTGATCGCCACCGGCTCGGTGTTCTCCGGTCTCGACCGCGGCGTCAGACGGCTGTCCGAGCTGAACATGATCCTGGCCGTCCTGCTGCTGGCGTTCATCCTGGTGACCGGGCCCACGGTGCACCTGTTCCAGACCCTGGTCCAGAACACCGGCATGTACCTGTCCAACGTCTTCGGCATGACCTTCAATCTCTACGCCTACGAGCCGACGGGCTGGATCGGCGGATGGACGCTGTTCTACTGGGGCTGGTGGATCGCCTGGTCGCCCTTCGTCGGCATGTTCATCGCGCGCATCTCGCGCGGGCGTACCGTGCGCGAGTTCATCACGGGTGTCCTGCTGGTGCCCCTGGGCTTCACCTTCCTGTGGATGACGATCTACGGCAACAGCGCGCTCCACCTGATCATGGTCGACGGCATGGCGGATCTGGCGGCCGCCGTGCAGGCCGACAGTTCGGTCGCGCTCTACCGCTTCCTCGAGCATCTCCCGTTGCCGGCGGTGACCTCGACGATCGCGACGGTGCTGGTGGTGCTGTTCTTCGTCACCTCGGCCGATTCCGGGGCACTGGTCATCGACATGCTCTCGTCGAAGGGCGAGGAAGAGGCGCCGGTCTGGCAGCGGATCTTCTGGTCGATCATGGTCGGACTGATCGCCATCGCCCTGCTCGCCGCCGGCGGGCTCGCGTCGCTGCAGGCGGCCACGATCGCCGCCGCCCTGCCCTTCACCGTGGTCATGATCCTCATGTGCTGGGGCATGCTCAAGGCCATGCGCACCGAGGTGATCAGGCGCGAGGCGATGAACGACGCCCGCACGATCCTCGCCGGTACCGACTGGCGCCAGCGGCTGCGCAACCTGATCGACCAGCCCGGGGTCGACGAGGTACGCCGGTTCCTCGACCAGCAGGTCGCACCGGCACTACGCGAAGTGGCCGAGGAGCTGCGGGCCAACGGCGTGGCCGCCCGCGTCGAGACCGGTGCCGACGACCGGGTCTGGATCGAGGTCGGTCACGGCGAGGAGATGGACTTCTTCTACTCGGTACGGCCCCGGCCGTTCCAGCCGCCGTCCTTCGTCCTGGTCGACACGCGCCGGGCCGGCGACGACGAGGACCGGTCCTACCGGGCCGAGGTCTACCTGCGCGAAGGAGGCCAGGGCTACTGCGTGATGGGCTGGCGCAAGGCCGACCTCATCCACGACGTGCTGGACCAGTACCACCGGCACATGCACTTCCTCGCCGCGGTGCGCTGATGCAACTTCGCGAGAATGGTCGTCACCGCAGCATGAACTTCAGGATCCGGTCGGCGACGGGACCGAACGGAGGACGCAAAAAGCCGCTCATGTTCCAGCGGCTCTGCTGGAAGACGCCCTTGGCATGGCTCAATGCCTTGAAGCCCTCGAAGCCGTGGTAGGCCCCCATCCCGCTCGGGCCGACGCCGCCGAACGGCAGGCCCTCCTGGGCGTAGTGCATCAGCGTATCGTTGATGGTGACGTTGCCGGATGTCGTGCGTTCGAGCACCTTCCGGCGGTTCGGGCCATCGCCGCCGAAGAAGTACAGGGCCAGCGGTCGGGGCCGTTCATTGACGTAGCCGATGGCATCGTCGATCGACCCATACGGCACCACCGGCAGCAATGGACCGAAGATCTCTTCCCGCAGGATCGCCATGTCCTCCGTGGCCCCGATCACCAAGGCCGGCGCGATGTTGTGGGCGCGCATTGCGGCCTCGCCAGGGGAGACGCCCACCTCGATCACCTCGGCGCCCCTGGCGCGGGCATCCTCGAGCAGGCCGAGCAAGCGCCGATGGTGCCTCTCGTCGATGATCGAAGTGTAGTCGTCGCTGGCCGGCCCGGCGGGATAGAGCTCGCGCACGGCCTCGTCGTAGGCGCCGACGAAGGCATCCACCTTGTCCTCCGGCACCAGAACGTAGTCGGGCGCGATGCAGGTCTGCCCGCAGTTGACGAGCTTGCCGTAGGCGACGGACCTTGCCGCATGCTCGATCGGGTGTCCCGCATCGACGATCGCGGGTGACTTGCCGCCGAGCTCCAGCGTGACCGGAACGAGGTGCTCGCTGGCGGCCTTCATGACCGCCCGGCCCACGGACGTGCTGCCGGTGAAGACCAGGTGATCGAAGGGGAGCGCCGAGAACGCCTGACCGACGGATGCGTCGCCCGTGAAGACCGCTACCTGTTCCAGGGGAAAGGCCTCGCCGAGCATGCGCTCGAGCAGCGAGGAAGTCGCCGGCGTGTGTTCCGACGGCTTGACGAGGGCCCGGTTGCCGGCGGCGACGGCGGTGGCGAGCGGCAGCAACGCCAGCTGCAGCGGATAGTTCCAGGGCGACACGATGCCCACGACGCCCAGAGGCTGATACGCGACCCATGCCCTTCCCGGCTGGAAGTACATGGAAACCGGGCGCCGCTCGGGCCGCATCCAGCGCCGCAGATGGCGATGCTGATGGTCGATCGCCTGCGCGAGCGGCACCATCTCGATGATCGCGGTTTCGTGCGATGCGCGGTGGCCGAAGTCCGCATGCATCGCCGCCACGATCTCGTCCCGATGATCGAGCACGAGCGACCTGAGCCTGCGCAGGTCGGCCCTGCGCTGCTCCAGCGCGGGCGGCCCCTCGGCGAGGAAGGCGGAGCGCTGGCGATCGAGGACCTCCCGCATGTCGCGGGCGGGATCTGCGCGGGGACTGTCCATGAAACGCTCCGGAGTGGACGACGACGGGAGAAGGCGTAGGATGCCATCGTCCCCCCGCCCGCGCCGATACACGGAGACGAGACATGTCGCATGCACCGAAGAACGCCCATCCCGCGGTCGCCCGCTCCCTCGAGCTCTGGCATCGGATGCTGGCCGGCAACGACCTCGGCGAGCTCCACACCATCGTCCACCCGGACGCGGTGTTCCGCTCGCCGATGGCGAATTCGCCCTACGGACCCGCGCCGGCGCTGATCCTCGTCCTGTCCACCGTCATCCAGGTGTTCGAGAACTTCGCCTATCACCGGCAGCTCGTCAGCGACGACGGCCTGAACGTGGTGCTGGAGTTCAGCGCGAACATCGGCGACCGCCAGCTCAAGGGCATCGACCTCATCCGCTTCGACGAGCAGGGCCGGATCGTGGAGTTCGAGGTGATGGTGCGCCCGATGAGTGGCCTGCAGGCCCTGGGCGCCGAGATGGGCAGGCGGCTGGCGGACAAGCTGCCGGCGTTCAAGGTGAAGGCTTGATGCGCAGGGGCCTGGCGGCTTTCCGGGATGCACCGCCGGGTTTGCCCGGGCCGGGCCTCGGCTCGCTGTAGCGCAACGCATCGACCACCAGCGAGAAGGCCGTGGAGGGCTGCCGGCGGCTGGGGTAGTACAGGTAGTACCCGGCGAACGGGGCACACCAGTCCTCCAGCACCCGCAGCAGGGGGCCTTCCTCGATGTGCGGCGCGAATTCCTCCTCCGGGAGGAAGGCGATGCCCAGGCCCTGCAGCGCGGCAAGGACGATGTGGGGGGTGCTGTTGAGAATCACCTGGCCGTCGACGCGGACATTGCGCTGCACTCCCCGGCGTTCGAACTCCCAGACGTAGAGGCCGCCATGCGTCGGAAAGCGCAGGCCGATGCAGCTGTGCTCCGTCAGGTCCTCCGGCTTCCTCGGGACCGGACGCCCGGCGAAGTACGCTGGTGATGCGACCGCCGCCATGCGAAGCCGTGGACCGATCGGCACCGCGATCATGTCCTTGTCGATGGTGTCTCCCATCCGCACGCCGGCATCGAAGCGATCGGCCACGATGTCGCGCAAGCCGTAGCTGACGTCGAACTCGACCCTGATGTCAGGATACTCCTGCAGCAGGGGCGCGAGCCGGGGCAGCAGTGTGGTTCGCAGGATATGGTCGCCGCAGGTGATGCGCACGGTGCCGGCTGGCTTGTCGCGCAGCTCCGTGAGCTCATCGAGCTCGGCCTCGATCTCGTCGAAGCGGTGGCCGATGGCGTTCAGCAGGCGCTCTCCAGCCGCGGTGGGCGAGACGCTGCGCGTGGTGCGCGTCAGCAGGCGGATCCGCAGCCTCGCCTCCAGGCCGCTGATCGCCTGGCTCAGCGCCGACTGCGTCACGCCGAGCAGCGCGGCGGCGCGCGTGAAGCTGCCCTCGCGTGCGACGGTGACGAAGGACAGGAGATCGTTGAGGTTGCGTCTGACCATGGGTGGGAGTCTCCCATCGAATCCCCAGGGATTCTGATTAGTCTACCTAATAGCCTTTTTAAGCATTCATTAGCTAGTCCGGCGAACAGGCAGCAGCGATGATGTCTGGCATGCAGGCACCCATCGCCACCTCCATGCCCATGCGCCGGTCGCGGCGCGCGACCCTGGCGCTGCTTGCCGCCCCGCTCCTGGGGCTGGCGACCGGCGCCCCCGACAACGCGCTCGCCCAGGCGCCGGCAGGCTCACCGGCCGCAGTCCAGGGAGATTCCTCCGTGAAGATCCGCCTGACCGTCGGCGAGGAGATCGCCATCGCCACCCTGTACGACAACCCCACCGCGAGGGACTTCGCGACGCTGCTGCCACTGTCGTTGAGGATGACGGACTACGCCGGCATCGAGCGGGTTTCCGACCTGCCGCGCAAGCTGTCCACACAGGGGGCACCCGACGGCATGGCGCCGGTGGCCGGTGAGCTGACCCACTATTCGCCCTGGGGAAACCTGGCGATCTTCATCGAGGGCCGCTCCTGGTCGAGGAGCCTGCTGCCGCTGGGCAAGGTGGACGAAGGCCTGGCCATCCTCGCTCGGCCCGGTCCGTACGAATTGCGGATCGAGCGCATCGAGCCCTGACGAATCCCGCGACATGGAACCCGCAATGGCAAGCACCATGAACGAATCCACCCCGAAGATTCCGAATGCCGGGCAGGCCGCCTCCCGTAGAGGATTCATCCAGGGCGCCGTCCTTGCCGGGTCGACAGCGCTCTTCGCCGGACAATCCGGGCCGGCGCGGGCAACTTCCATCATCAGCGAGGCGAACCGCATGCAGATGACGCAGGATTGGGACAAGACCTTTGCCCGAAGCGACAAGATCAACCACAGGAAAGTCGCCTTCCGGAACCGCTACGGCATCACCCTGGCCGGCGACCTGTACCAGCCAAAGAGTCCGAGCGGCAAGCTCCCGGCGCTCGCTGTCAGCGGTCCGTTCGGCGCGGTGAAGGAGCAGTCCTCCGGCCTGTACGCGCAGACCATGGCCGAGCGCGGTTTCATCACGCTGGCCTTCGATCCATCCTACACCGGGGAAAGCAGCGGCGAGCCGCGCAACGTCGCTTCGCCCGACATCAGCATCGAGGACTTCAGCGCGGCAGTGGATTTCCTGGGCCTGCTGTCGAACGTGGATCGCGGGCGCATCGGCATCATTGGCATCTGCGGCTGGGGCGGCATGGCGTTGAGCGCCGCCGCCGTGGACAAGCGCATCAAGGCCGTCGCGACCAGCACCATGTACGACATGACGCGCGTCATGTCCAGGGGCTACGACGACAGCATGACGCCGGAGCAGCGAACGCAGACTCTGGAGCAATTGGGCCAACAGCGCTGGAAGGACGCGGAGAGCGGCGCGCCCGCGTACCAACCGCCGTACAACGAGCTGAAGGGTGGCGAAGCGCAGTTCCTGGTCGAATACGCCGACTACTACCGGACACCTCGCGGATACCACCCGCGTGCGGTCAACTCCGGCAATGCCTGGACGATCACCACGCCACTGCCATTCATGAACCTGCCGATCCTCACCTACATCCAGGAGATATCGCCGCGACCGATCCTCCTGGTGCATGGCGAGAACGCGCACTCGCGCTACTTCAGCGAATCCGCCTACGAAGCCGCCATGCAGCCCAGGGAGCTGCTGATCGTCCCGGGCGCGAACCATGTCGACTTGTACGACCAGATGGACAAGATACCCTTCGACAGGATGCAGGCGTTCTTCGGCGAGCACCTGAAGTAGGTCATCGGCGGCGTCGCCGCGACCCGCACAGGGCACAATGTCCGGAACGGAGGGTACGCCCATGAACCGTCGAAGACTTCTCGCCGCAGGCGCCGGACTCGGTTCCGCACTGGCCGCCGGATCGGTCCTGACGGCCGCCCCGGTCCTGGCGCAGACACCGCCGAATCCAGCAAGGGAATCCGCCATGTCCGGGGATCCAGGACGCACGGGCCGGAAGGCCCGCATCTTCATCACCGGCTCAGCGAGCGGGCTGGGCCATGCGGCGGCCAGCACCCTGCTCGCCCAGGGGAACAAAGTCGTCGTGCATGTTCGTTCCGAATCCCGTCTCCCGGCGGTGAAGGAACTCGTCGACCAGGGCGCCGTCGCGACGATCGGCGACCTGTCGGATACCGCGCAGATCCGTGACATCGCCGGCCAGGTCAACGCAATCGGGCGGATGGATGCCGTGATCCACAACGCGGGCGTCATCTCCGGCGCGCAACTGCTGGTGGTCAACGTCGTCGCACCCTATCTGCTCACCGCGCTTGTCCAGCGCCCCCGGCGCCTTATCTACCTGAGCAGCAGCATGCATACGGGCGGACGAGCCAGCCTCGATGGCATGGACTGGTCCGGCAAGACAGCCACGGGGAGCTACTCGGACAGCAAGCTCTTCGTCACCGCGTTGACCATGGCGGTTGCGCGGCTGTGGCCCGACGTGCTCAGCAATGCCGTCAACCCCGGTTGGGTCCCTACCAGGATGGGCGGCCCGAGCGCGCCCGACGACCTGCGGCTCGGCCACCTGACCCAGGAGTGGCTCGCCACCAGCGACGAGCCGGAAGCGCTCACCAGCGGCGGCTACTGGCATCACCAGAAGCGCCGCAAGCCGCACCCGTCCGTCAACGACATCGGCTTCCAGGACCAGTTGCTGGCCGAGCTCGCGCGCGCCACCGCTACGGCGCTGGCGTGATGGTCTCTGCGGAACCCCCTGGCTGAAGAGATTCCGGTCTCGTTTCCTGACGGCCGGCGTCGGCGGAACCAGCCGCAGTGTCCTGGACGTGGGTGGCATCCACGCCAGGATGCGCCAACGCAGGAGCCGCCCAGACGACCGAAAGCCCCTGGGTGAACATGACGCTCAGCGCCAGCCTCACCCCTCTCGCGGCCCCCGAGCAAGCTGGCTTCGAATATCCGAGCGATTCAATCAGACAGAGCGGGCCCCGACGAGCCTCAATGACATCTGTACGTAGTACTCGGCCGTGTCTTCGCGCGACATGCGCCGATCATCACGCCACCAAGTGTAGGTGAAGGTGATCATGCCCTCGATGGCGCGCGCGGTTGCCTGCACATCGGTCACGTCGAACTGTCCCTTGGACACGCCCTCGCGAATAACCAGCGACAACAGGTCGTCGAGCTTCTTACGCTCGATCGCCACGCCGTCACGCGCCTCGACCGACAGGGACCGCACCTCCCTCCAGAAGATGCCTACGACCCGCTGATGATCGATCACCCATAGCGCGTAGTCGCGCGCGATTGCCGCAAGCTTTGCGCCAGGTGTGTCATTCGCCGAGATCGCTCTCCGCATGAGTGTCTGGGCCTCGTCGAGAGCGCGGCGATAAATCGCCTCCAGAATGGAATGCTTGTCGGGGAAATAGTAGTAGACGATTGATTTGCTGCCGGACAGCCGCTGCGCGATCATGTCCACGCTGCAATCGTGATATCCGTGCTCGAAGAACGCGTCGGCCGCGGCAGCAAGGATCAGATGCTTGCGGTAGGCCGTCACGTCTTCGCGCAGATTCGATGCGCCGTATTCATTCGGACCCACTGTCACCGCAGGGGCGCTCGTCCGACGGGCGACGACCCTTCGCTTCCGGGGTAAAGATCTGCTTTCTGGATTAGAGGGCATTCGCCTTGGCGTCTTGATCGTTGTGCGCGCCAATTGTGCCAGATGGGCCTGTAGCGGGCATCGCCATGGCGCTGCCAAGCGCGTTCGAACAACCGTCGGGCCGCCAGCCTTCCCGGGGCCGCGCAGTTCATCGGTGTGCGCGATCAGCATCACGTCGGTCTTGGTATAGCGTCGGGCAGACTCGGCCACCGGAGTTCGACGCTAACCAGCGGGGCCTGACTGACGGATCGCCCGATCAGGCGTGACGGGTGCCAGCGTGAATGGCCGCGGGTCTGCTGCAGATGCCGCACGGCTCCCCTCTGTGCCTACTCGGCAGCCGAGGGGTAGCCAAACTGCCCGGGAACCCGCTGCGCATGAGCGTGACGATCGACCGTCGCGCCTCTGCCCCTTCATGCGCATCTCATGCTGGAAACACGAAACACCATCCGGACTCATGTCATGGCGGACAAGACCAGGTCTTGACACGGTCATCGAGATTGCTTAGCTTGTTGTACGCGCGCGTACAATTTTCAACGCATCGGTATTCTCAATGACTCTTGCCCGGACATCACAGGCAGCCCTGGCTGCAATGACCGAGCCACAGGCACTAGCGGTGGTTTGTTCGCGACCAAAGAGAACAAGGGAGAGCGTTCGATGAATCAGCAAGACCCGACAGAACGGCTCAGGACGGGCTTCTTCGTCGAGTTTCCCGACAAAGGTGTCGCGGTCGTGATCGGAGGGAGCGGCGGCATCGGCAAGGTGGTATGTGAACGCTTGGCCCAATGCGGCTGTGATGTGGCGCTGACGTACCGTAACAGCAAAAAACCGGCCGCCGATGTTGCCGCCGCCGTGCAGGGGCTCGGCCGCCGGGCCGACATGCAGAAACTCGACTTGACTGTACCTGCGAAGGTGGAGAACTACTACGGCGATGTGACGGCCCGGTTTGGTCGGATCCATACCCTGGTGGTCGCGACGGGCGCGGACATCCGGATGGACTACCTCTACAACGTCGGCGTCAACGAGTGGCGCGAGACGATCCTCAACGACCTGGTCGGATTCTTCAATGCCGTCAAGCTTGTCCTGCCGCACCTTCGTGCCGGCGGCGGCGGATCGATTGTCGCCCTCAGTTCGGCAGCCATGGTGAGGCACTCCCCGATGGACATCCTCTCGACCGGACCGAAGGGTGGCATCGACGCGATTGTTCGCGCGGTGTCACGGGAAGAGGGGCGATACGGTATCCGCGCGAACTCGGTCGGGCTTGGTGTCATCGACACTGGCCTGATGGACCGAGTTTGGGCACATCTGCCGGCGAAAGCCGCCGAAGTCATGCGTAGCGGTGCTCCATTGCGGCGGATCGGCAAGGCGGACGAAGCTGCGGACGCCATTGTGTTCCTCGCTTCGAGTCGTGCTGGATTTACCACGGGACAGCGCCTCGTGGTTGATGGCGGGTTCTCCTCTTGACGGCCCGTCGACTGCCTGGACCGTGCGTTTCGCCTGGAACTGGGGAGCGACGGCATCGAACGTCTGCCCCGCCCACCAGCCATCAACCTCGGCCGCGGCGCGGCTCTGACGAATTAACCCGGGAGATTGGTCATGGATTTCTCCATCGATAACGACCTCAAGAATCTGCGGGCGCGCGTACGAGAATTCGTTGAGCAGGAGATCATTCCTCTTGAGACGCGCCCCGAGTGTCTCGACGAAACGCGCAACATAGCACCACCTGCGTTGGCCGCTGTACGCGAAAAGGTCAAGCAAGCCGGCCTGTGGGCGCCGCAGATGCCTCGCGACAGGGGCGGGCTCGGCCTGGACATGGTGGGCATGGCAGTCCTGTACGAAGAGATGAACCGGGCGCTGTTCGGACCCATCTGTTTCAATTGCGCCGCGCCCGACGACGGCACCATGCTGGCGCTCAACAAGGTACTGCCCGAGTCGCAGAAGGAGCGGTGGCTGCAACCCATCGTGGATGGTCGAGTGCAGTCTGCGTTCGCCATGACGGAGCCTATGCCGGGTTCGGGGTCGGACCCCCGCATGATGCTCACGCGCGCCGAGCGTCGCGGCGACAAGTGGGTGGTGCACGGGCGCAAGTGGCTGATTACGGGTGCCGGCGAGGCAAAGCACATCATCCTCATCGCGCGCACGTCCGATGACCCGCGACGCGGTTTGAGCGCTTTCCTGTTCCACGCCGACTCGCCGGGATGGCGCATCGTGCGCCGCATCGGCGTCATGGGACCGGAAGATCACGGCGGCCACTGCGAGTTGGAGTTCGACGGGCTGGAGATTCCGAACGAGGACCTCCTATTGCGCGAGGGTGACGGCCTGAAGTTCACGCAGATCCGGTTGGGGCCGGCGCGGCTGACACACTGCATGCGCTGGACGGGCATGGCGAAGCGCGCGCTGGAGATTGCCGCCGATTTCGTGTCGGAGCGCCGTAGCTATGCCATGGGCCTGCATGAGCACGAAGGCGTGCAATGGCTGCTTGGCGACGCGGCAATGCACATCGAGATGGGGCGCTTGCTCACCATGCGCGCTTGCTGGCTGATCGACCACGGCGAACGTGCTCGCAAGGAAGTCTCGATGGCCAAGGTCGTGGTATCCGAGGCACTGCATCACGCAGTGGACACAGCCATCCAGCTGTGCGGCGGCAAGGGCTATACGACCGATCTGCCCCTAGAGTGGATGTACCGCTATGCGCGGGTGGCGCGACTGGGCGACGGGGCCTCCGAGGTGCACAAGATGGTACTCGCGCGCCATGTGCTCGAGGAGCGCAAGGAGTTCTGGACGTGGCACTAAAACCGGAATGCCTGCGGCCCGCGCTTGAGCGCTTCCTTGCCGGCGTCTTCGGCAGAGAGGGTTGCCGCCTCGTGCGCCTGCGTCCCCTTGTCGGCGGCACCGTGCACGACAACTGGGAAATCGAGATCGACGGCGCGCCGGCGGAGATACCGTCGCGACTCGTACTGCGCACCGGTCGGGTGGTTGGTGTCGAAGAAAGCCTGCCCGCCACACAGGAGTATGCGGTGTTGTGCGCTGCCGCGAAGGCGGGAGTGCGCGTACCGCAACCGGTGGCGGTTTGCGCCGATCCCTCGTTGATCGGGAAGCCCTTCTTCCTCATGGCCTTCGTCGAAGGCGAGAGCCAGCCCTGGAAGCTGCAGCGCATGCCTGAGGTGATGGCCGCGGGTGATGCGATTCTGGAGGAGATCGGCGCTGAGCTCGCGCGGCTGCAGACGATCACGCCCGTCGGGAACCATGGTCTGGAGTTCCTGATGCCGCCGCCGGATGACGCCGCGCGCAGCGCGATCGCCGAAATGCGAGCCTACCTCGACGGACACCAACACCCCCATCCGGCAATCGAGTATGCGCTTCGTTGGCTGGAGCGCCATGCGCCAGTGCCCGGCCCGCTGGTGCTGTGTCACGGCGACTTTCGCTTCGGCAACGTCACCATCGCCGGCACGAAGCTGGCTGCCATCATCGATTGGGAGATCGTTCGATGGGGTGATCCTTATGAAAGCCTGGCCTGGTTCTGCCTACGCTTCTTCCGTTTCGGTCGCCACGATCTCGTGGGCGGGGGCCTTGGCTCGCGCACTGCCTTGCTGCGTGGCTGGCAAGCGGTGAGCGGCCGCGTGGCGGAGCAGGAGGCGATTCGCTACTGGGACATCATGGCCAGTACCCGATGGGCGGTGATGTCGCTGCAGCAGGTGGCGCGCCAGGTATCCGGCGGCGAGGACTCTCTGGAATTGGCTCTGGTGGGACTGAGCACGGCCGAGATCGAGATGGAAGCGCTCTCGCGCATCCAGTGGGCCAGCGAGAGAGATGCGGCGAGGGCGATGGCATGAGGGACGATCCCGAATCCGTACACCTCCTGCTCAGCGCCCGGCGGGCGTTGCTGGAGCAGGTAGCTCCCGCGCTCGACGGCGAGGCTCGCGGAGTCGCACTGATGCTGGCACGGGTGCTCTCGGTGGTGAGCGCGCGGCTGCAAGTGGACGCTCGCGTGTTCGCCACGATCGATGCCGGTGGCGACGCGTCCGAGCTCGTAACGCTTGCCGGGCTGCTCGGCCAGCTGCCGGCGGCCGCGCGGACCGCGCACGGTGGAACGCCTGCCGCGATTGCCGCTCTCAGCCGGGAACTGTGCGCGCGGATCCGGCAGGGCTGCTTCGATACGCCCGAAGCTGGCCATGACGCTCTGCTGGAGTTCCTGCTACAGATCACCCGCACCAAGTTAGTCGAAAGCAATCCCAAGGCACTGGAAAGTTTCGACCGCCCTCCGGGAAGCGAGGAATGAATTACGACCTGCAAGGGGCAGGACCAGGGCACTTCGGCGTTGCCGCACGAGGAATCGGTCTTTCGAATTATTAAAGACAGGAAACCACCATGGCATTCAGCGAGGTGCATCACATTGCCTTGACAGTAAGCGATATGAATCGGTCACTCGATTTCTATTGCGAACTGCTCGGATTCCGAAAAACTCTCGACATGGACCTGACTGAGCCCGCGTTCGGAGAGCTGTTTCAGCTACCCGGTGTCACCGCCCGTGCGGTTATTCTGCAACAGGGGAAAAGTCGAGTGGGCGAAATCGAGCTTCTGGAATTTCGGGGACCGGGCCTGAAAAAACCATCCGGCCCGAAGCGACCCGGCGATCCCGGGATGCTGATGCTCTCTTTCGAAGTTACACAAGAATCCTTGCAGGAAGTCAGCGAGAGACTCATAGCCCGGAAGATCCCTGTCTTCTGCGGCCCGATCGAACTGCAATTGCCAGGCTACGGCGCGATCAAGGCCCTCATGCTGGAAGACCCCGATGGGGCGTTGGTGGAATTAATTGAACTGCCTGCCAAATGAAATCAGAAGAGAACATCGGGTACATGCTCTTCTATTAAAACTGTCTCCAGGAATGTGACATGGATGGTGTGGGCGACATCTCAGGCAAGATCGTTCTGGTCACCGGAGCCTCCAGCGGCATTGGCGCGCATTTCGTCAAGGTTTTGGCACGAGCGGGAGGGACCGTGGCTGCGGTCGCACGGCGTCTCGATCGTCTGGAAGCCTTGAGTGCGCAGTGCCGCGCAGAGGGGATGCGTGTACTTGCGGTGAATGCGGATGTGAGGGACCGGGCGTCGATATTCGCAGCCGTGCAAAAAGTTGAAGCGGAAGCGGGATTGGTCACCGTATTGGTGAACGCTGCCGGAGTCGCCGTCAACAAGGCCTTTCTGGCGCACGAAGAGCGCGACTACGACCATGTGATTGATACTAATCTCAAGGGCACTTGGAACACCATCCAGGCGGTCGCTCGTCGTCTGATAGATGCTGACACCCCGGGGGTTATTGTAAATGTTGGATCGGTTTTCGGTCAGCGAATAGCTGGAAACGCTGCCAGTTATTGCGCCTCAAAGGCGGCAGTGATGCACCTTACTCGGGCGCTGTCACTGGAGCTTGGCCGACACAATATCCGGATCAATTCCCTCTCACCCGGGCTTTTTCAAACGGAGATGACTGCGCATATGTTTCAAAAAGATGGCTACGCGCGGGATGCTGCCAAACGTACGCCGGTTGGGCGAACAGGGCGACTCGTTGATTTGGACGGCGCTTTGCTGCTGCTCGCTAGTGATGCTTCGCGCTTTATGACTGGCAGTGTAGTGGTGGTCGATGGCGGGCTCCTGAACAGTAGCTTGTGAATTCACGGAACGATTGAGCCCGTCATGCTCGATATTCGCTCCTCTGAGTCATGCCCAGAGGGCGCCGAGGTACGCTAAGGACACTGAAACACACGAAACAGATTCCTTCGAAACGTGAGGAATATTGTTCTCTCTATCGTTCAGATCGCTTTCATATTGAATATGCAATTGCGCCACGGTGTTTGCAGATGGGAACACCAGGATTTTGGCTTTGCCGACCCAGGCAAGGAGATGGTTTTAATTTCTGAGCTGACCTTCCTACGCACAACAATGAGGGTGTGGTCATGAAACGACAATTACTGAGAATTCTGATCCCTGCAATGCTGCTCGGATGCGCCGCGGGCGCGCATGCCCAGGGACAGGTTTCAAACAATATCGTCAAGATTGGGGTGCTGACCGACATGTCGGGTGTGTATGCCGATCTTGCCGGAGCAGGCTCTGTCCGCGCTGCGGATATGGCAATTGAGGATTTCTCCAAGAATAGATCAATCTTGGGAAAGAAGATCGAACTCACTTTCTCGGATTCTCAGAACAAACCAGACATAGCGTCCGCTCGGGCACGTACATGGTTCGACACTGAGAATGTGGACGTCATCGTGGACTTGCCCGCAACCAATGTCGCGCTAGCAGTGATGCACGTCGCCGAGCAGGCAAACAAAATTACCCTGCTGTCGTCGCCCGGGTCACAATCCCTTACCGACGAACACTGCAATGCGAACAATGTTCACTGGATGTATGACACGTATGCGCTTTCGGTTGGCACCGCCAATGCGCTGTCGCAAAGCGGTGGCAAGACATGGTTCTACATTACCGCAGACTATGCGTTCGGCGCCGCGCTCGAGAACGATTCGAAAGCAGTAGTACTCGCAAACGGAGGGAAAGTCGTCGGCTCAGCCAGAGTTCCATTTCCGAACGTGAGCGGCGACTTCTCTTCCTATCTGCTAAGCGCACAGGCGTCCAATGCCGAGGTAATTGCGCTTGCCCTCGCGGGCGTGGACATGATGAATGCAGTGAGGCAGGCGGCGGAGTTCCAGGTGGCTTCAGGCGGGCGTATTGTCGCGCCGCTGTTGATAACCATTTCCGACGTGCACGGCCTCGGCCTGGAAGCCGCACAGGGGCTGCAATTGACTTCAGGCTTTTACTGGGCACAGGACGCCGAGGCGGAAGCATGGTCGAGGCGATTCTTTGAAAAGGAGAAGAGGATGCCGACGATGATTCAGGCAGGAGTCTATTCCGCTGTGCTCAATTATCTCCGGGCGGTCGAGGCCGCAGGAACGGATGAGACAAGTGCGGTCATGAAGCAGTTGAAAAGCATGCCGATCAACGATCCGGTAATCCGGGACGGCCGGATTCGTGCGAACGGCCGACTGGTGCATGACATGATGCTGGTGCAAGTGAAAGCGCCCGCCGAGTCCGTGAAGCCATGGGACTACTTCACCGTGAAGGAGCGTATTCCCGGCGAGAAAGCATTCCAGCCAGTGTCGGCGTCCAAGTGTCCTCTGCTCAAACAGAGCAACCGGGAATAGGCTCAGAGCCTGAGAAGCATTCGATCGTTGCGAGACAAGTTGCTTGAAGACTGAAGGCGTCTCGGGCTCTGAACTCGACCCCGACCTCCAGAAGCATCCATCCTGGAGCGTCAGGGCAGACAGATCGAGAGCGAGAGTCCAGTATGAACCACGGAACCGCATCCGACGGAACGCCCGAACCACGATTCGAAGCTCGCGAGGGCGTGGAGAGCTTTTGGCAGCGGATGGTGGAAGAACATCATCTCAAGGGGAAGCTCACGTTTCCGGCACTCTTGGCCCGGACGGCAAGGCTGCTGCCGGACAAACCTGCCCTGGTGTTTGAAGACCGGCGCTACAGTTATCGACTGTTGTTCGAGGCGATCGCGGGCGTCGCGCGGCACCTGCGAACCGATCTCGGGGTGAAAGCCGACGACACTGTAGCGTTGCTGCTCGAGAACAGCGATCTGTACAACATCTGGTATCTCGCCGTGCTGGCTACAGGCGCGGTGGGTGTCCCCCTGAACACCAGACTCACTGCGCGCGAGATCGAGTTCATCCTCGCGGATTCGGGGGTTTCGTTGCTGCTGAGCGAGGAGCGTTTCTCCGACACGATCAAGGATCTAGCGCCCGCTGTGCTCACCCGCCTCAAGGTCGAGCGACTTGCCAGAGAGCACCAACCCGAACCGTCATCATGGGATCTCGTAGGGGCACCGGTTTCAATCGAGGCGCCGGCGGCGATTTACTACACATCCGGTACCACGGGCCAGCCCAAGGGCGTGGTGCACACCCATCGCAGTCTTGTCGCGGGAGCACTGCAGGGCGTGATCGGATGGGAGTACGAAGACGAGTCGGTAGTCAATCTGGCTACGACGCCGCTTTTCCATATCGCGAATCACACGATATACCTTCCGACCCTGCTCGTAGGTGGCACCCTGGTGATCGACACTTACAACACCGAACGTGCTTTCCTGCTCATCGAGCAGCATCGGATCACGCAAGTGTTCGCTGTGCCGTCGATACTCTTGCTGATGACCCAGTTTCCCGAACGAGACCGATATGACACCAGCTCGGTGATCCGGGTCCTGTTTGGCGCCGCTCCCATGCCAGTGGGCAAGCTCAAAGCGGTTCAGGCCGTTTTCCCGAACGCAGCGCTGCTCCATGGCATGGGGCAAACGGAGTGCTGTGGAACCACGGTGGTTCTACCCAGCCACTTGGCATTCGAAAAAGCCGGCTCCGTGGGCATCAACATGCCCGGAACCGAAATCCGCATCGTGGACGATACCGATCAGGAACTTCCACCGAAGGCGGTTGGCGAGCTCGTGACTCGCGGCCCGAACGTGATGTCGCATTATCTGAATCGCCCCGAAGCCACAGCGGAAACCTTGCGTAACGGCTGGTTGCATACCGGAGATCTCGGATACCGAGACGAGGAAGGGTACGTTTATCTGGTGGACCGGAAAAAGGATCTGATTATCCGAGGCGGGGAAAACATCTATTCGACAGAAGTGGAGCAGGCGCTCTACATGATGCCGGAGATCGCCCAGGTCGCGGTAATAGGCGCGCCCAGCGAGCTGTTCGGAGAAGAGGTGGTTGCCTGTGTCGTCAAGAAGGAATGCTCTGGTGCGCTGACCTTGGCACAGATTCAAGCTCATTGCAGCAGATATCTAGCCGAATTCAAAGTGCCCGTCGACGTTCATTTCCTTTCCGAATTGCCGCAGACCGCCACCGGCAAGATCCAGAAGGCTGCGCTCAAGGAGATGCTAGGAATTCAGCGAGCGGGTTCCGCGTTTCGCGAGTAGCCGCCGGCAGCCAGGGATCATGCCCTGTTCCGGCTGGAGTTGGTCAATCTCATCGATCCCCGGCACGAACTGGTGTGCTTGGCCGAGCGGGCCCGCATCGCAACGCGTTACGCCATCGCGCGCACCGGCAGGCTGCGCACACGCTTTCCGGTGGCGGCGAAGATGGCGTTGCATAGGGCGGGCGCCACGGGCGGCACCGGCGGTTCGCCCACGCCACCCGGCGGCATGTCGTGGTCGTCGTTGACCAGATGCGTGCGGATCACGCGCGGCGAAGCATGATGGCGCATCACTTCATAGTCGTGGAAGTTGCTCTGCACCACTCTACCCTTCTCGAAGCTGATCTCGCTCATCAGCGCCAGGCTCAGCCCCATGACGGCACCGCCTTCCATCTGCGCGCGGATGCGTTCGGGCTTGATCTGCGGCCCGCAGTCCATCGCCATGTCCACCGCCACCACACGCACCTCGCCCTTCTCGTTCACCGCGACCTCGATCACCGTCGCCGTATAGCTCATGAAGCTGTAGCAGAAGGCCAGGCCCAGGCCGTGACCCGCGGGCAGATCACGACCCCAGCCTGCCCCCTGGCAGGCAGCCTCGATCACGCCGCGCAGGCGGCCGGTGTCATACGGGTATCGCTCGGGCGATTCGCTGTAGTTCCAGGTATCGGACAAGGTACCTGGGTCGACCCTCCTCGCCGGCCCGATCAGATCCAGCGCGAAAGCCTTGTGGTCCTTGCCCACCCGGTTCGCCAGTTCGGCGATGAAGCATTGCGCAGCGAAGGCGTGCGGGATGTTGGCAACCGAGCGGAACCAGCCGATGCGCGCATGGGCCTCCACCTCGGCGGTTTCCACCCGCACGTTCGGAATGCGATACGGCATGTTGATCGCCGACATGGCCGATTCGAAGATCTGCTGTCCCCTAGCGCCTTCCGAGAACAGCGACGCGATCGTCGGCGCGGCGCTGCGGTGCAGCCAGGATTGGACCTGCCCGACGGCGCCGATGACGGCCTCGAGCCGCTCGATCGAGACGGTGTGCAGGTATCCGTGGCGGATATCGTCCTCACGTGTCCACACCAGCTTGACCGGCGTCCCCTCGGGCATCGCCTGAGCGACGACAGCGGCCTCGTCGACGAAATCCGGCTTGGACTTGCGGCCGAAGCCGCCGCCCAGCAGCAGCACGTTGACCTTGACGTTCTCCGGCTCGAGCTTCAGGCGCGCCGCCACGGCCGTGCGCGCGGCCATCGGATTCTGGACCGACGTCCATACTTCCGCACGACCGTCCTTGATCAGCACGGTGGCCACCGGCGGCTCCATCGATGCGTGAGCCAGGTGAGGTACGTAATATTCAGCTGCGAAGCGTTCGGTCTCCGGCGCCTTGGCCCATGCCTGGGGCGCATCGCCGTCGTCACGCATCACCTTGCCGGGCTCGCGCGCAGCTGCCTCCAGCGCCTTGCGATAGGCGACCGAGTCGTAGCTGCCGTTGGCGCCATCGTCCCATTCGATCTCCAGCGCATCGCGGCCCTGGATGGCGGACCAGGAGTTGCGCGCGACCACCGCCACACCGCCCAGCGGCTGGAAACCCGGCGCGCCCGTCATGGCGGGCATCTCCACCACTTTCAGCACGCCAGGCACGGCCAGCGCCCGGGTAGCATCGAAGCGGCGCAGCCTGCCGCCGACCACGGGTGGCCGCGCGACCACCGCATGGACCATGCCGGGCAGGCGCATGTCGATGCCGTAGGCGGCTTCGCCCTTGCCGATGGCCTCCAGGTCGAACAACCGCACCTGGTCCCTGCCGATGTACCGGAAGTCGGCGCGCGCCTTGAGCTTCAGCGCATCGCCCCTGGGCACGGGCTGCCTGGCCGCGTCCTGTGCCAGTTCGCCATACCCCAGGCGACGGCCGGTGGGCTGGTGCAGCACCTCGTGCTGTACGGCCTTGACCTCCGACACGGGCACGGCCCAGTGCGCGGCCGCCGCCGCCTCGAGCATCTGGCGAGCCGCCGCGCCCACACGCCGCATGGGCATCAGGAAGTGCCGCATGCTTCGCGAGCCATCCACGTTCTGGTTGCCGTAGCGGATCTCGTCGGCCTCGGCCTGCACGATCCTCACCCGCTCCCAGAGTGCTTCCATCTCGTCGGCCACCACCATCGGCAGGCTGGTCCGCACGCCGGTGCCCATCTCGGCGCGATGCGCCACGATGGTGACGGTACCGTCGGCCGCGATGCCGACGAAGACGAGTGGGTCATCCACCGTACCGCCGTGCATGGAGTCGGCACCGTACTTCCGAGGAGCGGCATCCGAGGCCCATGCGGCGGTGACCAGCCCCTTGGCCGTCACTGCGAGCGTCAGCGCTCCGAGGCTGCCCTTCAGAAAAACGCGTCGTGAAAATTGAATGGTGGCCGTCATGACCTGCCTCCCTGGGCCAGGTGGCCGGCGGCCTGCCGAATCGCAGCCCGGATACGCGGATAAGTGCCGCAGCGGCAAATGTTGCCGCTCATCGCCTCATCGATCTGCTGCTCGGTGGGCGCAGGCGTTGTCCTGAGCAGGCTCACCGCCGCCATGATCTGGCCCGCCTGACAATAGCCGCACTGGGCGACATCGTTCTCGATCCAGGCCCGCTGCACTACCTGTCCGACCGGGTCGGCTTCCATGCCTTCGATGGTCGAGATCGCATGGCCGCCTACAGCCGAGACCGGCGTGACACACGAACGGATGGAGGCACCATCCATATGCACCGTGCAAGTGCCGCACAGCGCCATGCCGCAGCCGAACTTGGTGCCCGTCATGCCGAGCTCGTCGCGCAGTGCCCACAGCAGGGGCATGTCGTCGGAGACATCGAGATCCCTCGTCTGTCCGTTGATCTGAAGACGTGTCATTGGCGATCTCCTTCCAGGGACGGGCGAACGGCGCAACACCCACGAAAGGGGAAGACGGTTCACTCCGCGAATTCCGGAATTCTCCCGGAAAACACACCGCCGCGCTCATTAGAAATCCTAATAAGCGAATTAAGCATTCATCAGATAGTCATAACCTCCGATGCTTGCGAGACTCTCGTTCTCCCCCATGTTCGTGCGTCGCATCGACAGCCCTGGAGAAACGAAAGATGAATCCGACCTATGACTTCAAGGGCCGGGTGGCCCTGGTAACGGGCGCCGCAATGGGCATGGGCCTCGCCACTGCCCGTGCCTTCGTCCAGAGCGGCGCATCCGTGGTCCTGGCCGACCGCGACGGCAAGCTTGCCGCAAGAGAAGCGGCGAAGATCGCCGAGGAAGGCGGCATCGCCATCGGCCTGGCCTGCGACGTCAGCGACGAGGCGCAGGTCGCCGCACTCGTCGAGCGGACGATCACGGAGTACGGCCGGCTCGACATGGCGTTCAACAATGCGGGAGTCATGGCGAAGATCGCCCCGACTGCCGATGCCACCGGCGAGGAATTCGAGCGCGTAGTCGGCATCAACCTGCGCGGCGTGTGGAACTGCATGAAGTACGAGCTGCAGCAAATGCAGCGCCAGGGCAGCGGCGCCATCGTCAACAATGCCTCGATCGGCGCATTGACCGGCAAACCTGGCATCGGCTCGTACATCGCCTCCAAGCACGGGGTCGTCGGCCTGACCCGCACCGCCGGCCTGGAGTACTGCAGGCAGGGCATCCGCGTGAACGCGGTGAATCCCGGCACGATCGATACCCGGATAGCCCGTGATGTCGTCGGTGGCAGCGAGGAGGCCTTCGCCGAGCTGGAGAAAGGCGCCCCCATCGGCCGCGCCGGCCGCCCCGAGGAAATCGCGTCGGCGGTGCTATGGCTGTGCAGCCCCGGCGCCAGCTACGTGATCGGCGAAGCGCTTACCGTGGACGGCGGACTGACGGTACAGTAGTCATGCGAATCCCATAGGCCATCCGACCAGAGCACGGGTACGCCCGCAGCCAGCCGCCATTCGTCCTGGCATCAATCCGTCTGTGCGATCATCAAGACAGCCGGCGCAATCATTGCGCCGGCTTCACATGGACGAATGCCAGATGAAAGGAGGCTGACGGTTTGCAGGAGAATCAACTCGAAACATTGCAGACGGCGCTCGCGCCGTATCCATGGGCTTACGCGGGGACCGTGATCGTCCTCGTCCTGCTGGCGGCGTGGCTGGCGAACTGGCTGACCAGGCACGTCCTGCTGCGCGGCATCCAGCGCGCGCTGCGCGCAACGCCGATGGGCGCCACAGCCGGCGGCCAGGGCGTGAAGCTGCGCGTGATCCCGCGGCTGGCCAATGTGGTGCCGGCACTGGTCATCGCCGCGGGCGTCGCGATGGTCCCGGACCTGCCGGAGCAGGTGGTCACGGTGGTGCGCGCGCTCTGCCAGGCCTTCATCGTGCTGACCGTGGCGCTGGCGATCTCCCGCGCGCTGGACCTGGTCAACGAGGCCTACGAGCGCCGCCCCAATGCGCGCAACAAGCCGATCAAGGGCTATCTGCAGGTGGCCAAGATCGTGATGTTCGCGCTGGTCGCGATCTCGATCATCGCCACCCTGATCGGCGCGCAGTTCCTGCACATCCTCACCGGGCTCGGCGCGATGACCGCCGTGCTGATGCTGATCTTCCAGGACACCATCCTGTCGCTGGTGGCCAGCGTGCAGATCAGCACCGATGGCCGCGTGCGCATCGGGGACTGGATCGAGATGCCCTCTCAGAACGCCGACGGCGACGTGATGGACATCTCCCTGCACACGATCACCGTGCAGAACTGGGACAAGACCATCACCACCGTCCCGACCAGGAAGCTGATCAGCGATTCGTTCAGGAACTGGCGCGGCATGAGCGAATCCGGCGGACGCCGGATCAAGCGCTCGCTCTATCTCGACCAGAAATCGGTCCGCTTTCTCGACGACGACGAGGTGGCGCGCCTGCACCGCTTCGCGCTGATCGACGACTACCTCGAGGCGAAGGCCGGAGAGCTGCGCGACTGGAACGCCAGGCTGGCCGAACGAGGCGCCGAGCCGGTGAACCGGCGCCGCGTCACCAACATCGGGACCTTCCGCGCCTACGTGCAGCAGTACCTGCTCCACCATCCGGGCATCCACCAGGAAATGACCCTGCTGGTGAGGCAGTTGCAGCCGACCGCCGAAGGATTGCCGCTCGAGATCTACTGCTTCACCAACGATGTGCGCTGGGCGGTCTACGAAGGCACCCAGGGGGACATCTTCGACCACCTGCTGGCGATCCTGCCGGAGTTCGGCCTCAGGGTGTTCCAGGGCCGCAGCGACTCGCCGCTCGATGTGAACCTGCACCGCGTCGAGGAGGCACAGGAGTTCCCGCACAGCCCACTAGGCCCCGCCTCGTGATCCTTCCCGGTCGTACGCCAGCAGCCGCAGCGCATTGAAGACGACCAGCAGGGTGGATCCTTCGTGCACGGCGACCGCCGGGCCGATGCCGAGGCCGAGGATCGTGGCCGGCACCAGCAGCGCCACGATACCGAGACTCACGAACAGGTTCTGGCGGATCACCGAACGGGTACGCCGGCTCAGGCCCACCGCGAACGGCAGGTGCCTCAGGTCGTCGGCCATCAGGGCCACGTCGGCGGTCTCGAGCGCGACGTCCGAGCCGGCGGCGCCCATCGCGATGCCCACCGTGGCGTTGGCCATCGCGGGGGCATCGTTGACGCCGTCGCCCACCATCGCCACCTTCGCCCGCTGCCGCAGTTCGCGGATCGCCACGGCCTTGTCCTCGGGCATCAGGTCGCCCCAGGCCTCGTCGAGGCCGACTTCGCCGGCGATCGCTTCGGCGGCCTTGCGATGGTCGCCGGAGATCATGATCATGCGGCCGATACCCAGCGCGCGCAGATGCTCCAGGGCTTCCTTCGCACCGGCTCGCGGGGTGTCCAGCAGGCCGATGACGCCCAGATCACGATCGCCGCGACGTACAGCCATGGTGGTTCGCCCGCTTTCGCGCAGGCGTTCGACCGCGGCCAGGGCGGCGGTGCCGAGCGGCGGGACGCCATCGGCGCCGAACATCTCCGCCTTGCCGATCCAGACCGTCTCGCCCTGCAACCTGGCGGTGACACCGCGGCCGATCAGGTTCCGCAGATCATCGACCGACGGTATCGACTCTCGACTCAGTCGCTCGCGCCCGTCGCGCACGATCGCGGCGGCGAGCGGATGGTCGCTCCCCGATTCGACGGCCACGGCCGCGGACAGCAGCTCCTCCTCGCTCGCGCCGTCCACGGCCACGACGTCGGTGATGCGCGGCCGGCCCTCGGTCAGCGTGCCGGTCTTGTCGAAGGCCATGGCATCGAGCGAGCCGAGCTCTTCCAGCGGAGCGCCGCCCTTGATCAGCACACCGCCGCGCGCAGCCCGGGCGATGCCCGAGAGCACGGCGCTGGGCGTCGCGATGGCCAGCGCACAGGGGCTGGCCGCGACCAGCACGGCCATGGCGCGGTAGAAGCTGTCGCGAAACGGCTCGTCGACCACGACCCAGGCGAACAGCAGGATGAACACCAGGCCGAGGACCGCGGGCACGAAGATCCGCTCGAACCTGTCGGTGAAGCGCTGCGTCGGCGATCTGCGGGTCTCGGCCTCGCCGACCATCTTCACCACCCGCGCCAGCGCGGATTCGCCGGCACGCCGGGCCACCTCCACCTCGATGCCCCCCGCGCCGTTGATGGTGCCGGCGAAGACGCGCGAAGCTGCATCGACGCCATCGGGACGGGCGCGCGCCTTCGCGGCGTCGTCGACCGGGCGCTTGTCGACCGGCATGCTCTCGCCCGTCACCGGGGCCTGGTCGATCGCGGAAGCGCCCCGCACGATGAAGCCGTCGGCCGGCAGGCGTTCGTTGGGCCTGACCAGGACGATGTCGCCGACGACCAGCTCCTCGACGGGAATCTCCTTCACCTGGCTGTCGCGGCGTACCGTTGCGGTGTCCGGGGCGAGCTCGGCCAATGCTTCGATGGCGCGCCTCGCCCGGCCCATCGCATAGTGCTCCAGCGCATGCCCGAGGCTGAAGAGAAACAGCAGCAGCGCCCCTTCGGCCCAGGCACCGAGCGCCGCCGCACCGGCCGCCGCGACGAGCATCAGGGTGTCGATCTCGAAACGTCCGAGCCTGACGTTGTCGATCGCTTCGCGCAGCGTATGAAAGCCGCCGAAAGCATAGGCGAGGATGAAGCAGGCCAGCGGCAGCCAGCCCGGCGCGCCGGCGGCCAACGCATCGATCGCCACCCCGATGCCCAGCAGCGCGCCGCTGGCGAGCGCGAAGATCATCTCGGTGTTGCTGCCGAAGACGCCTCCGTGCTCATGCCCATGTGCATGGCCGCCCTTCTCGCCCGGCTCGTGGCGATGGCCGGGCTCGCCATGCGCCGCGGGCTCCGACATGGCCGACTCCCGAGCCGGCCTCACACCCGCGTCGGAGAGCACATCCAGGATCGCCTGCTCGCTGGTGACCTGGCGATCGAAGTCCACATGAATCAGCTCCGCCGCGCTGGCTTCGGCCTCGAGCACGCCCGGCTGGCTGCGCAGCAGGTCGGTCACCGTCCTGGCACGGCGCGCATGACCGATGCCTTCGGTCCGCCACAGCACATGCCCGAAGCGTTCGCTGATCCGCGCACCCGCCGCTTGCGCGATCTCGCGTATGCGGCCGAGCGGCAGAACATCGGGATCGTGATGGATGCACAGCTGGGCCGGCGCATCGGCCTGCGCAGGGTGCACATGCACTCTGTCGATGCCCTCCCGGCCTTGCAGATCGTCGATCAGGCGCTGAACGATGGCGTCCTGCGCATCGTCGATCCGTGGCAATACGAGCGGAATGTCGAGTCGTAGTCTGTCGGTCATGTCCAGCCGTATTGCAAACCCTGAAGTCGGTGTAGAGTCAAGCCTGTTCCATGCTCAGGAGGCGGAAGTGCCGCACATGAAGATCGGCGCCCTGGCCGAGGCCACCGGAACCCCCGTCGAGACCATCCGCTTCTACGAGCGCGAAGGCCTGCTGCCGCCGCCGGCGCGCGCCGAGAACAACTACCGCATGTACCTGCCGGCCCACGTCGAGCGGCTGGCCTTCGTCCGGCAGTGCCGCAACCTCGACATGACGCTCGACGAGATCCGCGCGCTGATCGAGCTGCGCGAAGCGCCGGCGCAGGACTGCGGCGAGATCAACGCGCTGCTCGACGAGCACATCGATCATGTGGCGCAACGCATCCGCGAGCTTCGAGCACTGGAGAAGGACCTGAAGGCGCTGCGCGCCCGCTGCGCCTCGCCGCATGCGGTCGCCGAATGCGGCATCCTGAGTGGCCTCGATACTGCGGCGGCCAGGGGGGCACCGCCGGCGAAGCGGCCTCATGTGCACGGCACTCACTGAATCCGATACTCACCCGGGGTATGTCGTAGAATACTCCTCCACAGTATCACCACCCTTTTCTCGAGGACCAAGCCATGAAGTCACGCGCGGCAGTCGCTTTCGCGGCAGGAAAGCCCCTGGAGATCGTCGAGATCGACGTCGAACCGCCCCGCAAGGGTGAAGTCCTGGTGAAGATCACGCATACCGGCGTCTGCCATACCGACGCCTTCACCTTGTCCGGCGATGACCCCGAAGGCGTGTTCCCCGCCGTTCTCGGCCACGAGGGCGCGGGCATCGTGGTGGAGGTCGGCGAGGGCGTGACCAGCGTGAAGCCCGGCGATCACGTGATTCCGCTGTACACCGCCGAATGCGGCGAGTGCCTGTTCTGCAAATCGGGCAAGACCAATCTGTGCGTGGCGGTTCGTGCCACCCAGGGCAAGGGCGTGATGCCGGACGGCACCACCCGGTTCTCGTACGAGGGGCAGCCGATCTACCACTACATGGGCTGCTCGACCTTCAGCGAATACACGGTCGTGGCCGAGGTATCGCTGGCGAAGGTCAACCCGAAAGCGAATCCCGAGCATGTGTGCCTGCTCGGTTGCGGCGTCACCACCGGCATCGGCGCGGTGCACAACACCGCCAGGGTACAGCCGGGCGACAGCGTTGCCGTCTTCGGCCTGGGCGGCATCGGCCTGGCCGTGGTCCAGGGTGCCCGTCAGGCGAAGGCGGGACGCATCATCGCGATCGACATGAATCCCGCGAAGTTCGATCTCGCGCGCACCTTCGGCGCGACCGACTGCATCAACCCCAAGGACCACGACAAGCCGATCCAGCAGGTCATCGTCGAGATGACCGGCTGGGGCGTCGACCACTCGTTCGAGTGCATCGGCAACGTCAACGTCATGCGCGCCGCGCTCGAGTGCGCGCACCGGGGCTGGGGACAGTCGGTCATCATCGGCGTGGCGGGCGCCGGCCAGGAAATCTCCACCCGCCCGTTCCAGCTGGTCACCGGCCGCCGGTGGCTCGGCACCGCGTTCGGCGGGGTCAAGGGGCGCTCCCAGTTGCCCGGCATGGTCGAGGACGCCATGAAGGGCGATATAGACCTCGCGCCCTTCGTTACGCACACCATGGAGCTGGACGAGATCAACGCGGCATTCGACCTGATGCACGAGGGCAAGTCGATCCGTTCGGTGGTCCACTACTGAACGAGGGAAGCACCATGAAGCGCATCGAGCACCATGCCTGCTTCCAGGGCTGGCAGGACGTCTACCAGCACACGTCGCAGACCCTGGGCTGCCAGATGAACGTCGGCGTGTACCTGCCGCCGCAGGCCAGGGACCGGAAGCTGCCGGTGCTGTACTGGCTCTCGGGGCTGACCTGCACCGAGCAGAACTTCATCACCAAGGCCGG
>JAMLIN010000030.1 GCA_023954135.1 Burkholderiaceae bacterium | reverse complement strand
CGACTGCCCTGCGGTGCTCGCCCGTCCGGCCCGCATCGAACTCGCTGCGCTCACCCTTCGGGCTCGCTTCGCTCAGACATTGCGATGCGAGCATGAGGTGGAGGCGCGCAAGCTGCGCTTGCGCGCGGCCGGGCGGGCTGCGCTCCTCGGCGCCCCGCAAGGCGCTGCGCAGCCCGGGCGCAGCCGCCTTCGATGAAGCGCCTGTGGTGCGCGAGCGTGCGTATCGCGCAGGCCGGGGACGTAGCCACGCCGCGGCAGGCGGCCGGCGGCGCGGGCGATTTTCCGGGGCGGCGAGGAGCGCAGCACGGGCGGCCCGCGCGAGCGATAGCTCGCGCTTCGTCTTCATGCTCGCGGCCCCTGTCTGAGCGCAGCGCACCGAAGGGGCGCGCAGCGAGTTGGCCGCGGGGCCGTCCGGGCGAGCACCGCAGCGAAGTCGATGCGTCAGCATCGACCGCCCCGGATGAGCCAGCGACGACGGCCGCCTGACGCGGCGCCCCGCGAACCAACGGGGTGGCTACCCCTTGCGCCTCAGAGCCGCTCGAAGATCGCCGCGATGCCCTGGCCGCCGCCGATGCACATGGTGACCAGCGCATAGCGCCCGCCGGTGCGCTGCAGCTCGTAGAGCGCCTTGACGGTGATGATCGCGCCGGTTGCGCCGACCGGGTGACCGATCGAGATGCCCGAGCCGTTCGGATTGACCTTGGCCGGATCGAGGTCGAGGTCGCGGCTGACGGCCAGCGCCTGGGCGGCGAAGGCCTCGTTGGCCTCGATCACGTCCATGTCGGCGGCCTTGAGGCCGGCGCGCTCGAGCGCCTTGCGCGAGGCCGGTACCGGCCCGATGCCCATGTAGGCCGGTTCGACCCCGGCGTGGGCGTAGGCGACCAGCCGCGCCATCGGTGTCAGGCCGCGCGCCTGCGCCGTCTTGCGCTCCATCATCACGACGGCGGCGGCGCCGTCGTTGATCCCCGAGGCGTTGCCGGCGGTGACGGTGCCGTTCTCGCGCACGAACACGGGCTTGAGCTTTGCCATGTCCTCGACCGAGGCGCTGGCCCGGACATGCTCGTCGGTATCGAAGTTGATCGTGCCCTTGCGCGACTTGAGCTCGATCGGCAGGATCTGCTCGCGGAAACGGCCCGCCTCGATGGCGGCCGCCGCGCGGCGGTGGCTCTCGACCGCGAGCGCATCCTGGTCCTCGCGAGTGATGCCCCATTTCGACGCGATGTTCTCGGCGGTGACGCCCATGTGGATCGTCTCGAAGGGGTCGTGCAGCGCGCCGACCATCATGTCGACCATGCGGCCGTCACCCATGCGCTGGCCGAAGCGGGCCGTCGGCAGGTTGTAAGGCCCGCGGCTCATGACCTCGGCGCCGCCGGCCAGCGCGACGTCCGCATCGCCCAGCAGGATCGCCTGGGCGCCGGAGACGATCGCCTGAAGACCCGAGCCGCACAGGCGGTTGACGGTCATGGCCGGCGTCGCCTTGTCGAGCCCGCCGTCGAGCGCCGCGACCCGGGCGAGATACAGGTCGCGCGGCTCGGTGTTGATGACGTGGCCGAAGGCCACGTGATGGACATCGGTCGGGCCGATGCCGGCGCGGGCCGCCGACTCGCGGACCACCATCGCGCCGAGCTGGGTCGGCGTGTGGTCCTTGAGGCTGCCCCCGAAGGTTCCGACGGCGGTGCGTACGCCGCTGACGATGACGACTTCCCTGCTCATGGTCTGCTCCTGGATGTACTGGCGCCATGGCGGCGCGATGAACGATGTCCGGTGGAAGGAATCAGGGGCTGCGCAGCCTCAGTGGAGGCTGGACGGGCCGCCCGGCCCCGGGGCGCGATGGCGGTTCCGGAATACCGACTGCATGGCCCGCCGGGTCCCGAGATTGACCATTTCCTGATCGATCGAGTGTACGCCATCGGCGAGTATGTCGAGCGTCACCAGCGCGCCGGCGGCGGCGAGGCCGCGCTGCGCCTGCCGGGCGTACGCAAGCGGCACCAGGGTGTCGTGGGTGCCGTGCACGAGGTGGATCGCCGCGTCGATCCGCTCGCCCGGGCGGACGGGGCGGCCGAGCCGGGCGGCATAGGCGACCACGATGGAGGCGGGGGATTGCCCGCCCCGGATCGCCTCCAGCGCGACCGTGGCGCCCTGGCCGAAGCCGACCAGCATGGTGCGCATGCCGCCGATCCGCTGTTCGTCCTGCAGCGCCGCGAGCCGTTCGCGGAAATCCGCGACGGCGGCCGCGATCCGGTCCGCGCGTCCCTCGAGCGGCCTGGCGGCGAACCACCGGCGACCCTTGCCGGGCGCATGCTCGCCGGCGTTGATCAGCGCGCCGACCGCTCCGGGGAACTTCAGCTGCCAGGCCACGCCGACCGGAGCGAAGCGCCCGGCATCCGAACCATGCTCATGCAGGAAGACGATCAGCCGTCGGGGCGCATCCGGATTGATCGGCGGCAACTCGATCCAGATCTCCTCCTCCATGGCGCGGGCTTCGTGCCCCTTCTCAGAGGATGAAGCGCCCGAGCCACCAGGCGACCGCGGCGACGGCGGCCGCGGCGGGGATCGTGACGATCCAGGCCCAGACGATGTGCCTCGCCAGGCCCCAGCGAACCTTCTGGAGGGCCGTCGAGCCGACCCCCACGATCGCGCCGGTGATGGTATGGGTCGTCGAGACGGGGATGCCGAAGCCCGAGGACAGGAACAGGGTGATCGCCCCGCCGGTCTCGGCGCAGCATCCGCCGATGGGACGCAGCCTGGTGAGCCGCTGTCCCATCGTGCGCACGATCCGCCAGCCGCCCAGCAGGGTGCCGATGGAGAGCGCGGCGTAACAGGAGATGATGACCCAGAACGGGATCGGGTCGCTCGCCGGCCGGCCGCCGGCGATCAGGATCAGCCAGATCACGCCCATGGTCTTCTGGGCATCGTTGCTGCCATGGCCGAGGCTGTAGAGGGCCGATGAAGCCAGCTGCAGGATGCGAAACAGCTTGTCCGCCTTCATCGGATGGGCCCGGAACGAGGCCCGCGAGGCGATCAGCATCAGCACCGAGCCGATCACGAAGCCCAGCGTGGGCGCCACCAGGATGAAGATCACGATGATGCCTATCCCGCTGCCGATGACCGCGCCGGGGCCATGGGCGACCAGGGTGGCGCCGACCAGGCCCCCGACCAGGGCGTGCGAGGAGCTCGACGGAATGCCGTACCACCAGGTGAGCAGGTTCCAGACGATCGCGCCGATCAGCGCGCCGAAGATGGTGTAGGCATCGATCACCGAGGGCTCGACGATGCCCTTGCCGATGGTGGTCGCGACGTGCATCTCGAAGATCATGACCGCCGCGAAGTTGAAGCTCGCCGCCCAGACGACGGCGTGATGCGGTTTCAGGACCCGGGTCGAGACGATGGTCGCGATCGAGTTCGCGGCATCGTGGAAGCCGTTGAGGAAATCGAAGGCCAGTGCCAGCGCGACCAGCAGGACCAGCGTCGACAGACCGATGGCAGCAGTCTCCATCGGCCCCGGCTCAGGCGTTCTCGAGGACGACGCCCTCGATCAGCTTGGCGACATCCTCGCATCGGTCGGTGACCGACTCGAGCAGCTCGTATACCGCCTTGAGCTTGATCAGTTGACGTACGTCGGATTCCTCGCGAAACAGCCGCGACATGGCCGAGCGCATGACCCGGTCGGCATCCGATTCGATCTGGTCGATCTCCTGGCACAGCCGCAGGATGGCGCTGGCGTTGTCCATGTTGTCGAGCATGCCGACGGCGCTGGCGACCCGCTCGCAGCCCATCTGGGTCAGCTCGGCGAGCTGGCGCGTCTCGGCGGTGGTTCGCTGCAGGTCGTAGAGCGTGGCCGATTCGGCCACGTCCTGGATCATGTCGAGGATGTCGTCCAGGCGGGAGATCAGGGCATGGATCACTTCCCGGTCGAAGGGCGTGATGAAGGTCCGGTGCAGCAGCGAGATCGTCTCGTCCGTGACCCGGTCCGCGGATTTCTCGACGCGATCGATCTCGAGGAGCAGGTGCTTGCGGGTATCGAGATCGTCGTATTCGCTCATCAGCCGCTGCAGGCTGACGCTGCCTTCGACGACATAGCCGCAATGCCGATTGAAGAGTTCGAAGAATTGCCCCTCCCGGGGCATGAAGCGACCTAGCATGGCTATGTGATGGTCTCGTGGCAGGCGGGCCCGACGGGAGCGAAGTGTACACCCCCATGGGGGCAGCGCGGTTCATCGGTGGCGCCCGGCCGCCCGAAGCCACTTCAGCCCCTGGCGCGCCGCTCCACGCATTCGAGGTAGGCGTGCCCGTCGGGTGGGGCGTTGTCGCGCTGGGCGCGCCAGATGACCTCGCCGAGGCATTCCATGACCTGGTGGTCGGCCTCGTGGGTCGAATCGAGGCGCTGCGCGAGGCGGGCGTGGGCGGCCCGCAGGCCCGGCGGCTGGTCGATCGACAGCTGCTCGGCGATCGCCAGGTGCATCGAGAGATGCAGGAAAGGGTTGCCGCGCCCGGCCTCGACGGGGTATTCGGCGGCCAGCGCCGCTTCCTCGTCGGCGAGGTCGTCGTGGTATTCGGGATGGGCGAGGACGCGCTCGAGCGCGATGGTCTCGAGAGGCGTCAGTGGCAGGCCCTCGCGATGCCTGCGCCACAGGTCGCAGAAGAAGCGGCGTACATCCTGACGGGAGGGATCGAACATCAGCGAGCCTCCGGGGCGGCCGTCTTGGGCCGATGGTCGCATACCACGGCGACCGGGCAGCGCCAGCACTCGGGCTTGCGTGCCTTGCATATGTAGCGCCCCAGCAGGATCAGCCAGTGGTGCGCATGGAGCATGTATTCCCGCGGCACCCGCGCGAGCAGGGCGCGCTCGACCGCGGCGGGCGTCTTGCCGGGCGCCATGCCGGTCCGGTTGGCGACCCGGAAGATGTGGGTGTCGACGGCGATCGTCGGTTCGCCGAAGGCGACGTTGAGGATGACGTTGGCGGTCTTGCGACCCACGCCTGGCAGGGCCTCGAGCGCCTCGCGGTCGCGGGGCACTTCGCCGCCATGCTGTTCGACCAGGATCGCGCAGGTACGGGCCAGATGCCTTGCCTTGCTGCGGTACAGGCCGATGCGCCGGATGTAGCCGGCAATGCCGTCCTCGCCGAGCGCGAGCATCGCCGCCGGGGTCGGGGCGGCCGCGAACAGCGCCGGGGTCGCCTCGTTGACGCTGCGATCGGTGGCCTGCGCCGACAGCAGGACGGCCACCAGCAGCTCGAACGGCGAGCCGTACACCAGCTCCGTCTTCGGATCCGGATCGAGCTCGGCAAGGCGCGCGAAGAACTCGCGGCGGGTTCGCGGGTTCATCGGCCCGGCCCGCCGCCACGCGCCGCCAGCCGCTCGCGGGCGCGCCGCATGGCCGCCTCGATCGCCGCTTGGCGGCGGCGGGCGGCGATCGAGTCCGGATCGTCGCCGGCATGCTCGCGGACGGCCGCGCGCGCATGCGCCAGCTTGTCGGCGACCTTGCCGGCCAGCCGGCGATCGTTGTCCTCGCGTTCGCGAACCAGGCGCGCGCGCCGTGCCTCGAAGCGCCGGCGTGCCGCCTGCGCGTCGGCATCGGACCACGGTGGCAGGGAAGACGCCGGTTCGATCAGGATGCAGTCGGTCGGGCAGGGTGGCACGCAGAGCTCGCAGCCGGTGCACAGCGACGGCAGCACTGTGTGCATCCGCTTTCCGACGCCGATGATCGCGTCGACGGGGCAGGCCTGGATGCACTTGGTGCAGCCGATGCAGTCGGCGGCGACGATGCGCGCGAGCATCCTCGGCCCTTCGCTTCCGCACGTCGGGTCCAGCGCGAGCGGCTCGCGCCCGAGCGCGGCGGCGAGCCGTGCGATGCCCCTGGCGCCGCCGGGCGGACAGCGATTGATCGGGGCCGCGTCACGGACGATCGCCTCGGCATAGGGCCGGCAGCCAGTGAAGCCGCACTGGGTACACTGGGTCTGGGGCAGGAGCGAATCGATCCGGTCGATCTCGCTGTCGATGCTCGCGGTCACGCCCGCTATTGTAGGCGGGGGCGGGCAGGGGGCCGTCGGCCCCCGCCCCTGCGATGCTTCTCAGGCCGCCTTGACGCTGGTCAGGCGCGTCCTGCGCGATTCGGCGCCGATGCGCTGGCGATGGGCCGCGACGAAATCGCGGACCCTGGGATAGATCCGCTCGCGCCAGCGCCGGCCGCTGAAGATGCCGTAGTGACCGGCCCCGGCAGCCGTCAGGTGCTTCTTGTGCGCCTTCGGGATGTTGGCGCAGAGATCATGGGCCGCCTGGGTCTGGCCGGAGCCCGAGATGTCGTCGAGCTCTCCCTCGACGGTGAACAGCGCCACGCCGGTGATGGCGGCGGGGTCGACCCGGATCGTCTGGTCCTCGAAGTGGACGTCCCAGAGTCCGCGCGGCAGGAGATGCTCCTGGAAGACGGTCCGGATCGTGTCGAGGTAGTAGCGCGCGGGCATGTCGAGGACCGCGTTGTATTCGTCGTAGAAGCGGCGATGCGATTCGGCATCGCTCAGGTCGCCCTGGACGAGTTGCTTGTAGTAGTCCCAGTGCGAGCTGACGTGGCGATCCGGGTTCATCGAGACGAAGCCCGCATGCTGCAGGAATCCCGGATAGACCCGCCGGCCGACGCCCGGATAGTTGCCCGGCACGATGTAGATCAGGTGGTTCTCGAACCACTCGTAGGGCCGCCGGATCGCGAGGTTGTTGACCTCCGTCGGGCTGTAGCGGGTGTCGATCGGCCCGCCCATCATGGTCATGGTGAGCGGCAGGTGCTTGTCGCCGAGCGTCGACATGATGGACACCGCGGCCAGCACCGGCACGGTGGGCTGGCAGACCGACATCAGGTGGACGTCGGGGCCGAGGTGACGGATGAACTCGATCGCATAGGCGACGTAGTCGTCCAGGCCGAACTTGCCCGCGCTGAGCGGCACCATCCGGGCATCGACCCAGTCGGTGATGTAGACATCATGGTCCGGGAGCAGGGCGCGCACGGTATCGCGCAGCAGGGTGGCGTGGTGGCCGGAGAGCGGGGCGAAGACGAGCATCACCGGATCGTTCGCATGCTCTGCCACCGCCTCGGGCAGCGAGCGTTCGAAGCGGATCAGCTTGCAGAAGGGCTTGTCGATGATGACCCGCTCGTTGACCGGGACGTCGACGCTGCCGATCCGGGTGCTGGCCAGGCCGAAGGCAGGTTTCTCGTACTCCTTGCCGAGCCGGTGGAACAGCTCGAAGCCGGCGGACATCCGCTTGGCAAAGGGTATGTAGGCGAGCGGGCTGTACGGGTTCGAGTACAGCTGGCTCATCGAATCCGCCCAACTCGAAACCGGATTCAGTACCGCCCGACCTGCTTCGTGCATGTGGTAGAGCATCTAGGCCATCTCCCTGGGACGCGTGTCCTTCATTATCGAGGTGGGCGCTACGCTCGGTGTGTCGAATACCGCACGTAAAACCCATCCACCCGTTTTTCCTCAATGCGATGCATCGCGGAAAAATCCTACCACTACGCCGGTAGGCAACACGCCAAGGGTTTTCATCATGGATCAGACACTTGGCGGGAAGGTCAACGAATGTCCGCGATGAATCATATGAATTTATCGCAGATTACGCTGCATTGCACAAGCCCAAGGGTGTTGCGGCTCAGCGCTCGAGATGCTCCAGCTTCTGTGCGACGTCCTTCCAGTCGTCCGCATCGGGCAGGGGGTCCTTGCTGCGGGTGATGCTGGGCCAGGCCGGGGCCAGCTCGGCATTGAGCGCGATGTAGGGCTCCTGGCCCCTGGGGACGTCCTCCTCGGCGAAGATGGCTTCGACCGGGCATTCCGGGATGCATACGGCGCAGTCGATGCACTCGTCGGGATCGATGACGAGCATGTTCGGCCCTTCACGGAAGCAGTCGACGGGACAGACGTCGACGCAGTCGGTGTACTTGCAGCGAATGCACGATTCGACGACGACGTGGGTCATGGTGAGCGGGGTCGCGGGGGAGGATTCGAACCCTTTATTCTAGCGCGGCCAGGGCCTTGGTGCGGTCGCCCGCGGGCTCGCCAGCTGCCCGGGGACCGGCCGGAAGAACGCGGCCGCCCACCCCGGGGCGACGCGGCCCGGGGCCGAGGGCGGGTTCGTCGATGCAATGAAGCATTTGCTTCATTGGCTCTTATGGTTCATTACTGAAAGTTTACTGTCGTCCACGCGGAGAATCACCTTGAACCAGCCCATCCGTCCAGCGCGCCGAGCGCTCGCTCGCCTTCCGCTTGCGACAGCCGTCGTCGCCGGACTCGGACCACGGTTCGCCGTTGCGGCGGACAAGCCGTACCGGATCGGCGAGATCAACAGCTACAACCGCATGCCGGCCTTTCTCGAGCCCTATCGCAAGGCGATGGAGCTGGCGATCGAGGAGATCAACGCCGCCGGTGGCGTGGGTGGGCGGCCTCTGGAGATCGTCATCCGGGACGACAACGGTGCGCCGGGCGATGCGGTACGGGTCGCCAACGAGCTGCTCTCGCGCGAGCGGGTCGACATCCTGGCCGGCGGCTTCCTGTCCAACGTCGGACTGGCGCTGGCCGATTTCGCCCGCCAGCGCCGGCGGGTCTACATCGCCGGCGAGCCGCTGACCGACAAGCTGGTCTGGGAGGACGGCAATCGCTATACCTTCAGGCTGCGCGCTTCGACCTGGATGCAGGTGGCCATGCTGATCCCGGGTGCGGTCGCTTCCGGCGCCAAGCGCTGGGCACTGGTCTATCCGAACTACGAATACGGCCAGTCGGCGGCCGAGACCTTCAAGACGCTGCTGCGCGAGGCGGTCCCCGATGTCCAGTTCGTCGCCGAGCAGGCGCCGCCGCTGGGCAAGGTGGATGCCGGCTCGGTGACGCAGGCGCTCGCCGACGCGAAGCCGGACGCGATCTTCAATGCGCTCTTCGCGGTCGATCTGGCGAAGTTCGTTCGCGAAGGCAACACCCGGGGACTGTTCAGGGACCGCGAGGTGGTCAGCCTGCTGACCGGCGAGCCCGAATACCTCGACACCCTCGGGGAGGAAACCCCGGAGGGCTGGCTGGTGACCGGCTATCCCTGGTACGGCATCGACACCCCCGAGCATTCGAGCTTCTTCATCGCCTATCGGCGCAAGTTCAACGACTATCCCCGCCTCGGCTCGGTGGTCGGCTACGCGCTGATCTACGCGATCGCCGGAGGCCTGCGCCGTGCCGGCTCGGCCGATACCGAGGCTCTGATCACCGCCTTTCGCGGGCTGGAATTCAGCACGCCCTTCGGTCCGGCGAAATTCCGCGAGATCGACCACCAGTCGACCCTCGGTGCCTTCGTGGGACGCACCACCAAGCGTGATGGCCGCGGCGAGATGCGAGACTATCGCTATGTCGACGGCGCGGATGCCCAGCCGCCCGACGAGGTCGTCGCCAGGCTGCGCCGCGCCGAGCGCTGATCCTTCACGGCGTCCGCGTCCCCGCGGGCGCCGTGCCCCGATATCGTTCCCCTCCCGATGAGCGCGTCGAGCTTCGTACTGCAGCTTCTGAACGGCCTTGCCGGCGCTTCCAGCCTGTTCCTGATCGCGGCCGGGCTGTCGCTGATATTCGGCGTCAGCCGGATCGTCAATTTCGCCCATGGCTCCCTCTACATGCTGGGGGTCTACATCGCCTATTCGCTGGTCGGACGGCTCGGCGACGGCCACCTCGGGTTCTGGGCTTCGCTCGCGCTGGCCGCGATCGCGGTGGGCGTGTTCGGGGCGATCGTCGAGATCCTCCTGCTGCGGCGGATATATCGGGCGCCGGAACTCTTCCAGCTGCTCGCGACCTTCGCGCTGGTGCTGCTGGTGCGCGACGCGGTCTACTTCATCTGGGGGCCGGAGGATCTCTTCGGTCCGCGGGCGCCCGGTCTCGGTGGCTCGGTCAGCATCCTCGGGCAGCCGTTCCCGCAGTACGACCTGCTGCTCATCTTCGCGGGGCCGCTGGTGCTGCTGCTGCTCTGGTTGCTGCTGACCCGTACGCGCTGGGGCACCCTGGTGCGGGCGGCGACCGAGGACCGGGAGATGGTGGGCGCGCTCGGCGTCGACCAGGCGTGGCTCTTCACCAGCGTGTTCGCGCTCGGCGCGCTGCTCGCCGGCCTCGGCGGCGCGCTGCAGCTGCCCAGGGAACCGGCCAGCCTCGAGCTCGACCTCCTCACGATCGCCGATGCCTTCGTGGTCGTCGTGGTCGGCGGCATGGGCAGCATCCCGGGCGCGTTCCTCGCGGCGTTGCTGATCGCCGAGTTGAAGGCGATCTGCATCGGCATCGGCCAGGTCAGCCTGTTCGGCATCGACTTTTCCTTCTCGCGCCTGACCCTGGTGATCGAGTTCCTGGTCATGGCGGCTGTGCTGATCTGGCGGCCCTGGGGCCTGCTCGGCAAGCCGCTCGAACCCGGGCGGCATGTGATCGCGTCCGAGGCGCCGCTGCGCGCGGCACCGCCCCTGCTGCGCCTGCTGGGCATCGCGCTCGTCATCGGCCTGGTCGCGCTGCCGCTGGCCGGCGAACGGTTCCCCTATGCGACGGTGCTGCTCGTGGACATGTTCGTTGCGGCGCTGTTCGCGGCCAGCCTGCATTTCATGATGGGCCCCGGCGGCATGGTCTCCTTCGGCCATGCCGCCTGGTTCGGCCTCGGCGCCTATGGCGCGGGCCTGCTGCTGCGCCATCTCGGCCTGCCGATGGAGCTCGCGCTCGTCCTCGGTCCGATGGTTGCGGTGGCCGGCGGCCTGCTCTTCGGCTGGTTCGCGGTGCGGCTCTCGGGTGTCTATCTCGCGATGCTGACCCTGGCGTTCGCGCAGATCGTCTGGTCGGTGGTGTTCCAGTGGGAGGACTTCACCGGCGGCTCGAACGGGCTGATCGGGATCTGGCCGTCGCCCTGGCTGTCGGAAGGGCACGCCTACTACTACCTGAGCCTCGCCGTCACGGTGCTCGGGCTCTGGATGCTGCGCCGGGTGCTGCATTCGCCCTTCGGTTATGCGATGCGCGCGGCGCGCGATTCGGCGCTGCGCGCCGATGCGATCGGCATCGACGTCGCGCGCGTCCGGTGGACGGTGTTCGTCGTCACGGCGGCGGCCGGTGGCGTGGCCGGCGCCCTCTACGCATTCTCGAAGGGCAGCATCTCCCCGGATGTCCTCTCGATCGGCCGCTCGGTCGACGCGCTGGTGATGGTGCTGCTCGGCGGCGTGCAGGCCGTCACGGGGCCGATCGTCGGCGCCGGCGTCTTCACCTGGCTGCAGGACGCGCTCGCCCGCGAAACCCAATACTGGCGGGCGCTGCTCGGCGCGGTGATCCTTTTGCTGGTCCTGCTGTTTCCCGCCGGCATCGCCGGCGCGATCCGCGCCCGCCTGATGCCGGTGGAGGGGCGGCGATGAACGGGGCTACCGCTGCCGAGCCGCTGCTCGAGGTGTCCGGCCTGCGCAAGGCCTTCGGCGGTGTGGTCGCGGTCGACGACGTCGCCTTCGAGGTGGCGGCCGGCGAGATCGTCGCGCTGATCGGGCCGAACGGCGCCGGCAAGTCGACCTGCTTCAACATGCTGATGGGCCAGCTCGCGCCGGATGCCGGCACCATCCGCATCCTCGGGCGGGAAACGGTCGGCCTGCCCCCGCGGCGGATCTGGCGGCTGGGCGTCGGGCGCACCTTCCAGGTCACCGCCACCTTCGGATCCATGACCGTGCGCGAGAACGTGCAGGTCGCGCTGCTGTCGCATCATCGCGCATTGCGCAATCCCTGGCGGATCGCCCGCGAGCAGTTCGTCGAGCTCGCCGACGGGCTGCTCGCGACCGTCGGCATGCAGGCGCATGCCGACCGGCCGAGCTCGGTCCTCGCCTACGGCGACCTGAAGCGGCTCGAGCTCGCGGTCGCGCTGGCCAACCAGCCGCGCCTGCTGCTGATGGACGAACCGACCGCGGGGATGGGACCGCGGGAGCGAATCGAGCTGATGGCCCTGACCGCGGCGATCGCCCGGCGCGAACGCACGGCGGTCCTCTTCACCGAGCACGACATGGATGTGGTGTTCCAGCATGCCGACCGGGTGATGGTCCTCGATCGCGGCAGGCTGATCGCCGCCGGCGCGCCCGCCGAGGTCCGCGCCGATCCCGAGGTCCGCCGTGTCTACCTCGGATCGAGGGCCGCCCGATGAGCGAGGTGCTCCTCGATGTGCGTGGCATCGACGCCTGGTACGGCCGCGCCCGGATCCTCGATGATGTTTCCCTGGAGGTGCGCCGCGGCGAGGTCGTGGTGCTTCTCGGGCGCAACGGCGCCGGCAAGTCGACGACGATCAAGGCGATCATGGGGCTCGTCTCGCGCGGTGGCACCGGCCGGATCGAGTTCCTCGGCCGGCGCATCGACGGGCTGGCGCCGTTCCGGATCGCCCGCCTCGGCCTGGGCTACGTTCCCGAGGACCGACGGGTGTTCACCGGGCTGACGGTGCGCGAGAATCTCGAGGTCGGCCGCCAGGCGCCCCGGCCCGGCCTGCCCGAATGGACCTGGGACGAGCTGGCCGCGCTGTTCCCCAACCTCGCGCAGATGCCGGACCGGCTCGCCGGGCGAATGTCCGGGGGGGAGCAGCAGATGCTCACGATCGCCCGCACGCTGATGGGCAATCCCGCCTGCATCCTGCTCGACGAGCCGAGCGAAGGCGTGGCGCCCGTGGTGGTCGACCAGATGGTCGCCGCCGTCGACCGGCTCAAGGCCGCCGGCGTTTCCATCCTGCTTTCGGAGCAGAATCTGCACTTCGCCCGGCGTGTCGCGGACCGGGCCTACATCATCGAGAAGGGGCGGATGCGGTATTCGGGCACGATCGAGCAACTCGAGGCGGACGCCGACGCCCGCGAGCAGTACCTTGCCGTCTGAGCCCCGACTGCGGCAGTCGGTGCGAACCTCGTCGCGGACACCGGCGATGACCCGGAAGGCGACGACCGGCGCCCGCCGCGATCCCGAGGCCACGCGCCAGCGGATCCTGGCCGCGGCGACCCGTGAATTCTCGCGCGAGGGCTACGGCGGCGCGCGGGGCGCCAGCATCGCCCGCCAGGCGGGGTGCAGCGAGCGGATGGTGTACTACTATTTCGGTTCCAAGCGCGGCCTGTTCCGCGCGGTGCTCGAAGCGATCTACCTGAAGCTGCGCGAGTTCGAGTATTCGCTTGCGCTCGACCACCTCGAGCCGGAAGCGGCGCTGCGCAGCTTCTGCCTCGACGTCTGGCGCTGGTACGGCGAGCATCCCGAGTTCATCGGGCTGCTCGGCATCGAGAACCAGCAGCGCGCCCGCCACCTGCGCGAATCGGAAAGGCTCGGGGAGCTCGTCAGCCCGGTGGTGGGCCTGCTCGCCACCCTCGTCGAGCGGGGCGTGCGCGCCGGCGCTTTCCGCAGCGGCATCGATCCGGTGCAGCTCTACCTGACGATCGCCGCGCTCGGCTACTTCCATCTCTCGAATCGCCATACCCTGTCGGCGGTGCTCGGCGAGGACCTCGGCTCGCCGGCGCGCCTCGCGAGCCACCGGGAAGCTTCGGCCGACGTCGTGCTGCGCTATGTCGCGGCCGACCGGTCCGCGAGCGACGGGGCGTCCGGATAGAGCCGACCGAGGACGTCGAGCCCGAGCGCGGCGATCTCCGGCGCCAGGCCGGCCGCGAGCGCCTCGATCGTTGCGGATTCGCGGCGATCGGCGAGCAGCTTCGGAATCTCGCGCCCACGCGCGGCCATCGCCTTGCGGATGGTCTCTTCCCAATGCGGCGGATGCTCGGATTCCGACCATTGCCCCCGGCCGCGTCCGTAGTGGGCCACCGCGAGATAGGACAGCAGCGCCGAGACGACGAGGTCCTCGAGGATGGCGTCGGCCCAGGTGATGACGGTCTGGTCGCCGCCGCGGGCCATGTTGTAGCCGCGGGCGAGCCCGGCGGCGCCGAGGGCGCCGATCACGCCGCCGGCGATGAGCCCGCCGCCGAGCGTCAGTCCTCCGGTCGCGAGGTCGGCCTTCAGCCCGGCGAGCGCCCCGGTCACCAGTCCGCCCCAGACGGCGGCCTTGCCTTCGCTCAGCGGCCGGGTGACCGCATAGTGCTCGGCGAGCCGCTGCATCACGACGGCGCCGGCGCGGCCGCTCAGTTCGTGGATCCGGATCAGCTCGTCGACGCTGGCGCGGATGTCGGCATCGAGCCGTTCGGCCAGGGCACGCATCGCGCGTTCGCGCGGTCCCGCCCGTTCGGGGCGACGGCGTCCGGGCAGGATGCCGGCATCGAGAATCCGGCCGGCGATGCCGTCGTCGGCGACCGTCTCGCGGTCGTGGGCGGCGCGGGCGATGCGGCGCGCGAGCTCGGCCATCGAGGCGTCGAAGCGCGCACGGCGCACGGCCATCCAGTGCGTCTGCAGGCGGTCGAAAGCGGGGCGCATCGCATCGGGAAGCTGGCGGCCGACCGCCGCCAGCAGGGTGGATTCCTGGACCCAGCAGCGGGCGAACGCATCGAGCTGGATGACCTCGCGAACCGCGCTGCTGCTCGCGGTCGCCGCCCGCCAGCGGGCCAGCTCGGCGGCCTCTTCCTCTGGTGGGCGAGGCCTGCCGGTCTGGTTGAGCAGGACGATCACCGGCTTGCCGATCCAGTCGAGGATGCGCATCTCGGGCTCGACGTAGCCGGCCTCGAGGGGGTCTTCGGCCGCGTTGACGAGGTAGAGGACCACATCGGCCTGCTCGCGGACATTGCGGATCGCCTGCTGGCTCGAGTACAGCGGCCGGTCGCGCAGGCGGTCCCAGACCTGGCCGAGCAGCCAGCCGAAGGGATTGTCCGAGCGCTCCAGCCGCCGGGCGAGGCGATGGCTGTCCCCGAAACCCGGGGTGTCCCACAGGCGCAGCTCGTCGCCCTCGGGCGTCCGGGTGAGCAGGTAGCCCTGGGCCTCGTCGGTGACGTGCGCCTCGTCGCGGACGATCCCGATGTCGGCGGCGAGCAGGGTGCGCGCGAGCGTCGTCTTGCCCGCATTGGTGTGCGAGACCAGCGAGAGGGCGATTTCCCGTCCGGTGCCGGGTGGTTTCGGAGGCTCAGGCTGCATCGTGCTGGTCCACGGATTCGATGCCCTTCGCGAGGGCGCGCAGGCTCTCGTCGTAGGCATCGGCGGCAAGCGAGAGGAACACCAGCGGGGCACGGCCGGCTTCGTCGTCGAAGATCCGGCGCCAGGCGTCCATGCGCTGCGCGAGGCGGGCGGGATCGGCGAAACGCGCGCGGAAGGACGTATCGTCGACGAGCACCGTCAGGGGGGCTGCGGGGGGCAGCCGTTCGCGGATCTGCTCGACGAAGCGCAGCTGGACCTCGCGCTCGGGCGTGGCGGCGAGCCGGAAGAGGATCATGTGCCAGTCGGCCGTGGGGTTGCCGGCGCCGGGCGGCGGTTCGGCTTCATCGCCGAAGGCGACGCTCGGTGCGATCCGCAGGACGACTCCGGCCCCGAACGCGCCGGCAAGCAGCGAGGCGAGCATGTCGCGCGCGCTCTGGTCGAGCTCGGTGGCATAGGGAATCACCAGGACGGTGCTCGCCGCGCCGGCGCGCCCGCGCAGCAGCGCGGCGAAGTAGGGATCGCGCAGTGGCAGCGCGATGGCGTCGGCCAGCCCGGTCGCCCGCCGTCGGGCGAGCAGCGCGAGCACGAGCCGGGGCAGGACGACGAGAAGCGCCAGGGTGGTCGCCTGGAGATGGATCCAGTCGCCTGCCCGCTCGCCCGGCCCGGGCGGGATGCGCATGGCGCCGAGCCGTAGGGCATCGGGCAGCTCGATGCCCGTCAGCAGGCTGGCCGGGCCGAACAGCAGTTTCAGGAGGATCGCCACCTGGCCGGGCTCCAGGAACGTGCTGGCCCAGCCCGCCCGGTACTCGAACACGAGCCCGCGCAGGTAAAGGCCGGCGATCGCTCCCAGCGCCAGGCTGGCTGCGGCCAGGTGCAGGATGCGGGCCAGCCGGACAGTGGTCAGCGGCAGGGTCGCTTGCGTCCAGGCCGCGGTGAAGCGGCTGGCGATCGCCGGCTGGCCCGCATCGGCGCGGCGCAGCCGGGCGGTCAGCAGGCGCAGCCAGAGGCGGGCCAGCGGTGAGACCGGTGCATCGTCGGCGCCGCGCAGGCGGGCGATCGCGAGGCCCGCGTAGATGGCGAGGTTCCAGGCGATCAGGCCGAGCAATGGCGGCGCCAGCAGGTTGATGAAGCGGTCGGCGCCCGTCGCGTCGCCCGCGAAACCCGCGACCAGCCCGAGCCCCGCGGTGAGCCAGCCGGCGCCGGCTGGCCAGCGCGAGGCGCGCTCGAGCATCCGGGCGGTGGCGTCGCGCTCGCGCAGACGGGCGCCGGCTAGCCGCGCACGGGCGAGCAGCCAGGCGTCGTCGCCGGCCTCGGCGCCCAGCTTGCGCTCGGCCGCATCGCTTGCCCATTGACGGTCCCCGGCGTCCCACGCCGGGTTGGCGATCCCTTCGAAGGCCTGGACGAGCAGGAGATCGCGGCAGTCGTTCTCGTTCATCGCGGTCGCTTCGAGCGGCGCGCCGGCAGGAATAAACCGATATCCTGCCATGAACGCCGCCGGCTGCCCCATCGGGCGGTCGGTGGACCGGCATCCCGCGGTTCCTGCTTAGAATTCTCCCCATGATCATCACTTCGCTGCTCGACACCGACCTGTACAAGTTCACGATGATGCAGGTCGTGCTCCACAGGTTTCCCGACGCCCAGGTCGAGTACCGCTTCAAGTGCCGCACGCCGGGCATCGACCTGCGGCCCTGCATCGACGAGATCGTCGACGAGATCGCGCATCTGTGCACCCTGCGCTTTCGCGAGCGCGAGCTCGACTACCTGCGGGCGATGCGGTTCATCAAGAGCGATTTCGTCGATTTTCTCGGCCTGTTCCAGATGAATCGGAAGTACATCACGGTCCGGCCTTCCGACAAGGACAACGGCGAGATCGACATCACCATCAAGGGGCCGTGGCTGCACACGATCCTGTTCGAGATCCCGGTCCTGTCGATCGTCAACGAGACGTACTTCCGCCGCACCCAGCGGGTGCCCGACTACGCGGAAGGGCGGCGCCGGCTGGTCGAGAAGATCGCGATGGTGGCCGACGATCCGACGCTGGCCGACATGCGCATCGCCGACTACGGCACCCGGCGCCGGTTCTCGCGCCTGTGGCACGAGGAGCTGCTGATGACCTGCCGCGAGTCGCTGGGCGAGAACCTCGCGGGAACCTCGAACGTCCTGTATGCGATGCAGCAGGGGCTCACCCCGCTGGGCACGATGGCGCACGAGTACCTGCAGGCATGCCAGGCACTGGGCCCTCGCCTGCGCGACTCGCAGATCTACGGGTTCGAGAAATGGGCGCAGGAGTATCGCGGCGACCTCGGCATCGCCCTGTCCGACGTGTACGGGATGACGGCCTTCCTGCGCGATTTCGACCTGTACTTCTGCAAGCTCTTCGACGGTGCCCGGCATGATTCCGGCGATCCCTTCGAATGGGGAGAGCGGATGATCGCGCACTACGAAGCGCACCGGGTCGACCCGCGTACCCGCACCCTGGTCTTCTCCGATGCCCTGACCTTCCCGATCGCCATCGAGCTGTTCCGCCGCTTTCATGGCCGGGCGCGGCTCGCCTTCGGGATCGGCACCAACCTGACCAACGACCTCGGCTACCATCCGTTGCAGATCGTCATCAAGATGATCCGCTGCAATGGCCAGCCGGTTGCCAAGCTGTCGGACACGCCGGGCAAGAACATGTGCGAGGACGTCGCATATCTCCAGTATCTTCGGCAGGTGTTCGACATCAAGGCGGAGTGACTGGCCGGATGGGGCGGACGAGGCCCGGGAGGAGACGATGTTCGAGCTTCAGCTCAAGAGAAGGCACAAGCTCGGCCTGAAGAAGGGCAGGGCGGCGGCGCGGCATGTCGCCGATGAGCTCGCGAGCGAGTTCGACATGGTCAACGAATGGGACGGATGCACCCTGCACTTTTCCCGCCCCGGCGTGGCCGGGTCGCTCGTCGTGACTCGCGACAGTGTGGAGATGCATGCCCGGCTGGCGGGGCTGCTCAAGGCCTTCAGGCCACGGATCGAGATGCGGATGCAGGACTATTTCGATCGCTATTTCGGCTGATCCCGCCGCGCCGCGCCGGCACGCCCGTCGTGTCGACCCGCTTGGCCGGAGCGCGCGATTCTGTTCAAATCGCCTGCGCCGGCCCCATCATCATCTCAAACGGGCCAGGCCGTAATCACCGGAGCGAGACTTGAGTCCAGAGACCCTGAAGATCGGCGCCGTCGTCCTGTTCGCGATCGCGGTCATCCACACCTTCTCGGGCAAGTTCTTCGAGAAGCTGGCGCACCGGCAGCCGGCCCATGCCGGCATATGGCACATGCTCGGCGAGGTCGAGGTCGTCTTCGGTTTCTGGGCGATGGTGCTGATCGTCTATCTCACCGTCTTCGGCGAGGCGGCCGGCGCGCTCGAGTACCTCGAGTCGCGGAACTTCACCGAGCCGATGTTCGTGTTCGTCATCATGGTGGTGGCGGCAAGCCGGCCGATCCTGAACCTCGCGCTCGCCATCGTCGACCGCGTTTCGAGAGTCCTGCCGTTCTCGACCCCGGTCGCGACGTACTTCGTCGCCCTTGCCGTGGTGCCGCTGCTCGGCTCGTTCATCACCGAGCCGGCGGCGATGACCCTGGCCGCGCTGCTGCTGCGCGACCGCTTCTACGCCGCGGGCCTGTCGACGAGGCTTCAGTACGCGACGATCGGCGTCCTGTTCGTCAACATCTCGATCGGCGGCACGCTGACGCCCTATGCGGCGCCGCCCATCCTGATGGTCGCCGCGACCTGGGGCTGGGATCTCGGCTTCATGCTCACTCATTTCGGCTGGCGCTCGGCTCTCGCGGTGGCGATCAACGCGGGCGGAGTCGCGTGGATCTTCCGTCACGAGCTTGCCCGGATTCCGCCGGCCGAGCCGGTTCTCGACGAGCTGAAGGTGCCCCCGGTGCTCACCTTCATCCACCTGGCCTTCCTCGTGGGGATCGTGGTCTTCGCCCACCATCCGGTGGTGTTCATGGGAATGTTCCTGTTCTTCATGGGGGTCGCCACGGCCTATCCCCGCTACCAGGATCGCCTGATCCTGCGCGAAGGCCTGCTCGTCGCGTTCTTCCTCGCCGGCCTGGTGGTGCTGGGCGGGCAGCAGCAATGGTGGCTGCAGCCCCTGCTCGAGGGCATGAGTCCCACGGCGGTCTTTTACGGCGCAACGGCGCTGACCGCGATCACCGACAACGCCGCGCTCACCTACCTCGGCTCGCTGGTCGAGGGGCTTTCCGACGAGTTCAAGTATTCACTGGTCGCCGGCGCGGTGACCGGGGGCGGCCTGACCGTGATCGCGAACGCGCCCAACCCGGCCGGCTACTCGATCCTCAAGCGCAGCTTCGAGCACGAGGAGATCAGCGCGCTGGGCATCCTGGCCGCGGCGCTGATTCCGACGATCGTCGCGATCCTGGCGTTCCGGCTGATCTAAGCCTTGAGGTCCTCGACCAGGGCGATGTAGCGCTGCTTCGCCTCGTCGCTGCCGGTGCCCTCGAGGGCTTTCCAGGCATCCCATTTCGCGCGGCCGACGAAGTCCGACATGCCCGGGCGATCCCCGGTCGCATCGCCTTCGCTCGCCTGCTTGTACAGCGCGTAGAGCTCGAGCAGGGTGGCGTTGTCGGGTCGCTCGGTCAGACGCTTCGAGTCCGCGACCGCCTGTTCGAACTGCTTGCCCAGATCGTCCATCGGGTTCCTCCTGGTGGCGCAAGTATCATAGCAAGGGCGATTGGCGCTGTAGCCGGAGGCAGGAGAGGATGGGCCGCAACATGACTGTCGACATGACTTCCGAAATCGACGATCCCGCCAGGGTGCTCGAGTTCTGGTTCGGTGCGCCGGATGCCGATGCGCCGCGCGACGCCTGGTTCCGCAAGGATCCGGCCTTCGATGCTCTGATCGGCGAGCGCTTCGGCGCGGTGATCGAGGCGGCGCTCGCGGGGCGGCTCGATCACTGGGAAGCGAAGGGTCCGGATGCCGCCCTGGCCCTGATCGTGGTTCTCGACCAGTTCACCCGCAACGTCTTTCGCAATACCCCACGCATGTTCGCAGGCGACGCGAAGGCGCTTGCCGTGGCGACCCGCCTGGTCGAATCGGGCGCCGACCGCGAACTGACGCCGCTGCAGCGCTGGTTCGTCTATCTGCCGTTCGAGCACGCCGAGTCGCTCGCCGAGCAGGATCGCTCGGTCGCGCTGTTCGATGCTCTGCGGGCGTTTCCTGCAAGCGCGGGCGCATACGACTGGGCGGTCAGCCATCGCGACGTCGTCCGTCGTTTCGGCCGCTTTCCCCATCGCAACGAGATCCTCGGGCGGCCATCCACGCCGGACGAGATCGCATTCCTCGCAACGCCCGGTTCGCGCTTCTGATGGCAATGCCGAAACTCCTGTTGTTCGTCCATCTGCTCGCCGTCATTGTCTGGATCGGCGGCATGTCCTTCGTCCTCTTCTGCCTGCGGCCCGCCAGCGCCGATCTCCTGCCGGCGCAGCGCGCGCCCCTCATGGTCGCGACCCTGGAGCGATTCTTCCTGCAGGTCACGATCGCCATCCTCGCGATATGGGTGACCGGGCTGGCGATGCTGCTGCCGGTGGGCATGGCGGCGGCGCCGCCCGGCTGGCACATGATGCTCGCCGGGGGTGTCGTGATGACCCTGGTGTTCGTCTGGATCCGCTGGGTGATCTTCCCCGCGGCGCGCCGCGCGGCCGGTACCTCCGACCTGCCGGCGGCGGCAGCGAGCCTCGGACGGATCCGGCTGCTGGTGGTGGTGAACCTCGTGCTCGGTGTGCTGACGATCGCGGCGGCGACGCTCGCCGCCTGAGAACCCGTGAACGAGCCGTCCACGCCCGCTCGTCACGCCATGTCGGCCCCGCTCATCGTTGCAAATGCTCGCCATGTCGCCCGACATGGCTGCGCTTTGCGCCTCGATCGGAACCCCCCTGGCGCACCGCTCGGGCGCGTCCGGCCCGTTCGCGGGTTCTGAGCCGGGCATGCTGCGCATCGAGTTCGACAGCGATCCCGCCGCGCTGGCCCGGCGCTTCGTCGATGCGCTCGATCCCGCCGGGCGGCCAGTGCTCGCTCGCGACGTGGTGCTGGTGCCGACCATGGGCGTCGGCGCCTGGCTGGAGCGTCTGGTGGCCGAACGCTACGGCATCTCGGCACTCCTCGAGATATCGCTCGGCGGCCGCTACATCTGGGGCGCGCTCGAGCGGATGATCGCCGATCTCCCGGGGCGCTCGCCATTCGAGCCCGAGCGCGCCCGCTGGGTGATCCTCGAGGCGTTTCGCGACATGCCGCCCATCGCGGACTGCGAGCCCCTGCGCTCGCGTCTCGCGCAACTCGACGCGCGCGAGTGCTTCGCGCTTGCCAGCGCGATCGCGCAGCGCTTCGATCGCTACCTTGCCTTTCGGCGCGACTGGCTCGACCAGTGGGGGCAGGGCAGGCTGGTGGGCGCGAACGATCCGGCTTTCGTCCACGAGCCCTGGCAGCGCTGGCTGTGGCTGCGCCTGCTCGACAGGCTTCCCCATGTGTCGCGGCGCCACCCCTTCGATCGCTTCCGGGATGTCCTCGCGCTGGCGCGCCGGGAGGGTGGCGATGCCCTCGAGCGGCTCGGCGAGCGCCTGGCGCCGGGACGCATCTTCGTGCTCGGCGCCCTGTCGATGTCGCCCGAGCAGTTCCGCCTGCTCGGCGAGTTCGCCGGGCTGCGCGACATCCACTGGTTCGCCCCGGATCCGAGCCGCGACTTCTGGGAGGACCTGGTGTCGCCGGCCGAAGCCGCGCGCATCGCGCACGAGGATCCGTCGCAGGCCTGGCTTTTCGACAGCGAGCCGGCGATCCTCGGCGCCTGGGGCAAGTCGCAACGCGATTTCCTGGCCCAGCTGCGGATGCTCGAGGGCGAGGGGCAGGTCGAAGTCGACGAGTCGTTTCGCGAGCAGCCGGTGGCGCCGCCGCGCGATGCGCTCGATGCGCTGCGCAAGGCCGTCCTGACGCTCGACGACGGTGTCTGGGAGCGCTTGCCCGGGGACGCTCCCGACCGTTCGATCGAGATCCATTCGACCCATGGCGAGATCCGCCAGGTCGAGGTCCTGCACGATCGCCTGCTCGATGCCTTCGAGTCGATCCCGGGCCTCACGCCCGGCGACGTGGTGGTCTACTGCAACGACACGGCCCGCTTCGCGCCGGCGATCGACGCGGTCTTCGGCTCGGCGCCCGCCGGGCGACGCCTGCCCTACAGGATCGCGGATCGCGATCCGCGGGTCGAGCCGGCGGTGCGCGCCCTCGTGCATCTGCTCGACTTCGCGCGCGGGCCGCGCAATGTCGACAGCTTGCTGGCGCTGCTCGGCAATCCGCTCTTGCGCGCGAGCTGTGGCCTGGACGATGAAGCGCTGCAGCGGATCGCGGGCTGGCTCGGCGATGCCGGCGTTTACAGCGACGAGCAGGTCGAGCCCGAGGCGTCCAGGCACGGCTGGCAGGCCGGGCTCGAGCGCCTGGTGCTCGGCATGCTGGGCAACGACGACGTCGCGGTGGTCGGCGATCGCCGCCGGATCGGTGGGCCCCTCTTCGCCGATTCGCGCGTGCTCGAGCGTGTGCTGGGGATCCTCGAGGATGCCGCCGGGCTCGCCGGCCTGCCGCGCGAGCGCCCGCCGGCAGCCTGGGGGGGCGCGCTCCTCGACTGGTGCGAGACGATGCTCGCACCGGCCGGGCCGGATGGGTCCGGGCTCGTCCGGATCCGCGATGCGCTCGCCCGGGTGGTCGGCAGCGCCGATGGCGTCATCGATGCCATGCCCCTCGAAGTCTTCGGCGCGGCGCTCGCGGCGGACCTGACCTCGGGCGGCGCTGCCGCCAGCCCCGGCGGCGCCATCACCGTCTGCAACCTGGGCGCCTTGCCCGGGGTGCCGTTCCGGCTCGCTGCGGTGCTCGGCCTGGACGACGAGGCCTGGCCGCGCCCCTCGCGGCCACTGGAATTCGACCTGATGGCGGCGTGGCCGCGCTTCGGCGACCGGCTCGGCCGCTCCGACGATCGCGGCGCCTTTCTCGATGCGGTGCTCGCGACCGGTGATCGCCTGCTCTGCTTCTACACCGGGCGTGACGCGCGCGACGACAGCGAGCGCAACCCTTCGTCGCAGTTGCGCGAGCTGCTCGAGTATCTCGGGCGGGTGGGCGGCGGCGCGCGCATCGAGCCTCACGAGCATGGCCTGCAAGCCTTCGGGGCGGCTGCTTTCGATGGCCGCCTGCCCGGGCATAGCTTCGCGGCCGAATGGCTCGGCGCGGCTCGCGCCATCCAGGAGCCGCCCGCGTTGCGCAAGGGGGCGGCGCCGGTCGCCTGCCCCGATTGGCGGCCGGTGACCACGGTGATGCGCGCGGCCGATACCGCGGCGGCAGGGGATCCGGCGGGACTCGCCAGCATCGTCGGCGATCTGGCTTCGCCGGCGCAGTCGTATTGCCGGGAGGTTCTGCGAATTCGGCGGCCGGCGTCGGTGGCCAGGACCGATGGCGTTGCGCCCTTCGATCCCCATGCCATCGATGCGACGCTGCTCCAGCGGGTGCTGGCGCCGGTCTGGCGCGGCGAGATCGCCATCGAGTCCCTTGGCGAGATCGTCGCCGATGCGCCCTGGGCTCCGGACGGGGTCGGGGAGACCATCATGTCGCGCGGGCTCGCCGCCCGCGTGGCAGGCGCTCTCGCGGCGCGTTCGCGCCTGCTCGCGGCTTTCGGCCTGCCTGACGGCGTCGGCGAGTCGCGGGTCCTGTCCTGGGGTGGCGCCGCTGGCCGGCTCGTCGGCCGGCTAGAGAACCTCCATGGGGATCGGCTGCAGTTCGTCGTGAGCGAGTTCGGCGCCAATCATCGCGCCCTCATCGATGCCTGGCTGCGGCACGCCTTGTGGCTCGGATCGGGCGGGGCCGACGCCGAGCGGGCGTGCACGGTCCTGCTCTTCCATGACCGGGATTCCGGCTGGCGGGGCGCGAGGATCGGGCCGGGCGGTCCGGCCGACGCGGCGCTCGCGCATGCGCTCGCCAGTTCGGCGCGGATCCGCAGCGAGCCCTTGCCGCTGTTTCCGTACCCCATGGCCGAGGCGATCGCCGCGGGCGGGCGGGGCGATGCCTTCGATCGCGATCTGGCACGGGCCTCGCTGGCGGGGTCGCTAGTGAAGGGCGAGGCCTGGTCGGCGCGCTCGTCCGGAGCGTTCGCCTACGAGATCCTCTGGCGCTCGGGCCTGCCCGATCCCGGGAGCATCCTCGACGCCGGCCTCGAGGTCTACGGCCCGGTCTTCGGCGCGATCGACGGGCCGATGACGATCGCCGCGCTCTGCAAGGCGCTGGAGTCGGCATGACGACGAGGCTCGACGGTCATCCGGTTCTGGATCCGGAGATCTTCGACGGCTTCAGCCTGCTCGAGGCCGACGCCGGTACCGGCAAGACCTGGACGCTCGCCAACCTGGTGCTGCGCGCGCTGCTCGAGCGCGACGTGAGCATCGAGGAGATCGTCGTCGTCACCTTCACCCGGAAGGCGGCGGCGGAGCTGCGCGATCGGATCCTGCGGGCGATCGGATCGCTCGAGGCGGCGCTCGCCGGCGAAAAGGTCGAGGACGTCTTCATCGAGGCCTACCTGCCGCGCTGCGAGCCGAAGCGCGACCTGCCGCGCTTGCGCCAGGCGTGCGCCCTCTTCGACGAAGCGCCGATCTCCACGATCCACGGCTTGTGCCAGCGCATCCTCGCCGAGCATTCGCTGAGCATGGGCAGGCCGTTCGATGCCGAGATGCGCGACGTCGATCCGGCATACGTCGAAGCGGCGGTGCAGCGCTGGTGGCGTCATGTGCTGCGCGACGGGGACGAGTGGATGGTGGAGGTCCTGCTCGCCGGCGGCAACACCGCCGCGCGCCTGGCGTCGGGCCTGCATGGCCTGCTGGCCGCCGACGATCGTGCGCTCGCGCCCGCGCCGATCCATCGCGCCGACTACGCGGCCGAGCTGCGGCGCCTGGCCGATGCGGCGCGAGCGGCGCTGCGCGACGAGCGCGACGGCTTCGCGGCCTGGCTGCTCTCGACGGATGGGATCAATCGCAGGTCCTACACCAGGGCCAGGGTACCGGAATGGCTCGACAGGACCGGCGAGTGGCTCGACCGCCTGCCGTCGTCCCTGTCGGACCGACGCAAGCGCCCGGACGACAGGCTCCCGCGCGAGCGGCTGGCCGCGTCCGCCTTTTCCGCCGATCCGGCTGCGCCGCAGCCGCCGTTCGCGCTGCCCGGCCTGCTCGACGAGCTCGACGCACTGGTCGTACGGCGCGCCGGGTTGCGGGCCGGCCTGCTCGAGGAGCTGCGCGAGGTGGTCGGCCATGAGCTCGCGCTGCGCAAGCGCGAGGAAGGCGTCCAGACCTACGACGACCTGCTGCGGCTCACCCGCGACGCCCTGCGCGAGCCGCAGCGCGGCCAAGCCCTCGCCGGACGCCTGCGGCGGCGCTATCCGATCGTGTTCGTCGACGAGTGCCAGGACACGGACCCTTGCCAGTGGGAGATCCTGCGCCTCCTGCATGCACCGACCTTCGAGGCGGAGAGCGACCCGAGGCTCAGCCTGGTGCTGGTCGGCGATCCGAAGCAGTCGATCTATTCGTTTCGCAATGCCGATGTCTTCGCCTACATCGCGGCCCGCGGGCAAGCCCGGCGGCAGCTGCGCCTGGGCGACAACCAGCGCGCCAGCGACGAGCTGGTCGCGGGCCTGAACCTGCTTTTCGCCGCGCCCGACGTCTTCGTGCTGCCCGATATCCGGTTCGCGCCCGCCGGCATTGGATCTCGTCCCCGCGATCGCTGGCAGGCGCCGCCGGGTGACGATCGCCGGGCGCTCAATCTGGTCGAGATCGAGGCGGGATCCCTGGTTCCCGACATCGAGGCGGCGGCGCTCGGGTTCATGGTCCGCGAGATCGCCCGGCTGCTCGCCGGTGCCGGCGGCACGATCGTCGCTCCCGACGCCGGGCGAAGGGTGCCGCGGGCGCGGGACATCGCGGTGCTGGTTCGCAGCGCGGACGAGGGCGGGAAGGCCAAGCAGGCCTTGCGCGCCCATGGCATCGGTGCGGTCGAGATCACCCGCGACAGCGTGTTCGCCACTCGCGATGCCGGCGAGCTGTTGCGGATCATCGACGCGATCGCCGATCCGGCCAGCGCATCGGCGATGCGCAGCGCGATGCTCACCGCCGCCATCGGCTTCGATGCGCCCGCTCTCGAGGCGCTCGCGCTCGACCCGGCCGAGTGGAGCCGGCATGTCGAATCCTTCGCGCGGGCCGCCGGCGCCTGGCGCTACCTGGGCCCGGTCGCGGCCCTGCGCCGCCTGCTGTTCCACGACTTCGAGGCCGCGGCCCGGCTGGCGGCCGATCGCGATGCCGAGCGGCGCCTGACCAATCTCCTGCATCTGCTCGAGCTTCTCGGCGAGATGCCCGAGGCCCGCGAGGAAGCCGCGCAGGCGCGCGCTGCGCTCGCCGACCGGATCGCGCGCAGCGCGGACGGCAAGGACGAATCGGCCGAGCTGCGCCTCGAGAGCGACGACGACCTGGTCCAGATCCTGACGATGCACAAGTCCAAGGGGCTGGAGTTCCCGATCGTGTTCGTGCCCTTCGGCTGGCGTGACATCCGCAAGTCGAAGACGGAAGACGCCGCCGCGTTGCACGAGCCGGACGGCGAGGGGGGCTGGCGCACGGTCCTGCTCTGCGGCCCGCGGGCCGATGGCGAGGGTGCCGCGATCGGCGCGATGCGCCAGCGCGCTCGGCAGGAGGAGGAGTCCGAGGCCATGCGGCTCGTCTATGTCGCCGCGACCCGGGCGGAGCACCGGCTCTACCTGTTCTGGTCGGCGTCGAAGGGCGATGGGCAGGTGGGTCGGCTGCTGGGTGCGTCGCAGGCCGATCGGGTCGCCGAGATGGTGCGCAAGGCGCCGCAGGCGGTCGCCGGCCTCGGCTGCATGCCCGAGCCGCGGGAGGCTGCGTCGGACGACGCGCCGCTGCGGCGGCGCGCCGAGGAGCTCCGGGCGCGCGAGTTCACCGGCGAGATCGCGACGCCCTGGGAAGAGCGCAGCTACACCGCCCTGATGCGCGCGATTCGTCCCGATGCGGTGGATGCGCTGGCGCCCTTGCCGCCGGCCGAGGCGCCGCGCCCGGACCACGATGAATGGATCGTGGTGCCCGTCGACCCCGATGAGCCGCCGTCCGGCGAGCAGGCCGTGCGCCACGCTTTCCCGGCGGGAGCCCGGGCCGGGACCGCGCTTCATGCCGTGCTCGAGGAAGTGGATTTCGGTCGGCCCGTGGACCCGGAGCTCGTCGCCCGCGTGCTCGGGCGCCATGGCATCACCGCCGACGCGCGCGCCGTGGCGGACTGGCTCGACCGCGTCCTCGACACGCCGCTGCCGGATGGCGCCGGCGCGATGCCGCGGCTACGGGGGCTGGGCAAGGCGGGCTTCACCCGCGAACTGAAATTCATCCTGCCGGCGATCGGCTCGAACGCGGTCGATCGCACCCGGCGCATCGTCGGGATCGTGCGCAAGGAATTCGCCATCGACGGCGAACTCGCATCGAACGCGGACTGGCATGGCTACCTCGGCGGCTTCATCGACCTCGTCTTCGAGGCCGATGGCCGCTACTGGATTCTCGACTGGAAGAGCAATCGCCTGGGGGGCGATGATTCCTCCTACCACGAGCAGGCCATGGCGGCCTCGATCGCCAGCCACGGCTACGCCCTCCAGTTCTGCCTCTACACTCTCGCCCTGCATCGCCTGCTGGCCTCGCGCCTGCCCGGCTACGACTACGAGCGCCACTTCGGCGGCGTGTACTACGCGTTCCTGAGGGGCATGACGGGTGCCGCCGGCAAGGGTGTGCACTTCGCGCGGCCCTCGCGCGAGCTCGTCGTCGCGCTCGACGCCCAACTCTCCGGCACGGCCGGGGGAGGCGACTGATGGCCGGGCGGGCAAGAGGAGATTCCCCGAAGGGGCCCGGGGTGGACGCCGGGATCGACACCGCGGCCGGCGGGGCGGTGCCTACCCGGCTCGCGCTGCTGGCCGGTGCGACGCTCGCGCGCCTGCACGAGGTGGGCGGCGGCACCATTGCCGGCAAGGCGGAGCTCGACGCGTTCGGCCGCGAGCTCTGGCTGGCTGCCTCCGATGGCCATGCCTGTATCGACGTCGCCGGGGATGCGGCCGCGGAGCTCGCCGCGAGCCCCGTTGTCGACTTCGTTCCGGCGGCGGACGGGCCCGCGGCTGCGGACTTCACCGCGACCCGTCCCCTCGTGCTCGATGGCGGGAAGCTGTATCCGCAGCGCTTCTGGGCCGCGGAGACCCGGCTCGCGGCGAAGCTTCTCGCCCATGCGCAGGCCGATCCGCTCGGAGACTTCGCCGCCATTGCCGCCGCCCTCGACGAGGCCTTCGGCCCCGCCGACGAGGGCGCGCCGGACATGCAGCGCCGGGCCGTCGAGCTCGGGCTCACCCGCCGCCTGCTGCTGCTCTCCGGCGGCCCCGGGACGGGCAAGACGACGAGCCTCGCGCGCCTGGTCGGCGCGGCGCGCCGCCTCGCGCCATCGTTGCGGATCGTGGTGGCGGCGCCCACCGGCAAGGCGGCCGCGCGGGCGATGGAGGCGATGGCCGCCATGGCCGCCGAGCCGGGCGCGAGCCCGGCCATGGATCCCGCCGGCCCGATCCCTCGTGGCGGCCTCACCTTGCACCGGCTGCTCGGCTCGCGCGGCCCGGGGCGGGGTTTCGCCCACGGTCCGGACGATCCCCTGCCGTACGACCTGGTCATCGTGGACGAAGCCTCGATGATCGACCTCGAGATGGCCGACGCCTTGCTGGCCGCGCTCCATCCGGACGCCCGGCTCGTGCTCGCGGGCGATCGCGACCAGCTCGCGTCGGTGGAGCCGGGATCGGTCTTCGGTTCGGCCTGCCAGGTCGACGAGGGCCCGATCGGCGATTGCGGGGTGGTCCTCCTGCGCAACTATCGCCAGCGCGATGCAGCGCAGATCGTGGGCTTCGCCGACGCGGTGCGCTCGGGAGCGGCGGGCGACGGCCCCGTGCCGGCCGCAGGCGGTCCGGTGAGCCTGGGCGGTTTTCCCGGCGAGACTCCGGCCGCGATGATGCATCGCGTCGCCGAGCGCGTCGCCCGTCAGCACGAGGCCTTGTGGGGGCGGATTCGCGCAACGCCCGCCGGCATGGCGCATGACGACATCTCGAAGCTCGCCGCGGGCGTGCTTGCCGACTACGGCCGGCTAGGGTTGCTCTGCGCGTTACGCGAAGGACTGCTCGGCGCGGCCCGCGTCAGCCGCGAGATCGACTCGCGCGCCCGCCGTGCCCTGGGCATTCCCGACGCCCGCGCCTGGTATCCGGGACGGCTCGTGATCGTGCGTGGCAACTCGCCGGAAACCGGACTCTTCAACGGCGAGATCGGGGTCTGCCTGGCGGCCAACGGGCACCTGGTGGTGGCCTTTGCCCGGGGCGGCGAGCCGCTGGCGGTACCAGTGCTGCAGATGCCGGCCTGCGACGACGCCTGGGCGCTGACGATCCACCAGTCGCAGGGCTCGGAGTTCGATACCGTGCTGCTCGTGCCGGCGCCTGCGGGCCATCCGCTCGCGACCCGCGAGAGCCTCTATACCGGCATTACCCGGGCGAAATCCCGCCTCGAGATCTTCGGGGACGTAGCCGCGGTGGCCTGGGCCAGCAGCCACCCGACCCGCCGCGACGGCGACCTGGCCCGCCGGCTGTCGGCGTCCGGAAGGTAGGGCGCGCAAGCCGTCGCGTCAGCGCCCCGCGACGGCCCTGGCGACGAACGAGACGACCGCCTCGATGTCTTCCTCGCTCAACTGATCCGCGAACGAAGGCATGGCACCGACCCCGTTGAGCACCGCCGCCCGGATGCGCGCCTCATCCGGCTTCAGCTCGTCCAGCGAAGGACCGAGGGTGCCGGAGGCACCGGCAGCCTCGAGAGTGTGGCAGATCGCGCAGGGTGGCTGCGCGCCCGTCGTGAACACTTCGAGGCCCGGCTCGCCGGCCGATGCGCCACCGGCGATGGCGAGCAGAGATGCCAGCCCGGCGGCTCGCCACGCCCTCATGCGACGGTGACTTCGACGGCATGGTCGCGCCAGCCGTTGTGCGCATAGGCGCGCTCGTTCTCGACGCGCAGCTCGGGCTGCACCGTGCCGTCGGCGGCGGTGGCGCGGCTGGTGATCCGGTGCCTGCCGGCCGGCAGCTGCACTCGCGCGACGAACTGCCGCCAGGCGTAGCGTCCGAGGTCGGGGCCGAAGAACTCGGCCGGCTGCCACGACTTGCCGTCGTCCACCGACACCTCGACGCTCTTGACCGGAGCGCCGCCCGTGAACGCGACTCCGTGCACCAGGGCCGGCCCCGGGCGCAGGGTCTCTCCGCCCGCCGGAGACGTGACGAAGGACTTGAGGTTCATCTCCCACATCGATGCCTGCGACGGATCGCCTTTCTTGCCGATCTCGCGTACGCGGTAGCCCGACTTCTGGATGTTGGCGGCCGTTTCGTTCTCGGTGAAGGCGAGACGCTTGATGTACTTGATGTTGTTGACGCCGTAGTACCCGGGAATGATCAGCCGCAGCGGTCCGCCGTGCGCCAGCGGGATCGGCCTGCCGTTGAGCTCCCAGGCGAGGATGGCTTCCTCCATCGCGGTCCACGGCACCGAGCGCTCCACCATCACCGTCAGCGGATCGATTCCCTGCGGAATCGTTTCGCCCCCGGTGCCGGTCATGTACCGGATGCCTCCGCGCACACCGCCGAGGGCCTTGACGACGTCCTTGACCGGCACCCCGCTCCAGAAGACGTTGCCGGCGGCGCCCACCTTCCACTGCGATCCGGATGCCTTGTGCTCGAAGAAACCCCTCCCGTTGCCCGAGCACTGCAGCACCATGGCCACGCAGGCCAGGCCCATGTTCCTGAGCTCGGCGAGCGTCAGCGTGCGCGGACTGGTGACGCCGTCGATCTCGATCCGCCAGGCGTCGGCGTTCTCGACGATGGCGGCGTCGGGAGAAGCCAGGTTGTTGCGCACGAACAGGACGTCGATATCGGTGATGGCGCTCGAGCCCAGTGCGGATCGCTGTGTCTCGATGCCGTTCGCGCTGTGCACGATCACCCGGCTCGCGTCCTTGAACGACGCCACCGGTGGCAGCGGTTTGGCCTCCTGCGCCCGGGCGGCGGCGTTCCAGCCGCCCAGCCCGGCCGCTGCGCCGGTACCGGCGGCGGCGAGCAGCCAGCGCCGTTTGATGTCGACTCGGGGTACCGCTCTGGGCATGGGTTCCATGGTTCATCTCCTCCGGGTAAGGAAGCTGCCTTCGATGTGCCGCCCCACGGTTCGCAACTGCAGGAAAGCACGCGAACCCCACTATGTATATTCGAGAATATAAAAACGATGCGAACGACATGGACTTCTTTCCGGTCCGAGGCATGGCTGGGCATGACGCCGGAGTCGGGCAGTCCGGCGCCGTCACTGGATAGAATCGGGCATGGGCGAATTCGAGGACGCGCGTGAAACCTGGGACCGGCGATTCGCCGAGGCCGACGGCCTGCTCTTCGGCTCCGAGCCGAATCCGTGGCTGGCCGAGCACCATCGGCTGTTGCCGGCGGGGGGGAAGGTGCTGTGCGTCGCCGACGGGGAATCGCGCAACGGCGTGTTCCTCGCGGCCGCCGGGTTCGACGTCACCGCCTTCGACATCTCGCCCGTGGCGATCGAGAAGGCGCGTGCCCTTGCCGGGCAGCGCGGTGTGGAGATCGACCTGCGGGTGGCCGACGCCGCCCGTTGGGGTTTCGAGCCCGATGCCTTCGATGCGGTGGTCGCGATCTTCATCCAGTTCGCGGATCCCGATCTGCGCGAACGTCTCTTCGCGGGCTTTCGCCGGACGCTTCGCCCGGGCGGGGTGCTGCTGATCGAGGGCTACGGGGAGCGCCAGCTGCGCTACCGGACCGGCGGCCCGGGGATTCCCGAGAATCTCTACCAGGCGCGCCGCCTGCACCAGGCCTTCGACGGCTGGGAGATCCTCGCGAGCCGCGATGCCGACATCGTGCTCGCCGAGGGCTCGGCCCATGCCGGGATATCGCACGTCGTCTCGGCGGTGTATCGCAAGCCGATCCCCGGCGCGGGGACCATCGCAGTGTGAACAGGCCCTAGGGCAGGGTGCCCGGCGCACCGGCCGGGCGGGCCGATGCCGTCGCCTCGATCCGTGCGATCTCCTCGTCCACCATCCGCCAGACCGCCGGCTGGTAGACGAGGCCCAGGTGGCCGACGCCATCGAGGCGCAGGATGCGCGCGCCCGGCAGCACCTGATCGGATTGCGGATACACGATGTTGTCGTTCCGGGTGAGGATGACGCAGCGGGCCAGCGTTGCGCCGGCGCGCTCCTCGTGCGCATCGAGCCCAGCGATCCAATCGCTGCCGCGGCGCATCTGCCGGGCATCGGGGCTCAGTCCCAGTGCGGCGGCGCGGGTACCCCGATGCGGGGCGCCCAGCGTGATCATGCCGGCCACGCCCGCATGGCCGGCGCGCCGCAGCCAGGCCCGGATCACCAGCCCGCCCATGCTGTGGCCGACCAGCACCACCGGTCGCCCGCCGGCACCGGCGGCGGCCACCGCGCGGGCGAGCGTCGGCACATGCTCGTCGATCGGCACGAAGGCGCGTCCGAGGTTGATCGCCTCTACCGGATGGCCGGCGCGCGCCAGATGGCGGAACAATGGCCGCCAGACCGCCCGGTTGCAGAGGTAGCCGTGGACGAGCACGACCGGCAGGCGTTCGCCGGCGGTCGTGCGAAGAGCCCGCTGACCCAGCAGGGGAACCGCGAACAGGAAGGTGCGCATCGAGGCGCCGAGCTCGCGCAGCCAGGCCGCAGGGATTCCTCGCCAGTGGCGGTCGCCCAGCAGCGTGCTCGCCAGGAACTCCGCCGCGAGCACCGTGGCGACCGCCGTCGGCACCAGGAGCACGGCGAGAAGGGTGGAAAGCAGCAGGGCGGTCGGCCAGCCGGAGGAGCCGGTCGCGACCAGAAACGCGGCCACGGCAAGCACGCCAGCGGCGCCGGCCGCCAGCAACAGACGCAGGATCCAGGCGATCAGCATGGCTGGGGGGAGCTTTCTTGCGAAAGAATCATCGCCGACCTATAATTATCGGTTCCTTGCCGGAGCCAGCCAGACGCGCGGCTTTGGCCAAAAGTCCACAAGGAGCGGCCCTGAATCCCGGCGATTGTCCGGGAAAATCTGTCCGGGAGATCGGCACAGGGGCAGGGCACAAAAACAGGAGTATCGATGCGTCATTACGAAATCGTGTTCATCGTGCATCCCGACCAGAGCGAACAGGTCGGCGCCATGGTCGAGCGCTACAAGACCCTGGTCGAGTCCCAGGAAGGCAAGGTGCACCGGATCGAGGACTGGGGGCGGCGCCAGCTGACCTACCCGATCCAGAAGGTCGCCAAGGCCCACTACGTCCTCATGAACGTCGAGTGCACGCCCGCGACGCTGGCCGAGCTCGAGACCGCCTTCCGCTTCAACGATGCCGTCATGCGCCACCTGACCGTGTCGATGCGCAAGGCCGAGACGGGCGCTTCGCCGATGTGGAAGCAGCTCCAGAAGGAAGAGGCCCGCAAGGCCGCGACCGAGCCGCAGCAGGCGGCCTGAGGCCGCGGCGTCCGTGACCGGGCCGGCTGCGGGGCGAGGTTTCCCGAACCGGGTCGTGATCGGTGGGGTGCTGGTTTCCTCGCAAGCCCTGCGCTACACCCCGGCGGGCGTGCCGATCGTCACCGCGAGCCTGCGCCACGAGTCGGAGCAGTCCGAGGCGGGGCAGGCAAGGCGGGTCGATTGTCCGCTGGAGCTGGTGGTCATCGGCGACGAGGCGCAGCGCTTCGCGGCGATCGCTCCGGGCAGCGGGCTGAAGCTGGCGGGCTTCCTGGCGGCGCGGCATCGCAACAGCCCGGTGCTCGTGCTGCATGTAACCGAATTTCGAACGATTCAAACAGATTGAGGTGATTCCATGGCAGGTTTTCGTCGCGGCAGCAAAGACCGCAAGCCCCGTCGCAAGACCCAGTCGGCCCTGTTCAAGCGCAAGAAGTTCTGCCGCTTCACGGTCGAGAAGGTCGAGTGGATCGACTACAAGGACATCGACGTCCTGAAGGACTTCGTCACCGAGACCGGCAAGATCATCCCGGCCCGGCTTACCGGCACGTCGGCGAAGTACCAGCGCCAGCTGTCCGAGGCGATCAAGCGCGCGCGCTTCCTCGCGCTGCTGCCGTTCACCGACAACCACTGATCCGGGGAAGCACAGACATGCAAGTGATTCTGTTAGAGAAGGTCGTCAACCTCGGCCAGCTCGGCGAGGTCGTGAAGGTTCGCGACGGCTATGCGCGCAATTACCTGATTCCCCAGGGCAAGGCGAGCCGCGCCACCGAGAAGGCGAAGAAGGAATTCGAGGCGCGCCGCGCCGAGCTCGAAAAAGCCCAGTCCGATCGCCTGGCCACCGCCCGGACGCTGGCCGACAGGCTCTCCGGCCTGACGGTCCAGATCACCGAGCGTGCCGGCGTCGACGGCCGCCTGTTCGGATCGGTCACGCCGGCCTCGATCGCCGAAGCCCTGGCCCGCGACGGCTTCGAGGTCTCCCGCTCGATGCTGCGCATGCCCGACGGCCCGATCAAGGCGATCGGCGACTACAAGGTCGAGGTCGTGCCGCATGTGGACGTCGCCGCCGAGATCAATGTGTCGGTGCTCGGCGATCACGCGTAAGGGCGTAAGGCTCGCCGCGATCATGGAAAGGGAGCGATTCGCGCTCCCTTTTCGCGTCCATCGTCACCACCGCTCATCGCATTGCGAAAAGCTCCTGGTGGAAATGCCGGTCCACGGGATATCCGTGAGCGGCCAGGTCGCGCTTGAGTGAATCACCGAACGCGGCCGGCCCACAGAACCAGATGCTCGCCTCGCGCCAGTCGGGGATGGCGGCCCGCAGGCGTTCTCCCGTCAGGAGGCCATCGCGCGAATCGATCAGCAGGTGCAGCCTCACGTTCGCGGATTTCGCATCGGCCGCCAGCTTGTCGAGCGCTTCCGGGTCCACGTCCGCGGTGCTGTGAAAGAGGTCCACCTGCTGGCCTGCGGGCCAGTCCCGGTCCGCCTGCGCTTGCGCCATCTGTTTCATGCGCCCGATGAAGGGCGTGATGCCGATGCCGCCGCCGATCCAGATCTGGCGTGCGCTGCCGTCGTCGAAGGTGAAACACCCGTAGGGCCCCTCGATCGTCACCGCCTGCCCGACATGAAGATTCTCGCGCAGGCGGTCGGTGTGGTCGCCCAGTTCCTTGACCACGAAGGTGATCCTGGGGTTGTCCCGGCGCCAGCCGGAAGCGATGGTGTAGGGGTGCGCGCCCTCCGAGGCGTCGAAGGTGGCGAAAGCGAACTGACCGGGCTTGTGGCCGGGCCAGCCGCGCGCCTCGGCTTCGATTTCGAGGGATCTGACCTCGGCGAAACGATGCAGGGAAAGGATCGTTCCCTCAACTCGCCGGCTCACGCCGACTCGGCGCAGCAGCACCATGACCGCCGCCCAGGTCCCGCCGGCGAGCAGCGCCGCGGTCAGCCAGCCCACCGGCGATGCCCAGTAGGCGAATCGCATCAGCGCGATGGCGTGAAAGGCCAGCGCCAGATAGGCAAGGGCAAGGAGGCGATGCGTCTTGTAGAAAAGTCGATAGGGGATCCTCTGGACCAGGGCTGCGGCGATCAGCACCACGATGGCATAAAAGGCCCACTCGCCCAGGTGTTCGGCCACGCTACGCTGGTTCGACAGCCAGGCTGCAACCGGATGCTCGATCGCGCCCCGCGGGCCGCGTACCGGTCGTTCTAGCCGGCCCGATCCTGCGACCCAATCCGGCCATTTCGCCCACAGCCAGTGGATGATGGCGATGGCCAGGCTCGAGATGCCGAGCCATTTGTGCAGGCGGTACATCTTGTCGAGCCCGCCCAGCCAGGCCTGGGGCCACAACGGGCGCAGCGCGAGCACCATCGCCAGGCTCATGCAAGCGATGGCGACGATACCCGTCAACTGGACCACGGCCCTGCGCGGGCCGGAGAAGCCGGTCGACTGGAGGACAGTGGGCTCGGCGATGAGCCACAGGATGAGCAGGACGAGATGCGTTCCCCAGAACGCGCGCTTCAGGTTTCGCATAGGGCACCGCTGGCATCATCCGGGTCGGAAAGCGACTTGCACCGTACGACCCGAGCCGTCGTGTTATCCCCCGCTATTGGACAGCATCGGGCCGTCGATTCCGTTGATCCAGGTAAACCGATGACTGCAACGCGGCCGGTGGCCCGCAGCCCCTTGCGGACTTACACTAATGACCCCGCCCGATCATCGTCCCAGCCCGAGAGCCGTGCCCGAACCCCTGCCCAAGATGCCCGAATCTTCCCCGGCCAAGCCGGACGCGGAAGTCCTCTCGCTGCGGGTGCCGCCGCATTCCATCGAGGCCGAGCAGGCGGTCATCGGCGGGCTGTTGCTCGACAACACCGCCTTCGACCGGGTCGCCGACATCGTCCGCGAGGACGACTTCTATCGCTACGAGCACCGGCTGATCTGGCAGCAGGTGCATCGCCTGATCGAGCGCAACCATCCCGCCGACGTGGTGACCGTCTGGGAAGGCTTGCAGAACGCCGGCAAGGCCGAGGAGATCGCCGGTGGCCTCGTCTATCTCAACTCGCTCGCCCAGGAGACGCCGTCGGCGGCCAACATCCGGCGCTACGGCGAGATCGTCCGCGACCGGGCGTTGCTGCGCCGGCTGATCAGCACCGCCGACGACATCGCCGGCGCCGCGCTCAATCCGGAGGGGCGCGATACCCGCCAGCTGCTCGATGAGGCCGAGGCCCGGGTGCTCGCGATCTCGGAGGATCGCTCCCGTGGCCAGGGCGGCTTCCAGGGGCTCGCGTCGCTGCTCACCAGCGTGGTCGAGCGGGTCGACGAGCTCTACAGTCAGGACAACCCGAGCGGCATCACCGGCATCGCGACCGGCTTCGTCGATCTCGACGACCGGACCTCGGGATTGCAGCCGGGCGATCTCGTCATCGTCGCCGGTCGGCCGTCGATGGGCAAGACCGCCTTCTCGCTCAACATCGGCGAGAACGTGGCGGTCCACCTGCAGATGCCGGTCGCGGTATTCAGCATGGAGATGGGCGCGACGCAGCTCGCGCAGCGGATGCTCTGCTCGGTCGGCCGCCTCGACCAGCAGCGGCTGCGTACCGGGCGGCTGCTCGACGACGACTGGCCGCGCCTGACCACCGCGATCGAGAAGATGCAGGACGCGCAGCTCTTCATCGACGAGACGCCCGCGCTGAACTCGCTCGAGCTGCGGTCGCGGGCACGGCGCCTCGCCCGGCAGTGCGGACAGCTGGGCCTGGTGATCGTCGACTACCTGCAGCTCATGAGCTCGGCGGCCGGCGGCGAGAACCGGGCCACCGAGATCTCGGAGATCTCGCGTGGCTTGAAGGCGCTAGCCAAGGAGCTCAACTGTCCGGTGATCGCGCTCTCGCAGCTCAACCGCTCGCTCGAGCAGCGCCCCAACAAGCGCCCCGTGATGTCGGACCTGCGGGAATCCGGGGCGATCGAGCAGGATGCCGACGTCATCCTGTTCATCTATCGCGACGAGGTCTACAACCCGGATTCGGCCGACAAGGGCAGCGCCGAGATCATCATCGGGAAGCAGCGTAACGGCCCGATCGGCACGGTCCGGCTCACCTTCGTCGGCCAGCACACCCGCTTCGAGAACTTCACCAGCGATCCCTACTAGCGAGGGTCCGACACGCAGCCGCGGGCGTTCCGCCTAAAGTGCGTCGGCGGCGAAGTCCGCAAGGCGCGAGCGCTCGCCACGCTGCAGCGTGATGTGGCCGGCGTGCGCCCAGTTGCGGAAGCGCTCGACCGCGAAGCTCAGCCCCGACGAGCCCTCGGTCAGGTAGGGCGTGTCGATCTGCGCGATGTTGCCCAGGCACACCACCTTGGTGCCGGGTCCGGCCCGGGTGATGAGGGTCTTCATCTGCTTGGGCGTCAGGTTCTGCGCCTCGTCGATGATCAGGAACTTGTTGATGAAGGTGCGCCCGCGCATGAAGGACATCGCCTTGACCCGGATGCGCGAGCGGATCAGGTCCTGGGTCGCGCTGCGCCCCCATTCGCCGCCCGCCGGATCCCCCTGGTTGAGCACCTCGAGGTTGTCCTCGAGCGCCCCCATCCAGGGCTGCATCTTCTCTTCCTCGGTGCCGGGCAGGTAGCCGATGTCCTCGCCGACCGGTACGGTCGCGCGGGTCATGATGATCTCGGTGAAGCGCTTGGTCTCGAGCACCTGTGCGAGCCCGGCGGCCAGCGCGAGCAGGGTCTTGCCGGTGCCCGCCTGGCCGAGCAGGCTGACGAAGTCGATCTCGGGATCGAGCAGCAGGTTGAGCGCGAAGTTCTGCTCGCGGTTGCGGGCCGTGATCCCCCAGACCGCATTGCGAGGGTGGGTGAGGTCCCGCAGGGTCTGCAGCACCGCCTCGTTGCCGTTGATGGTGCAGACCCTGGCGAGCAGGGGCAGCTCGCCCTCGAACCAGACGAACTGGTTGACCGACATCTGGGGAACCATCGGCCCGGCGACCCGGTAGTAGGTCAGCCCGTCCTTCTGCCAGGATTCGACCCCGCGCCCGTGCTGGTCCCAGAAATCGGCCGGCAGCTCGAGCATGCCCGAGTAGAGCAGGTCGGCGTCCTCGAGGACCTGGTCGTTGAAGTAGTCCTCGGCGGCCAGCCCCAGGGTGCTGGCCTTGATCCGCATGTTGATGTCCTTGGACACCAGCACGATCTCGCGCTCGGGATGACGGCGCTCGAGCTCGGCGATGACGCCGAGGATGTGATTGTCGGCCTTGCCGATCGGCAGGCTCTCGGGAAGCCGGGCCTCCAGCGCCTGGGTCTGGAAGAAGAGCCGCCCGCGGGCTTCGCGGTTGCCCAGCGCCGAGAGCGGGATGCCGTCCTCGATGCTCGCCTCGCTCGCGGCGATCAGGCCGTCGAGCGCGCGGCTTGCCTGGCGCACGTTGCGGGCGACCTCCGACATGCCGCGCTTGTGCGCATCGAGCTCCTCGAGCGTCATCATCGGCAGGTAGATATCGTGCTCGGCGAAGCGGAACAGGCAGCTCGGATCGTGCATCAACACATTGGTATCGAGCACGAACAGGATCCGCGCCCCGGAGGGTTCGCGGCGTCGACGCGGACCCGGCCGGGCTTCCGCCGCGGGCGCCGCCCGGGGGGCGGCCAGCACCGCGGGCAGCTCGGGCCGGCGCGGCTCGACGGGCGACGGACGCTTGCGGGCCACGGTGGCGGGCTCGTCGCCGGCCGCGACCGGCGACTCGGGCGCTGCCGTCGCGGCCGGCTCGGCGGCTTTCACCGCTGTCACTCCGATGCTCGCGCTCGACTTGCGACGGGCGCGCCGCAGCGCCTGCTCGTCCAGTTCCAGGATCGTGGCCGGCCTGGCCGGCGGCTTGGGTAACGGCATCAGTGGCGCCCGGCCGTCCGAAGCCACTGATAGCCCCCTTGGGGGGCAGCGAGCGATAGCGAGCGTGGGGGCTGTTTCACTCTAGGATTCCCGTACCGCGGCAAGCACCTCGTCGACATGGCCGGGCACCTTGAGGCCGCGCCATTCGCGCAGCAACGTGCCGGTCGGGCCGATCAGGAAGGTCGAGCGCTCGATGCCCCGGACCTTCTTGCCGTACATGTTCTTCTGCTTGATGACGTCGTACTCGGTGCAGAGCCGTTCGTCGGCGTCGGACACCAGCTCGAAGGGCAGGCCCAGCTTCGACTTGAATCCCTCGTGGGAGCGGATGCTGTCGCGCGAGACGCCGAGGATGGCCGCACCGGCCGCGACGAACTGGTCATGGCGATCCCGGAAGTCCATCGACTCGGCGGTGCAGCCGGGCGTGTTGTCCTTGGGATAGAAATACAGCACCAGGTGGCGGCCGGCGTAGTCCGCCAGGCGGACCGTGCCGGCGGTCGATTCGGCGCTGAAATCGGGAACGGGCTGGCCGACGACGACAGGCAATGGAGGCTCCTGGATGATGGTTGTTCGTCTGGCTAGACGATAGCACAGCGATATGGCGCGACTTCCGTGCGGTCTCACCCGGGCAGCAGGGCGAGCAGCGCCCGCCGGCCTTCGCTCATCAGGATGTTGTAGGTGCGGCAGGCGGCGTGGCTGGTCATGGTCTCGAAGCCGATCCGGGCCTCGGCGAGCGGCGCCATGACCCGCGGATGCAGGAAGCGCTGGCGCTCGCCGGTGCCGATCAGCACGAGCTCCGGTCCGAGCTCGATCAGCCCGGCGATGTCCGCCGCCGAGATTTCGTCGAGGCCGCCCACCTCCCAGCGCTCGACACTGCCCTCGGGCATGAACCGCAGGGGCGCCTGGTGGCGCTCGCGGTTGACCTCCACGTAGCCCTCACCGTAGGCCGTCACGGTATTGAGCGCGGGGAGCTTGTCGGCGTGGAGTTTCATCGGACCGCTAACTATATGAAACTGCTACGATATCATCATGGTGCACCGCGGTGCGCCAATTCCTCGCGCCAGACCCGGATGCCGCTCCGGCCCCTGGGCGCGAGGCTGTGCCCGAATCATTCGGCGAATCGCCGACAGGAGTCCATCCCATGGAGTCGTCGCGGGAGTTTTCTCGCATCAGCCGCCTGCCGCCCTACGTCTTCAACATCACCGGCGAGCTCAAGATGGCTGCCCGGCGGCGAGGGGAGGACATCATCGACATGAGCATGGGCAATCCGGATGGTCCGACGCCCGCCCACATCGTCGACAAGCTGACCGAGGCGGCGCGACGTCCCGACACCCATGGGTATTCGGTATCGCGCGGGATTCCCCGCCTGCGCAAGGCGATCGCCGACTGGTACAAGCGGCGCTACGACGTCGACATCGATCCCGACACCGAGGCGATCGCCACCATCGGCTCCAAGGAAGGGCTGGCGCACCTGATGCTGGCGACGCTCGATCGCGGCGACACCGTGCTGGTGCCCAACCCGAGCTATCCGATCCACATCTACGGCGCGGTGATCGCGGGCGCCGACATCCGCTCGGTGCGGATGACCGCCGGGGTCGATTTCTTCGAAGAACTAGAGCGCGCGATCCGCGAATCGATCCCGAAGCCGAAGATGATGATTCTCGGCTTCCCGAGCAACCCGACCGCGAAGTGCGTCGACCTGGGCTTCTTCGAGCGGGTGGTCGATCTCGCCCGCGCGCACGACATTCTCGTGGTGCACGATCTCGCCTACGCCGACATCGTCTTCGACGACTACAAGGCGCCCTCGATCATGCAGGTGCCCGGCGCGCGAGACGTCGCGGTCGAGTTCTTCACGATGAGCAAGAGCTACAACATGGCCGGCTGGCGGGTCGGCTTCATGGTGGGCAATCGCGATCTCGTCAATGCGCTCGCGCGCATCAAGAGCTATCACGACTACGGCATGTTCACGCCGGTGCAGGTCGCGGCGATCGCGGCGCTCGAGGGTCCCCAGGACAGCGTCGAGCGGGTCCGCCAGCACTACCAGAAGCGCCGTGACGTGCTGGCGCGCGGCCTGGCAGAGATCGGCTGGGATGTCGAGGTGCCGAAGGCATCGATGTACATCTGGGCGGAGATTCCCGAAGCCTACAAGGCGATGGGCTCGCTCGAGTTCGCGAAGAAGCTGCTTCAGGAGGCCAAGGTCGCCGTCTCGCCGGGCATCGGCTTCGGCGATTACGGCGACACCCATGTGCGCTTCGCACTGATCGAGAACGAGCAACGGATCCGGCAGGCGCTGCGCGGCATCCGGGAAACCTTCCGCCGCGACGGGCTGGTCAAGCCGCGGGCGGCCTGAAGAATCCAGGGTTGCCGGCTCGGTTGGCGAGCCGGCCAGACGGGGAGAGGACGTTGGAAAAGTTCGGTCCGGTCCGGGTGGGCCTGCTGGGCATCGGCACGATCGGCCGGGGGACCTTCGAGGTCCTGCGGCGCAACCGGGAAGAGATCACCCGCCGCGGCGGGCGCAGCATCGTGATCACGCGGGTCGCCGACGTCGACGTCGAGCGCGCCCGGGCGATCGTCGGCGACCATGCCGAGGTCTGCGGCGACGGCGCGGAAATCGTGTCCGACCCCGATATCGACATCGTCGTCGAGCTGATCGGCGGCTATACGGTGGCGAAGGACCTTGTCCTCGCCGCGATCGCCAACGGCAAGCACGTCGTGACGGCCAACAAGGCCATGCTCGCGGTCCATGGCAACCGGATCTTCGCCGAGGCCTCGAAGCAGGGCGTGATGGTCGCCTTCGAGGCCGCGGTGGCCGGCGGCATTCCGATCATCAAGGCGACCCGCGAGGGGCTCGCCGCGAACCGCATCGAGCGCGTCGCCGGCATCATCAACGGCACGACGAACTTCATCCTCACCGAGATGCGCGACAAGGGTCTGGGCTTCGAGGAGGCCCTCGCGCAGGCGCAGGCCCTCGGCTATGCCGAGGCCGACCCGACCTTCGATGTCGAGGGCGTCGATGCCGCCCACAAGATCACCCTGCTCGCATCGCTCGCGTTCGGGGTGCCGATCCAGTTCGACAAGTGCCATGTCGAGGGCATCAGGGGTTTGCGCAACATCGATGTGCGCTACGCCGAGGAACTCGGCTACCGGATCAAGCTGCTCGGCATCGCCATCCACCGCGAGGCGCAGCCGGACGGCCCGGCCGGCATCGAGCTGCGGGTGCATCCCACCCTCGTGCCGGCGCGGCGCCTGCTCGCCAACGTCGAAGGGGCGATGAACGCGGTCTGGGTGCGGGGCGATGCGGTCGGCGACACCATCTACTACGGCAAGGGCGCGGGGGCGGAACCGACCGCGAGCGCGGTCATCGCCGACCTCGTCGATGTGGCGCGGATGCTCACCGTCGATCCGGACAACCGGGTGCCGCACCTCGCGTTCCAGCCCGAGGCGCTGGTCGACGTACCCATCCTGCCGATCGACCAGGCCCGCAGTGCCTGCTATCTGCGTATCCCGGTCGCCGACCAGCCGGGGGTGCTCGCCCGGATCACCGGCCATCTGGCCGATGCCGGCATCTCGATCGACGCCGCGCTGCAGAAGGCCGCCGAGGACGAGTGCCAGACCGACGTGATCCTGCTCACCCATGTGTCGGACGAGCGCCGGATCCTGTCGGCGATCGAGGCGATCGAGGCGATGCCCACGGTCCTCGGTCCCGTGGTGCGGATCCGCCGCGAGGAGCTCGGCTGAGGATGCGGTATCTCTCGACACGCGGCGGGATGCCGGCCGCCGGCTTCGCCGAGATCCTCCTCGGAGGCCTTGCGCCCGATGGCGGCCTGGTGGTGCCGGAACATTATCCGCGCATCGACACGGCAACGCTCTCGGGATGGCGCGGCCTCGACTATCCGGCGCTCGCCTTCGAGATCCTGTCGCGCTATGTCGGCGACATCGAGCCGGTGGTCCTGCGCGACGTCGTCTCCCGTACCTACACGCCCGAAGTGTTCGGCACGCCGGACATCACGCCGGTCGAGCGGCTCGAACCGGGCCTGTTCCTGCTGCGGCTGTCCAATGGCCCGACGCTGGCCTTCAAGGACCTGGCGATGCAGCTGCTGGGCAATCTCTTCGAGTACCAGCTCGGGCGCGAGGGGCGCCAGCTCAACATCCTCGGCGCCACGTCCGGCGATACCGGCAGCGCCGCCGAGTACGCCATGCGCGGCAAGCGCGGCGTGCGCGTCTTCATGCTCTCGCCCGATGGCCGGATGAGCGCGTTCCAGCGCGCCCAGATGTTCTCGCTGCACGACGAGAACATCTTCAACATCGCGATCGACGGCGTCTTCGACGATTGCCAGGACCTCGTCAAGGCGGTGTCCTCCGATCTGGCCTTCAAGCGGCGCCACGCCATCGGCACCGTCAACTCGATCAACTGGGCGCGCGTCGTGGCCCAGGTGGTCTACTACTTCAAGGCCTGGCTCGCGATCGCCGAAGACGGGCAGCCGGTGTCGTTCTGCGTGCCGTCGGGCAACTTCGGCAATGTCCTGGCCGGTCACATCGCCCGGATGATGGGGCTGCCGATCGCGAAGCTGGTCGTCGCCACCAACGAGAACGACGTCCTGGACGAGTTCTTCCGCACCGGGCGCTATCGGGTGCGCGGCGCGGCCGAGACGTATTCGACCAGCAGCCCTTCGATGGACATCAGCAAGGCGTCGAACTTCGAGCGTTTCGTGTTCGACCTGCTGGGACGCGACCCCGGCCGCCTCGCGCCCCTGTGGGAACGCCTTGCCCTGGAGGGCGGTTTCGACATCGGCGGTACCGACGCGTTCGCGGCGATCGCCGGTTTCGGCTTCGCCTCGGGGCGCAGCACGCATGCCGACCGGATGCGCACGATCCGGGACCTGCGCGAGCGCTGCGGGATGCTGGTCGACACCCACACCGCCGACGGCCTGTTCGTTGCCCAGGGCTACCGCGAGGAGGGCGTGCCGATGATCTGCCTCGAGACCGCCCTGCCCGCGAAGTTCGCCGACGCGATCCGCGAGGCGACGGGGGTCGATCCCGAGCCGCCGGCGGGCTTTGCCGGGCTCGAGCAGCGGGTGCAGCGCTATGTCCGGATGCCTGCCGACGTGGCGATGTTAAAGAACTACATCGCCGCCCACTGCTGAGCGGCCCCGCATTCGAGCGCATGACCGCGTTGGGGCACCTTGCCGTACAACCGTACTATTCGGGGCGCCCCGCCACGGCCGCGCTGGCAGGCGCGGCCGGTCTCGCCGGCGCGAAGCCGTGCTTCGCGAATTCCCGGCTCGACTCCTGCACTCGAATGCGAACCCGCTTGAAAGAGGCGAGGCCATGAAGGTCTTCGGGTTCGCAGGCTATTCCGGATCGGGCAAGACGACCCTGATCGAGCGGCTGATCCCGGATTTCACCGGACGCGGGCTGCGGGTTTCGCTGATCAAGCATGCCCATCATCGCTTCGACGTCGACCAGCCGGGCAAGGACTCCTGGCGCCATCGCGAGGCGGGCGCGACCGAGGTCATGTTGACGTCCTCGGCGCGCTGGGCCCTGATGCACGAGTTGCGCGGGGCGCCCGAACCGACGCTCGCCGAGCAGCTCGCTCGCATGTCGCCCTGCGATCTCGTGCTGGTGGAGGGTTTCAAGCATGCGCCGATCCCGAAGCTCGAGGTGTTCCGCCCGTGCCTCGGGCATCCGCCGCTGCATCCATCCGATCCCTGGGTGGTCGCCGTGGCTTCCGACGAGACACTGCCGATCGGCCTGCCGGTGCTCGACCTGAATCACCCCATCGCCATCGCCGACTTCATCCTGGAGTACCTTGCGGGTCATGACGCCATCTCCCCTGCTGCCGTTTGACGAGGCACTGGCGCGCCTGCTCGGGCAGGCCCGGCCGGTCGACGGTCACGAGACGATCCCGATCATGGCGGCCCACGGCCGGGTGCTGGCCCGCGGCTTGCGTTCCTCGATCGACGTGCCGCGTGCCGACAACACCCAGATGGACGGATACGCGGTGCGTGTCGCCGAGGCCACCATGGGCGCCCGCCTGCCGGTCTCGCAGCGCATCCCCGCCGGCCACGTCGGCGGGCCGCTCGCTCTCGGGACGGCGGCCCGGATCTTCACCGGCGGCCTGATCCCCGGGGGGGCCGATGCCGTGGTGATGCAGGAGATGGCCGACGCCGACGGCGATGCGGTCATCATCCGCGAGGCGCCTGCGCCGGGGCAATGGATCCGGCGCGCCGGCGAGGACATCCGGGAAGGCGCCGAGATCCTGCGCGCGGGGGAGCGGCTGCGGCCGCAGGCCGTCGGGCTGGCGGCCTCGGTAGGCCTCGCGGAAGTATCGGTCCATCGACGGGTCCGGGTGGCATGCTTCTTCACCGGCGATGAGCTCGCCGATCCCGGCGAGCCGCTCGCGCCGGGCGCGATCTACAACAGCAACCGCTATGTGCTCGTCGGCCTGCTGCGCGCGCTCGGTTGCGAGGTCAGCGACCTCGGAAACGTGCCGGATTCGCTCGACGCCACCCGTGCCGCCCTGCGTGCGGCGGCCGCCGGCAACGACCTGATCGTGACCTCGGGCGGGGTGTCGGTCGGCGACGAGGATCACATCCGTCCGGCGCTGGAAGCCGAGGGCGAGCTGTCGCTGTGGCAGATCGCGATCAAGCCGGGCAAGCCGCTCGCCTACGGCAAGGTGCGCGACGCGACGGCGCGCGAGGCGCATTTCATCGGCCTGCCGGGCAATCCGGTATCGAGCTTCGTCACCTTCCTGCTCTTCGTGCGGCCCTTCCTGCTCAGGCTGCAGGGGGTGGAGCGGGTGGCGCCCACCGTATTGCCGATGCGGGCCGACTTCGACTGGCCGCGGCCGGACCGCCGGCGCGAGTTCCTGCGCGTGCGGATCAATCCGGAAGGCGGCCTCGAACTGTTTCCCAACCAGGGTTCGGGCGTCCTGACCTCGACCGCCTGGGCCGACGGCCTCGTCGACAATCCGCCGGGCGGGCAGGTCCGCCGGGGCGACATGGTGCGCTTCCTGCCGCTCGATTCGTTGCTTGCCTGAGGGGCGCTGGACACAGCGGGTTCGTTCGTGTCTTCGGAGTCTCGAGGCCCCGGCACGGAATGATCAGGCTGCAAGTCTTGCCTCTTTCATGCTTGCAATTTCCCGGGAAGTGCTATCATTGAAAAGTGAACAGCAAGCAACGTCGCACGCTTGAGGCCGTTTGGTCCGACCCGATCAACGGCAATATCGAGTGGGCTCGAATCGAGTCCTTGCTCATCGCACTTGGCTGCCGCGTAGTGGAAGGGTCTGGCTCGTCGGTGACGTTCGAATGGCAAGGCATCAGAGCGACCTTTCATCGTCCACATCCGGGCAAGGAGGCGCTGCGTTACCGAGTCAGGGCGGCTAGAGAGCTGCTGCAACGAATGGGAGTGAAGCCATGACGAATACGATGACCTACCGTGGCTATGTAGCCAGCATGACTTTCGATACCGAGGACAAGATCGTTGTTGGTCGCGTTCTCGATATCGACGACATCATCACGTTCCATGGCGAATCCATCTCGGAGTTCGAGACGAACTTCCATGCTGTGGTGGACGATTACATCCTGGCTTGCGAGACTCTCGGGGGTGTTCCGGAGAAGCCGGCGAGCGGCAAGCTCATGTTGCGAGTGTCTCCGGGTGTCCATGCTGCCGCTCTCAAGGCAGCTGCCCGAAGCGGCACCAGTCTGAACAAATGGGCTGAAGAGGCCTTGAGCGCCGCGAGTCGCCGCGGCCCGGGTGCAAGAACACAGCGAGCCAGATCCGAGCCTTCGCCGAAGGAAACACGAGCCGGGCTTCGGTCTTCGCGTGTTGCCTAGCTCCAGAGCTTCGAGCTATTCGCATGAACATCACGATCCTCTATTTCGCCGCGCTGCGCGAGACCCTCGGCCTCGAGCGCGAGGAAGTCCGGCTCCCCGGCGGCATCGCCAGCGCCGGTGAGCTGCGCGCCTGGCTGGCGGACAGGGGCGCTGCCTGGGGCGAGGCGCTGGCGCAGGGGCGCAACGTCCAGGTCGCGGTCGACCGGGTGCTGGGCGATGCCGAAACGCCCCTGCGCGAGGGTGCCGAGGTCGCCTTCTTCCCGCCGGTCACCGGGGGCTGAATCCGTGAGCGGATCGCGCCCGCCCGATCCGTCCGGTCCATCCATGGGCCAGGCCCGGATCCAGCACGAGGATTTCGACGTCGGCGCCGAGATCGCGCGGCTGCGCGCCGGCCATGACGAGGTCGGGGCGGTGGCGAGCTTCATCGGCACCGTGCGCGGGTCCTCCGGCGGCGCTGCGCTCGAGGCGATGACGCTCGAGCACTATCCGGGCATGACCGAAGCGTCGCTGGCTGCGATCCTGCGCGAGGCGGCCGGGCGCTGGTCGCTCGTCGACGGCCTCGTGATCCATCGCATCGGCGATCTGCGGCCGGGGGACCAGATCGTGCTGGTCGTGGCGCTCTCCCGGCACCGGGGCGATGCCTTCGCCGCCTGCGAATTCATCATGGACCATCTCAAGACGCGGGCGCCGTTCTGGAAGAAGGAGCGGACCGCGCAGGGCGAGCGCTGGGTCGAGGCCCGCGATTCCGACGCCGTCGCCGCCGGGCGCTGGTCGCCCGATGAGTGACGGGCCGCTCGCGCCACCCTGGCTCTGGATCCTCCTGACGATCGCGGCGGCCGCGGCCCAGACCGCGCGCAACGCGATGCAGCGCGACCTGACCGGCCGGCTCGGGACCGTCGGCGCAACCCATGTCCGCTTCCTGTTCGGGATGCCTTTCGGGCTGCTTCTGCTGGCGCTGGTGTTCGCCGTCACGGGTGGGCCGATGCCGGCGCCCACGCCGAGCTTCGCATTCTGGCTGGTGGCCGGGGCGCTCGCCCAGATCCTCGCCACCGGGCTGATGCTCGGGGCGATGCAGCGACGCTCCTTCGTGGTGGCGACCGCCTACATCAAGACCGAGCCGGTGCAGGTGGCGCTGTTCGGCAGCCTGTTCCTCGGCGATCTGCTCGGACCGCTCGCGATCGGCGCGATCGTCGCCGCCACGGCCGGCGTGCTCCTGATGTCGCTGCCCGGCGGCGCCGGTGCCCGCGGCGACACCGCCGGCGCGATCGCGCTCGGGCTCGGTGCCGCCGCATTGTTCGCCGTGTCGGCCGTGGGCTATCGCGGTGCGATCCTCGCCCTGTCGGGTGAGGGCTTCGTGCTGCGCGCCACCTTCACGCTGGCCTGCGGGCTGGTGCTCCAGGCCGCCCTGCTTTCCGCCTGGCTGCTCTGGCGCGAGCGGGTGGTGATGGTCGCGATCCTGCGGGCCTGGCGGCCATCGGTCGTGGCCGGACTGATGGGGGCGGTGGCCTCGCAGTTCTGGTTCCTCGCCTTCGCGATCGAGTCGGCCGCCCGGGTGCGCACCCTGGCCCTGGTCGAGATCCTGTTCGCCCAGATCGTCTCGGCGCAGATCTTCCGCCAGCGACCGGGCTCGCGCGAGACCATCGGCCTGGCGCTGGTCGTCCTCGGGGTGCTGGTGCTACTGGCGGCTTCCTGAGGCCGCCGCCCGCCGACCAGGTCGGCGCCGCTTGAAATCCGGCCGCAGGCCCCCAGTTCCGGACTATCCCGACCTCTCTCGATCGAGACGAGCCAACATGAGATTCGACAAGCTGACCACCCAGTTCCAGCAGGCGCTGAACGAGGCCCACAGCCTTGCGCTTGCCAGCGAGCACCAGTACATAAGCCCCCTGCACCTGCTCGCGGCGATCGCGGCCCAGCCCGACGGTTCCGGCCGGGCGCTGCTCGAGCGAGCCGGCGTGCGGGTGGCGGCGCTCAAGACCGCCGTCGATGCCGGCATCAAGCGACTGCCCCAGGTGAGCGGTACCGGCGGCGACGTTCAGGTCGGCCGCGACCTGATGGGCCTGCTGAACCTGGCCGACAAGGAGGCGATGCGGCGCGGCGACCAGTACATCGCCACCGAGATGTTCCTGCTGGCCCTTGCCGACGACAAGGGCGATGCGGGCCGGATCGCCCGCGAGGCGGGGCTCGATCGCAAGAACCTCGAAGCCGCGATCGAGGCCGCACGGGGAGGCCACGGGGTCGATTCCCCCGAGGCCGAGGAACAGCGCGAGGCGCTCAAGAAGTACACCCTCGATCTCACCGAGAGGGCCCGCCAGGGCAAGCTCGACCCGGTGATCGGCCGCGACGACGAGATCCGCCGCGCGATCCAGATCCTGCAGCGGCGCACCAAGAACAATCCCGTCCTGATCGGCGAGCCCGGGGTCGGCAAGACCGCCATCGTCGAGGGGCTGGCCCAGCGTATCGTCGACGGCGAGGTGCCCGACACGCTCAAGGACAAGCGGGTGCTGGTGCTCGACATGGCCTCGCTGCTGGCCGGCGCGAAGTATCGCGGGGAATTCGAGGAGCGGCTCAAGTCGGTCCTGAAGGAGATCGCCGCCGACGAGGGCCGCACCATCGTCTTCATCGACGAGCTGCACACCATGGTCGGCGCCGGCAAGGCCGAGGGCGCGATCGACGCCGGGAACATGCTGAAACCCGCGCTCGCCCGCGGCGAGCTGCACTGCATCGGCGCCACGACCCTGGACGAATACCGCAAGTACATCGAGAAGGATGCCGCGCTCGAGCGCCGCTTCCAGAAGGTCCTGGTCGGCGAGCCGACCGTCGAGGCGACCATCGCGATCCTGCGCGGACTCCAGGAGCGCTACGAGCTCCACCACGGCGTCGAGATCACCGACCCGGCGATCGTCGCCGCGGCCGAGCTGTCCAATCGCTACATCACCGACCGCTTCCTGCCCGACAAGGCGATCGACCTGATCGACGAGGCGGCCGCCCGCATCAAGATGGAGATCGACTCCAAGCCCGAGGCGATGGACCGGCTCGATAGGCGCATCATCCAGCTCAAGATCGAGCGCGAGGCGGTGCGCAAGGAGACCGACGAGGCCTCCCGGCGGCGCCTCGAGCTGATCGAGGCCGAGATCGACCGCCTCGGCAAGGAATATGCCGACCTCGACGAGATCCTGCGGGCCGAGAAAGCGGCAGTGCAGGGCAGTGCCCAGATCAAGGCCGAGATCGACCAGCTGCGCGCGCAGATGGCCGAGCTCCAGCGTCGCGGCGAATACGAGAAGCTCGCTGAGATCCAGTACGGCAAGTTGCCCGGGCTCGAGGCCCGGCTGCGCGACGTCAGCGAAGCCGAGGCGGGCGGTTCCGACGCCAGGCCCGATCGGCCTCGCCTGCTGCGCACCCAGGTCGGCGCCGAGGAGATCGCCGAGGTAGTGTCGCGCGCGACAGGCATCCCGGTCAGCAAGATGATGCAGGGCGAGCGAGAGAAGCTCCTGCAGATGGAAGAGCATCTGCATCGCCGGGTCATCGGCCAGGACGAGGCGGTCGGACTGGTCGCCGACGCGATCCGCCGTTCGCGCGCCGGCCTGTCGGATCCGCGTCGCCCCTACGGCTCCTTCCTGTTCCTGGGGCCCACCGGGGTCGGCAAGACCGAGCTCTGCAAGGCCCTGGCGCAGTTCCTCTTCGACTCCGAGGAGCACCTGATCCGGATCGACATGAGCGAGTTCATGGAGAAGCATTCGGTCGCCCGGCTGATCGGCGCGCCGCCCGGATACGTCGGCTACGAGGAGGGCGGCTATCTCACCGAAGCCGTGCGCCGCAAGCCCTACAGCGTGATCCTCATGGACGAGGTCGAGAAGGCGCATCCGGACGTGTTCAACGTGCTGCTGCAGGTCCTCGACGACGGCCGCCTGACCGATGGCCAGGGACGTACCGTCGACTTTCGCAACACCGTGGTGGTCATGACCTCCAACCTCGGCGCCCACGAGATCCAGCGGCTGTCGGCCGATCCGGCCACGCGCGATGCCGCGATCATCAAGGATGCGGTGATGCTCGAGGTCAAGCAGCATTTCCGGCCCGAGTTCATCAACCGGATCGACGAGATCGTCGTCTTCCATGCGCTCGATGCTGCCAACATCGCCTCGATCGCGCGGATCCAGATGCGCGAGCTCGAAGCCCGGCTCGCCGAGCGCGAGATCAGCATGACGATCTCGGACGCGGCGCTCGCCGAGATCGCGAAGGTCGGCTTCGATCCGCTGTTCGGGGCGCGGCCGCTCAAGCGCGCCATCCAGCAGAAGATCGAGAATCCGATCGCGCGCCGGGTGCTCGAAGGCAGGTTCGGCCCGAAGGACCTGATCCCGATCGACTTCGTCGATGGCGAGTTCGTCTTCGAGCGCACCGTGCACTGATGATCCGGCATCGCCTTCGGGCGCATGGCTGCGTTGGAGCACCTTGCCGTACAACCGTACTGTCTGCGGTGCCCCGCCTTGCCCTGCGCCCGAATTCGAGGCCGGATCGGGTGGGCATGTCGCTTGCAGCGCCGACTGATAGGCAACTATCGGTCGGCGACCTGCGTCGCCGGCGCATGGAGCGAACGGATGACGAAGATTCTCCTCGCGGTGCTGCTTCTGGCGGCCGCTTCGGTCGTGTCGGCGGCGGAGCCCGCCCGGGCCCAGCCGGTGCAGCCCCTGGACCAGCGGGTCCCGAACGAGAGACCTCCGAACGACAAGCTCGACAACGGCGTCGGCGAGCGCCTCGACCCGTCGGGCCCGGCCCAGCCACAAGGGCTCGCGCCATCGGCTCCCCAGCCGGACGCCGATCCGGCCGAATGCCGCGGACTGCCCAGGGATGCGCGCCAGGCCTGCATGGAGGGCGCCCGGCGTGCGCAGCCGCCGGCTTCGCTGCCCGGCGCGACCGATGCGCCGAGTTCGACGGACGGTGCCGGAGCGCGTGAGACACGGCCGGCGCGGCCGGGGATGGGCGATCGCTGAGGCCGGAGCAATCGGTGATACATTGCCGCCTTTCCTCCTGCCGAGCCGGATCGACCGACCGTGAGCACAGTCCGCCGGGGGGCCGCCGAGACGGCCCAGGGTGCCCGTAGCGCCAAGCGAATCATCGAGAGCATCGCCGCCGAGCTCGCGGTGGAGCCGGGCCGCGTCCGCGCGGCGATCGATCTCATCGA
>JAMLIN010000003.1 GCA_023954135.1 Burkholderiaceae bacterium | reverse complement strand
CGTTCATGGGCCAGGACGGCAGGGCGCTGTCGGCTTCCCGGATCTGCGAAAGCCTCGGCCGGCTCTGGCCCGATTCGGCGACGCCCGTCCTGGTCGACCTGGGCGACGATGCGCCCGACGCACGCCTGCTCGAGACCGAGGCCTCCGACATGCTCTGGCTCGAGGTGCCGGGCCGACTCGCCGGAGACGCCGCCGGGCTCGAGCTGATCGAAGCGCTGCATCGGCACGGCTATACCCTCGTGCTGCGCGGTCGCCCCGCCGGCGTCCTGCCGCCCGCGCTGCTGCCCGCGTTCAAGCTCGCCCTCATCCACGTCGACGAGGACCGGCGCCTCGACGAGACCACCGAACATGCCCGGCAAGCGGCCGCACGCCGTTCGATCCCCTACGCCCAGGCGGGCGTCCAGTCGATCGAGATCATGGGCAGGTGTTTCGACACCGGGGCGGAGGCCGTGATCGGCTGGCCTTTCCGGGATGCGCTCGACCATGCCGGCCAGGCCTCCTCGAACCCCGATTTCATGACGGTGGCGCGGATGCTGCAGATGATCGATCGCGACGAGGACACCGATGCCCTCGAGGCGGAGGTTCGCCAGGATCCCGCGCTGGCGTTCCGCCTGCTTCGCTATATCAATTCGCCTGCCTTCGGCCTGCGGGTCGAAGTGCAGTCGTTCCGGCATGCCCTGATGATGCTGGGCGTCAAGAAGCTCAAGAAGTGGCTGGCCCTGATGCTGTCGACCTCCAGCAAGAACGCCAACCTGCGCCCGGTGATGTTCGCGTCGTTTCGCCGCGGCCTGTTCCTCGAGCACCTCGTCGGCGACATCGAGTCCGAGGCGCGCGACGAGATGTTCATCCTCGGCGTGTTCTCGCTCCTCGACAAGATGTTCAGCGAGCCCTTCGAGGAGCTCCTCGGTCGCCTGAAGCTACCCGACCGGGTGCAGGATTCCCTGATCGGCCGGCATGGCCCCTACCAGCCCTACCTGCGCATCGTCGAGGCCGTCGAGCAGGGGCCGCACCCGAGGCTCTCGGGCATGCTCGACGACGCCCTGGTCTCGCTGGATCGCTGCAACCAGTCGATCCTGCGGGCGCTTACGGGGCCTCCAGCAGGCGAAGCAGCCTGAGCACGCAGGCGACCGGGGACGGGTGGGCCGGATAGAATCGGCCTGTCCAACCAGCGGGTACGCAAATGAACCAGGATGCGCTCAAGCGCGCCGCGGCCGAAGCGGCGCTCGCCGCCCTGCATCCGGGCGAGATCGTCGGGGTCGGTACCGGCTCGACCGTCAACCATTTCATCGAGTTGCTGGCCGGGATTCGCGACCGGGTCCCCGGGGCGGTGTCGAGCTCGCAGGCGAGCACCGAGCGCCTGCTTCGCCACGGCATCGCGGTGCTCGACCTGAACGAGGTCATCGCGGCCGGCCGGCCGATCCCGGTCTATGTGGACGGGGCCGACGAGATCGATCCGTCGCTCGCGATGATCAAGGGCGGCGGCGGAGCGCTCACGCGCGAGAAGATCCTCGCGGCGGCCGCGGGAAGCTTCGTGTGCATCGTCGATCGCTCCAAGTGCGTCGACGTGCTCGGCCGCTTTCCCCTGCCCGTCGAGGTCGTGCCGATGGCGCGCGAGCTGGTGGCCGCCTCGATCCGGGCGATCGGCGGCGAACCGTGCCTGCGCGAGGGCTTCGTGACCGACAACGGCAACCTGATCCTGGACGTCGCCGGGCTGGAGATCCGCGATCCCCTCGGGCTGGAGCGAACCATCAACCAGTGGCCCGGCGTGGTGACGGTGGGCCTGTTCGCCGCCCGCGGCGCCGACCTCGCCCTGGTGGCCGGGGCTGGCGGCATCGAGCGGCGAGAGCGCAGCCGGGGGTAACGGTTCGGATTGCATGCTTGCAAAATACCCGAATCGGGTATTTAATTGCCCGAAATGGGTAAAAAAGCCGTCAGTCATCCCCTCTCCCGGCCCCGCAAACCCGCTCAGCAGGCTGGTACAGCCTCGCGCACCAGTGTGGCCGATGCCCTGTTCACCGCCACCCAGCAGCGCATGCTGGCCCTGCTGTTCGGCCAGCCGGAGCGCAGCTTCTTCACCAAGGAACTGATCGAGCTGGCTGGCGGCGGCTCGGGCGCCGTGCAGCGCGAGCTCGGTCGGTTGCAGCAGAGCGGGCTGGTCGTTCAGACCCTCGTCGGCAATCGGAAGCACTATCAGGCCAACTTGCAGGCGCCCATATTTGCCGAACTGCGCGGCATCGCGACCAAGATACTCGGCCCGGCCGATGCCCTGCGCCAGGCACTGGTACCCATCGCGGAAGAGATCCAGCTGGCGCTCCTGTACGGCTCCGTGGCGAGGCGCAGCGACACTGCTTACAGCGACTTCGACCTGCTGCTGGTCTCCGACACGCTGACGCTGGAACAGGTCTATGCCGCCCTGGCGCCGGCGGAGCAACAGCTGGGCCGGCGCGCCAGTCCCACGTTGTACACGTCGGCCGAGTTCGGCAAGCGGCTGGCGCAGCGCAATCCCTTCCTGACCAGATTGCTGGCCGGGAACACCATCGCCTTGATCGGGGACAAGGATGCCGTTGCCGCCGCTGGATAACCTGGTTCACATCGGCCAGCTCAAGGCCGAGCCACCGGCGCAAGCCGAGTTCGATGGCCTGGTCCGATCCGGGCGGGTTCGCCTGGCCGACGCGGCCAACGTGGAGCTGAGTCCGGAAAGCCGCTTCGACCTGGCCTACAACGCCGCGCACGCACTTTCACTGGCTGCTCTGCGCTGGCATGGCTACCGCTCCGAAAACCGCTATCAGGTCTTCCAGTGCCTGACCCATACGCTGGGGCTGGAAGCCGTGCAGTGGCGCGTGTTGAACCAGGCCCATCGCAAGCGCAACCTGGCCGAGTACGAGGGCGACCTCGACGTGGACGATGCCCTGGTCGAAGCGCTGGTGCGCGCTACCCGCACCGTCGCCGAGCGGGTGGCCGCGCTGGGGCCGGTGGACGGAGCCGTACCGTGAGCCTGGTGCGTACAGGGAGCGCCGTCTCCCGGATCAGGATTCCGGTGGGACGTAGCCGGCCGGGCGCTCGGCACCCTCGCCGAAGAAGTAGCTCTCCATCTGGGCCGCGAGATATTTGCGCGCCCGCGCGTCGGCGAGGCTCAGCCGGTTCTCGTTGACGAGCATCGTCTGGTGGCGCAGCCAGCCCTGCCAGGCCTGCTTCGAGACCTGCTCGTAGATGCGCTTGCCGATCTCGCCGGGGTAGGGCGGGAAATCCAGTCCCTCGGCCTGCTCGCCGAGCTTGATGCAGTCGATCATGCGGGTCATCTGTCTAACTCCTTGACGGCCCACCGGCTCAGAGGCGCTTGATCAGCACCTTCGAGCGGCGTTGCCAGTTGTACATGTCGCGCCGGTTCGGGGGGAGGTCGTCGATGCTTGCCTCGACGAATCCGCGCTTCAGGAACCAGTGCATGGTGCGGGTGGTCAGCACGAACAGGCGCCTGATGCCCGCGTTGCGCGCGCGCTGCTCGATACGGCGCAGCAGCCGCTCGCCGTCGCCCTGGCCCTGCACCGAGCCATTGACCGCGAGACAGGCCATCTCGGCGATGTCCTGGCCTTCGTAGGCGTAGAGCGCCGCGCAGCCGAAGATGACGCCGTCGTGCTCGATGACGATGAACTTCTCGACGTCGCGTTCGATCTGGGCATGGTCGCGGGGCGCGAGGATGCCTTCCTCCTCCATCGGCCGGATGACGGCGAGGATTCCGCCGACGTCGTCCAGGGTCGCGTCGCGCAGGGCCTCGAGCGTTTCCTCGACGAGCATCGAGCCGACCCCGTTGTGCTGGAAGAGCTCGAGTAGCAGGCTGCCGTCGATACGGAACGGCACGATGTGGGCACGCGCCACGCCGCCGTCGCATGCGATCGCGGCGTGGCGCAGGTAGGACTCGGTCGCCGGATCGAGCCGGCCGGAGGTGAGCAGGTAGCGGGCATCCTCCTCGGAGATCTCGCCGAGGATCCCGCCGTCCTCGTCGGGAATGCCGTCGGTCTCGGCGAGGAAGACGAGCTTGTCGGCGTCGAGGGCGATCGCGGTGCGGGCGGCGATGTCCTCCATGCTCAGGTTGAACATCTCGCCGGTGGGCGAGAAGCCCAGCGGCGAGAGCAGGACGACGGCCCCGCTCGAGAGCGCGAAGCGGATGGTGGCGGCATCGACCTTGCGGACCAGGCCGGTGTGCTGGTGATCGACGCCGTCGACGACGCCGACCGGCCTTGCGGTGATGAAATTCCCCGACACCACCCGGACGGTGGAGTGGGCCATCGGCGTGTTGGGCAGGCCCTGGGAGAACGCGGCCTCGATGTCGAGCCGAAGCTCGCCCGAGGCCTCCTTGGCGCACTCGAGGGCGATCTCGTCGGTGATCCGGATGTGGCCTTGGTAGCGGCCTTCGAGGCCGCGCAGGCGAAGCTGCTCGACGACCTGCGGACGCGCCCCGTGGACGAGGACGATCCGCATGCCCATGGCATTGAGCAGGCTGATGTCGTTGATGAGCGCGGTCAGCCGGCCTTCGGCGATCAGCTCGCCGGCGATGCCGATGACGAACGTGCGGCCCCGGAAGGCATGGATGTAGGGCGCGACCGTTCGCAGCCAGGCGACGAAGCTGGATTGCTGGTCGGGCGCGCCGCCCGGTTCGGGGCGTGGCGAGGAATCCGGGCCCGGTGCATGCAGGGCCGGCTGCAGTTCGTCGTTCATCCGCCGATTATAATTTCGCGCCATGCCGACGCATCCCGAAGCCACGGCCCGGCCGCCAAAAAAACGACGGTCGGGCCCGCGCCCGGCGACGGACGGCGCCTCGCGGCGGGTCGCCGAGGCCCCTTCGCCGTACGCTCCCGAGCCGCTCCCTCCCTTCGAGTTTCCCGCCGAGCTGCCGGTCAGCGCCGCCCGCGACGAGATCGTCGCCGCGCTGCGCCGCTCGCCGGTGGTGATCGTCAGCGGCGAGACCGGTTCGGGGAAGACCACCCAGCTGCCCAAGATCTGCGCCCTCGCCGGATGCGGCCGGCGTGGCCGCATAGGCCACACGCAGCCGCGCCGCATCGCCGCTACCTCGGTTGCGCGGCGGATCGCCGAGGAGCTCGGTTCGCCCCCGGGGCAGCACGTCGGCTGGAAGATCCGCTTCGGGGAAACCCTGTCGGCCGGCGCGATGATCAAGCTGATGACCGACGGCATCCTGCTGGCGGAGACCCAGGCCGATCCGCTGCTGTCCGAGTACGACACGCTGATCATCGACGAGGCGCACGAACGCAGCCTCAACATCGATTTCCTGCTGGGCTACCTGCGCCAGCTGATCGAAGGCCCGCGTCGCGGCGATCTCAAGCTCGTGATCACCTCGGCGACCATCGACTCGGCCCGCTTCGCCGAACACTTCGCCGGACCCGATGGGCCCGCTCCGGTGATCGAAGTGTCGGGCAGGCTCTATCCGGTCGAGATCCGCTGGCGACCGCCGGAGACCGACGCGGCCGGGCCGGCCGATGCGCGGAGTCGCCGCGGCGACGACGATGACGAGGACGAGCTGCCGGCGCGGATCGAGGCGGCGATCGACGAGCTCTGGCGCGAGGCGCCGGGCGACGTCCTGGTGTTCCTGCCGGGCGAGCGCGAGATCCGTGACTGCGCCGAGCACCTGCGGCGGGCGGCGGCGCGCCAGGCCGGCTCGGGATCGCCCCTGGGGCGCGGCATGCCCGAGATCCTGCCGCTCTTCGCACGCCTGCCGGCGGCGGACCAGCAACGCATCTTCGCGCCCGGCGATGGCCGCCGGATCGTGCTGTCGACCAATGTCGCAGAGACCTCGCTGACGGTGCCGGGCATCCGCTACGTCGTCGACAGCGGGCTCGCCCGCGTCAAGCGATACCGGTACCGCGGCAAGGTCGAGCAGCTGCAGATCGAGCCGGTCTCGCAGGCGGCGGCCCGGCAGCGCGCAGGGCGTTGCGGGCGGGTCGCCGACGGCGTGTGCATCCGTCTCTACGACCAGGCCGACTTCGATGCCCGGCCGGCCCACACCGACCCGGAGATCCTGCGATCCTCGCTGGCCGGCGTGATCCTCCGGATGCGCTCGCTGCATCTGTCGGACATCGCATCGTTTCCCTTCGTCGATCCGCCCCCGCGCAAGGCGATCGCCGACGGCCAGGCCCTGCTGCAGGAACTGCATGCCATCGACGAAGCGGGCGAGCTCACGGCGGTCGGCCGGCAGCTCGCGCGCCTGCCGCTCGATCCGCGGATCGGGCGGATGCTGCTGGCGGGCCACCAGGGCGGCTGCCTGCGCGAGGTCATGGTCATCGCCGCCGGCCTGTCGTCGCAGGATCCCCGCCAGCGCCCGCTGGCGTCACAGCAGGCCGCCGATGCGGCGCATCGCCGCTTCGCCGATCCGGCGAGCGATTTCGCAGGCTGGGTCCGCCTGTGGAACTACTGGCAGGAGCAGGTCCAGGGGCGCGCGGCGCGCGGCGAATCGAATCGCCAGCTCGCGACCCGGCTCGAGCGCGAGTTCCTGTCGGTGCGCAGGTTGCGCGAATGGGCCGATGTCCATGGCCAGCTCGAGCGCACCGTCCGAGAGATGCAGTGGCGCATCGGCGAGGAGCCGGCAAGCGCCGCCGCGCTCCATCAGGCGCTGCTGACCGGCCTGCTCGGCAACCTCGGGACGCGCGCGCCCGACGATGCCCTCTACATGGGTACCCACCAGACCCGCTTCGCGATCCATCCGGGTTCCTCGGTGCGCAAGCCGCCGCGCTGGCTGATGGCGGCGGAGCTGGTCGACACCGGCCGGCTCTATGCCCGCACGGTCGCCCGGATCGAGCCCGAATGGATCGAGCGCCTCGGCGCCCACCTGATCCGGCGCAGCTGGTCGGATCCGTTCTGGTCGCGCGAGGCGGGCGAGATCATGGCGTACGAACGCGCGACGATCTATGGCCTCGTCCTCTACGCCCAGCGCCGTGTGTCCTTCGCCCGCCGCGAGCCGGCGCTGGCCCGCGAGGCGCTGATCCGCCATGCCCTGGTGCGCGACGAATGGCTCGAGCCGGCGAAGGCGGGCCATCTGCCTTTCCTCGCCCACAACCGGCGCCTGATGGCCGAGATCGAGAAGCTCGAGCACCGCATCCGCCGTCCCGAGTTGCTGGTCGACGAACGGTTCCTCTTCGACTGGTTCGATGCGCGCGTTCCGGTGGAGGTCACCACCGGCAGGGAGCTCGAGGCGTGGTACCGCAAGGCGGTGCGCGGCGATGCGAACCTCCTGCGCCTCGACCGGGAAGCCGTCTTGCGCAAGGATGCCGAGGGCGTCGACAGCCAGGCCTTTCCGCGAGAGATCCGCCAGCGCGGCGCGAGCTTCCGGCTCGACTACCACTTCGATCCGGGCGCGAGCGACGACGGCATCACGATGACGGTGCCGCTGCCCCTGCTCAACCAGGTCGATGCGGCGGCCTGCGAATGGCTGGTGCCCGGGATGCTGCGCGAGAAGGTCGAGGCGCTGCTCAAGTCGCTGCCGCCGCGATCGCGCCGGCAGCTGGTGCCGATTCCCGCCTACGCGACGGAGTTCGTTGCGCGCTGGTCGGGCCGGTCGGCTGATTCTCCCCTGGTCGAAGCGTTGCGCCTGGACCTGCGCGCGGAGCGCTCCCTGCAGGTCCAGGCCGCCGATTTCCGGACCGAATCCTTGCCGGCGCACCTGACGATGCGCCTGCGGCTGGTCGGCGCCGATGGCCGCTTCATCGCCGAATCGCGCAGCCTCGCCGCCCTGCGGGCGGAGCATGGCGAACGTGCGCAGGGGGCTTTCCAGAGTGCGCTGGCCGATGTCGCGGATCGCCTGCGGAAAACGGCGTCGGCGACCGGTGCCCCGACGGACGATGCGCCGTCCACCGATGGCCCCGCGGGTCCACGGCCGACCGAGGCTCGCGGACAGGCGACCGAGCCGGCCGCGGTGCCGGCAAGCCTGGTGGGCGATGCCGGCCGGCGCTGGCGCGACTGGTCGTTCGGCGAGCTTCCCGAGCTCCTGGAAGTGCGTGATCCGGCCGGCGGCGCGACGATGATCGGATTTCCCGCCCTGGTCGACCACGAGGACGAAGTCGGGATCGAGGTCTTCGACGACCCGGACCGGGCCGCTTCGGTGCATCGCGAAGGCATGGCGCGCCTGTTCGCGATCGCGCTGCGCGAGCCGCTGCGCTTCTTCGCGAGGAACGTGCCGGACTTCCCGAAGCTGTCGCTGCTCTATTCCGGCTTCGGCGACGAGCAGGCGCTGCGCGCGGCGCTGGTTCGCACCGTCATCGACCGGGTCTGTCTCGTCGAGCCGCTGCCCGCCGATGCGGACGGCTTCGCGCAGCGTGTCGGCGAGGCGCGCAGCCGGCTGGCGCTGGTCGGCCAGGAGCTCGCCCGCCTGCTGATGCAGATCCTCCAGGAGCACCAGCCGCTCGGGCGCAAGCTGTCCGCCATCGGGCGCGCCTTTCCCGAGGCGCGCGCCGACATCGAGACGCAGCTCGGCGAGCTGATGCCGCCGGACTTCATCGTGGCGACGCCCGCCGCGGCGCTGCGCCACTTTCCCCGCTACCTCAAGGCGATCGACCTGCGCATCGAGGCCTTGCGCAAGGATCCGCAGCGCGACGCGCGCGGCATGTCGGAGCTCGCGCCGCTCGTCACCGGCTACCGGCGCCGTCGCAAGGAGCGCCGCGGACGGCCGGATGCGCGCCTCGACGACTTCAGGTGGCTGCTCGAGGAGTTGCGGGTATCGCTCTTCGCGCAGGGCCTGCGCACGCCGATGCCGGTCTCGCCCAAGCGCCTGCACAAGGCGCTCGCCGCGATCGACTAGGGTAGGGTGCGCGCGCCTCGCTACCGGATCGCGGCTTCCAGTTCCAGCAGGCGTTCGAGATCCGGAATGCGCAGGCCGCCCCTCACGCGGACCAGCACCTCCTCCCGTTCCAGGTCCCGCAGCAGCGCATTGACGGTCTGGCGGCTGAGCGACAGCATCGAGCCGAGTCGCTCCTGCGATACGCGCAGCGTCCGCGGCATCGAGCCCTCTCGCTGCCCGTAGCCGCTGGCCAGCGACACCAGGCATCGGATCAGGCGATCCCGAGGTGGATGCAGGCGGGCATCCTCGATCAGCGAGAACGCGACGCGCAGCTTGTGCACGGCCAGCTGGCCGATGTGCCGCCAGTGGGCAGGGTGCTGCGCGAGCCACTCGTCGATCGCCGGCAGCGGCGCATGGACGAGCGTGGCCGCCAACTCCGCCCAGGCATGGTGGGTGCGCGGGCCGCCATCGAGCAGGGCCACTTCACCGAACCACTGCGGCCGCTCGGCGAGGCCCACCACGGACTCTCTGCCGGCCACGCTGACGGCACCGAAGCGGATGGCGCCATCGAGCAGGCCATACAGGCCGTCGTTCTCGTCACCGCGCTGGAACAGGAGCTCGCCGGCGTGAAGCGTGACGACCCGGGCATCGTCGCAAAGCGCGTCCTGGAAGGACGACGGCAGGCCGCTGAACCAGCGGCCGGACGCGAGGATCCGCCGCTGCGCCGGGGTCGGTGAGGATCTCGACATGATGTGGATCCGCAAAGGCACGGCTTGTGTCGGGTGGCCGACAGACAGGGCATGCCTGCCCGTCCATCATACCTGTCCATGAAAGCCAGCTTCACCATCGATTCCTTTTCGCTGCCTGGCGCCAATGTCTGGATCCCCGCCGCGGGCAACGCATCGCGCCTGGAGGGGGACGGCATGGAGGCGCACCTGACAGGCCGCTCCGGGGGACATGTGCTCGGGTTCTACCCGGTCTCGACGTCCGCCGATCTCCATTCGGATCTCTGGGAGATGCATCCCGGGGGTGACGAGATCCTGCTGATGTTCTCGGGCGCATTGACCGTCGAGTACTCCGACGGCATCGACCATGGATCCGCTTGCCTGGACGCCGGTCGCGGCCTGGTGATCCCCGCGGGTCTCTGGCATCGTCTCGTCCTGCGCGAACCCGGACTGCTGTCGGCGCTCACGCCACGGCAGGGAACCCGGATGAGCGGGATTCCCGGATGAGCCGTCTCCTCACGCAGGGGCGGACGTTGCCGTGATCGGCCGGGCGCTCGCTGCCCCCGGCTAGCTGCGGCCGGGAACTCCCGCGGCCGTCCGCCGCAGGCTCGGGCGCATCACCAGAGGTTCGCGAATCCTCGAATCGGGGCGGCGGTTCCGCGAGGGCTCGAAGCGTCCGGCATGCTCGGGCGCCGCGAGCCGGATGATGCTCGAGAGCTTCGGGCTGATCGCGACCTCCTGCGCGAGGGCGCAGGAAGCGATCTCGAACAGTGTCTCGATCGTGCCTTCGGTGAAGCCCGACAGGCTCGAGGCCACCGTGGCGCGGGACCGGATGCCTTGCACGAGTCCGGCGGCCAGCGCGAAGCCATGCTGCTCGCCTTCGTCGAGCGCTTCGGACAGGGCCGACAGCGCGCTCGAGGCATCGCCGAAGAGCACCATCATCTGCAGGTCCTCGCGATGGATCGGGTCCGCCCCGATCGCGGGCAGGCGCGCCTCGAAGCGCTCGCAGGCTTCCCAGGCGAGGATGTCGTCGCCGGCGACGGCGATGAAGCGGATCAGGCCGAGCAGTTGCACGCGTCCATTCTGGCCGTAGCGCCCGAAAGCGCGCCGCCGGGTGCCGATGGGCCGGCATTGCGGCCGACGAACGGTCGGGGGCGCCGCTATCATGCTGCCATGCACAGGATCCTCGTCGCCTTCTCCCGCAGCATCGTCAGCCAGTTGCACCCGAAGATGCTGGCCCTGCTGATCTGGCCCTTCCTTGCCGCGATCGTCGGCTGGATCGTGCTCGCCTGGTTCGCCTGGGGGCCGCTCGTCGACTGGATCGCCGACGGCCTGCTCGGCAGGTTCTCGATGGTCCAGTGGACCTTCGACCGGGTGGCGGCGATGGGCTTTTCCAGCGCTCCCGATGTCGTGGCGACCGTCCTGGCCCTGCTGGTCGCGATCCCGATGATCTTCGCGACCGGCATGGCGCTGGTCGCCGTGCTCGCGATGCCGATCGTGACCCGCCATCTCGGCGAGCGCTATCCCGATGTCCAGCGCCTCGGTTCATGGTCGATCGGGGCGAGCATCTGGAATGCGGTGTCGAGCATGGTGATCTTCGTCGTGGGCTACCTGCTGACCATGCCCCTGTGGCTGGTGCCGCCGCTCGCCTTCGTGATCCCCTGGCTGTGGTGGAGCTGGCTGACCGCGCGGGTGATGCGCTTCGACAGCCTCGTCGAGCATGCCGATCCCGTCGAACGGCGGGCATTGATCGCGAGCCATCGCCGCTCCTACCTGATCCTCGGCATGCTGGTGACCGTGCTCAACTACATCCCGCCGCTCTTCCTCGTCACCCCGGTCCTGTCGGCGCTGGCCTATGTGCATTTCTCGCTCGACCTGCTGCGCCGTGCGCGAGTCGCGCCGGAGTGACCGGCATCCGGCGCTGGGTCGGCCGGAGGACGATGGCCGGCGGCCTCGTCGCGCGCCATCGCGGCTGATCGGGCTCCTGTGCCTCTGGGCCGCGCTTGCCTGGATGCTCGCGGGCAACGCGGGCGCGTTCGCTCGCGAACCGCTCGCCGATGCCGACTCGCTGCGGGCCTCGCCCGAGGCGTCCACCGGCATCGGGGCGGCTTCTCGCGGCTTCGGCCGCTCCGACATGGTGGTGGCCGCTCATCCGGCCGCGGTCGCCGCGGCCCGCGACATGCTCGAATCCGGCGGCGGCGCGGTCGATGCGGCGATCGCGGCGCAGATGGTGCTCAACCTGGTGGAGCCGCAGTCCTCGGGGATCGGCGGCGGCGGCTTCCTGCTGCACAGCAGCCCGAAGGATGGCCGGGTTCGTGTCTACGACGGTCGCGAGACCGCGCCGGCCGGCGTCGGCGAGGATCTGTTCCTCCTGCCCGATGGCGAGGTCATGGGTTTCTTCGCGGCGGTCGACAGCGGCCTGTCGGTCGGCGTGCCCGGCCTGTTGCGCATGCTGGAGCAGGCCCATCGCGACCACGGTCGTCTGCCATGGGAGCGGCTCTTCGAGCCGGCCATCGACCTCGCCCGCGCCGGCTTCCCGGTTTCGCCGCGCCTGCATCGCCTGCTGACGGGGGCGCTCGACCGCATACGCCGCAGCGGATCGGCGGCCCGCCACTACCTGGACGCTGCGGGGCGACCGTGGCCGGTGGGCCATCTGCTGCGCGATCCGGAATTCGCCGATACCCTCGCCATGATCGCGGCGGGCGGCGCCGATGCCTTCTACCGCGGGTCGGTCGCCGCCGCCATGGTGGAGGCGGTCCGTGGCGATCCGCGGGGGCCTGGCAGGCTCGCGATGACCGATCTCGCCGGGTATCGCGCCGTTGTCCGCGAACCGGTCTGCGGCCCGTTTCGCGGATTGCGGGTCTGCGGCGCTCCGCCGCCCAGCTCGGGCGGCATCACCCTGCTGCAGTCGCTCGGGATCTTCGAGCGCCTCGAGCCGGTGGCGCTGGCCGCCGAGCCCGGCTCGCCGATGCCGGCGGCGAGCATGCACCGGCTCGTCGAGGCGTACCGGCTGGCGTATGCGGATCGATCGGCATGGATCGCGGACCCGGACTTCTTCCCCGTGCCCCGGGACGGCCTGCTCGACGCCGGCTATCTCGGCGGGCGCGCGAAGCTCGTCGATGACGGGCGCAGCATGGGCATGGCGCGGGCCGGGCAGCCGCCGGGCGCGCCGCCCCCGGTGGCCGACCCCGACCGGAGCCTGCCGTCGACGACCCATCTCGCGATCGTCGATCGCCATGGCGAGGCCGTCTCCCTGACCAGCTCGATCGAGCATGCCTTCGGAAACCTGCTGCGGGTGCGCGGCTTCCTGCTGAACAACCAGCTGACCGATTTCGCGCTGTCGCCGGTCGACGCCGACGGCGGCCCGCTCGCCAACCGGGTCGAGCCCGGCAAGCGACCCCGCAGCACCATGGCGCCGACCTTCGTGTTCGACGATGATGGCCGCCTGCTTGCCGCCCTCGGCTCGCCCGGCGGCAGCCAGATCGTCCAGTATGTCGGCAAGGCACTGGTGGCCATGGTCGATCGGCGCCTGCCGATCGACGAGGCTTTCTCGATCCCGAATTTCGGTGCCTGGGCCGGCGCCTCGGCGGTGGTCGAATCGGGCCCGGCGGGTGATCCGGTCGCCAGGGCCTTGGCCGGGCGCGGGCACGAGGTCCTGCGACGGGCGCAGACCAGCGGGCTGCACGGCTTCGCCTTCAATGGACGGATCGACGGAATGCCGGCGCCGTTCGCGATCGATCCGGGGCAGGGACGGTGGGTCGGCGCGGCGGATCCGCGCCGGGAAGGCGTGGCGGCCGGCGATCGTTGATCGACAGACGAGGGGAGAGGGGAATGGATTTCGGACTGGTCGTCATCGGCGATGAGATTCTCTCGGGCCGGCGCGAGGACAAGCATTTCGCCAAGGTGCGCGATCTGCTCGCCGCAAGAGGCCTGCAGCTGGCCTGGGCACGCTACGTAGGCGACGAACGCCCGCGGATCGAAGCGGCGCTGCGCGAGAGCTTCGCGGGCGACGATGTCGTGTTCTGCTGCGGCGGGATCGGGGCAACCCCGGACGATCACACGCGCCAGGCGGCCGCCGCGGCGCTCGGCGCGCCGCTCGTGCTGCACCCCGAAGCGCAGGCGCTGATCACCGAGCGATGCGCCGAGATGGCGCGCGAAGGACGAGGCAGCGCCGACATGACGCGTCCCGAGAATCGCCAGCGACTGCGCATGGGCGAGTTTCCACAGGGCGCCCGCATCGTGCCGAACCCGTTCAACCGGATCCCGGGGTTCTCGGTGGGCTCACACTGGTTCGTGCCGGGCTTTCCGGTCATGGCCTGGCCGATGATCGAGTGGGTGCTCGACACCCATTACCAGCGCTTCTTCTTCGAGCGGCCCGTCGCGGTCCTCGCGTTCATCGTTCGCGGGCTGCCCGAGTCGGTCATCACGCCGGCCCTCGAGTCCGTCGAGCAGGCATTCCCCGGAGTCCGGGTGTTCTGCCTGCCGACGGCCGGGGTCCAGGGGCGCCCCGGACAGATCGAGCTGGGGGTGAAGGGCGATCCCCGGCAGGTCGACGCCGCCTGTCAGGTACTGCGCGAATCGGTCTCGCAACTCGGTGGCGAGATCGGCGAGATGCCGCCGGCGGGCTGATCCGGGCACCCGATGCTGACTCGGCACGTCCGGATCTGACGCTGAGGGTCAGTCGAAAGCGACAAAGGCCCCCACGCTCGGCCGCTGCGCGGCGTCGCTGCCCCCCGAGGGGGCGCTTTTTGTCTTGGGGCGGCCCGGCGACAAAAACAAGAAAAAGGCCCGATCGGCGGATCGGGCCCTAAAGCACCACGGAGGAGGAGACAGTGCAGTGGTGCTTAGAGGAGACAACCTTGAAGAAATCGCTCAGGCAACCTTCTTCGAGCGAGGAGCCGCTTTGGCAGCCGCCGCGCTGAAGTTGGACTCGGCCAGTTCGACGGCCTGCTTCGTGGCCGCGGTGACCTGGTCCGCGGCCGAATTGGCGGCGGTCAGGGCCTGGCGCACGAAGGTCACGATTCCTTCCGAGCCGACCGGGGCGTTCTTGGCGAGCTGGTCGACGGCGGACTGGAACAGCTTGCTGGCTTCGGCGAACTGCTTCTCGTAGATCGAAGCAATGCCCGTGCCAGTTTCATTCGTGATGTCGTAGACATGCTTGGAATAGGCGGCGAGCTTCTCGGCGGTCGGCTGGACCGAGCTCTGCGCCAGTTCGGCGAAGGCTTGCGGATCCTTGACATCGAAGAGGGCGCGGAACTGCTCCGACGCTTCGTCGATCGAGGCTTTCACGGCCTGCAGGTTCAGCTCGGCGAGCTTCTCGAAGCCTTCGAGCGACTTGAGGGTCGCGGCTTGCGTGCTTTCGACCGAGGCTTTCTGGATCTGGATCAGTTGTTCGGGGGTCTGGAACATTGCGCACTCCTGGATAGTCGGATTCGGGGCAAGGCGACGATCTACCGAGGTGATGGTGCGTCGCACAAAACACACTGTAAGGGCGCCCCGGGAAGAAGTCAACTCTTCTTTGTGCGACGCAGCAATGGGGTCGTTTCGAATTTCGCCATATTCATCTTTTCCATTGAATTTAAAGGGGAAAAATAGACCGCCCAATGGAGATCCAGCCCCGGCGGACTTCGAGCCCACGGGCCATGTTGCGATCGCACGAAACCGGCGTTTCTCGGGCAAGGGTCCCAGGCTGGTTGCACCAGATGAGGACGGAACGCACCGATCCCGCGCGGTTGGCCGGACGTCATGGCACCTCGCCCGATCGACCATCTGTCGGCCGATATCGCACGTTCTTCAAGACTTCCCTGCGCTTTGGCCGGTAAGGCTTTATTTTTAAAGGGACTACTTGATACACTCTGTCGTCCGAAAGAGGGCGTCCGGGAGTTGGCATGTTGGGTTCATGGTTTCGCGCAGCGGTGTTCGCGTGCGTGTTCGGCGCGCTCGGGATGAATCATCCCGAGATCCATGCGCGTGGCGCGGCGGCCGAGGCCGGCAAGTCGAGTTCCTCGGCCAAGCGCCAGACCGCGAAGGCTCCGCGATCCGCGGGCGCCAAGGCCCAGCCGAGGAAGGCGGGCGCGAAGGCCTCGCAGAGACGGGCCGGGGCCCGGGCGCAGCCCAAGGCCCAGAAAACCACCAAGCCGCGCCGCCAGGCCGCTGCGGCGAGCCGCAAGTCGAATGCGTCGGTCGTGAAGACCAAGGCGAGCCGGACCGCGCGCGCCCAGCGCGCGATCGTGGCGCCCACGCCGACCATCGGCGAAGTGATCGGGCTGCGCCGGGTCCATGATCCGCTCGACCTCGGTTCCTCGGTCGCGCTGATGGTCGATGCCCGCAGCGGGCGGACCCTGTACGAGAAGAACGCCGATGCCGTGCTTCCGATCGCATCGATCAGCAAGCTGATGACGGCGATGGTCGTGATCGACTCCAAGGAGCCGATGCACGAGATGCTGACGATCTCGTCGGAGGACGTCGATACCGAGCGCAACAGCAGCTCGCGCCTGACCGTCGGGACGAAGCTCTCGCGGGCCGAGATGCTGCAGCTCGCGCTGATGGCTTCGGAGAACCGGGCCGCGAACGCGCTCGGGCGCCATCATCCCGGCGGGCTTCCCGCCTTCGTCGCCGCGATGAACCGCAAGGCGCAGGCCATCGGGATGAACGACTCGAGCTTCGTCGAGCCGACCGGCCTGTCGGTCGCCAACGTCGCCAACGCCCACGACCTGGTCAAGCTCGTGCGCGAAGCGGCCAGGTATCCGCTGCTGCGCAGCTACTCCACTTCTTCCGACCTGACGGTCGATACCGGTTTCCGCCAGGTCCGCTACGGCAACACCAACCGCCTGGTGAAGAACGAGGGCTGGGAGATCGGCCTCCAGAAGACCGGCTACATCTCCGAGGCGGGGCGCTGCCTCGTCATGCAGACGCTGGTCGACGGGCGTCCTGTCGTGATGGTGCTGCTCGACTCGGACGGTTCCAATACCCGCTTCGGGGATGCCCGGCGGCTGCGCACCTGGCTCGAGGCCGGCGGCGCGACGCAGGCCGGATCGCCGAGCGCGAACATGACCCGGACGGCGTCGTCGTCGAGCTGAGCCGGGCGCGGGTCGCGGGTGATCGAGGGGTTTCCGCCCGGTCGCGGTCGGCGGTCAGGTGAACATCAGCGCGATGCCCGGAAACAGCACGAGTAGCGCCAGCACGAGGATCATCATCAGGACGAAGGGCAGTGAGCCGATGAAGATGTCGGCCACGCCGATGCCTTCGTTGCCCAGGGCGCTCTTGATGGTGAGGACCGAAAGGCCGAAAGGGGGGGTCAGCAAGCCTATCTCCACTGCGATCACCGTCACCACGCCGAACCAGACCGGATCGATCTGGAGCGCGGCGACAACCGGCAGTACCAGCGGCAGGACGAGCAGCATGATCGAAGCCGAATCGATGATGCAGCCCAGCGCCACCACGACGGCGATGTACATCAGGATGAACCCGGTGGCTCCCAGCCCGGCAGCGGCGATCGATTCGATGAGGACCTGGGGCAGGCCGGAGAGCGCGAGCATCCTGCTGTAGAGATTGGCGGCGATGATCAGGAACAGCACGGCCACCGTGATGCTGCCGGCTTCCTTCGCGACCTGCCAGCCGCTAGATGCACTGAGCTTGCCTCTCGCGAGCGCGATGATCAGCGCACCGACCGCGCCGACGGCACCGGCATCGGTCGCCGTGAACACGCCGCCGTAGATCCCGCCCAGCACGACGACGATCAGGATGCCGATGGGGGCGGTGCGCAACAGCCCCGTGATGCCCTGGGCGGGGGGAGGCGGAGGCGGCGAGTCGACCCGCATGACGCGATGGGGAGTGAAGCGGGCCATCGCCACGATTCCGATCGAGTACACCGCCGTCAGCACCAGCCCGGGGCCGATGCCGGCCAGGAACATGGCGCCGACCGACTGCTGGGCGAGGAACGCGTACAGGATCATCAGCAGGCTCGGCGGAATGAGCATGCCGAGAACCGACGAGCCGGCGACCACCCCGGTCGCGAAACGCGGCGAATAGCCGTAGGCCAGCATCTCGGGAACGGCGACCTTCGTGAACACCGAGGCCGAAGCGATCGATATGCCGGTGATGGCGGCGAAGACGGCATTGGCGAAGACCGTCGCGACCCCGAGGCCCCCGCGCAACCGGCCGCATAGTCGGTGGGCCACTGCGAACAGGTCCTTGCCGAGGTCGGCCGTGCTCACGAGCAGCCCCATCAGGATGAACATCGGGACGACCGCGAACTCCTGGCTGGATATCGTGTCGCTCGCCGCCTGCGCGAACAGGCTCAGCGTGACGTCGAGGCTGCCGCGGATCAGCCAGACGCCGATCGAGGACAGCAGCAGCAGGGTGATCGCGATGTCCAGGCCGGCGACGATCAGCACGACCATCAGCACCAGGGAGTATCCGCCGACCTCGAGCGGCGTCATCGGGGCGCGTCCGGGTTCAGGCAGCGTCGCAGGTCGCGAACCGCCAGTAGCAGGAACGCGGCCACGGTGACCGCGGCGCTCAGGCATTGCAGTGCGCGCACCGGCCAGATGGGCACGGTGAAGTCACCCAGCGAGCCGACGTAGTCGTCGAGCTCCCAGGCCCGCTGGACCTCGGGCGCGAGGGACCATGCCATCAGCAGCATGAGCGCCGCTCCCGTCAGGTTGAACAGGACGGACGATGCCGCGCCGAGGCGGGGCGATCGCTGCGTCAGCCAGGAAGAGAAGAGGTCGACCCGCGCCATCCGGCCGGCGAGAACCGTGTGCGGCAGGCTCAGGAAGACCACCGCGACGATGCCGATGGAGACCAGCTCGGTCGCGCCTCGAAGCGGACGGTTGAAGAACTCCCGGCCGGCGATGTCGGTATTGATCACCGCCAGGATTCCCAGGACGATCAGCGTGCCGCCCAGGCTCAGTCCGGCGGCGACACGCCCGATCGCGCCGATCGACCGGGTGACCCGATGCGCCGGATCGGGCGCCGGGCTCATCCGGCTCGCCAGTTCCGTGGCAGCGCGACGCCCTGCTGCTCCAGTCCCTCGAGGAAGGCGTCGACCACGGCTTTCGCGGGCATGCCCCTGGATTCGAGCTCGCGCGACCACTGGCCGGGCAAGTCCGGCAGCATGGTGGCCCAGCGCTGACGTTCCGGCTCGGGGAATTCCGCGACTTTCGCGCCCGCCCTGGCCATGTTCTCGAGCGCCGATCTGGCGAGGGCGGTCTGCGTCGTGGCGAAGTCCGCGGCATACGCCTGCCCCGCAAGCCGGGCGGCATCGGCTGCGCCCTTGGGCAGTCGGCGCAGGGTCGATTCGCTGATCGCGACGCTGCCGGTGTATTGGGCGCCGAAGTTCACCAGCGTGATGTGCGGCGCGACTTCGTGCAGCTTGACTGGCCAGGCCGGCGTCATCGAGACGATCACGCCGGCGGCGAGGCCGGTCTGGAGGTCGTTGTAGTAGGTGTTCAGGTTGCCCGCGACCGCGATCGCCCCGGTGCCCTTGAGCCAGTTCGCGATCGGCCCCGGCGCCAGGATCTTCTTGCCGGCGAGGTCGTCGACGCTGCGCACCGGAAAGGTCGTCATGAGCTGATAGCCGTCGACGGAGACATGGCTCAGCGGAACGCATTTCGCCCGCTTCCAGGCCGCGTTCATCGGCTCGATGCGGTCGACCGCATGCGCGACCGCCTTCGAGACGACGCCGATGTCGTTGGTAGTGAACGGGACCTGCATCGAAACCTGCTGCAGCGGGAACTTGCCCGCCTCGAAGATCGTTGCCACGATGCCGAGATCGGAGATTCCGCTGCCGAGGGCATCGCTTTCGGCACCGAGCTTGGCGACCGTGCCGCCATAGGCCTTGTTCCACTCGATCTGCACCGGCCTGGGCAACGCCGCCATGGCGCTGGCGAATTCGGGCAGCAGGACCTCATCGAGGCAGCGCACCCAGTTGAGGGTCACTGGATGGCCAGCCGTCACGGTCAGGCGCAGCTTTTCGTCGGCCAGGGCGGCCCGGGGCCAGCCGATCGTCGCCCCGGCTGCGAGGAGAGCCCCCGCGGCGCCGCCTTCGAGCAGTCTTCTTCTGGAGATCCGCATTTCGTCGACTCCTGCAACGTGGTGGAACGAAGGAAAGTCAGGCCGGATCAGGCGAGATCGAGCCTGATGTCACGCAGGGGCGGATCCGCTTCGATCGCGACCTCGAGGTCGAGCAGCGTTCCGCATCCGGGGCAGGCGTATTGCCGCAGCGCCACTTCGGCGTCTATGTAGCGTTCGGGATCCTTGTTCCGTGTGCTCGCATCCTGGACCCGCGAGTCGATGCGCAGCGCATGGTGCTTGAAGTTGTCGTCGATCGCGCCGAGCGGCGTCGCGCACTGCGCGCAGGCCCAGTAGCTGCCCTTGGCGTCGCGGTGGACATGGACCGTCGGCGTGGCCTCGAGGATCCTGCCGCCCTTGCGGGATTCCGGCGCCGCCCTGTTCGCCCCGGCCGCGGCGAGCCGCTCGGCGTGCAGCTGCTTGCGTCGGCGGGCCGTCGCTTCGGCGTCGACCCGGCCGTTCGTGTCGAGCACGGCGCCGTAGAGGGCGGTGGCCATTTCCGGGGATACGGAGCGGTTCCGGATGTCCTCGTCGAGCGCGGCCGGGTCGCGCTGGAAGGGGTCGCCGAAGCCGCCGCCGCCGCACCAGGCCACTGCGTAGACGTCGTCGCGGTTCTGCGCGATGCCCGATTCGCGCAGCCCGATCAGGTAAGGCTCGCCCGCCACCTCGCCGATGTCGCCCGGGATGTTGCCGCCGGCGAGGCGCGCCTGGATATCGCTGCGACGCACAAAGCCGTAGTCGTTGGTGGCGGCCGGATAGCCTCCGGCGATACCGAGCGAAGTCGGGATCGCCGCCCCGGAGCAGATGGCGTCCTGCTTGATCCCGTCGACGTGGTGGACGATGAAGCAGCTCTCCGCGCCGAGACCGCCGCGGTAGCGGCCCGGCCCGCCGGAGTCGGTGAGCTCCTTGCGGTACAGGTACAGGATCGGGAACTGGTGCTCGGTGAACTCTACGTTGGGGAGCTTCGAGATCGGCGTGCGCGCCTGTCCGCCGGTCGAGATGCCGTCGCCCTGGGCGAAGGCGCCGATCGCCCCGCCGATCGGATCGATCAGCCCGTACCCGAAAGGCTCACCGTGCTGGTCGATCCCCTGGAAGAGCGTTCCGGGCCACTGGCTCGTTCCCGACATGCACATGATGTCGCCACGCAGTGCCGGTACGCTGTAGATCATCTTGCTGAAGGCGTTGTAGGCGGGGTAGAGCGCGATCTCCATCGCCTGGATCGGCGCGGTGGATACGGCCGCCGGAAAGTCGGCGCAGGTCATGGTGCCCACGGTGGGGTCGAAATGGGTGTGACGCAGCGCGCCGCCGATGGCGAAGTACTGCTCCCAGCACAGGATCTGGTTCAGCACCACCATGATCGCGCCGCGCCAGCCCGAGTAGGTGCAGTTCATCGCCGCGAACTGCGGCGCGGTCCCCTCGTTCTCGCAGTGGATCTCGGTCCCGCGCTTGTGCACCGTGATCATCACGGGATAGGTGCCGCGGTCGCCGTCGTGCGCGCACTCGACATAGGTGCGCTCCTGCCATGTGCCGTCCGGGATCTGCGCCATCTTGGCGAGGAAGGCACGCTCGGCCGTATCGATGATCTTCTTCATCACGCCTTTGACGACCCGGGCGCCGTAGCGCGCGATCAGCCGTTCGATGCGTGCCTTGGCGATCTGGTTCCCCGCCATCTGCGCCCGGAAGTCCAGTCCCACCATGTCCGGGCGGCGCGATGCCCGCAGATACAGTGCCTCGATGTCGGCCCGGATCGTGTTGTTCTCGATGATCTTCACCGGCGGGATCAGGATGCCTTCGTCGTAGGCGTCGCGGGCATTCGCGCAGAAGCTCGAAGGCTGGATGCCGCCGACGTCGTACTGGTGCAGGCAATTGGTGACCCAGCAGAACAGCTCCCCCTCGTGGAACACCGGGCACATCAGCATGACGTCCATCTGGTGCGCCGCGCCGACCCAGGGGTCGTTGGCGAGGAACATGTCACCGTCCCGTATGCCCGGGTTCTCGGATCGGTTCTCGAGCACCCACTTGACCTGGGTGTCGGTGACGCCGGACATGTACTGCATGTAGGGACCAAAGTAGACGAACTCCGCATCCTCGGTGAGGATCGACGGATTCAGGTCGATCGCGTAGATGGCCACCGGCGAGCCCGAGATGCGCTGGATGGAACGGCCATGCTCGAGATTGATGTTCCAGAGGTTGTGCCGGATCACCTCGTAGGTGATCGGGTCGACGTCGGCGTCGAAATCGTCGTGCAGCTTCAGGCCCGGCGCGATGCGCAGCCTGGCCGGCGGTACGTATCCCCGTCGCACGCCGTCGAACAGGCTCGGGTCGAGTTCGCTCAGTTTCTTCATGGGTTGCTGGCTCCATCCGGGGAAGTCGCCGCCGAGTTGGCCGGAGGGCCGAACTCGATCGCGAAGTTGCCGAGCCGGTCGACGATCATCGACTGGTCCGGTCCGAGCACGACGGTGGTATCGGTGGTCTCGACCAGCGCCGGGCCGGTGATCCGGTTGCCCGTCAGGAGCAGCTCCCCGTCGTAGACCGGTGTGCTCGTGCGCACGCCGAGCTCCGTCCAGTACACATCGCGCGGCTTGCGGGTGGCGTCGGCCGGCACGGGGGCCGGCGTGTCGGATTGCGCGCGCAGCCCGGGTTTCGGGGTGACGATGGAGGCACGGACCCGGAAGGTGATCGCTTCGAGGCGAGCGCCGCGAAACGACGCCCCCTGGCCGTACATCGCGTCGTAGCGTTCGTAGAACCTCTCGACGAGCGCCGGAACGTCCTCCTCGCCGAGCTCCCGGTCCGGCAGTTCGACTTCGACCTCGTTGATCTGGCCGCGATGACGAAGGTCGATGGAGAACTCCAGGCGCGGCGCTTCGTCGCTCTCGCCGGCGAACTGCGACCTCGCCGCGTTCGCGAGATCGCGGATCACGAGGTTGAGGGCGTCGGCACGGAACGGCGAGCTCATGATCTCGACCCGTTCATGTACATGGAGCAGGTCGGTCGATGCGGCGCCGAAGGCGCACCAGGTCGACGCGGTCTTGCGTTGCGGGATGATGACCCGGCGGACGTCGAGCTCGCGGGCGAACACGCCCGCATGCATCGGACCCGCGCCGCCGAAGGCGAACAGGACGAAGTCGCGGGGGTCGAGCCCTTTCTCGACGGTAGCGCGCCGGATCAGGTCGGCCATCTTGAACTCGGCGATCCGGGCGATGCCGGCCGCGGTTTCGTCGACCGACATTCCGAGGCGGCTGCCGAGCGCTTCGATGGACTTCGTCGCCGCCTCGCGGTCGAGCCGGATGCTGCCCCCGGCGAAATTGTCCGCATCCAGGTAGCCGAGGACGACGCTGGCATCGGTGACGGTGGGTTGCGTGCCGCCGCGGCCGTAGCACACCGGGCCCGGACGGGCACCGGCGCTGTCGGGGCCGACGTGCAGGGTGCCGGCCAGCTCGTCGATCCAGGCGATGCTGCCTCCCCCGGCGCCGATCGCCTCGATCTCGACCTTCGGTATGAAGTATTCGTACTGTCTCGCCCAGGCCCGGTCGACAGTGATGGGGCGCCCGTCGCTGATCAGTCCGACGTCGAAGGAGGTGCCGCCCATGTCGGTGGTGATCACGTTCGGTTCGCCGAGCATTCCGGCGAGGAACTGGGAGCCCTGGACGCCCGAGACCGGTCCGGAATCCAGGGTGAGCAGGGGGGCCACGCAGGCGCGCTCCACCGAGATGCTGCCGCCGGCGCATTGGGTCACCTGCAGGGGCTTGTGGTAGCCGAGCGCGGCGAGTCGGCCCTGGATCTCCCGTAGGTAGCGGCTGGTCACCGGGCCGATGTAGGCATTGAGCACGGCGGCTGTCATCCGTTCGTACTCGCCCCATTTCGGTACCAGCTCCGCCGAGCAGGTCGTGAAGACGCCGCCCGCGCGCCGCTCGACCAGCTCCCGGACGGCCTGTTCGTGTGCCGGATTCCTGAACGACCACAGGAAGCAGATGGCGATCGATTCCACTCCGGCGTCCAGCAGGCGATCGATCGCGGCTTCGGTGGCTGGCAGGTTGAGGGGAACGACGACCCGGCCGAAGGAGTCGATGCGCTCGTGCACGCCTTCGATCAGCTGTTTCGGGACGAGTGGCTTCGGCTTGATGCCGTCGGGAAAGTGCGTGATGGCGCGAATGTCCTTGCCGTTCAGCCCCCGGCTGCCGCGCATGATGTGCAGGGAGTCTTCATGTCCACGTGTGGTGAGCAGGCCGACCCGGGCGCCGCGTTCCTGGATGAGGGTGTTGGTGCCGACCGTCGTGCCGTGGGAGATGACCTGGGCGGCCTTGCAGAGCGCTTCGACGCTCATTCCCAGCTGGCGTGCCCCGGCCGCCAGCGCATCGATCACCCCGGTATGGAACTCGGGTGGCGTGGAGGGCGCCTTGGCGCAGACCACCCGGCCGGCGGTATCGATGATCACGCAGTCCGTGAAGGTCCCGCCGATGTCCAGACCGATCAGGTAGTTCATCGCTGATTCGTCTCCCGGCTCGCCGCGCGTCATCGGCTGCCTTGTGTCATCGACCGCTCGAGGGGTCGTTCCCGCGATGATAGGGAGCGTAAAGCTATGCTGCCAGTAGAATCCTGTGTATAAATCCCATAACGAAAATGCTATGGGTTGGGGGGATCCCGATGGACCGACGGCTTCCCGTGACACCCAACCTGCGTAGCTGGCACTACTTCCTGAAGGTGGCGGAGCTTGGCAGTCTGACCGCCGCGGCCAACGACCTGCAGGTGGCTCAGCCGGCGCTCAGTCGGCATGTCGGCCGCATGGAGCGCGAGCTCGGCGTATTGCTGTTCGTCCGCCACGGCCGTGGCCTGCGGCTCACCGATGCCGGTCGCCTGCTGAAGGAGCGCATCGACGGACTGCTCGACGGGATCGCCAACCTGCGCGAGGAACTCGGCTCGCGCGCTCAGGTACCGGCCGGCGAGACTTCCCTCGGCGTGCCGCTGTCGATGTCGCGCCTTGTCGGTGTCCCGCTCATCGAACGCTACCGGGCCCGCTATCCGAACGTCGCCCTGCGGATCATCGAGGGTACCTCGATCGACCTGCGCGACGCTCTCAAGAGCGGGGCGCTGGATGCGGCGATCATCACCGAGCACGAGATGGATGCCGAGCTCGTCGCTTCGCTGCGGGTGCGCGAGCCGATCGTGTTCGTCGGCCCGCGGGATGCCGGTCTCGACCGGCGCAAGAGCATTCCGGTTGGCGACATCATCGCGCATCCCCTGATCTCGCTCGTGCAGACGCACGCCGTGCGTCAGAAGATCATCCGTCATCTCGCGCGCAGCGGGGTGCCCGGCAACTGGGTGGTCCAGGCGAACTCGCTGATCATCATTCCGCTGGTGCAGCGCGGCGTCGGCTATTCCCTGCTGCCGAGCTGCGCTCTCGACGGCAGCGAGTTGCGCGATACGGTGTCGATGTGCCCGATCCGGGGAGTGGATCTCACCTGGCATTTCGTCGTTCGTCGCGCGCATCCGCGCAGTAGCGCGAGCCGCGCCCTCGAGGCCGAGTTGATCGCGACCGTCCACCATCTCGTCCGGACCGGGGAGTGGACCCATGCCCGGATCCTCGACTGATCGAATTCTCCGGCGGCCGGCGCGCGGCCGGCGTCGCGGATCACTCGTCGCGTTCGTAGCCGAGCGCCGACGATATCTGGTCCGCGGTCAGGCAGAGCTGGTCGATCCAGTCGTCCTGGATGAACTCGGCCGGGGCGGAGATCGACAGGCCTGCGACCAGCCGGCCCGAGTCGTCGCGGATGCCGGCGGCGATGCAGCGAACGCCCGGCTCGAGCTCCTCGTTGTCGCGGGCGTAGCCCCGGGCGCGCACCAGCGCGAGCTCGCGCTCGAGCTTCGCGGGTTCGGTGATGCTGTTGCGGGTATGGCCGGCAAGACCGGTCCGCGTGCCGTAGGCGCGCACGGTCCGGGTGTCGTCGGCCGCGAGAAAGAGCTTGCCTACCGACGTCAAGTGCAGCGGCGCGCGGCCGCCGACGGCACGAACCACCTGCATCCCCGAACGCTCCGACAAGGCGCGCTCGATGTAGACGATCTCGTCGCCCTGGCGGATCGAGAGGTTGACCGGCTGTCCGGTGGCCCGGTGCAGCTCGCGCATCGGCCCGAGCGCCGCGTCGCGGACGTTTAGCCGCGTCTTGACGAGGTTGCCGAGCTCGAGCAGGCGGATCCCGAGCTGATAGGTGCCGGGATCGCTGCGGTCGACGAAGCGGGCGGTGACGAGATCGTTGAGGATCCGGTGAGCGGTCGATGGGTGCAGGCCCGTGCGGGCCGACAGGTCCTTCAGGCTCACGGGGTCCGGATGCGCCGCGAGGGTGTCGAGCAGCGACACCATCCGCTCGATCACCTGGATCGCGGTCTTGCCCTGGTCAGTGGTATTGGAGCGGGGGCGCGGCATCGGACTTGCGGAATCGCAATGTTGCGATGCGGTTCTTTATATCACCAAGCGAAACGCCTGTCATTCAAGTCCGTGCCGCGAGCGCCCGGGCGCATTCGCCGACGACGGCGGGCCCCTGGTAGACCAGGCCGGTGAACAGCTGGACCAGCGAAGCGCCGGCCTCGATCTTGGCGCGGGCGTCGGCACCGCCGAAGATGCCGCCGACGCCGACGATCGGGTAGTCGGCGGGCAGGCGCTCGCGCAGGGCCCGGATCACCCGGTTCGAGAGGCCCGCGAGCGGGGCGCCCGACAGGCCGCCCGCTTCGCGCGCATGGCGGGCGCCGGCGACCATCTCGCGCGATACGGTGGTATTGGTGGCGATCACGCCGTCCATTCCATGGCGCAGCAGGGCCGCCGTGATCGAATCGATCTGCGTCGCCTCGAGATCGGGGGCGATCTTGAGCATCATCGGCACTTGCCTGCGATGCTCGGTCGCGAGGCGGTCGCGCGCCTCGCGCAACCGCTCGAGCATCCGGTCGAGCTCGTCCGCGCCTTGCAGCTGGCGCAGGTTGCGGGTATTGGGCGACGAGATGTTGATCGTCACGTAGCCCGCGTGCGGGTACACCTTGCGCAGGCACTCGAGATAGTCGTCGATCGCGCGCTCGATCGGGGTGTCGGCGTTCTTGCCGATGTTGAGGCCGAGCGTGCCTCGGTACCGGGATCGCTGCACGTTGGCGATGAAGGCATCGGCGCCGGCATTGTTGAAGCCCATCCGGTTGATGAGGGCACGGTGCGCCGGCAGGCGGAACATCCGCGGGCGCGGATTGCCCGGCTGCGGGCGGGGCGTGACGGTGCCGACCTCGATGAAGCCGAAGCCCATCCGCGAGAGGGCGTCGATGTGCGCGCCGTCCTTGTCCATTCCAGCGGCCAGGCCGACGCGGTTGGCGAAGCGCAGCCCCATCAGCTCGACCGGATCGTCGACGGGTGGGCCGGCGGCGAGATCCAGCGCGCCGCTGGCGGCCAGACCGCCGAGCGACGCGAGCGTCAGCTCATGGGCGCGCTCGGGATCCAGCGCGAACAGCAGCGGCCGCGCGAGCGAATACAGACCGGATCTCATCGGGGGGGCGAATCGGGCGGGGCGCTTGCGTGCAGATCGCTCCAGTGGCCGTCACGCAAGGCTTCGATCGGGCGGAACTGCGACTTGTAGCGCATCTTGCGGCTCTGCTCGATCCAGTAGCCGAGGTAGAGATAGGGCAGCTCCAGCTGCCGGCACTGCTCGATCTGCCAGAGGATGTTGTAAGTGCCGTAGCTCGCCCCGGCGACATCCGGGTCGTAGAAGGTGTAGACCGAGGACAGGCCGTCGTTGAGCACGTCGATGATCGACACCATGCGCAGGATGCCGTCACCGTCGCGGAACTCGACGAGGCGCGTGTTGACCTTGCTCTGGAGCAGGAACTGCGCGTACTGCTCGCGGCTGTCGTGATCCATGCCGCTGCCCGCATGGCGGTGCGACTGGTAGCGCAGGTAGAGCCGGTAGTGCTCGACCGAGAAGCCGAGACGGGCCACCAACGTGCGCAGCCCGGCGTGGCGCTGGCCGGCGCGCCGCTGGCTGCGGTTGGGCACGAAGCGGGCGACGGGCAGGCGTACGGGCGTGCAGGCGGCGCAGCGATCGCAGTACGGCCGGTAGGTGAAGATGCCGCTGCGCCGGAACCCGGCCCTGACCAGCTCGCTGTAGACGTCGGCGTTGATGAGATGGTTCGGGGTGGCGACCTGCGACCGGGCCTGGCGTTCCGGCAGGTAGCTGCACGGATAGGGCGCCGTGGAGTAGAACTGCAGCGCCGAGAAGGGGAGTTCCTTGAGTTGCGTCATGCGAGCGGGAGTTCGATGGCCATCGCACGCCAGTCGGGGGCGGCCTGCCTCGTGCATTCGCGCACCAGCCGCAGGAAGTCGGCTCTCGGAATCTCCCGCGCGCCCAGGGAGCTCAGGTGAGCCGTTGCCTGCTGGCAGTCTATCACGGGGTATGCATGGCGCCGGAGCAGGTCGACCAGGGCGGCGAGCGCCGCCTTCGATGCATCGGCCTCGCGGCTGAACATCGATTCGCCGAAGAACATCCGCCCGATCGCGACGCCGTACAGGCCGCCGGCTAGCCGGCGACCTTCGGGGTGGTGGCGCCAGATCTCGACGGAGTGCGCGAAGCCGGCGCGGTGCAGGCCGCCGTAGGCCTCGCGCATCTCCGTGGTGATCCAGGTCCCCGGCTGGCCGTGGCGAACCGATTGCGCGCAGGCCGAGACGACGTCGTCGAAGGCTGCATCGAAGGTCACGGCCCAGGCTCCGGAGCGTCGCATCCGGCGGCAGCGCTGACGCAGCGAGCGCGAGAGGTGGAACTCCTCCGGGACCAGCACCATGCGGGGATCGGGCGACCACCACAGGACCGGCTGGTCGTCGGAGTACCAGGGAAAGATGCCGTTGGTGTAGGCCTCGATCAGGCGGGCGACGCCGAGATCGCGGCCGGCGGCGAGCAGGCCCGGCGGATCGTCGAGCGCCAGCTCGGGATCGGGAAGCGGCGTGCCGGGCTCGACCCAGGCGATCCGGCGCCCGGTCACAGGTGACTCGCGCGCCGCCTAACGGGCGGGCCGTCGGTGGAAGTGGATCGCATCGACGTGCAGCCTGCCGTTGCCGTTGCGGCGATCCTCGAAGTACCAGCGCAGGGTGCGCTCGACGGTGCGAAACGCGATCTCGTCCCAGGGGATCTCTTCCTCGGCGAACAGGCGGGCCTCGAGGCTCTCCGGACCCGGGTCGAGCTCGGGGCCGAGCATCCGGGCATTGAAGAAGAGATGGACCTGGTGCACATGGGGCACGTCGAGCATCGAGAAGAGCTCGCCGAGCTCGATACGGGCGCCGGCTTCCTCCGTCGTCTCGCGTTCGGCGCCGGCACGGGTGGTCTCGCCGTTCTCCATGAAGCCCGCCGGCAGCGTCCAGTAGCCATAGCGGGGCTCGATCGCCCGCTTGCACAACAGCACCCGGCCTTCCCATATCGGGATCGTGCCGAGCACGAGATTGGGGTTCTGGTAGTGGATCGTGCCGCAGCCGTCGCAGCAGTAGCGTTCACGGTTGTCGCCAGGCGGTATCGCGAGGCGGACTTCCCTGGCACAGACGGAGCAATATTTCATGGTCCGGATCGGAATCGAAGGCGAGCCAGTTTAGCAGCGACCATGCCACCGGAACCGGCCCGCTTGCCGGCGCATGGCCCAGCATGTATAGTCTCGCTCTTCGGACGCGGGGTGGAGCAGTTTGGCAGCTCGTCGGGCTCATAACCCGAAGGTCGCAGGTTCAAATCCTGCCCCCGCAACCATCCGTTTCCCGAAAGCCCTTCCGAGCAGACCAGGCCGCACCCGACCGGAGTCGAGTGCGTCGACCGGGCCCTGACGGATACCGGATTCGTACATCGGCCGGACCGCTTCGCGGTTCCGGTCGCTGCCGGCCGCCGGGCCATGAGCGCTGGCGCGGCTCGACCCGATGCCGGGCGCCGCGCCGATGGCCGCGGACCAGGGGCGAACAGATCGCGGAATCCGCGGTCCGAGTGCAACTCGAGGAAAGCTTGCGGATATCAGTGCATGGGGCCCAGACCCCTTCAGGCCGAGCCGTTCGAGGACCCGCCGGGCGATGAACACCGCCGAAGCGAAACGCATCATCGAGGCCGCGCTGCTCTGCGCGGACCAGCCGCTTACCGTTCCGATGCTCCGGCGTCTGTTCGACGACGAGATCGCTCCCGATACCGTCCGGGGGCTGCTCGCCGAGCTCGCCGTGGACTGGCGGGAACGGTCCGTGCAGCTCGTCGGCGTGGCGAGCGGATGGCGCTTCCAGTCCCGCCCGGAATTCGCCCATTACCTGGATCGGCTCGGCAACGAGCGCGCGCCGCGCTATTCGAGGGCGACGCTCGAGACCCTTGCGATCATCGCCTACCGGCAGCCGGTCACGCGGGGCGACATCGAGGAGATCCGCGGAGTCACCGTCTCGAGCAGCGTGGTCAAGACCCTCGAGGAGCGAGGCTGGATCGAGGTCATCGGGCACAAGGAGGTCCTCGGCCGGCCGGCGCTGTTCGGCACGACCCGGCGCTTCCTCGACGATCTCGGATTGCGTTCGCTCGAAGAGCTGCCGCCGCTCGGTGAGGTCGGCGACGGGGAGTCGGGGGCTGCTCTGTTCGAGCAGCAGGTGATGGCGCTCGACGCCGGCGAGGATGCTGCGGGCGACGTTGCCGAGGACGAGACGGCGGCCGAGCCGGCTGCGGACGTCGTCGCATCGGGTCCGGACGCGACGGATCCGGCCGATGGCGACGATGATCGCGAAGACACGAGACACGAGGCGGCTTCGCCTCGCGAAGCCTGAACCGCGCCTGCCGGCGGCTGACGCGGCAGCAACGAGGATCGAGAGTCCTGATGAGCGAGAACACTGAAGCACCGGTCGAGGTGCCTGCGCAACGAGAGCAGGCCGGCGAGTCCGCGGCCGTCGGCGGCAAGCCGCCACGCGGCCCCGGTCGGCGGCGCGGCGGTCGGGGGCGGCGCAGCCGCGGTGATTCGCCGCGCGATCCGCAATCCGGATCGGCGGGCAAGGGCGCGGACGATGCCGCCGGCGAGGTCGATGATCTCCCCCGGTTCGAGGTGCAGGCGACCATCGGCAGCGGTTCGGCGCAGGCGCGCGGCGACATCGCCGGCGCCGACGAGGACCATCCGAAGCTGCACAAGGTCCTGGCCGACTCCGGCATGGGGGCAAGGCGCGAGATGGAGGAATGGATCGTCGCGGGACGGGTCACGGTCAACGGCCTGCCGGCGCACATCGGCCAGCGGATCGCCCCGAACGACCAGATCCGGATCAATGGCCGCCCGCTCAAGCGCAAGGCCGGCCCGGCTCCGGCCCGGGTGCTGCTCTATCACAAGCCCGCCGGCGAGATCTGCAGCCGCAGCGATCCCGGCAAGCGCAAGACCGTGTTCGACCGCCTGCCCAAGGTGAAGGGCGCGCGCTGGGTGTCGGTCGGCCGGCTCGACTTCAATACCGAAGGCCTGCTCGTGTTCACTACGTCCGGCGATCTCGCCAACAAGCTGATGCATCCGCGCTACGGCTGGGAGCGGGAGTACGCGGTGCGGATCCTCGGGCGGATCGACGAGGAGACCCGGGAGCGCCTGCTTGCGGGTGTCGAGCTCGACGACGGCAAGGCGGCCTTCACCAGCATCGACGAGCTCGGTGGCGACGGCGCCAACGCCTGGTACCGCGTGGTGCTCGCCGAAGGCCGCAATCGCGAGGTCCGTCGCATGTTCGAGTCGGTGGGCCTGACGGTGAGCCGGCTGGTGCGGGTGCGTTTCGGCCCGATCGGCATGCCGAGCAGCCTGACCCGGGGGCGCTGGACCGAGCTGTCGGTGGGCGATGTCGGCGTGCTCGGCCGGGTGCTGCGGGATCCGCAGGGGCCGGGCGATGCAGGCTCTCCCGTGGAGGCGGGCCGCGCAGTGGGCGCGGCAGACGATTTCGACGACATGCACGACGAGGATCTCGGTCCCGAGTTCGACGACGACTGGCAGCCCACGTCGCAGGATGCCCATCTGGAGGGCATCACCCGGACCGTGCGCGCGGGCGAGGTCGGTGCGCCGGGACGGCAGCGCCGCGGACGCCGCAATGGCGGCCCGGGCGGCATGTTCCCGTCCGGTCCGATGGACGGGCTCGGTTCGAGCAAGCTGGATGCTCCCGGTGGTGGCAACGGCGGCGGCAATGGCAATCGCGCGGGCCGGGGCGGACGAGGCGGTCGCGGCGGCAGTGGCGGTCGCAAGGCGGGCGGGCCGGGGCTGGCCGGCGTCCCCGGCGGACAGCGCCGCGGCGGCAAGCCCGCAGGGGCGGCCAAGCGGCGCGGACGCCGGGGCGGGCAGCCCGGCTAACTCGGCTTTCAGGCTTTCGCGGTGCGTTTAATCGGGCTATAATCTCGCGCTTGAGAAGTCGCCTGGTTTTTGGGCAGTTTCGGGAATGCGCCCGGAAAGCGTCGAGTCGGCATGCCGGATTGGCATGCCAGACAGGCGCGAGGACGAAAGCGCATTTTCGGTCGGGGCGGCCGGCTGGTCGAACTCGAAGTCGTGCAGGGGCCTGACAAGGCCTTCGCGGGCTGCGGGATCGAGCACAACCGGGCCGCGCGGCAGTCGAGACTGCCGCTGGCGGCCGGACCCGAGCGCCACTTCGAATCCAGCTTTCTCGAAAAGTGGGCTGCTCGGCCCATTTTTCATTTTTGGAGTTCGAAGCGTGTTGCCGATCGAAGCGCCGTTCGTCGAAGCAATCAGGCGCACCGTCAGCGGCATGGGATACGAATTGGTCGACTGCGAGTTCGCGGCCGGGGGATTGCTGCGGGTCTTCATCGATTCGCCCGAAGGCATCCGGCTGGACGACTGCGAGCAGGTGAGCCATCAGCTGTCGCATCTGCTGATGGTCGAGGATGTCGACTACGACCGACTCGAGGTGTCGTCCCCAGGGCTCGATCGGCCCTTGCGCAACGAGGCGGATTTCATCCGCTTCGCCGGCTGCGAGGTGACGATCCGGCTGCGACGCGCCTTCGAGGGGCAACGCAACTTCGAGGGCGTCCTGACGGTCGAGAAGAACGGACGATTCGGACTGGAGCTCGTCGAGCGGCCCGCGCGTGGCGCGGCCAGGCGCGGGCCCCGGGCCCCGCGATCGGGCGGGATGTGGACATCCCGGGGCGTGGCGACGGGTCGGAAGATGGTTTTTTCGCTCGACGAAGTCGAGCGGGCTCGGCTGGTGCCGATGCCCCAGGCGAACTAGGAGTTCGGTATGAGCCGAGAAGTTCTATTGCTGGTCGATGCGCTCGCGCGCGAGAAGAACGTTGCCCGCGAGACGGTGTTCGAGGCGCTCGAGAGCGCGCTCGCATCCGCGACCAAGAAGCGATTCAAGGAAGAGAGCGACGTCAGGGTGGCGATCGACCGCATGAGCGGCGACTACGAGGCGTTCAGGCGCTGGCAGGTCGTGCCCGACGACGAGCTCGAGGATCACGACATCCAGATCATCCATAGCGAGGCCCGCAAGGAGAATCCGGACATCGAGGTCGGCGACTACATCGAGGAAGAGCTCGAGCCCGTCGAGCTCGGCCGGATCGGCGCGCAGGCCGCCAAGCAGGTGATCCTGCAGCGGATCCGCGATGCCGAGCGCGAGCAGATCATCAACGACTTCCTGCAGCGCGGCGAACCGATCCTCTCGGGTACCGTCAAGCGGATCGACCGCGAGGGCGCCGTCATCGAGGCAGGCAAGCTCGAGGCGCGGCTGCCCCGCGACCAGATGATCCCCAAGGAGAACCTGCGCACCAGCGACCGCGTGCGCGCCTATGTCGCCCGGGTCAACCGCGAGGGGCGGGGGCCGCAGCTGTTCCTGTCGCGCACCGCGCCGGAGTTCATCCAGCACCTGTTCGCGATCGAGGTTCCCGAGATCGAGCAGGGCCTCCTCGAGATCAAGGCGGCGGCCCGCGACCCCGGCGTGCGCGCCAAGATCGCGGTCTTCACCAATGATCGGCGGATCGATCCGATCGGCACCTGCGTGGGCGTGCGCGGCTCGCGGGTGCAGGCGGTCACCGGCGAGCTCGCCGGCGAGCGGGTCGACATCGTCCTGTGGTCGGAGGATCCGGCGCAGTTCGTGATCGGCGCGCTGGCGCCGGCCAACGTCTCGTCGATCGTCGTCGACGAGGATGCGCGGAGCATGGACGTGGTCGTCGACGAGGACAACCTCGCGCTGGCCATCGGCACGGGGGGGCGCAATGTCCGGCTCGCCTCGGAGCTGACGGGCTGGCAGATCAACATCATGACGGCCGAGGAATCAGCCGAGAAGCTCGAGCGTGAACGCAACGAGATGATGCAGCTGTTCATGCACAAGCTCGATGTGGACGAGGAGGTTGCCCAGATCCTGGTCGACGAGGGCTTCACCAGCCTCGAGGAAGTCGCCTACGTGCCGGCGAACGAGTTCGAGGAGATCGAGGCCTTCGATGCGGATACGGTCAACGAGCTGCGTACGCGGGCTCGCAACATCCTGCTGACCGAGGCCATTGCAACCGAGGAGCGGATCGGCACGACGGCCGAGGATCTGCTCGCGCTCGAAGGCATGAACCGGGAGCTTGCCGCCCGGCTCGCCGATGCCAAGGTCTACACGCGCGATGATCTCGCCGAGCTGGCCGTCGATGAATTGCTGGAGATCGCCGAGCTCGACGAGGAGCAGGCGAAGGACTTGATCATGAAGGCGCGAGCCCACTGGTTCGAGAACGAGGACGCCTGAGGCGGCCACGAGCCGCCGCCGATCGGACCAGCGAAGGAGTGATATGACGAGTAACACGGTTTCCGCTTTTGCCGCCGAACTGAAGATGCCGACCGATGTGCTGCTCGAGCAGCTCAGCGCCGCCGGCGTTCGCAAGACTTCCCCCGACGACAGTCTCAGCGAAGCGGACAAGGAGCAGTTGCTGGTCGCCCTGCGCAAGGCGCATGGCGGTGAAGGCGCGCCCAAGCGAAAGATCACCCTGACGCGCAAGCAGACGTCCGAGATCAAGCAGGCCGATGCCACCGGCAAGGCGCGCACGATCCAGGTCGAGGTCCGCAAGAAGCGGGTCTTCGTCAAGCGCGACGGCGCTGCCGCGGCGCCCGAAGCGCCGGCGGCGGTCGAACCCGCCCTCGGCAAGGAGGAGCTCGCGGCTCGCGAGGAAGAAGAGCGTCGCCAGCGCGAGCTGCTCGAGCGCCAGGCGGCCGAGCTGCGCGCCAAGCAGGAGCGCCTCGAGCTCGAGCGTCAGCGCGAGACCGAGGCCGCGGCCGAGGCCGCGCGCCGCGCCGAGGCCGCCGAGCGAGAGCGCGAGCGGGTCGCCAGCGGCGAGGATGGCGTGGACGTCGACGCCGAGGCCCGGGCCAAGGCCGACGCCGCCGCCCAGGCCGCCGCCAGGGCGAAGGAGGAGGCCGAGCAGCAGCAGCGCGCGCGGCGCGCCGTCGAGGCCGAGGTCGCGGAGATCAACCGTCTCATGACCGAGGCTCGCGCGCCCAAGCCGAAGCCCGCACCCGAGCCGGCGCCCGTCGCCGCTCCCGCCGCCCAGGACGCGGCCAAGGGCACGCTGCATCGTGGTCCCGGTGCCGCCCCGAAGCCGGCCGGCGAGGAGGAGGATCGCGGCGGCGGCAAGAAGCACGTCAAGTCCGAGAAGCTCTCGTCGACCTGGTCCGAGGAGGCGAACCGCCGCCGCGGCGGTCTCAAGACGCGCGGCGACACCGGCTCCGATCGCAGCGGCTGGCGCGCGGGCGCGGGCCGGGGCGCCGGCGGTGCCCGGGGCGGTCGCGGCGGGCGCAGCGGCCGCGGTCGTGGCCGTGGTGGCGAGACCCCGGTGGTCCAGTCGAGCGAGCCGATCGTTCGCGAGGTCCATATCGCCGAGACGATCTCGGTGGCCGATCTCGCCCACAAGATGTCGGTCAAGGCGGCCGAGGTCATCAAGACGCTGATGAAGCTCGGCCAGATGGTCACGATCAACCAGGTGCTCGACCAGGAGACCGCGATGATCGTGGTCGAGGAGATGGGGCACAAGGCGCTGGCCGCCAAGCTCGACGACCCGGAGGCCTTGCTCGAGGAAACCGACCAGGCCGCCGGCGAGGTCGATTCCGTGCCGCGCCCGCCGGTCGTCACCGTGATGGGTCACGTCGATCACGGCAAGACCTCGCTGCTCGACTACATCCGGCGGGCCAAGGTCGCCGCCGGCGAAGCGGGCGGGATCACCCAGCACATCGGCGCCTACCACGTCGAGACGCCGCGCGGCGTGGTGACCTTCCTGGACACCCCCGGCCACGAGGCGTTCACCGCCATGCGGGCGCGAGGCGCGAAGGCCACCGACATCGTGATCCTGGTGGTCGCCGCCGATGACGGCGTGATGCCGCAGACCGCGGAGGCGATCGCACATGCCCGTGCGGCCGGTGTGCCGCTGGTGGTGGCGCTCAACAAGATGGACAAGCCGGAAGCGAATCCGGACCGGGTCAAGCAGGAGCTCGTCGCGCACGAGGTCATCCCCGAGGAGTACGGCGGCGACGTGCCGGTGGTGCCGGTGTCGGCCAAGACGGGGGCGGGTGTCGACGACCTGCTCGAGAACGTCCTGCTGCAGGCCGAGGTGCTCGAGCTCCAGGCGCCCGCCGAGGGTGCCGCCAAGGGGCTGGTCATCGAGGCGCGTCTCGACAAGGGGCGCGGTCCGGTCGCGACCGTCCTGGTCACTTCGGGTACGCTGAACAAGGGCGACGTCGTGCTCGCCGGTGCCTCCTTCGGACGGGTCCGGGCGATGCTCGACGAGACCGGCCGGCCGATCCAGGCCGCGGGCCCGTCGATCCCCGTCGAGATCCAGGGCCTTGCAGACGTGCCGGCGGCCGGCGAGGATGTCATCGTGCTGGGCGACGAGCGCCGGGCCCGCGAGATCGCGCTGTTCCGCCAGGGCAAGTTCCGCGACGTCAAGCTGGCCCGCCAGCAGGCCGCCAAGCTCGAGAACATCTTCGAGAAGATGGCCGAGGGCGACAGCAACAAGTCGCTCGCGCTCATCATCAAGGCCGACGTGCAGGGTTCCCAGGAAGCGCTCTCGCACGCCCTCCAGAAGCTCGCGACCGATGAGGTGAAGGTCCAGATCATCCACCAGGCGGTGGGCGGCATCAACGAGTCCGATGTCAACCTGGCGTCGGCTTCCGGTGCGGTCCTCATCGGCTTCAACGTCCGGGCCGACCAGCAGGCCAAGCGCGTCGCCGAGGCCAACGGGGTCGAGATCCGCTACTACAACATCATCTACGACGCCGTCGATGACGTGAAGGCGGCGATGGGCGGCCTGCTGTCGCCCGAGAAGAAGGAGCAGGCGATCGGGCTGGTCGAGATCCGCGAGATCTTCCGGGTGTCCAGGGTGGGCAACATCGCCGGTTGCATGGTCCTCGAGGGGTCGGTGCGCCGGGGTGCGAACGTGCGCCTGCTGCGCGACAACACCGTGGTCTGGACGGGCGAGCTCGATTCGCTCAAGCGCTTCAAGGACGATGTCCGCGAGGTCAAGGAAGGCTTCGAATGCGGCCTGTCCCTGAAGGGCTATGACGACATCAAGACCGGCGACCAGCTCGAGGTCTTCGAGGTCACGGAGGTCGCGCGCACGCTCTGAGCACGCTCTCAGCCTGCGCGCCACGACATGGGACGACACCGAACCACGCAGACCCCGAGGGGCGTACGGGTCACCGAACAGGTTCACCACGAGCTTGCCGAGATGATCCGCTCGGAGGTCAAGGATCCGCGTGTCGGCCTGGTGACCCTGACCGGGGTCGAGCTGACCCCGGACTACGCCGTCGCCCGCGTGTTCTTCACCGTGCTGCCCGACGACGACGAGACCGTGGCCAGCACCCTCGATGGCCTGCGGCATGCCGCCGGCTTCCTCCGATCGCAGCTCGGGCGTCGTGTGCGGATCCACACGACGCCGGAACTGCGCTTCGTCCACGACCGCTCGACCGAGCGCGGGATGCAGATGTCCCGCCTGATCGACGAGGCCAACGCCCGCCAGGCGGACGAGTGACAGCAGGATCCCGCGCGGATTCCCCCGCGCGGGTCGTTGAACCGATGAGTCAGACCGGGAAAGGGCGCCGCGGACCGCGCGCCCGTCACGATGGGGTGTTGCTGCTCGACAAGCCTTGCGGCCTGTCGTCCAATGCCGCCCTGATGCGGGCGCGTCGCGCTCTCGGCGGCGCGCGCGCGGGCCACGGGGGAACGCTCGATCCGCTCGCTTCGGGCCTGCTGCCGCTGCTCTTCGGCGAGGCGACGAAATTCGCCCACGGCCTGCTCGATGCCGACAAGACCTACCTGGCGGAGCTGCGCCTCGGCCTGGCGACCACGACCGGGGACGCCGAAGGCGAGATACGGGCCGACCGTAGGGACCGGCTCGCCGGTATCGACATCGAGCGCTGCCGGCGGGCCATCGAAGGTTTCGTCGGCGAGATCGAGCAGGTCCCGCCGATGCATTCCGCGCTCAAGCGCGACGGCAAGCCCCTCTACGAGTATGCCCGGGCAGGGCAGGTGCTCGAACGGCCGGCGCGGCGGATCCGGGTGCACCGGATCGAGCTGCTCGGATTCGACGGCGAGCGCCTGCGCATCCGCGTGGCCTGCAGCAAGGGAACCTACATCCGCGTGCTTGCCGAGGATATCGGCGAGGCGCTGGGGTGCGGGGCGCACCTGTCGGCACTGCGTCGCGAGCAGGTGGGTGAGCTCGTGATCGAGGATGCGGTCACCCTCGACGAGCTCGCCGGGCTCGACGAGGCGGCGGCCGCCGCACGCCTCGCGCCGCTGGACTCGCTGATCGGCGATCTGCCGCCGGTCGAGCTCGATGCGTCCGAGGCGGCGCGCTTCGGGCATGGCCAACGATTGCGCCTGGCAGCGGCCGGGCCGGCTGGCACGGTCAGGGTCTATGGCCCGGCCGGCCTGCTCGGCATCGCCCGCCTCGAGGGCGGCATCCTCGCGCCGACCCGCCTGGTAGCCTCGGCCGAGGCCATGCCGGTCGTCCGGGCTGGCGACGAAACCGAATCCACTCCTTCAAGTACATCCGGGAATCCCTCCAAATGAGCATTGCCATCCGGAACATCGCGATCATCGCCCACGTCGACCACGGCAAGACGACCCTGGTCGACCAGTTGCTGCGCCAGGCCGGAACCTTCCGGGCCAATCAGCAGCTCACCGAACGCGTCATGGACAGCGGCGACCTCGAACGCGAGCGCGGCATCACCATCCTCGCCAAGAACTGCGCGGTCGAATACGAGGGCACGCGGATCAACATCGTGGATACCCCCGGGCACGCCGATTTCGGCGGCGAGGTCGAGAGGGCGCTGTCGATGGTCGACGGCGTCCTGCTGCTGGTCGACGCGGTCGAGGGGCCCATGCCGCAGACCCGCTTCGTCACCCGCAAGGCGCTCGCCCTGGGCCTCAAGCCCATCGTGGTGGTCAACAAGATCGACCGGCCGGGGGCGAGGCCGGACTGGGTGGTCAGCCAGACCTTCGATCTCTTCGATCGTCTCGGCGCCACCGAGGAGCAGCTCGACTTTCCGGTGGTCTATGCCTCGGCGGTCAACGGCTTTGCCCTGGCCGCCCATGCCGACCTGCCGGCCGGGCCGCTCGACGCGGCTTCCGCCGCTGCCGCCGGGCTGAACATGCGGCCCCTGTTCGACGTGATCCTCGCCCAGGTCCCGGCTCGCGGCGACGACCCGGACGGGCCGCTGCAGTTCCAGATCTCGGCGCTCGACTACTCCAGCTACGTCGGGAAGATCGGCATCGGGCGGATCAATCGCGGCCGGCTGCGCGCCGGCCAGGTGGTGAGCATCCTGGAAGGCGATCCCGCCGATACCGGTATCGCGCCGGTCAGCGGCAAGGTCAACCAGGTCCTGCGATTCGCCGGGCTCGAGCGCACGGTGGTCGACGTGGCCGAGGCAGGGGACATCATCGCGATCAACGGCATCGAGGAGCTCGGCATCGGATCCACCCTGTGCGATCCCCAGTGTCTCGAGGCGCTGCCGGTGCTGAGCGTCGACGAGCCGACGATGACGATGGAGTTTCTCGTCAATACCTCGCCGATGGCGGGGCGAGAGGGCAAGTTCGTCACCAGCCGGCAACTTCGCGAGCGGCTCGAGCGCGAGCTGAAGAGCAATGTCGCACTGCGGGTCGAGTTCACCGCCGACTCGGACACCTTCGTGGTGTCGGGGCGCGGCGAGCTCCACCTGACGATCCTGATCGAGAACATGCGCCGGGAGGGCTATGAGCTGGCCGTCTCCCGGCCGAAGCCCCGGATCCGGATGATCGAAGGGCGGCGGGAGGAGCCCTACGAGATCCTCTCGATCGATCTCGAGGAAGCCCACCAGGGGCCGGTGATGGAACTGCTCGGGCGTCGCCGCGGCGAGCTGACGAACATGGAGTCCGACAGCCAGGGGCGCTCCCGGCTCGAGTACCGGGTTCCCGCCAGGGGGCTGATCGGCTTTCACAACGAGTTCCTCAACCTGACGCGCGGCACCGGGATCGCGAGCCATGTGTTCGACGACTACGGGCCCTGGGCCGGCGAGATCGAGGGGCGGCGCAACGGCGTGCTGATCTCGCAGGACGACGGGGGGGCGGTCGCGTATGCGCTCTGGAAACTGCAGGAGCGCGGCCGGATGTTCGTCAAGCCCAACGAACCTCTCTACGAGGGAATGATCATCGGCATCCACAGCCGGGACAACGACCTGGTGGTCAACCCGATCCGGGAGAAGAAGCTCACCAACGTGCGTGCCTCCGGCAAGGACGAGCACATCATGCTGACGCCGCCGATCGAGCTGACGCTCGAGCGGGCGGTGGAGTTCATCGCCGACGACGAGCTCGTCGAGGTCACCCCGAAGAGCATCCGGCTGCGCAAGCGCCTGCTCAAGGAGCACGAAAGGAAGCGTGCTTCCAGGGAGTCGGAGGCGGCCTGATCTGAGTAAACCGACCCCCACGTTCGCTAACGCTCTCTGCCCCCCGAGGGGGCGCTCAGTGGCTTCGGGCGGCCGGGCGCCACTGAGGCGAAAAGCCGCACCAGCCGGGGTTTTCGGCGAATTTGAATCGCGGATACAACAGTCTGCTCAACTTGCGTGCCGAGGACTTGCCCGCTTCTCACATTTCTGTTGGCGGCGCCCACAAAGCGCGTCATTCTTCGCGGTGTGATCGGGAATCGATCATGACTTCCCAGACAATCAAAGGAGGGTTATCCATGGCGACTGCCAAGGGTGCGAAGAAGACCGCAGCCAAGAAGCCTGCTGCGAAGAAGGCGGCTGCCAAGCCGGCGGCCAAGAAGGCCGCGGCGAAGAAGCCTGCCGCGAAGAAAGCTGCAGCCAAGAAGCCCGCTGCGAAGAAGGCGGCTGCCAAGCCGGCGGCCAAGAAGGCCGCGGCGAAGAAGCCTGCTGCGAAGAAGGCCGCGGCCAAGAAGCCTGCCGCGAAGAAGGCTGCGGTGAAGAAGCCGGCCGCCAAGGCTGCCGCCAAGAAGCCCGCCGCGAAAGCGGCTGCCAAGAAGCCGGCGCGCAAGCCCAATGCCGCCTTCATGGCCGCCAAGACCCCCAGCCCCGAGCTGGCGGCCGTGATCGGCGACAAGGCCGTGCCGCGTACCGAGGTGGTCAAGAAGATCTGGGAATACATCAAGAAACACAACCTGCAGGACGCCGCGAACAAGCGGATGATCAATGCCGACGATAAGCTTCGCGTGCTGTTCGGCAAGCCGCAGGTGTCGATGTTCGAGATGACCGCTCTGGTCAACAAGCATCTGAAATAATCGCCCTCGACGAGGGCGTTGCCTCGAGGGGTGGCCCCGGCAGGCCACCCCTTTTTTTCGGTAATTTCCCTGGATTCCGGACCAGCTTGGGCTGGTTCTTGTGCGCAGAATGCGCTGCTTGTGGACGCGCCCTGGTCTGGGCTTCAGGCGATGGCCGATACAAGTGCAAGGTCTGTGGTCATCGGCAACGCCATGAGATCTCAGCCTGGGGCCTGCTGGGTGCTTGTGGCGCCTGCGCCTGCAGGGCTGCGGAAATCGGCGTATCCGTATGCTGCGCCACGAAGGCTGTGCGCTGCGTTTACCGAGGGCCCGGCTGCGCTTCGGCGGCAGCGCGCCTGGACCCTGACCAATCCGAGAACGCCAGCACGTACAGCGCGATCAGGTTCACCATGGGCACGATCATCAACAGGCTGAGCCAGCCCGAGAAGCCCGCCTTGGCAAAGATCTTCCAGAACGGCAGCACGATCAGCACCGCGCCCAGCAGCATCGTCAGCCAATGCAGGCCAAACCATCCGTTCCACCCGGCTCCATACATCATGATGCGTCCTCCCTGCTTGGAAATTTTTCGGTCCGCGGCTCACCCCGCAACCGCAGGGCGTTGAAGATGACGGAGGCCGAACTCAGACTCATGGCCAGGGCTGCGATCAATGGGGACAGCAACCAGCCCGTGACGGGATAAAGCACGCCGGCGGCGATCGGCACGCCGATGCCGTTGTAGACGAAGGCGAACAGCAGGTTCTGGCGCATGTTGCGTACCGTGCTGATGGAGATCTCGCGTGCCGCCGCGATGCCGCGCAGGTCGCCATTGATGAGCGTCACCTGGCCGCTGTTCATCGCCACGTCGGTGCCCGTGCCCATGGCTATGCCCACGTCGGCGCAGGCCAGCGCTGGTGCGTCGTTGATGCCGTCGCCGGCCATGGCCACCACATGGCCCTCGCGCTGCAGCTTCTCGACCAGGGCCAGCTTGTCGGCGGGCTTGACCTCGCCGTGCACCTCATCGATGCCCAGCTTCGCGCCCACGGCGCGCGCGGTGGTGAGGCCATCGCCCGTGGCCATGACAATGCGCAGGCCACTGGCATGCAGCGTGCGGATGGCATCGGGCGTGCTGGATTTGATGGGGTCGGTCACCGCCAGGATGCCCGCGAACACATCGCCCACGGCCAAGTGCATGATGCTGGCACCTTCGCCGCGCAGACGTTCGCCATCGGCCTCCAGGGAGGCCACGTCGATGCCCTCCTGTTCCATAAGTGCGGCATTACCCAGCGCCAGGTGCCGACCGTCGACGATGCCGCGCACACCGATGCCGCTGCCCGATTCGAAGTCGGTCGGCTTGACAAGATCGAGGCCCTTCGCGCGCGCAGCGCTGACGATGGCGTCGGCCAACGGGTGCTCGCTGCCCTGATCCAGGCTGGCCGCCAGGCGCAGCACCTCGTCAGGCTCGAAGCCCGGGGCTGCAATGGCCGTGCCGAACGCGGGCCGGCCTTCCGTCAGCGTGCCGGTCTTGTCCACGATCAGCGTGTCCACCGCGCGCATTTTCTCGATCGCACCGGCATCGCGGAACAGCACACCCTGCGTGGCCGCGCGACCCGTGGCCACCATCACCGACATGGGCGTGGCCAGCCCCAGTGCGCAGGGGCAGGCGATGATCAGCACTGCCACCGCGTTGATCAGACCGAACACCCAGCTCGGCTCGGGGCCGAACAGTCCCCAGACGAAGAAAGTGGCGATGGTGATCGCTACGACGACGAGGACGAACTTGCCCGCCACCACGTCGGCCATGCGCTGCATCGGCGCCTTGGAGCGCTGGGCAGTCGCCACCATCTGCACGATCTGCGCCAGCATCGTCGCCGCGCCGACCTTGTCGGCGCGCATCACCAGCGTGCCGCTGGTGTTGAGCGTGGCGCCGATCAGCTTGTCGCCCACGTGCTTGGTCACGGGCATGGGCTCACCGGTGAGCATGGACTCATCGATCGCGCTGCGGCCCTCGGTCACCACGCCGTCAACGGGCACTTTCTCGCCGGGGCGCACACGCAGCACATCGCCGACATGCACGTGGCTCAATGACACGTCCTCTTCGGTGCCGTCAAGGTTGATGCGCCGTGCCGTCTTCGGCGCCAGGCCCAGCAGGGACTTGATGGCCGCCGAGGTCTGCGAACGCGCCTTCAACTCCAGAATCTGGCCCAGCATGGTCAGGGAGATGATGACCACGGCCGCCTCGAAGTACACGGCCACGCGGCCCATGGCGACGAACGTTTCGGGGAACACCCCCGGCGCCACGGTCGCAACGACGCTGTAGACAAAGGCCGCTGCCGTGCCCAGGCCGATCAGCGTCCACATGTTGGGACTGCGCTGCACTACGGACTGCCAGCCGCGCACGAAGAAGGGCGCGCCGGTCCACAGCACCACGGGCAGGGACAGCACCAGTTCGATCGAGCTCTGGGCCGCCATCGCGAACCAGCCCAGGCGATGGCCAAACATGGCCAGGACGGTGACGACGATGGTCAGCGGCAGCGTCCACCAGAAGCGGCGCTGGAAATCGACGAGCTCGCTGTTGTCTTCCTCGTCCAGTGGAATCAGGGGCTCCAGCGCCATGCCGCATTTGGGGCAAGCGCCCGGATGGCCTTGGCGCACCTCGGGGTGCATGGGGCAGGTGTAGATGGTGCCCGTCGGGGTCTCCATGGGCGTCGCGACAGAAGGTGCCGGGGTCTGTTCGCCAGGGGCATGGCCGTGGTGATGCCGATGATGATCCATACCCTTTCCCTTGTTGAAGTTGATTCGATTCTCAACCTTGCCATCGTGGAAAGGTCAAGTTCTTCGCACGGCAGGTGCATCCAGTCCGCACCGCCCACTGCCCTGATGGCTAGCGGGACAAGGACTGGCGATACCGGGTATTGATTTCATCGTGACGGCGGCGTATTTCGGGCGGCCATTGCGCCTTGATCCATGACAGCACGGCCACGATCTCGTCGTCGCTCAGCACGCCGTCATACACGGGCATGGCTGTGCGGTAGCCGGGTTGATCGATTAGCCTGGCCAGTCCCTGCTTGGTGATAGCAAACAGCTGTTCGTCGGAATGGTGCCAGGTGTGGCCGCTCGCGTCGTGCGGCGGTGCAGGCAGCAGGCCGTCGGACCCGCGATTCCGCCAGTCGGGCTGACCCTCGCCTCTGGCGCCGTGGCAGGTCGCACACTGCTGTGCGTAAATGCGGGCGCCGACGCGCAGGACCTGGGGGTCGTCGGCGCGCAGGCCGTGCAGCGGCGGCGCCGCCTGCCGGTTACCGGCGCGCAGGAAAAAGTAACCCGTCCCTGCGACCAGCAGCAAGGCCAGCAATACTGCAGTTCTCAGAACCGCCGGTTTCAATGCCATGGCATGGCCCCTGTTCTCGTTCCTGCGGCCACGTTAGGTTCACCGGAGGCAGCGCTCGAGGCTGCGCCGTGCCGCTTCACCACGAAAAACAGCGCGACACATGGTGCGCGTGTTCCCTGGTCCCACCCGGATCTCCAGAGGTCCCGGACGGCGATGCCGTGTTCTCTATGACCTCAACTCCTGTCGAAGTCTTGTCCGGTGCCCTTGTCGTGAACTCCGGGGCCACTGCTGTGCCCGCCATGGCCCTTGTGCATGAAGACATGCATCAGCGGGCAGGCCAGCACGAGGGCATAGGGCCACCATTGCGTCAAGTGGGCACGGTGTTCGACCCACAGAAAGTACCCGGCGACGGTGCCGAGGACGAGCAGGCCGATGGCATAGTGCGAGCGCCTGAACCCGCCGCTTTGCACACTCTGTGGATGGGATGCATGGTCGTGGGTCATGATGGCGTCCTCACTTTGTTCCGGGAGTGGGGGTTTGCGGCATGGACATTCGGTCCATCATCATCTGCATCATCGACTCCATCATGGCCATGCGCGTTTCCATCATCTGCGGATCGTGCTGCATGCCGGTCATGCCGGCGGGCGGGTTGCCCGATGCCATACCGTGGATCGACTCCATCATGCGCATGCCGTCCTGCATGGTCTTCATGTGCTCGGGCATCAATGCCTGGCGTTCCTGGGGTGTCTTGGCGGCGACCATCTTCTCGTGCATCGCCCTCATGCGTTGTTCCATCGAAGCCATTCTGTCCGGGTTCATGGCTTGCTGCGATGACGGCGCAGCACTCGATACCGGATCTGCCGCCGCAGGGGCAGTCGTTTTCTTCGGGTGGTGGTCCTTGTGCTCGTCAGAGCCTTGCGCCAGCGCGCCCACGGAGGCGGCGGCGACACAGAGACCGATCAGGGCATGGCGAACGTGAGTCATGATGCTTCCTTCTTGCAGTTGCGAGTGTGGCCAGGGCTGCCGCGCCCGGCGGCACGGCACGGTTGTGGCTTTGCTCAGCGCGCGGGCTGGATATCGGTGATAACCATCTTTCCGCCTTCCTGGACGACCATGAATTGCACCTTGTCGCCGGGCTTGAGCTTGGCGAGCTGGCCCTTGTCGCGAACAGTAAAGACCATGGTCATGCCGGGCATGTCCAGGTTCTTGATTTCTCCATGCCTCAGGGTGATCTTGCCGTTGTCCGGATCGATCTTCCTGACCTCGCCATCGGTTACGGAATCGGATGCCGTCGCCGCCACCTGATCCGGGCCGGGGCTGACCTGAGCATGGACCGCCATCGACAGGGCAAGGCCCATGGCCAGGGTGGAAGTGGCACGCAGGCGTTGAATGGTGTTCATGGTGACCTCTGGGTGAACGGGTGGATCGACAGATCGGGTTGGAGCCGTGACGGGATGCGCTGCGCTCAGGTCATCACTTGCGTCCGACCTTGATGGTGCCCTTCATGCCGGCTTCGTAGTGGCCTGGTATCAGGCAGGCGAAATCGACGACACCCGCTTGGGTGAACTGCCAGACGATCTCGCCCTGCTTGCCCGGCTCCAGGGTGATCTTGCCGGGCTCGTCGTGCTCCATGTCGGGAAATTTTCTCATCTGCTCCAGGTGTTCCAGCAATTCCTTCTGAGTGCCGAGGCTGAGTTCGTGCTTGACCTGCCCGGTGTTCCTGACAACGAAGTGCACGGTTTCGTCCTTTTCGACCGTCAGATCGGAAGGCGTGAAGCGCATCTTGTCGCTCATTTCGATAGTAATGATGCGGCTCGCCTTGGCGACGACGCCGGGCTTGCCGATGGCCGTCTCGCCATCCTCGTCATGACCGTGGCCGCTCGCATGGTTGCCGCTGGCAAAGGCCGCCCCTGATGTGGCCAATGCAAGCATGGCGAAGAGTCGGGAGGTCATGGATCGTGTGAACTTCATGAGTGTTCTCAGGTTGAAGATCGAAGGAGAGATTCAATGCCCGCCATGCGAAGTGGGCTTGCGCACCTTGGCTTCCGTGGGCTTTGCCGGTTTGCGCTCGCGCGGCATGGATTGGCCGCCCTCGGCGCTGAAGCGTGCCGGCTCGGCCATGGGGCCGGTGTATTCATGCGCCACTGTGCCGGCTGGATGCTCGAACCAACCCGGGTTCCTGTAGTCGCCCGGCTTCTGGTCGCGACGTACCTTGAGCACGCTGAACATGCCGCCCATCTCCACCGATCCGAACGGCCCTTCTCCGGTCATCATCGGGAGGGTGTTGTCGGGAATCGGCATCTCCATCTCGGTCATGTCGGCCATGCCGCGCTCGCCCATGGTCATGTAGTCAGGAATGAGCCTGTTGATCTTCATGGCCAGGCCACTGTGGTCCACGCCGATGAGCGTGGGCACGTCGTGCCCCATGGCGTTCATGGTGTGGTGGCTCTTGTGGCAGTGAAAGGCCCAGTCACCCTCCGCGTCGGCGACGAATTCGATCTGGCGCATCTGGCCCACCGCTACGTCGGCGGTCACCTCGGGCCAGCGTGCACTCCTGGGTGTAGGGCCGCCATCGGTGCCCGTGACCACGAACTCATGGCCATGCAGGTGCATCGGATGGTTGGTCATGGTGAGATTGCCGATGCGAATGCGCACCTTGTCGTTCAGGCGCACGTTCAGCGAGTCGATGCCGGGAAAGACGCGGCTGTTCCATGTCCACAGATTGAATTCCGTCATCTCCGCGACCTTGGGTGTCGCGGCTCCGGGCTCGATGTCGTATGCACTGAGCAGGAAGCAGAAGTCTCGCTGCACCTGGTCAATCAGAGGGTGTTTGGCTTTCGGGTGCGTGACCCAGAAGCCCATCATGCCCATGGCCATCTGCACCATCTCGTCGGCATGCGGGTGGTACATGAAGGTGCCTGGGCGGCGCGCGACGAACTCGTAGACGAAGGTCTTGCCGGACGGAATGGCCGGCTGCGTCAGACCGGTCACGCCGTCCATGCCGTTGGGCAGGCGCTGGCCGTGCCAATGCACGGCGGTGTGCTCGGGCAACCGGTTGGTGACGAAGATGCGCACGCGGTCGCCTTCTACCACTTCTATGGTGGGGCCTGGGCTCTGGCCGTTGTAGCCCCACAGGTGGGCCTTCATGCCCGGAGCCATCTCGCGCACCACGGGCTCGGCCACCAGATGAAACTCCTTGACGCCCTGGTTCATGCGCCAGGGCAGCGTCCATCCGTTGAGCGTGACCACGGGGTTGTACGGCCGGCCCGAATCGGGCATCAGTGGAGCCATGGTATTCGGGCTGGTCTGAATGACGGGTTCGGGCAAGGCCGCCATGACGGCACGGTTGACCGTGCCGGCCGCGACGGCGCCGCCCGCAATACCCGCGAACTTGAAGAAATCTCTTCTGGATGTCATGAGAATCGTCTCTGCATCAATGACCGGCGTCTGCGTCGCTGGGCGCGCTGGATGTGGTGGACAGCGTGAAGTTCGCCGGGCGCCCGATCACGGAGGCATGCAAGGCGGCATCGGCCAGCCAGAACTGCTGCTGTGCATTCAGGGCGGCAGTGACGGCATCGACCTGGTCGCGCGCATCGGCCAGCAACTCGAACACGCTGATCAGCATGCCGTTGTAGCGCAGCTGGTTCTCCTCCGCGATCACCTTGCGCACCGGAACCACTTCGTCGCGATAATGCCGCGCCACGTCGTAGGCCGTCCGATAGGCCGAATAGCTTTCACGCAGGCTGGATCCCGCGGCACGCACCGTCGCTTCGAGCTGGTTTGCGGCCGCCAGCGTTCGGGCGTTCATCGCATCACGCTGCATGCCACCCCAGTCAAAGACGGGCAGGCGCACCGCGATCTCCCAGCCGCTTGCGGTGCTGCGGGTTCCCGCCGCGTTGTCGAAGGTGGTACTGCGGCGACCGGTTAGTTCGATATCGGTGAGGCTGGTCACCGTGTTCAAGCCCTGGGCTCGGGCCGCGGCATCCAGCGCGGTCTGCGCAAGGCGGATGTCCAGGCGCGCCCGGGTGGCCAGCGCGCCGACTGCCTGCGGATCCAGCGCCTGCTTTGGCAGGTCGGGCAGACGCTCGGGAAGCTTCAGGGCTTGAGCCTGGTTCTCATCCAGCCCCAGCATGCGCACCAGCTCTTCCCGGCTGGCAGTGGCCTGATGCTGGGCCGTGCTCAGCCGGGTTGCCGCATCGGCGTAAAAGGCCTGCTCGCGTGCACGGGTGATGCGGTTGAAATTGCCCACGCCCTGCATGCGCCGGGCCAGCTCGGCACCCGCTTCGGCGCTGTCGTAGACCTGTTTGGCGTATTGCAGCGCCTGTCGTGCAGCCACGGCCCGCACCCAGGCCTGCCGCACTTCGGTGACCTGGTCCACCACGTTGCCGGTCAGGCGCAATTGAGATTGCTCGACGCGCCGGGTGGCTATGCCATACCGGGTTGGCAGAGTCAGCAGATCCAGCAGACCAAAGGACAGCGCACGGCTGAGGTCCAACTCCGGACCTGCCGTCATGCGCTCGAAATCGAAAATGGGATTGGCGATCCGACCCGTCTGGGCCGCGTCGGCCGCCTCGGCCCAGCCTTGCGCCAGCAGAGCCTGCAGGGATGGGCTGTTGGTCAAGGCCAGTTGGACGGCCTCCTTTTGTCTCAAAGGCTGCGACAGCAGGGCTTGGGCGGCTTGCGTACGCCGGTCGCGCTCTTCCCGGGTACGTGCCAGTGTCAGTTTGCCTTCGGTGAAATTGCCCGCTTCGTCGTTGACGCGGCCGATGTTCTGTTCGAGGCTGATGCTGGCACATCCGGTCAGTACCGCCAGCCCGATTGCAGACAGGGCGATCCTGGCGTCCGAGGCGCGCACACGGATCATGGCGTACCTCCGCCGTGATCGCCCACACGCTGGTCACTGGCGGGGGCGACATCCTTGACGGATGCGGGCTTGCCCGTCTTGATTTCCTTGGCGTAGGCGCGCCAACCGCCGATCTGGCCCACGCGATCATTGGCTTCGCGCCAGGATTGCCCCTGTTGATCCTCATAGGTCTGGTACGCACTGATGGCGGGCGAATACGACAGCTTCGTCGGCAGTGAAGGCGGGGAGGCTTCGGTATCTGCTGGTGCCTGTGCGAAAGCCGCCCCTGTGAACAACGCCAGTATCCAGGGCAACAGTGCCCTGGAGGATGATGGGTGATGGAAATGGGCCATGGTCTCCTCTGAAAGCATCGCTGATCTCAGGCTGGTGATTCTGGACAGTCCGCCCTGTCAGCAGGATGTTCGCAACATTACATTCCTGTCAGTTTCATGCTGGCGTGCCTTGCACCCGGCACACTTGCGCCAGTACGGCAAAGGAGCCGAACCGATGAAGATATTGATCGTCGAAGACGAGCTCAAGACCGGCGAATATCTGCGCCTGGGCCTGAGCGAAGCCGGGTACGTGGCGGACCTCGTGCCCCATGGCACCGATGGGCTGCACATGGCCTTGCACGGTGCTTACGACCTGGTGATCCTGGACGTCATGCTGCCAGGCCTGAATGGCTGGCAGGTGTTGCAAGCGCTGCGCGAGCGCGGCCTGAAAATGCCGGTGCTGTTTCTGACCGCACGCGACCAGGTGGAAGACCGTGTCAAGGGGCTGGAGCTGGGCGCCGACGACTATCTGGTCAAACCGTTCTCGTTTGCGGAGCTGCTGGCCCGCGTGCGCATCATCCTGCGTCGCGGTCCGGTGGGCAACGAAAGCACCATGTTGCGCGTCGCCGACCTGGAGCTTGACCTGCTGCGCCGCCGTGTCTTGCGAAATGGCAAGCGCGTGGACCTGACGGCCAAGGAGTTCGGCCTGCTGGAGCTCCTGATGCGCCGCCACGGCGAGGTGCTGCCGCGCTCGCTGATCGCCTCGCAGGTGTGGGACATGAACTTCGATAGCGACACCAATGTCATCGAAGTGGCGATGCGCCGCCTGCGCGTGAAGATCGACGAAGGCCAATCAGTCAAGCTGATCCAGACCGTGCGCGGCATGGGCTATGTGCTCGACGTACCGCAGGAGGAATAGGTGGTGGCCCGGGTATGCTGGCGCAGGTTATCTCTGACGCAGCGCCTGGCCCTGCTCTTCACTGCGGTCGCGGCCTCGGTGGTGCTGGGCCTCGGTGTCTTGTTCCTGGTGGAAACCGAGAGGCATTTTGTCGAGCTCGATCGGATGGTGCTGCAGGACAAGCAGCACCTGATCGAGGAGATTCTGCGCAATGCCGGCTCGGCAGAGGATGCAGGTCAGCGACTGGGTGACGCACTGAGCTACCACCAGGACCTCTACGTTGACGTGCGCGATGACCAGGGGACCGTGGTCTTTCAATCCTCGGAATTCATTCCCGAAATGCGTAGCGACAAGCCATCGCACGCCGGTGGGAATCCGGTGTTCGGGCTATGGCGGCGCGACAATGCAAGGTTCCACACCGTGGCCTTCAACGCCGACCCGGCCTATGCAGGCCCCCCCTTGTCGGTCTGGATCGCTGCGGACACGGATCACCACATGCAGTTCCTGAACGGGCTGCGGCGTAGCCTGGCGCTGTATGTGCTGGCTGCCATCGCCGCCTGCGGCCTGCTCTCATGGGTCACGGCGCGCCAGGGGCTGGCGCCGATGCGCGACATGAAGTCACGGGCCGCCAGGGTGACGGGCCAGAAGCTGGCCGAGCGCATGCCCGTTCAGGCCGTGCCGGTGGAGATGGCCGACCTGGCGCAGGAGTTGAACCGCATGCTGGACCGCCTGCAGGAGGACTTCCAGCGTCTGACCGACTTTGCTTCGGACCTGGCGCATGAGTTGCGCACGCCCATAAGCAACCTGCTCACGCAGACCCAGGTGGCGCTGGCAACCAAGCGCGACGCCGCAACCTACCGCGACATCCTGGCGTCCAATGCCGAGGAGTTCGAGCGCCTGGCGCGCATGGCGTCGGACATGCTGTTCCTGGCGAAGACCGAGCGCGACGCGGATCTGCAGGGCGTGGAACGGTTTTCCGCACGCCGGGAGGCTCAGGCCCTGCTGGAGTTCTACGAAGCCGTGGCCGACGAAAAGCATGTCCGGCTCCATCTGGAGGGCGATGGCGACATCGAGGGGGATCGTCTGATGTTCCGCCGCGCGCTGAGCAACCTGCTGTCCAATGCCGTGCGCCACACACCCGAGGCCGGCACCGTCACCATACGCATCACCTCTGCGGGGCAAGCCGCCACGGTGGCCGTGGAAAACACCGGCGCCGACATTGACCCCAAGGTTCTGCCCCGCCTGTTCGACCGCTTCTACCGCGCGGACCCGTCCCGGGCCCACCCGGACTCCGACGGCTCGGGCCTGGGCCTGGCCATCACGCGCGCTATCGCCCAGGCCCACGGCGGCAGCGTCACGGCAAGCTCGGGCCAGGGGCGCACCTGCTTTACCCTGGTTTTTCCCCAGCGCGCCATGCGGTCGTCGACCTGACAACAATCTCATCGAGCTACCATGATGGTTCCTCGGAAAGACCCGCTTCCGGGATCCGCATAGGAGCGGCGAGAGGGAAAGCCGGCTCAGCACGGTCGAAGCGATGCCGCGAAGCGAGGGGGTGTCCTTCTCTATGTTCGTTGCCAGTAGGCCGGGTTCGCGTAAGTGTTCTTGAGCATGTCGATGAACATGCGAACCCGCAGCGGCAGCCGGCGGCGTTCGGCGAACACCGCGTGGATGGCCGTGCCGGGGGCGGCGAACTCGTCGAGCACGGTGACCAGGCGCCCCTGGCGCAGGTCGTCGCCGACCTCCCAGAGCGAGCGCCAGGCAAGGCCCGCGCCGGCCAGCGCCCAGTCGTGCAGGACGGCTCCGTCATTGCACTCGAACGGGCCGCTGCCGCGCACCGCGTAGGGCTCGCCGTCGACGATGAACTGCCATCCGCGCGACTGGTTGGCTTCGGGCCCGAGCATCAGGCAGCGATGCCCGGCGAGCTCGTCGGGGTGCTTCGGCCGGCCGTTCCGCTCCAGGTAAGCGGGACTGGCCACCACCACTCGGCTGTTGTCGGCCAGCTTGACGGCGACCAGGTTCGAGTCCTCGAGGCTGCCGATCCGGATCGCGAGGTCCACACCTTCGTTCACGATGTCGACGATCCGGTCCGAGAGCAGCAGGGTGACGCTGACCTCCGGGTGACTGGCGATGAAGGCGGGAATGAGCGGCGCCACATGCTGGCGGCCGAAGCCGGCGGGAGCGGTGATGCGCAGGTGGCCGCTCGCCTTGACGCCGCCGAGCGTGACCGAAGCCTCGGCATCGTGCATCTCGCGCAGGATCCGCTGGCAGTCTTCGAGAAAGGCGCTGCCCTCGAAGGTGAGCGTGACCCGTCGGGTGGTCCGTGCGATCAGCTTGACGCCGAGCCGCTCCTCGAGAGCATCGAGGCGCCGGGAGACCACGGCCGGCGAAACGCCCTCGGCGCGCGCCGCCGCGCTCAGGCTGCCGCGCGCGGCTACGGCGGCAAAGGTGGCGATCTGCTTGAAACGATCCATCGGCGTCGGATCCCGTGGGGCAGGAGATTCAAGCTTACCGCCGCCTGTCGACCGGCGGCCATGCGCCGGCGCCGCCAGTGTTTCGGCAACTGCCGTCCGTCCGTTGCGGGCCTTCGGACGCTGGGCATGCGGGCATCATCACCCAAATGCATGACGTCGGGGTCGGGTGATGACTCCGGCCCGCCTGCGGAGGTCGAGTCCCGTAATGTCCCTGCGTATTCGCCTGGTTGCGCTGGTCACCGTCCTCGCGGTCGCGATGACGGCCGTCGCGTTCCTGTTGCCGAGCCTTGCTCTGGAGTCGGCCGGGGCCGTCGTGTGGAAGGAACGGCGCGAAAGCGCTGAAGCCGGCCTGCGGCGCGAGTGGGCGCGCATGGTCCGCGACCTCGCGGTGACGGGCCCGATGCTGGAGGAAGCCCTCGATGCGCCGGGTACGGCGGTCGCGGCCCAGCGGCTGGAACGAGCCATCACGGCTGCGGGTGCCTCGCGGGGCTGGGTCCGCCTCGGCCGCGGTCCGGTGGTGGAGCGGGGCGAGAACATGAACTTCCGCGGTGCGTCCGATCTCGCGCCGCTGGCCACGACCGCGCGCAACGCCGGGCGGGCAGCCGGGCTCGTCTTCGACGGGCAGCGCGCGGCCTGGGTCGAGATGGTCGCCAAGCCCGGTACCGACGTGATCGGCGCCCTCGAGCTGTCGATCGACTCGAGGCTGGCACGACGGCTTGCCGAATCGGCGGGTGTGGAGGTCGCGCTGGCGGGGGTGCCCGCGAGCGGCGGCGGCATCCTGAGGCTGGGCTCGGATGCGGCGGCGAACCAGCAGGGGCGGCTCTTCGACGGGATGAGCTCGGCCGATGTCCGGCGCCGCGCCATGGATACGGGCGACGCGGCGGACTCGGTTCGCCTGGTCCGGCTCGAGTCGCTCGAGGACATGGCCCTTGTCGGTGCGATCGCCGCCGCCGATACCGGCGCAGCCGCTCTGCTCGAGGAGTACCGGCTGATCATGGCGCTCGCCCTGGGAGGCATCGCCCTGGGCGGAGTTCTCTCGGTCGGTGCAGCCGCCGGATCGATCCGCAAGGGCATCCTGGCGCTCGATCGGGCTGCTCGCGAGCTCATCGCCGGGAAGGGGGAGTACCAGCCGGTGGTCCGTACCGGTCGCGATGAGCTCGCCAGGTTGTCGAGCACCTTCAATACCATGCACGAGGCGGTTCATCAGCGCGAGCAGCGGATCCGCCTGGCCGCTTACCGGGATCCGGTGACCCGCTTGCCCACCCGGGTGCTGTTCGACGAGCGCGGCGTGGCGATGCTCGCCTGGGTGCGCGCCAAGGAGCGCAAGGTGAGCCTGATGCTGCTCCATGTCGACCAGCTTCGCGAGATCAACGATACGCTCGGACGGCAGGCCGCCGAGCAGGTCCTGGCCGAGCTCGCGGAGCGCTTTCGCGGGGTGCTGCGCGGTACCCGGATGCTGGCGGGAGAGGACGGGAAGGCGGAGGCTCAGGAGCTCTCGATTCTTGCGCGCACCGGCCCATACGAGTTCGCGGTGATGTTGCGCGACTGCGATCCGGTGACTGCCCGCAACGTGGGCAGGCGCCTGTCCGACATCGCCAGCCGGCCGTTTCGCTACGAGGGCCAGACGCTGGGCATCGCGCTGCGGGTCGGGGTTGCCGGCTACCCCATGCATGGCGCGACGATTCTGGACCTGCTGCAGTCGGCGGACTACGCGCTCGTGGGCGCGGCCGCCGAGCTCGGTGGGGTGGCGATCTTCGATCCCGCGTTCGAAACCGAGAGGGAGCGCCAGCTGGCGGTGCAGGCCGACCTGCGCATGGCTCTCGAGCGGCGCGAGCTCCACATGGTGTTCCAGCCGAAGATCTCGCTAGGCAACGGTTCGGAGCTGATGGCCGAGGCGCTGATGCGCTGGGTCCATCCGGAGCGCGGCCCGCAGAATCCGGCCGAGTTCGTTGACTTCGCCGAGAAGACGGGCTTCATCAGCAAGCTCACCGCCTGGGCGATCGACGGTGCCCTGGAGCACGCCGCCGAGTGGAGCAGCAGCGGCCTGCCGATGACCATCTCGGTGAATCTCTCGCGACGCGACCTGATGAATCCGGAGTTCCCCGCCCAGGTGGTGGCAGCGTTGCGCCAGCATGGATTGCCGGGCCGGACCCTGTGCTTCGATATCCCTGACGGAGTGTTGCTCGGCGCGCCGGCGATCGTGACCCGGAACATGGAGCTGCTGTCCCGTGCCGGCGCCATGTTCGCCGTGGACGACTTCGGCAGCGGCTTCGGCTCGCTCGACGAGCTCCAGAAGCTGCCGCTGCACAGCCTGAAGATAGACCGGCGCTACGTCAGCGTGATGTGCGAGGACCCGCGTGCCGCGATCATCGTTCGCGCGGTGATCGAGCTTGCCCGGTCCATGGGCCTGCAGTCGGTCGCCGAAGGCGTCGAAACCGCCGAGCAGCTCGCGATGCTTCGCGAGATGGGCTGCGACCAGGCGCAGGGCTACTACGTCGGGCGCCCCCTGACCCGCGACGATTTCGAGACCTGGGTCCGCCATCAGGCCGGCAAGTACGGCGTGCAGGGCGCGGATCGTCGCCTGCGTCCCCGGATGGCTGATGCCCTGGCCGAGCTCGATGCGGCCGAAACCATCGTGGTGGGTATCCCGCCGGATCGCGACGCGGATTCGAGGTCGATACCGGGCGCAGCGCTGGTGGTCGGCGACATGGTCGGCTTCACCGACAGCCCGCCGACGGACGACGCGGCCTCCGCGGCGCAGGACGACCTCGAGGGCTGAGCCTTTCAGCCCGTATCGCCGAGGCGAGCCAGGCGGGCCAAGGCGGCATCGAGCGTTTCCTCGCGCTTGGCGAAGCAGAACCTGATGCGGCGCTCGTCACGGCTATCGCTGCGGAATGCCGATACCGGCACTGCCGCGACCCCGATGGTCTCCGTCAGCCAGCGGCAGAAGTCGGCGTCGCCGAGATCGCTGATCGCCGAATAGTCGCAGACCACGAAATAGGTCCCCTCGCAGGGGCGGGCCCGCAGCGCCGTGGCGGCCAGGCCGGCGAGGAAGCGGTCGCGCCTGGCCTGGTAGAAGTCCGCCAGGCCGAGGTAGGGCCCGGGATCCTCGAGATAGCTCGCCAGCCCCACCTGCATCGGCGTGTTGACGGTGAACACGTTGAACTGGTGGACCTTGCGGAACTCCGTCATCAACGCGGCCGGAGCCACGCAGTAGCCGACCTTCCACCCGGTGACATGGAAGGTCTTCCCGAAGGACGAGATCACGAAGCTGCGCTCGCGCAGCGCCGGATGAGCGGCAAGCGACCGGTGCGCGACACCGTCGAACACCATGTGCTCGTACACCTCGTCGGAGATCACGACGAGGTCGTGGCGCTCGGCCAGGGCGGCGAGCCGCTCGACGTCGGCGGCGTCGATCACCGTACCGGTCGGGTTGTGCGGCGAGTTGATCATGATGGCGCGGGTGGCAGGACTGGCGGCCGCCTCGACCCGGTCCCAGTCGATCCGGTAGTCCGCCGTCATCGGCACCGTCACCGCGCGGCCCCCGGCCAGCTCTATGCCCGGTATGTAGCTGTCGTAGACCGGCTCGATCACGATGACCTCGTCGCCGGCGCGGACGACCGCGAGCAGGGCGGTCAACAGGGCCTGGGTGGCCCCGGCGGTCACGGTGACCTCGGTCGCCGGATCGTAGGACACGGTGTGGATCGCATGGATCTTGCGGGCGATCGCCTCGCGCAGTGCTGCGACACCGGCCATCGGGGGGTACTGGTTGTGGCCGGCGGTCATCGCCTCGGTGACGGCATCGACGAGCCTGCGGTCGCAGTCGAAGTCGGGGAAGCCCTGGCCGAGATTGATCGCACCATGCGCTTCGGCGAGCGCCGACATCACCGTGAAGATGGTCGTGCCGACCGAGGGAAGCTTGCTTTCGATCTTCATTGCCTTGCCTGCCATGACGGGATGCGCCGCCGCGCAGCGAAAGCGCCGATTATAGGATCGCGGCCTGCCATGCCTTGTCCTCGGGGCGCGAGATCCGCAGGCCGCGGGCGAGCGCGCGCCGTCGCAGCGCCAGGAGCTGGCGGTCGCGGCTGAGCAGCCAGCCGACGCCCCGGTGCAGGGCGAGATCGAGGAACACCTGGTCGTCGGGGTCCCGGCAGGTCAGGTCCGCGGCCGGAACCGGCGGGCCCATCCGCGCATGGCGGTCGAAGCGGCGCAGGGCATCGTCTCGCTGCGCCGGCTCGAGGCGCAGGCGCGGATAGGCGAGGACCCGCTCCAACTCGTCCCGGATGCGCGGCAGCGCCGGCAGGACGACTTCGCCGGCCTCGACCGCCTCGCCGAGGCGGCGCGTCACGGGGTCGTCGTAGACGAGCCAGGCCAGCCAGACATTGGTATCCAGAATCGCTTCCATGCCATCATCGCGGCTTCGCCCGACGTCCTCCCACTACCGATGCTGATCGTTCTTTCCCCGGCCAAGCGCCTGGACTTCGAAAGCCCTTCCACACGCGAGGCGGATGGACGGCCGGCGATGATCGCCGAGTCGCGGCGCCTGGTCAGGCAGCTGCGCGGCTTGACGCCCGCCGACCTGGCCGGGCTGATGGGCATCAGCGACTCGCTCGCCAGCCTCAACGCCGCCCGCTACCAGGAATGGAAGACGCCGTTCACGCCCGCCAATGCGAAGCCCGCCGTGCTCGCCTTCGCCGGCGACGTCTACGACGGGCTGCAGGCGGATTCGCTCGACGATGCCGGCCTCGACTGGGCCCAGGACCATGTGCGGATTCTATCGGGCCTCTACGGGGTGCTGCGTCCGCTGGACCTGATCCAGGCCTACCGGCTCGAGATGGGTACCCGCCTGCCCAACGAGCGGGGTCCCGACCTCTACAGCTTCTGGGGCCAGCGCATCGCGAAGGCGCTGCGCCGGGCGATGGCCGACGCCGGCGCGAAGGCGCTGGTCAACCTGGCCTCGCAGGAATACTTCCGCAGCGTCGATCTTGCCGGCTGGCGCGCGCCGATCGTGCAGCCGGTCTTCGAGCAGTGGCACGGCGGCAAGTGGAAAGTGATCTCCTTCGACGCCAAGCGGGCCCGCGGCTCGATGACCCGGTTCGCGATCGACCGACGGCTCGACGATGCGCAAGGCCTCAAGGACTTCGACCACGACGGCTATGCGTTCGAGCCGGCCGCATCCGACGACCGGCGCTGGGTGTTCCGGCGTCGCTAGCGCAGGATGACCGGCTCCGGCTCGAGTCGCACGCCGAAGCGCTCGAGCACCGATTCCCGGATACGGTTGGCCAGCGCCAGCAGCTCGGTTCCGCTTGCATGCCCATGGTTGACGAGCACCAGCGCATGCCTATCATGGACGCCGGCGTCGCCATCGCGATGTCCCTTCCAGCCTGCCCGCTCGATCAGCCAGGCTGCCGGCAGCTTGACCCGTCCCTCGCCCGCGGGCCACGTGGGCAGATCCGGATGCCGTTCGCGCAAGCGCTCGCGGGTCGCGCCGTCGACGATCGGATTCTTGAAGAAGCTGCCGGCGTTGCCGAGGATGGCCGGGTCGGGCAGGCGGGCGCGGCGCAGGGCGATGACCGCGTCGGCGACCGCCCGTGCGGTGGGCGGCTCGCCGGTATCGGCGAGCATCCGGCGGATGTCGCCGTAGTCGAGCCTCGCCTCGAAGCGGCGCGACAGGGCAAGGCGCAGCGACAGGATCAGCCAGCCGCGGTGATCGGGGGACTTGAACACGCTGTCGCGATAGCCGAAGCGGCAGTCCGCGCGCGAGAAGCGCCGGCGCTCGCCGGTGTCGAGCCTCACCGCCTCGAGGGAATCGAAGCGTTCGGCGAGCTCGACGCCGTAGGCGCCGATGTTCTGGATCGGCGCTGCGCCGACGCTGCCCGGGATCAGCGACAGGTTCTCCAGCCCGCACAGCCCCTGCGCCAGCGTCCACTCGACCAGGGCCGGCCAGTCCTCGCCCGCGGCCGCCTCGACCAGCACCCGCTCGCCGTCCCCGGCCACGATGCGCCGGCCGGCGAGGGCGACGCGCAGGATCCGCTCGACGCGTCCGGTCGCGAGCAGGGTATTGCAGCCGGCTCCCAGGACATGGGCCGGGTGGTCAGAGCGGCACCAGTCGAGAAGGGCGGGGATCTCCCGCTCGTCGCCCAGCGTTGCGAGCTGTCCGGCCACGGCGGCGACGCCAAAGCTGTTGAACCCGGCCAGCGGGACATCGGATTCGATGGTCGGCTGCACTGCCATGCTCCGCCCGGCGTGGCGCGCCGCTAGCTCGGCTGGTAGGCGAGGCGCACGTAGATCGGCGCGAACGCTTCGGCCTGGGTCACTTCGACGAGCGATTCGCGGGCGAGCTCGAGCAATGCGATGAAGGTGACGATGAGCACCGCCATTCCCTGGCTCGTGTCGAACAGCTCCTGGAACTCGGCGAAGCGCCGGTCCTGGAGCCGGCGCAGCACGATCGTCATGTGCTCGCGCACCGAGAGCTGCTCGCGCGTGATCCGGTGGTGCTGGACGAGCCGGGCGCGCTTGAGGATGTCGGCCCAGGCGCTGCGCAGGTCGTCCGGGTCGACGCCGGGCAGGCTGGCTTCGATGGCGTGCTCGATGTGCGCCTGGACCGCGAGGAAATCCCGGCCCACCACCGGCATGGCATCGAGCATCTGGGCCCCGTACTTGATCCGCTCGTACTCGAGCAGGCGCCGCGCCAGCTCGGCGCGCGGATCTTCCGCTTCCTCGCCGGTGTCGGCCTTGCGCACGGGCAGCAGCATGCGCGACTTGATGTCGATCAGCAGGGCCGCCATGAGAAGATATTCCGCCGCGAGCTCGAGGTTGCTCTGGCGGATCTCCTCGATGTAGGCGAGGTACTGGCGGGTGACCTCGGCCATCGGGATGTCGAGGACGTTGAAGTTCTGCTTGCGGATCAGGTAGAGCAGCAGGTCTAGCGGTCCCTCGAAGGAGTCGAGGAAGATCTCCAGCGCATCGGGCGGGATGTAGAGATCCTGCGGCAGCTGGACGACCGGTTCTCCGTAGAGCCGGGCGAAGACCTTGAGCTCGAGCTGCTCGCCCGGCATCGCGACCGGCGCGGCACCGGCCTCGTCCTCGGTCGGCGCAGTGGCGTCGACGCGCTCGGCGCTATTCACCGGTCCGGATTGATCTGGTAGAAGACGTAGGACGGCTGGCGCAGGCGCGATTCGCGATTGCGCTTCTGGGTCTCGAGATCCTGCGGATGGTCCCACCAGATGGCGCGACCGCGCTGCTGCTCGGCTTCGAGGTGGGGGCGCTCTTCCTTGAGCTCGCGCAGGAACCTGGTGATGTCGGATTCGTACATGATCGCCTGTGGGTGGTCCCGCATATTCTATCGAAACGGGAACGGAGCGCGGCAATGGGCATGATCGGCGGCTGGATCGCGGCGGGGCTCGTCCGCCTGGGGCTGAGGCCTTCCCCGGATCTCGCCCGCGGCGCGCTGCGGCCTGGCGAGTCGACCGCGGCGGAGGTCCGCCGCCTGCTGGGCGAGCCGGAGGAAGTCCACGAGGGCGGGGGCGGCGCCCGGACCTGGGAGTATCCGCGCGGCCCAGCCGGAACCGAGACCTGGATGGTCGAGATCGGCCCCGACGATCGGTACCGCGGCATGCGCAACGTGCTCGTCGATGACTGCTTCAGGCAGGTCGAACGGGGCGCGAGCATGGCCGACGTGCGTCGCCTGCTCGGCCGACCGACCTCGTCGGCCGAATTCCGGCGCCGGGGAGGGCGGGTTCTCAGCTGGAGATACCGCGCCGACGGCGGGCGGCTCGAGCATTTCAACGCCCATTTCGACGAGACCGGTCGCCTGGCCAACGTCAGCCGGACCCCCGACCCGGAGTCGATCAACTCGCAGTAGCCGGCCCGGGTCCCGGTACGGTGGGCGCGCCGTTTCCGCCCGGCGTCTCGCCGGTGTCGGCGGCGCTTCGCCGGATCGAGGCGAGCGCCTCCTCGAGGCTGGCGAAGACGCTGTCGGGCCCGAGCTGGTCGAAGAAGCCGCTGCGCTGCATCAGCGAACGCGGCTGCTCGTTCGGCGCCACGATCAGGATCCGACCCTTGCCGCTTCGGATGGAGTGGTGAAGTTCCTCGAGCGCCTCCAGTCCGCTGGTGTCGAGATTGATCACCTGGTGCATCTCCAGGATCATCACGCCGGGATCCGGGTCGCGCGAGGTGGTCTGCAGGGCGTCGATCTTGCCGACCGAGCCGAAGAAGAGCGAGCCGAACAGGCGATACGCCCTGATGGTCTGGCCGCCGCGCTGCGCGATTTCCGGGTCGATCTCGATCCGCTCGATCCGGGTCAGCGCCGAGACGCGATAGATGAAGAAGAGGCTTGCCAGCACCAGGCCGACCTGGACCGCGACCGTGAGGTCGAAGACCACCGTCAGCGCGAAGGTCGTGAGCATCAGCGCGCGGTGGTTCATCGAGAACTTGCGCAGCCGCGGAAAGGCCGCCCAGTCGCCCATGTTCCAGGCGACATGAAGCAGGATCGCGGCCAGCGTGGCCATCGGCACATCGCCGGCATAAGGCGCGAAGACCAGCATGATCAGCAGCAGGGTCAGGGCGTGGAACACGCCCGCCATGGGCGTCCTGCCGCCGGTGCGCACATTGGTGACGGTGCGCGCGATCGTTCCGGTGGCGGCGATGCCCCCGAAGAGCGGCGCGACGAAGTTCGCCACCCCCTGGCCCATCAGCTCCTGGTTCGAGTCATGGCGCTGCCCGGTGATCTTGTCGGCGACCCGCGCGCAGAGCAGGGATTCGATGGCGCACAGCAGCGCGATCGAGATGGCGGGTCCGGCGAGATTCTGCGCGCTCGACCATTCGAATTCCGGCAGGGCGGGCATCGGCAGTCCCTGGGGGATCGAGCCGAAGCGGCTGCCGATGGTCTCTACCGGCACGTCGAAGAGCGCCACCGCCGCGATGCCGAGCACCAGGGCGGCGATCGTGCCAGGCATGCGCGACAGCCACCGGGACCATGGCGCATTGCCCGGCGCGGCCGACTTGGGCCAGAACGCCACCAGCGCCAGGGACACCAGGCCGACGGCGATGGCCGGCCAGTGGATCGTGTCGATCGCTCCGGCGAAGGTGCTGACCATCGAGAAGAAATTGGCGGGCATCGTCTCGACCTGCAGGCCGAGGAAGTCGCGCACCTGCTGCAGGGCGATGATGACGGCGATGCCGTTGGTGAAGCCCACCACCACGGCGACCGGGATGAAACGGATCAGGTTGCCCAGGCGCAGCGCGCCCATCGCGAAGAGCAGGATGCCGGCCATCATCGTCGCCAGCAGGAGGTTCGCGATGCCGTAGCGGGCCGCGATCGCGTAGAGCAGGGCGACGAAGGCGCCGGCCGGCCCGCCGATCTGCACCCGCGAGCCGCCCAGCAGGGAGATCAGCATGCCGCCGACGATGGCGGTGACGAGGCCCTGCTCGGGCTTCACCCCGCTGGCGATCCCGAAGGCCATCGCCAGCGGAAGCGCCACGAAGCCGACCGTGATTCCGGCCGAGAGATCCGCGACGAGATCGTCGCGGCGATAGGCTTTCAAGGCATCGACCAGTGCCGGTCGAAACCGCAGGCGGAACATTCCCGGGTCGCCCCCTATGACGTCATGGGATTCTAGCCGATCCGCATGCCCGGCTCGGCGCCGCTGTCGGCCGAGAGCAGGTAGATCCCCGTGCCGCGTTCCGGATCTTCATGGCCGGCGGACAGGACCATGCCCTCGGAGATGCCGAACTTCATCTTGCGCGGGGCGAGATTGGCGATCATGACCGTCAGACGCCCGACGATGTCCTCGGGCGCGTAGGCGGACTGGATGCCGGAGAACACCTGGCGCGGACGTTCCTCGCCGATGTCGAGCGAAAGCTGGAGCAGCTTCTTCGAGCCTTCGACCCGGGCGGCCGAGACGATCCGGGCGATGCGCAGGTCCAGCTTCGCGAAATCCTCGATGCCCACGAAGCCTTCGCCCGGCACGGCGGCCTTGTCCTTGTCCTTGCGGGTCGCCGCATCGGATCCCGCTGCCTTGCCGCCACCCTGTCCGCCGGCGGCGGGCGCGGGCGCATCCTCGGCGATGCCGAGCAGGCGATCGACCGCCTTGCCGTCGATCCGGGTCATGAGATGGGCGTAGGGGCCGATGACGTGGCCGGCGGGCAACGGCGTACCGATCGCGGACCAGCCGGGCAGGGTGAGCGAGAGCTGCTCGAGCGCGCGCCCGGTCGTCGCCGGCATGACCGGCGCCAGCAACAGGACCAGGTCGCGGAAGCCGTTGATCGCCGTCGAGCAGATCCGTTGCAGCGCCTCGCCGGCGGCGGGATCCTTGGCGACGTCCCAGGGCCTGGCGGTGTCGACGTACTGATTGATCGCATCGGCGTACTGCATGATCTCGCGGATCGCCTTGCCGTAGTCGCGCTGCTCGTAGAGGCGGGCCACCGCTTCGGGCCCCGCCCAGGCGGCGGCGAAGCCGGCGATCGCCTGCGGGTCCGGCTCGCCGAGGCGGCCCCCGAAGCGTCGCACCAGGAAATTGCTGCACCGGCTCGCGATGTTGACCAGCTTGCCGACGAGATCGCTGTTGACCCGGGCGACGAAGTCGTCGGGATTGAAGTCGACGTCCTCGACGTGACTGTTGAGCTTCGCGGCGATGTAGTAGCGCAGCCAGTCGGGATTCAGGCCGAGCTCGAGGTAGCGCAGCGGCGAGATCCCGGTGCCGCGGCTCTTGCTCATCTTTTCGCCGCTCGCGGTGATGAAGCCGTGCACGTTCACCTGGTCGGGCGTCTTGCGTCCGGCGAAATGCAGCATCGCCGGCCAGAACAGGACGTGGAAGTAGATGATGTCCTTGCCGATGAAGTGCACCTGCTCGACCGTGTCGTCGTTCATCAGGGCATCGAAATCGATGTCGGCGCGGCCGCAGTAGGCCTTGAGCGAGGCCAGGTAGCCGATCGGCGCGTCGAGCCAGACGTAGAAGTACTTGCCGGGCTCGCCCGGGATCTCGATGCCGAAGTAGGGCGCGTCGCGCGAGATGTCCCAGTCGGCGAGCCGGCCCTGCGGATCCTCGCCGCCGAGCCATTCGCGCGCCTTGGCGAGCACCTCGGGCTGCAGCCGGGGCCCGCCATGACGACCGTTGCTGCGGGTCCATTCGCGCAGGAAGGCCACGCAGCGCGGATCCGACAGCCGGAAGAAGAAGTGCTCGGAGCGACGCAGCTCGGGCGTTGCGCCCGACAGCGCCGAGAAGGGCTCGATCAGGTCGGTCGGGGCGTAGACGGCGCCGCAGACCTCGCAGGAGTCGCCGTACTGGTCGGGCGCGCCGCATTTCGGGCACTTGCCCTTGATGTAGCGATCGGCCAGGAACATGCCCTTGACCGGGTCGTAGAACTGCTCGATCTCGCGGCGATCGATCAGGCCGGCCCCCTTCAGCGCCAGGTAGATACCTTGCGAGAGCTCGACGTTCTCGGGCGAGTCGGTGCTGTGCCAGTGGTCGAAGGCGATGTGGAAGCCGTCGAAGTAGGTCTTGCGGTTGCCCGCGATCCCGGCGACGAATTCCTGCGGCGTGCAGCCGGCCTTCTCGGCCGCGATCATGATCGGCGCGCCGTGGGCATCGTCGGCGCCCACGAAATGGACGGTGTTGCCCCGCATGCGCTGGAACCGCACCCAGATGTCAGCCTGGATGTACTCCATGATGTGGCCCACATGGAAGGCCCCGTTCGCATAGGGCAGCGCGGTGGTCACGAAGAGGGTGCGGGGTCGGGCCATCGTGGGTTCTTCTCGGAGATGCGCAGTCGGCTGCGAAGGCGACCCGGCTACAGGAGGGTCGCGAAACCTTTAATCATATCAGGGGGTTAGGGTCACCGGGCGATCGGCCGCCAATTCAATTAGACTTGGCCTGCGCGAGCCCCGTGCCAAGCCGTCCAGCTGGAGAAAGCACCGAGATGCCACCTACCGTCGAGCAGGTCAACGAAGCACTGTCGGGTGTCGTCGACCCCAATACGGACAAGGATCTCGTGGCCGCCGAGGCCGTGCGCAACGTGCGTGTCGAAGGCGAGCTGGTCTCGTTCGACGTGGTGCTCGGCTATCCCGCCGCGAGCCAGGTCGATCCGATCCGGCGCGCCGCCACGGCCGCCGTGCAGGCGCTGCCGGGCGTAGGTCGGGTGGCGGCCAACGTCTACCAGAAGATCGAGGCGCACGGGGTCCAGCGCGGCATGCGCATCCTGCCGAACGTGCGCAACATCATCGCCGTCGCGTCGGGCAAGGGCGGCGTGGGCAAGAGCACGACCGCGGTGAACATCGCCCTCGCGCTGGCCGCCGAAGGCGCGAGCGTCGGGGTGCTCGATGCCGACATCTATGGTCCCTCGCAGCCGACCATGCTGGGCATCTCGGGCAAGCCCGAGTCGCGCGACGGCAAGAGCCTCGAGCCGATGGTCGGCCATGGTGTCCAGGCATCCTCGATCGGTTTCCTGATCGATCCCGACACCCCGATGGTCTGGCGCGGCCCGATGGTCACCCAGGCGCTCGAGCAGCTGCTGCGCGAGACGAACTGGCGCGACCTCGACTACCTGATCGTCGACATGCCTCCGGGAACGGGCGACATCCACCTGACCCTTGCCCAGAAGATACCGGTGACCGGCGCGATCATCGTCACGACGCCCCAGGACATCGCGCTGCTCGATGCGCGCAAGGGCCTGAAGATGTTCGAGAAGGTCGGCATCCCGATCCTCGGCATCGTCGAGAACATGGCGATCCACGTCTGCTCGAACTGCGGCCATGCCGAGCACATCTTCGGCGCCGGCGGCGGCGAACGGATGGCGGCCGAATACGGGGTCGACTATCTCGGCGGGCTGCCGCTGGACATCCGGATCCGGGAGCAGGCCGACGGCGGCCGGCCGACCGTGGTGGCCGAGCCCGACGGCGAGATCGCCGAAACCTACCGCCGGATCGCCCGGCGCATGGCGGTGCGGCTCGGCGAGAAGAGCCAGGACAGCGCTGGTCCGAAGTTTCCCACCATCGTCTTCCAGAAGAGCTGACCGGCTTCGTATTCGGGCGCATGACTGCGTTGGGGCGCCTTGCCGTACAACCGTACTGTCTGCGTCGCCCCGCCTTGCCCTGCGCCCGAATCCGAAGCCGTATCAGGCTTCGATTCCGGCTTCGGCGGGCTTCTTCTGCCGCAGGGTGACGCCGTTGCGCACCGCGATCACCTCGGCCAGGATCGAGACGGCGATCTCGGCCGGCGTGCGGCTGCCGATGTCCAGGCCGATCGGGCCGTGCAGGCGATCGATCTCCCCGGGTGCGAGATCGAACATCGCCATGCGCTCCTTGCGTGCCGCCGTGTTGCGCCGCGAGCCGAGCGCCCCGACATAGAATGCGTCCGATTTCAGTGCCTCCAGCAGCGCCATGTCGTCGAGCTTGGGGTCGTGCGTCACGGCGACGACCGCCGTATGCGCATCGGGCTTCATCGTCAGGACGACATCGTCGGGCATGCCGGCGGTGAACTCGGTGCCGGGGATGTCCCAGGTGAGGTTGTACTCCTCGCGGGGGTCGCAGCAGATGACCTCGAAGTCGAGCGCGAGCGCCATCTGGGCGAGTGCGCGCGACAGCTGCCCGGCGCCGATCACCAGCATTCGCCAGCGCGGGCCGAACATCGTGCGCACGAAGCGGCCGTCGAACTCGAACGACTGCTCGCGCCCGACGCTCTCGAGGCGGATCTCGCCGGTCTCGATGTCGAGGCTGCGGCGCAGCAGTTCATGGCGGCTGGTGCGCTCGAGCAGCTCGTCGATCCAGGCGGTATCGAGAAGCGGCTCCTGCACCAGGCGCAGCGTGCCGCCGCAGGGCAGGCCGAAGCGGGCCGCCTCTTCCTTGCTGACGCCATAGAGCACGAGCGAGGGGCGGGTGACCCGCTCGCCGGTGCGGACCCGCTCGATGAGGTCGTCCTCCACGCAACCGCCCGAGACCGACCCCACCACCAGGCCGTCGCCCCGAAGCGCCAGCAGGGCGCCGGGCGGGCGCGGCGCCGAGCCCCAGGTCTCGATGACCGTGACCAGCCATGTGTCGTGGCCGGCGGCGCGCCATTGGCGGGCCTGCTTCAGGACTTGTCGATCGAGGCTGTCCATCGGGAATCTCCAGCTCGCATCACGATTCGGGCAGGGCTTCGATCAGCCGGACATCGTGTAGACGAGCATTGCGATCACCGCTGCCGCGATCACCCACCATAGCACTTTGCCGGAGCCCGGGTTGCTGCCGGTGCCTGCCGGCGCCGCATCGGTGCGCACGGCGGTCGGAGGGCGCTGCGCCTCGCCCGCGGCGGACGCGTCGGCGCCTTCGGCGGCATCGACGGCAGCGGCCGTGTCGGCGGCGAGCCGGGCCTCGAAGGCGGTGAAGAAGTCCTCGGCGATCTTGGCGGCCGCGGCGTCGACGAGCCGGGAGCCGATCTGCGCGATCTTGCCGCCCACCTGGGCCTCGGCGACGTAGCTGAGCAGCGTGGCGCCCCCCTCGGCGGGTTCGAGTCGCACATCGGCGTTGCCCTTGCCGAATCCGGCGGCACCGCCCTGGCCTTCGAAGGCGATCCGGTAGGAGCTGGGCGCGACGATATCCGAGAGCTTCAGCTTGCCCTTGAAGCGGGCATTCACCGGGCCGATCCGGACCTTCATGGCCGCCGCGTATTCATCCTCGGCCGTCTGCTCGAGCGATTCGCAGCCCGCGATCGAGGCGCGCAGCATCTCGGGGTCGTTGAGGGCGGCCCATGTCCGTTCGATCGGGGCGGGGATCGTTTTCTGTCCTTCGAGTTTCATGTTCTATCGCTCCGCGGATCCCCGCGAGGGCGGCGGGGAGTGGTGTCGGCTGGCAGGGCGGCGAGCCCCGTGCGCGGTATCGAGGATACCGCGACCCGCTGTCGCGGCCAGGGCCTGGCCGAGGGTCTGCAGGCTGTCGAGATTGTGCATCGGCAGGAAGCGGTCGACGTGCGGCAGGAGAGCGCGCACGCCGGTCGCCCGGGGCTCGAATCCGTCGAAGCGCAGCAGGGGATTGAGCCAGACGAGCTCATGCGCGAAGCGCGAGAGCAGGGCGGCCTGACGCCCGAGGTCGCCGCCTTCGTCGCGATCGAGGCCGTCGGTCACCAGCAGCATCGCGGCGTTGCCGGTCAGCAGGCGTCGTGCCCACTTCCGGTTGAACTCCCGGAGGCTGGTCGCGATGCGGGTGCCGCCGCTCCAGTCGGCGATCAGCCCGGCGGCCGCCTGCAGCGCGGCGTCGGGGTCGCGATGGCGCAGCGTCCGGCTGAGCGGGGTGAGCCGGGTCCCGAATACCAGGGTACGGATGCGCGGATCGCGACGGGTGAGCCCATGGGCGAAATGCAGGAACATGCGGGCGTAGCGTTCCATCGAGCCGCTGATGTCGATCAGGATCACCAGCGGCGGGGGGCGGCGCCGATGCGCGGAGAGAGCGGGTACGACGGTATCGGGGTGGCGGGACATGCGCCGCAGCGTACGGCGCAGGTCGACCCGCCCGCGTGACGAGCCGGCAAGCCGCCTCACGCGGACCGGGGCCAGCGGCAGCTCGATCGTCGCAGCCAGGCGCAACGCCGCCCGGTATTCATCGGCGCTCATGGCTTCGAAGTCGGCCTTGCGCAGCCGTTCGCGCTCGGAATGGCCGAGCAGGGCTTCGAGCCGGATCTCCTCGTCCCTGGCAGGACGCTCCCGGCCCGGCGGGGCGCTCGCCCGCAGGGCCTCCTCGACCCGGCGAGGACGCTTCGGGCCCTCCGGCTCCGGACCACGGCCCCGGACCGTGGGTAGCGCCATCATCATCATGCGCTCGAGCAGCTTCGGGTCGCGCCAGAACGCCTCGAAGGCGGCATCGAAGATCTCACGCTGCTCGCGCCGGGTGAGCAGCGCAGACATCAGGGCCGCCCGGACATCGTCGCGGCGCTCGATTCCGACCGCCTCGAGTGCCTGCACCGCCCGCAGGGCGCGGTCGGTCCCCACCGGGAGTCCCGCCCGTCGCAGGATCCGCACGAAATGGGTGATGTTGTCGAGGATCCGGTGCTGCATCGATCGGGGCTCGCCGACGGCGTCGCTCACGGGCTGGCGGCCGGGATGTCCGGCGAGAGCGCGCGCAACTCGTCGAGCATCGCGCCGATGTCGCCGGCGCGCATCCGTTCGACGTCCTCCTGGTACTTCAGCAGCACGCCGATGGTGTCGCTCACCGTGTCCGGATCGAGTGCCATCGCGTCGAGGGCGATCAGCGCGTTGGTCCAGTCGATGGTCTCGGCCACACCGGGCAGCTTGAACAGATCCATCCTGCGGGCGCGCTGGACGAACTCGACGACCTCGCGCGCGAGGCGCTCGGCGGCGCCCGGCGCCTTGAGCCGGACGATCTCGAGCTCGCGTTCGGCATCCGGATAGTCGACCCAGGCGTACAGGCAGCGGCGCTTGAGCGCATCGTGGATCTCGCGCGTGCGATTCGAGGTAAGGATCACGAGCGGCGGCTCCAGCGCCCGGATCGGGCCGAACTCGGGGATCGATATCTGGTAATCCGAGAGGATCTCGAGCAGGAAGGCTTCGAAGGGTTCGTCGGCGCGGTCGATCTCGTCGATCAGCAGCACCGGCGGCCGCGGCGCGGTGAGCGATCGCAGCAGCGGGCGATCGATCAGCATCTCGCGCCGATAGAGGGTGGCCGCGAACCCCGGCTCGGCGGCTCGGCCGGTCGCTTCGGCGAGCCGGATCTCGAGCATCTGCCGGGCGACGTTCCATTCGTAGGCGCTCTGGGCGATGTCGAGGCCTTCGTAGCACTGCAGCCGCAGCAGCTCGGTATCGAGCACCAGGGCCAGCGCCTTGGCGAGCTCCGTCTTGCCGACGCCCGCCTCGCCTTCGAGGAACAGGGGGCGCCGCAGACGGGCGGCGAGGAACACCGCGGTAGCGAGTTCGCGGCCGGCGAGATAGCCGTGCGCGGCAAGGCGGGTCGTCGCGTCGTCGACCGAGATGATCGGATCGTCTGCTGCCATGGGTCGTCGGGGAAGCGGGTGGGGAGGGTTGTCGAGAAAAGGGCGCGCATCCGTACCGGGATGCGCGCCCGCGGGCGGGGCAAGGCCCTAGCGTGCCAGCGCTGCGGCCACGGCGCGCCTTGCCATGACTACGATCATGGCGGCCCGGTACTCGCTGCTCGCGTGCAGGTCGCCGTTGATGTCGGTGGCGGGAACCGTGACCTTGTCGAGCGCGGCTGCCGAGAAATCCCGCGCCAGCGCCGCCTCGACCTCGGCGCAGCGATAGGCGCAGGCCTTGGCCCCGGTGACCGCCGCCCGCACGCCGGCGGGACCCTTCGAGACCATCACCCCGACCAGGGCGAAGCGCGAGGCCGGTTGCCTGAACTTGATGTAGGCGGCGCGCTCCGGCACTGGGAATCTCACCCCCGTGACCAGTTCACCCGGCTCGAGCGCGGTCTCGTACAGGCCGAGGAAGAAGTCGTCGGCGGCGATCTCGCGGCGATCGGTCTGGATGGTCGCTCCCAGGCCGAGGACGCCGGCGGGATAGCAGGCGGCCGGATCGGCGTTGGCGAGCGAGCCGCCGATGGTGCCCATGTTGCGCACCATCGGGTCGCCGATGCCGCCGGCGAGTTCCGCCAGCGCCGGGATCGCGCGGCGCACCTCGGCCGACGCGGCGACGGTGGCATGGGTGGTCATGGCGCCGATGCGCACCGAGCCGGCGTCGACCGTGATGCCGGCCAGATCCGGGATCGCCCCGAGGTCGATGAGCGTGCTGGCCGAGGCAAGGCGCAGTCGCATCGATTGCACCAGGCTCTGGCCTCCGGCGAGGTAGCGGGTGTCCTCGCCCGCGGCGCGAACGGCCTCGGCGGTGCTGGCGGGCTTGGCGTAGTCGAATTCGTACATGGTCGAATCTCCTCCTGTTCCTGGCTTTACGCGCGCGTCTGGACCGCCTGCCACACCCGCTCGGCGGTGGCGGGCATCCGGACGTCGGTCACGCCGATCGCGTCGGTCAGCGCGTTGATGAAGGCCGGTGGCGAGCCGATCGCCCCTGCTTCCCCGCAGCCCTTGACCCCGAGCGGGTTGTGGGTGCAAGGCGTCGACCGTGTGTCGACGACGAGAGTCGGCAGATCCGCAGCCCGCGGCAGGGCGTAGTCGAGCATCGAGCCCGTCAGCAGCTGCCCGGATTCGGGATCGTAGACGCACTGCTCGAGCATCGCCTGGCCGAGCCCCTGGGCGATGCCGCCGTGGACCTGGCCTTCGACGATCATGGGATTGACGATGTTGCCGAAGTCGTCGACCGCCACGAACTGCTCGATGCGGGTGACCCCGGTCTCGGGGTCGACCTCCACCTCGCAGACATAGCTGCCGGCCGGATAGGTGAAGTTGGTCGGGTCGTAGAAGGCGTTCTCGTTCAGGCCGGGCTCGAGCTTGTCGAGCGGGAAGTTGTGCGGCACGTAGGCCGCCAGCGACACCTCGCCGAAGGCCAGCTTGCGGTCGGTGCCGGCCACCCGGAACTCGCCGTTGACGAACTCGATGTCGTCGTCGGCCGCCTCGAGGATGTGGGCCGCGATCTTGCGGGCCTTGGCGATCACCTTGTCGACCGCCTTGACGATCGCGGTGCCGCCGACCGCGAGCGAGCGGCTGCCATAGGTGCCCATGCCGAAGGGAATCCGCCCCGTGTCGCCGTGGACGATCTCGACGTTCTCGATCGGGATGCCGAGGCGGTCGGCCACGACCTGAGCGAAGGTGGTCTCGTGGCCCTGGCCATGGCTGTGCGAACCGGTGAAGACGGTGACGGTGCCGGTGGGATGGACCCGGACCTCGCCTGCCTCGAACAGGCCCGCCCGGGCGCCGAGCTGGCCGGCGATGTTCGACGGCGCCAGGCCGCAGGCCTCGATGTAGCAGGAGTAGCCCAGGCCGCGCAGCTTGCCGCGGGCGGCGGCTTCCGCCTTGCGGGCCGGGAAGCCGGCCACGTCGGCGAGCTCCATCGCCCGGTCGAGGGTTGCCGCATAGTCGCCGGTATCGTAGGTGAGGCCGACCGGGGTGGCGTAGGGGAACTCGGTCACGAAGTTGCGCCGGCGGATCTCGGCGGGGTCGAGCTTCATGACGCGGGCGCACTGCTCGACGAGCCGCTCGACCACGTAGGTGGCCTCGGGCCGGCCGGCGCCGCGGTAGGCGTCGACCGGCGCGGTGTTGGTGAACACCGAGCGGACCTCGACGTGGATCGCGGGCGTCCGGTACTGGCCGGCGAGCAGGGTGCCGTAGAGGATGGTCGGCACCGAGGAGGCGAAGGTGGACAGGTAGGCGCCGAGATTGGCGGTGGTCCGTACCCGCATGGCGAGGAAGTGCCCGTCGTCGTCCATCGCCATCTCGGCGGTGGTGACGTGGTCACGGCCATGGCAGTCGGCGAGGAAGGACTCGCTGCGTTCGGCGGTCCACTTGATCGGCCGGCCCACCCGCTTGCTCGCCCAGACGAGGGCGGTCTCCTCGTTGTAGAGGAAGATCTTGGAGCCGAAGCCGCCGCCGACGTCGGGCGCGACCACCCGCATCTTCGACTCGGGGATGCCGAGCACGAAGGCGCACATCAGCAGGCGCTCGACGTGGGGGTTCTGGTTCGCGACGTACAGGGTGTAGCTGTCGTCGTGGCGGCTGTATTCGGCATTGGCCGCCCGCGGCTCGATGGCGTTCGGAACGAGGCGGTTGTTCACCAGATCGAGCCGGGCGACATGGCTCGCTCCCTGGAACGCCGCATCCACGGCGGCTTCGTCGCCGTGCGACCAGTGGTAGCAGAGATTGCCGGCAACGTCGTCATGGACGAGGGTACCCGCGGCTTCCGCGCCGGCGGTGTCGACCACGGCATCGAGCACCTCGTACTCGACCTCGACACGCTCGGCGGCGTCTCGCGCGCTGGCGTAGTCCTCGGCAACGACCAGCGCGACGGGGTCGCCGACGTGGCGGACCTTGCCCACCGCCAGCACCGGGTGCGGCGGCTCCTTCATCGGGCTGCCGTCCTTGCTGTGGATCAGCCAGCCGCAGGGCAGGCCGCCGATGCCGGTCGCGGCGAGATCCTCGCCGGTGAACACGGCCAGCACCCGCGGGTCGGACAGGGCAGGTGCCGTGTCGATGGCGGTGATCCGGGCGTGCGCATGCGGCGAGCGCACGAAGCAGGCCCAGGTCTGCCCGGGCAGCACGATGTCGTCGGTATAGCGGCCGGTGCCGGTCAGGAAGCGCTGGTCCTCGCGCCTGACGATGCGCTGCCCGATCGGCGAATTCGACATGTCGGTCATCTCGATCTCCCTTTGGATTGACGGGCTCAGGCCGTGGTGGCGGCGGCGTGCTGGACCGCCTTGACGATGTTCTGGTAGCCGGTGCAGCGGCAGATGTTGCCGTCGAGGTGCTCCCGGATCTCCGCCTCGGTGGGCTTCGGGTTGTCGGCGAGCAGGGCAACCGCCGACATCACCATGCCGGGGGTGCAGAAGCCGCACTGCAGGCCGTGGCACTCCCGAAACGCGGCCTGGACCGGATGCAGCTCGTCACCCGTGGCGAGACCCTCGATCGTGGTGATCGAGCGGCCGTCGACCTGGAGGGCGAGGATCGAGCAGGACTTGACCGCGCGGCCGTCGACATGGACCGTGCACGCGCCGCACTGGGCGGTATCGCAGCCCTGGTGGGATCCGGTCAGGCCGAGCTTCTCGCGCAGCGCCTGCAGCAGCAGGGTCCGCGGATCGATTCTCAGGGTCGACTGCTTGCCGTTGACGGTCAGGGTGACGGTCTTCTCGTCCATGGGTGGCCTCCTCAGGTTGTTGTCGAACCGTTGTTCCGGAATCATGCACCGCTGCGGCGATTCGGGATAGTCCGGCCCGCGGGTCGATGGGCTCGGAGCGGGCAGGCAGGGGTGGCGTCCGGAGCCGGGCGGCCCCGGGCCCGGGCGCCCGATTCGGCGCTAGAATCGCGCCCATGAGCATCAAATCGGACCACTGGATCCGCCGCATGGCGCAGGCGCACCGGATGATCGAGCCCTTCGAGGCCGGCCAGGTGCGTTCGCGCGGCGGCGAGCGGATCGTCTCCTACGGCACGTCGAGCTATGGATACGACGTGCGCTGCGCCGACGAATTCCGGATCTTCACGAACATCAATTCGACCATCGTCGACCCGAAGGCCTTCGACGAGAAGAACTTCGTGAGCTTCCAGGGACCGGTCTGCATCATCCCGCCGAATTCGTTCGCGCTCGCGCGCACCGTTGAGTACTTCCGGATTCCCCGCAATGTGCTGACGGTCTGCCTCGGCAAGTCCACCTATGCGCGCTGCGGCATCATCGTCAACGTGACGCCGCTCGAACCGGAATGGGAAGGGCACGTCACGCTGGAATTCTCGAACTCGACGCCCCTGCCGGCCCGGATCTACGCCGGGGAGGGTTGCGCCCAGATGATCTTCCTCGAGTCCGACGAGGTTTGCGGGACGTCCTACGCCGATCGGGCCGGCAAGTACCAGGGGCAGACCGGCGTCACCCTGCCACGAACCTGAAGTAGAGCCAGCCACACCCGCCCGGCATCGCGCCGGCCGAGGAGAGCCAGCATGACAGACAGACTGATCATCTTCGACACCACCCTGCGCGACGGCGAGCAGAGCCCCGGCGCTTCCATGACGAAGGAAGAGAAGCTGCGCATCGCCAGGCAACTCGAGAAATTGCGGGTGGACGTGATCGAGGCCGGCTTCGCGGCGTCCTCCAACGGCGATTTCGAGGCGGTCAAGGCGATTGCCGACACCATCAAGGATTCCACCGTGTGCTCGCTCTCGCGGGCCAACGACCGCGACATCTCCCGCGCCGCGGAGGCGCTGGCCAATGCGAAGTCCAGCCGCATCCACACCTTCATCGCGACCTCGGTGCTCCACATGGAGAAGAAGTTGCGGATGTCGCCCGAGGAGGTCTACGACCAGGCCCGGCTGTCGGTGCGCTTTGCCCGGCAGTTCACCGACAACGTCGAGTTCTCGCCCGAGGACGGCAGTCGCTCCGACCCGGATTTCCTCTGCCGCGTGATCGAAGCGGTGATCGACGAGGGCGCCACCACCATCAACATCGCCGATACCGTCGGCTACGGCATCCCTGAGCTCTACGGCAAGCTGATCCGCGACCTGCGCGAGCGGATACCGAACTCCGACAAGGCGGTCTGGTCGGTGCATTGCCACAACGACCTGGGCATGGCGGTCGCCAATTCATTAGCAGGTGTCATGAATGGCGCTCGTCAGGTGGAGTGCACGATTAATGGACTCGGGGAACGGGCCGGCAATACCTCCCTCGAGGAAATCGTGATGGCGGTGAAGACCCGGCGGGACTACTTCGGCCTCGAGGTCGGCGTCGACACGACCCAGATCGTGCCCACCAGCCGCCTGGTGGCGGGGATCACGGGCTTCGTGGTCCAGCCGAACAAGGCGGTGGTGGGGGCCAACGCCTTCGCGCATGCCTCCGGGATCCACCAGGACGGGGTGCTCAAGCAGCGCGACACCTACGAGATCATGCGGGCCGAGGATGTCGGCTGGGCGGCCAACAAGATCGTCCTCGGCAAACTCTCCGGCCGCACCGCCTTCAAGCAGCGGCTCCAGGAGCTCGGCATCGAGCTCGAATCCGAGACCGAGGTCAATGCCGCGTTCCAGCGCTTCAAGGATCTCGCCGACCGCAAGGCGGACATCTTCGACGAGGACATCCACGCCCTCGTGTCGGAGCAGGTCACCGGCCAGCGGTCGGAGGAACGCATCGGCCTGGTCGCGATGTCGCAATCGTCGGCGATCGGCGAGCAGCCCAAGGCCCAGGTGATCCTGACGATCGACGGCAAGGAGATGAGCGCCGAGTCGACCGGCAACGGGCCGGTGGACGCGACCCTGCGGGCGATCGAGTCGCTGGCCGGATCGGGGGCTGACATGACCCTGTACTCGGTCAATGCGATCAGCGGCGGCACGGAAGCCCAGGGCGAGGTGACGGTCCGGCTGCAGAAGTCCGGGCGGGTGGTCAACGGCGTCGGGGCCGATCCCGATATCGTCGTCGCGTCGGCGAAGGCCTACGTCAACGCGATCAATCGCCTGCAGTCGCCCGTCGAGCGCCTGAACCCGCAGATCACCACGCCGTAGCGCAGGGTGGCGCGGGCGCATCGGCGGCTCGCCAGCGGCCGCGTTATGCGGTAATATCCCGCCTGCCCTTCGCGTCGCCAGGCGTGCAGGGCAATTTTCATCGGTGCGATGCATCCAGTCCGACCGGTCGTCGAGTCCGGTCAAGCGGGACGAGAAATCGTCCGGCGAGTCGTGGAGATCGCGCTGCATCCAGGTTTCAGGCACGGCCCGGTCACCCAGCCCGGCCGCAAGTCATTTTGGGGATTCCAATGTCCGTTGCAAATATCGACAAGGCGAAGATCGTCGCCGACTACCGACGCTCCGACAACGACACCGGCTCGCCGGAAGTGCAGGTGGCGCTGCTGACCGCACGTATCGTGGAGCTGACCGGGCACTTCAAGACGCACGCCAAGGATCATCATTCGCGCCGCGGTCTGCTGAAGATGGTCAGCCGTCGCCGCAAGCTGCTCGATTACCTGAAATCGAAGGATCTCGAGGCATACAAGGCGCTGATCCAGCGTCTCGGACTGCGCAACTGATGTGCCCCGTACCGGGTCGATGAGTCTGCATGCAAAGCCCGCAAGTCACGCTTGCGGGCTTTTTGCTTGGAGGCCAGCGCCCGGTAACTGAGAGCGAACCGCGCCGCCGGGCCGACCGCGCGGGCAAACGAGAGGAACGAGAGTGTTCGAAATAGCAAAGAAAACCTTCACATGGGGTGGCAACACGGTCACCCTCGAAACGGGCGAGATCGCCCGCCAGGCCACCGGCGCGGTGGTCGTGACCATGGACGACACCGTGGTGCTGGCGACCGTCGTCGCCCGCAAGGAGGCCAAGCCGGGACAGGATTTCTTCCCGCTGACGGTCGACTATGTCGAGAAGTTCTACGCCGCGGGCCGGATCCCGGGCGGCTTCTTCAAGCGCGAAGGGCGTCCCACCGAGCGTGAGATCCTCGTCTGCCGGCTGACCGACCGGCCGATCCGTCCGCTGTTTCCCGAAGGCTTCTACAACGAAGTCCAGATCGTCCTGCAGGTGCTCTCGAGCAATCCCGAGGTCGACAGCGACATTCCGGCCATGATCGGCGCCTCGGCGGCGCTGGCGATCTCGGGCATTCCGTTCGATGGTCCGATCGGCGCGGCCCGTGTCGGCTACATCGACGGCAGCTATGTGCTCAATCCCGCGACCTCGCGCATGGCCGACAGCAAGCTCGACCTCGTCGTGGCCGGTACCGAAGGCGCCGTGCTCATGGTCGAGTCCGAGGCGAACGAGCTCTCCGAGGAGGTCATGCTCGGCGCGGTCGTCTACGGGCACGAGCAGATGCAGATCGTGATCAACGCGATCAACGAGCTGGTCGAGGTCGCCGGCAAGCCCGAATGGGAATGGGAGGCGCCCAGGACCGACGAGACGCTGCAGGCCCGCGTGGCCGCGCTGGCCGAAGGCCCGATGCGCGATGCCTATCGCAGCCGCAACAAGCAGGAGCGCACCGGCAAGATCCGGGATGTCGAGGCCGGCACCCTGGCGACGCTCGTCGAAGAAGCGAAGGCCGCCGGTGCGGCCGAGCCCGACCGCACGACCGTCGGCAACATGCTGTTCGACCTGCAGTCGCGGATCGTCCGCGACCAGATCCTCGCGGGCGAGGCCCGCATCGACGGCCGCGACACCCGCACCGTGCGCCCGATCTCGATCCGCACCGGCGTGCTGCCGCGCGCGCATGGCTCGGCGCTCTTCACCCGGGGTGAAACCCAGGCGGTGGTGGTGGCCACGCTGGGCACATCGCGCGACGAGCAGCTCATCGACGCGATCAACGGCGAGTACCGCGAACGCTTCATGATGCAGTACAACATGCCGCCTTTCGCCACCGGCGAGACGGGCCGCATGGGCTCGCCCAAGCGCCGCGAGGTCGGCCATGGCCGGCTCGCCAAGCGGGCGCTGACGCCCCTGCTGCCCTCCGGCGAAGATTTCGGCTATTCGATCCGGCTTGTCTCGGAGATCACCGAGTCGAACGGTTCCTCGTCGATGGCCTCGGTCTGCGGCGGCTGCCTTGCACTGATGGATGCCGGCGTGCCGGTCAAGCGCCACGTGGCGGGCATCGCCATGGGCCTGATCAAGGACGACAACAAGTTCGCCGTCCTGACCGACATCCTCGGCGACGAGGATCACCTCGGCGACATGGACTTCAAGGTGGCCGGTACGGAGCAGGGCGTGACCGCCCTGCAGATGGACATCAAGATCCAGGGCATCACCAAGGAGATCATGCAGGTCGCCCTCTCGCAGGCTCGCGAGGCGCGGATGCACATCCTCGGCGAGATGACCCGCGCCATCGGCGGCGCCCGCGAAGAGCTCTCGGATTTCGCGCCGCGCATGTACAAGATGAAGATCAACCCGGAGCGCATCCGCGACGTGATCGGCAAGGGCGGCGCCACGATCCGCCAGATCACCGAAACCACCGGAACGCAGGTCGACATCCAGGACGACGGCTCGATCACCATAGCCGCGGTGGACGGCAACGCCGCCAAGCGCGCCCAGAAGATGATCGAGGACCTGACCGCCGAAGTCGAGATCGGCCGGATCTACGAGGGCAATGTCCTCAAGATCCTGGATTTCGGCGCCATCGTCCAGGTGATGCCGGGTCGCGACGGCCTGCTCCATGTTTCCCAGATCGCCAACGAGCGGGTCAACCAGGTCTCCGACTACGTGTCGGAGGGACAGGTCGTGCGCGTGAAGGTGATCGAGGCCGACGACAAGGGCCGGCTGCGCCTGTCGATGAAGGCGGCCGCCGCCGACGATGCGGCAGCTGCAGCGGCGGGCGCGCCCGGCGAGTAGGCTGGGACGGATCGCCTCGAGAAACCGCCCCTTGTCGGGGCGGTTTTTTTTCGAGGACCATCCATGTATTGCAGAGGATTTCCAGGGACCGCAAGCATGACTTCGACCCAATCGCATAGTGGCGGGACCCGCCCCATGTTCGACGCGGATCACGAGCTCTATCGCAGCAGCGTCGCGCGCTTCATCGCCGACAGGATCACCCCGTCACATGCGCAATGGGAGCGCGAGGGACTGGTGCCCCGCCAGCTCTGGCGCGACGCCGGCAGCGCGGGACTGCTGCTGCCGGGAATTCCCGAGGAGTACGGCGGCGGAGGCGGCGACTTCCTGTTCAGCGCCATCGTGGTCGAGGAGATCGCCCGCGCACTGGCGACAGGCGTGACGGGCTTCACCACGCATTCGGAGAACGTCGCTCCCTATCTGCTGGAGTTCGGCAGCGAGGCGCAGAAGCGCGAGTTCCTGCCGGGGATGGCCAGCGGCGAGGTCGTGGGCTCCATCGCGATGACGGAGCCGGGCGCGGGCAGCGACCTCAAGGCCATCCGCACCGCGGCGAGGGCGGTGGAGGGCGGGTTCGAGCTGACGGGCCAGAAGACCTTCATCACCAACGGTCAGCATGCGGACCGCGTGATCGTCTTCGCCAAGACCAGGCCCGAGGCCGGCGCGCGGGGGATCAGCCTGTTCTGGGTCGATACGCGCAGCCCCGGCTTCTCGCGTGGCAGGGTGCTCGACAAGATCGGACAACTGGCGCAGGACACGGCGGAGCTGTTCCTGGACAAGGTCTTCGTACCGGCCGACATGGTGATCGGCGATCTCGATGCGGGTTTCGGCTACGCCATGAGCGGGCTGATCCGCGAGCGCCTGCTGATCGCGCTGCGTTGCGCTGTCGCGCTGGAAGTGGCGCTGGACTGGACCGTCGATTACGTCAAGCAGCGCCAGGCCTTCGGCCACGCCCTGATCGACAACCAGTTCATCCGCTTTCGGCTGGCCGACATCAAGACCCAGGCCTGCGCCACCCGCGCGTTCGTGGACAGTTGCCTTGCGCAGTATCTGCAGGGCACGCTCACCGCCGATGGCGCCGCCATGGCCAAGCTGTGGGCCAGCGAGGCGACGCGCTCCATCGACGACCTGATGCAGTTCTTCGGCGGCTATGGCTACATGCGCGAATACCCCATAGCCCGCGCGTATGCGGACGTGCGTCCGAACCGGATCTACGGCGGTTCATCGGAAATCATGCGCGAGGTGATCGCGCGCGGCCTGTAACCCGACAAAAAGGAAGAGGTGGATATGACTCCTGATGATGCCGAGACCTTCAAGGTCCTGTCCGGCGTGACCACCGCCACCCTGACGACCGTCCTGCTCAAGAAGGGGCTGCGCAACGTCTGGATTCGCGGTGCGTTCCCGATCACTCCGAGCGCTGGCGGCCAGCGCATCGTGGGTCGCGCCTTCACCCTGCGCTTCGTTCCCGCTCGCGAGGATCTGGCGACACCGGAGTCCTGGAGCTCACCGAAGTCCACGCGAGCCGCGATCGAGCAGATGCCCGAGGGCTGCATAGCCGTCGTCGATGCCAATGGCGCCAGGGACGCCGGCTTCTGGGGCGACATCCTGTGCGCGCGCATGGCCAGGCGAGGCGTGGCCGCACTGGTGAGCGACGGCGTGGTGCGCGATCTTGCCGGGGTGGTTTCCACTGGCCTCGCGGTTTGGGCCGGCGGCACGGCCGCGCCGCCATCCGTGGCCGGACTGACCTTCGTGGATTGGCAGCAGCCCATCGGTTGCGGCGGCGTGGCGGTCTTTCCCGATGACGTCATCGTGGCCGACCAGGACGGCGCCGTTCTGATCCCCGCCAGCCTGGTGGGGGAGATCGCGGGGCTGGCCGCCGAGCAGGAGCGCCTGGAGGGCTGGATCATGGAGCAGGTGCAGCAGGGCGCGGCACTGCCCGGTCTGTATCCCCCGAATGCCGACAACAAGGCTCGCTACGAGGCGAGCAGGCAGACGCAAGAGTAGGTCAGGCGACCATCGTCCAGGCCTCGTTGACGACGCTGGCGCGCCCGTCGACCACCAGCTTGTCGAGATGCGCCCGCAGCGACCGGGCCGCTACCGGATGGAGCGTGGGCGGGACGTCGTCGTAGACCACCGGCAGCAGCTTTTCGATGGTGGCGTCCGGGCCCACCTTCTCCAGCCCGGCGACCACCTTGCGCTCGCGGCCGAGCCGGTGGCGGATGAGCGCATCGATCGCCTGCACGGGCGAGCCCAGCACATGCCCATGCGCCGGCAGGATGTAGTCGACCGGTTCCTCGCGTAGTCGTTCCAGCGCCAACATGTACGCGTGCATGTCGCCATCGGGCGGGCTGATGACCACGGTCGAGCCGTTCATGATGTGGTCGCCCGTGAACAGCAGCCTGTCTTCCTCGAGCAGCAGGCAGACATGGTTGGACTGGTGGCCCGGCGTGTGCAGGACGCGCAGGGTGGAATCGCCGACGACGATGCGCTCGCCGTCCTCGAGGACATGTTCCGGCTCGAAGGGCCAGAGCTCGCGCACCGCCTCCGCGGTGGGGCGACCCATGATCGTGCCCCCGGCGAGCGCCTTGAGCGGCGCTGCTCCCGGGGAATGGTCCGGGTGCGAATGGGTGCAGATGATGTAGCGCAGCCTGTCGCCCACGATCGCGGCGATCCGCTCGATGTGGCCCGGGTCGTCGTCCGGCCCCGGGTCGATGACGGCGTAGCCGGCATCCGCGTCGCCGACGATGTAGGTATTGGTGCCGGGGCCGGTCATGACTCCGGGATTCGGGGCGGTCAGGCGCTGGATGTCGCGCGTGAGCCGGACCGGTCGTTCGTGCTGCCAGTCGAGGTGATGGAGGATTTGCCCGTCGGGGCAGACGAGCTCGAGCTCACCGTAGGGAGACTCGTGTTCCGAGAAGCGTTCGATCTCCCCCTTGCGGTAGCCTCCGCGGGGGAAAGAGTGGAACACCGGCGCATCGTCGCGGCACTGCGCCAGCACCTCGTCGACCGACCGGACTTCGGCGAGCCGGCGCAAGGTCCGGACGGTCGGGAAGATCATCGGGATCCGGCCGGTCTCATGACCATCCAGGGCCTCGCGCGGGGAGATCCAGATCGGCTCGAACTGCTCGGACTCGTCGGCGACCGGCGACTGCCCGTCGGGGATGCGGGCGACAAGGAAGCGGACGTCGAAGCGCTTGGGCATGTCCGGGTCCGTCACCCAGCGGCAGTACCAGCGCATGCTGTCGGCGGCGAGGGTGAGGGATTCGCGCTCGATCTGGTCGAAGAACGCCTGGTCACTGCGGTCGAGCCGCTCGACGACATCCTGCGAGATGAGGCGGCCGTCGGTGCCGTAGGCCAGGAGGATCCCCAGCTCTTCGTAGGCCTCGCGGATCGCGGCGATCGAGAAGGCGCGCAGGTCGTCATCCTGGCTCGGGCGGAAGCGCGCGAGGGCTTGCGCCCGGGTCGAGCGATCGGCCGCATCGAGCGCGCCGCCGGGGAACACGAAGACCCCGGGGACGAAGCTGGCTGTCTCGGAACGCCTCGTCATGAGGATCTCGAAATCGGCCCCCGCGTCGCGCATCAGCAGGACGGTCGCCGCCGGGCGCGGCGTGACGGGTTCGCGATAGGGATGGGCTCTCTTGCTCTCTCGTGCCATGGCTCTGTATCGAGTAGGTCGTTCAGGTGTTGCCCGGCAGCCGCTTCAGCGCGTCGGGCGACATCGTGAATCGTTCGCCGAATCGCGACGCGAGTTCGGCGCAGCGTGTGGTGAAGGAAGCCCGCCCCCGCGCTTCGACGAAGCCGGTGACCCCGCCGGCCCCGGGAAACCCGGCGGCCCGGGCGCTCCGGTCGAGTTCCGCAGGATCCTCGACCAGGCCATCGGCCAGGGCGGACAGGGCTTCGATCACCTGGGCAAAGAGTATCCGATCGACGCAATCGTCGTCGGTCAGTCCGACCGCGGGCCGTTCGAACTGCTCCAGACCGGGCCAGAGCGAGGGTGCCGAGCCGGCGGGATGGTCGTAGAAGCCGCCTCCGGCCGCGCGCCCGGTCCGGCCGAATCCATGGGCCATCTTCTCGAGAACGTAGACCGCCGCCGGCGGCACCGCCGGCCATGCGGAAGCGTCGTGCTCGTGGCGGTGGCCATGGCAGTGCTCGTGATCATGGCCGTGCGGATGGTGATGGTCGTGGTGACCGTGCTCGTGTCCGTTGGCGTGCCCGTGATCGCCATGGTCATGCTCGTGCGTCTTCGCATGATGATGGTGATGCCCATGCCCATGCCCATGCCCATGCCCATGCCCATGCCCATGCCCATGCCCATGCCCATGTTCGTGCTCGTGCTCGTGGGTCTCGCCATGGTCATGTCCGTGCCCATGGTCGTGCCCTTCGGACTGGTGATGCGCGGCATCGATGGGCGTCAGCGAGATCTCGTCGAGAACCAGCAGCGGGCCACGTTGCATGCCCGCCGAGGCTGCCAGTCGCTCGACTCGCGCCGCCGGCACGCCGTCGCCGACCAACGCCATAGCCTCGAGCAATCCGGCGGCGCGGATCCTTGCGATTGCTCGATCGGGGCAATGGTGGTCGTCCTCGTGAGTGCCGTGCCCTGGGGACTGCGAGGGCTCCCGCCTGGCCGGATGGTCCGGCCGCCAGTGCGTCGACAGCCACGCGCGGGTGTCGTCGTGGGTGGCGAGCTCGACGGAGCGTCGCAACTCCGTTGCGGCAGCGGCGGCACGATCCTGGGTTGCCCAGGCCGAGGCTATCGCCGCCAGGGTGATCGCCGCGCGGCGGCGGCCGGGCAGGGCCGCCATCGCGAAAGATGTCGCTGCCTGCACGGCGGCCTGATCGGCGCCCGGGTCGGCCGATTTCCGGCCTGCTTCGATACGCTGCGCCGTGGAGGTGAGCCAGGCCAGCGCCGCGACCTCGGCCGCCTCCCCTGTATCGACGACCTCATCGACCAGGCCGAGCTCGAGGGCCCTCGCGCAGTCGACCGTCTCGGCCCGTGCGAGAAGCTCCATCGCCTCGCGCAGGGGCATGTGCCTGAGCAGTCGGCCGATGCCGCCCGCGGCGGGCAGCAGCCCGAGAGAGAGCGCCGGCAATCCGGCACGCGTGCCGGGCGAGCGGACCATGATCCGATGATTGCAGGCGAGGGCGGCTTCGAAGGGCGCGCCGACGGCTTCGCCCTCGATGATGGCAACGCTCCGGATGGACGAATCCTCGAGCCGGGCGAGCAGGGCGGTCAGCTCGCTCGCTTGCGAGAGCACCTGGTCCGCGGGCTGGTTCGCCAGAATCGCCGCCGGATCGATGCTCGACACCTCGTGGCTGGCTGCGATCCGGAGCACGACCCCGGTCGTCGCCGAGCCAGAAGCCGTAATGCCTTCGACGGCACCACGGATTCCGGCTCGAAGCCCGGCCAGCGCGCTGGCCGGATCGTGCGCGCGCAAGTCGATCGTGACGACGGCGATGCCGTCGGAGCGGGTCTGCGAGGGAATCGAATCCATGGGCGCCGGAGGTCTGCTGCGAGCGACCAATCATAAACCGGCAGGGGAATTGCTGCGCCGCGGGACGCAGGGTCGTATCAGTGGCGCCCGGCCGCCCGAAGCCACTGATAGCCCCCTCGGGCGGGGTCGAGTCGGGGTTTCGCGAAGCATTGCTTCGCGCCGGCGAGACCGGCCGCGCCTGTGAGCGCGGCCGAAGCGGACAGTAGCGAGCGTGGGGGCCGTTTCAGTTCAGACCATGTGGATGCGGACTTCGCGTGCCCGGGAGATCATCTCGGCGACCCGCTGATCCTTGACCAGCTCCAGTCCCGATTTCGCTGCGGTGACGATGCCCTTGTCCATCGGACGGGCCAGCCCGAAGCCCTGTCCGTAGTCGACCCCGAGGCCGATCAGCGCCTTGACGGTGTCGGGGGTTTCCGCCCACTCGGCAATGCTCTCCATGCCGAGTTCGTGGGTGAGGTCGACGATCATTCGAGTGATCGCGTAGTTGGCCGGATTGCGGTTGATGTCGCGAACGAAGCTGCCGTCGATCTTGATCAGGTCGGCGGGGATCTCCTTCAGATAGTTGAAGGACGTATACCCCGCACCGAAATCATCGAGCGCCAGCTTGGCTCCGCAGCGGCGCAGTCGGTCCACGAAATTGCGGGTCGACCCGATGTCATGCAGGGCGACGCTCTCCGTGATCTCGAAGCAAAGCTTGCTGACCGCCAGAGGATGGTCGGCGATCATCGCGAACGCATCCTCGACGAAGCGAGCATCGTTCAGCGAAGCGCCGCTGATGTTGATCGTCGCGAAATTCAGCCGGTCCCGATGGATGGGGTGGCTATCGAGCCACTCGAGTGTGGACTTCAGGACCCACCGATCGATATGGGACATCAGGCCGTTCCTCTCGGCCGCCCCGATGAATCGTCCCGGCGGGATGACCTCGCCGTCAAGGCCGCGCATGCGGATCAGAACCTCGTAGTTCAGGGAGAGCTGGGCGCTGGCCAATGCGACGATCGGCTGGAACTCCATGAAGTAGCGCTCCGTCAGCGCATTGCCGTGCATGTCGGCGACGAGCTTCATCTCGTCGAGATGGTTGCGCAGCGAATTGTCCTTGTCGTTGAGGAAGACGACCCGGTTGCGGCCCTGAGACTTGGCTTCCATGCAGGCGCGGTCCGCCGTGGCGATCACGTCCACCGCCTGCATGACGGGGTCGACCTGGACCACGCCAACGCTGACGGTCACGCTGAGAACCTTGCCGTTGGCCTCGAAAGGATGTCCGCTGATGGCCTCGCGGATCCGCTCGCTGAGCCCGGATACCGCGTAGTCGGGACAGTCGTTGAACACGACGAGGAACGAATCCGCGATTCGCGCCACCGAATCCTGGATCCGCACGGACTCCTGCAGGCGCTGAGCGACGACTCGCAGCACCGCATCCCCGGTTGCGTGACCGTGGAGGTCGTTGATCACCTTGAAGCGGTCGAGATCGACGTACGCCACAGCGCAGGCATTGCCCATGCGAGCGCTATCGAGCAGCCGTTCGAGCGCGATATCGAGGCCGCGGCGATTGAGTAGCCCGGTAAGCGAGTCATGGGTGACCAGTCGCTTGAGTTTGCCTTCGGCCTGTTTGCGAGCCGAGATGTCCTGGATCGATCCCTCGATACCTTCCGCAGAGCGCTTGATGCGGGCAAGGAACCAGCGCGGCTCTCCATCCCCCTTTTCGGACAGGACCTCGCAGTCGGCCACAGGGGTGTGCTCCACCGCCCGAAGTACGGTTCGGGCCGGCCCTTCGCCGATCAGATCCGAGAGCTTGATTTTCGCGCCCGTGTCGTTCAGTTGAAAGATCTTCGAGAATTCCGGGTTGTGCAGTACGACGGCTCCATCGGGCTTCGCGCTGAAGAGCCCGATTGGCATCGAGTTATAGTTTTCTCGGAACCTTTCCAGTAGCGCGTATGATTCCCTTTGAGCAGCCAGTCGTTGTGAGCGCTCGATTTTTATTCTTTCAGCCAGCGCAACTCCTGCTAGTGCTGCGGATATAACCGACCCTGATACGCCATTCAAAAGCGGCGGTTTGATGCCAAGAATTCCGGACGCATATCCGATTTCCGTTGCTGCGCCCGCGAGTGTGACGATCCATGAACCGCCATACCAAAGCGCAACGGAAGACCCTGTAGAGCAGAAGATGCGACCCGTGAGCCACATGAGTAACACTAGGCTCGGCGCTGCGATGGCCCAAAGAACCGGCAAGTATTTGTCATGTGGCAATAGAATTGCGGTGACTAATAGAAATGGAGATATGCCGACTAGTGCGGTTACTAGGCGTCGATCTGTCTCTTTTGTAATTTCACTTTGAAATAGCGATCGGAACAAGGCGATCATCAGGATCGCGTACGCCGCTAGTGGGATGTTGCGTGATATGACTGGATATTCTTCGAGAAAGGGAAGCCCCATCCAGGACATGTCCCATCCAGCCATATAGGACGAGATTCTCAGGCTTGCAAGGACCCAGCCTGCAAAAATAAAGAAAGCCCAGTCGCGTGCCAGTAATGACACCAGAGCGCCGAACCCAGCGAGCATCAGCAGGCAGCCAAAGAGTACACCGCCGTGCGCGTTGTAACGGTTCGTGGCTTCGGTGAACTCGGCGGAATTCCATAGCTGTATGCCGATCTTCGCTGGGCCGCTTGCGTTGACTTTTATAAGGGCGCGTAAATCTCCGTCGAATGGGGGAATGGTTAGAGAAAATCCGGCTCGCCCTCGCGTGAGCGCCAGGGCGCCTGTTGAGGCGGTGCTTGAATAGGATACGACATCTCCATGATCGTCGATTAACCACAGGTCGGCGGAGATGATGTGCCTGGAGCTTATTTCGAATGTAATTCCTTCTTCATTGGCAAATTGAAAGCTCTCCGTGTATAGCCAAAACGCGTGTTCTTTTCTCCGTGTGTCGAGCTCAGATCGTTCGCCGGCCCTCTCCGATTCAAGAAGAGTTCGGGCGTTAGCTACCGATAGAGTTCCGTCGACGTCACTCGTGGCCCGGAACGTGAGTTGCTGCAGAGGCTCAAGCTTGTGGTCTAACGCCAACAGGGCTACGGCGAACAGGATGCCGCCGAGGATCGCAAGAGCAGCCAGTCCCTTAGCCAATACATCGACTAGGGACAGAAATTGAGCACCAATGCGCCGGACGTCGCTCAAGTTAATTACCTGATGCCAGGTGTTTACGGACCGTGCGGCAAGCGTACGCAGCACTGAAGTCCGCAGCACCGTGCTGGCGACAAGCGGTCAGCGATCCAGTTGGAACGGTCGATACGTGTCAGATCATCGGTCGGAGAAGAGGTATCGCACGTGTTGCGTCGCCCATCTCTGTGTGTGCGATCTCAGCGGTGCGCTCCATTGTGTGAGATGGTCGCGGCAAGCTTGTCGAATGATGTACAGTGCTTTGCTTGCGAGATGCCTGGAGAATGTCGCGTGGATTTGTTGTTTGTTTCGATGATCGTCCTGAATATCGGCTGCTTAGCTGCTTTTCAGTGGGGCAGAAGGTGTTATTTTAGACGACCGAACGAGGATCGAATTAGAGGGGGTCTGGGCCCGCTTGGAACGGCGTTCGCTATTGTGCAATTGCCATTGGTTTGGCTTGGAGGAGTGTATTCGAATGATCTGCTGGTCGGCGTTGTGGTGGTTTTATACTTGCTGTCATTGCTTTTGTTTTATTGGACGACGCGAAGCCACAATCAGCGACGACCGGGTATAGCATTTACGCATGGGGCCCCCGAGGCTTTAGTAACGAGTGGCGCATATCAGGTTGCACGGCATCCCTTCTATCTGTCGTACCTGCTGTTTTGGGCTGGCGTGGCTGTTGTTGCCCCCTTTTTTTTGGGATTGCCTATTTTGACTGTAATGGGGGTTCTTTATTTTCGGACGGGAAGACAAGAAGAGATGGATATTATATTGTCACCACTGGGGAGTGATTACAAAAAATATCGAAGTCGCGTCGGCATGTTCTTTCGTTGGCCGCGATGACGTTAACTCGCCCTAGACGAGTGGGGAGTCGAGTGGTGGGCCGTCCCATCCAGGGACTGCCCTTCTTGCGCGTGGCTGAAGCCAGCGATTGCTTACCGAGTTGAATATCTCGATATCCGGATGAAAGCGATTGATCATGAAGTTATACAAAGGGTGATCAATTTCATGCCAGCGCCGCTCGGCTGTTGCGATCTCAAATGCTAGGATGCGGTGAGGTAGATTTTTGGCCGTAGCTAATGGTCTCGGGTTTTTGTCTGGGAAGACATCTATAAAGTCGAGTCCTAAATAAGTTTCCTCGAGCGGCGGACGCGCTCCGATTAGCACCCATTCCACTTGTTTTGCAATGCAATATCGATGCATTGCTTTAAATAATGCTAATTTCACCATTTTCCCTCGAGGCCCGGCTTTCACGGCTAACCGAGAAACGGCGGCCAGCGGACGTTCACGGAAGTTCGTAGGTAAATGGATCGATGTCTCCATGGCCAGTGGAGCATGGAAGTTTGTTTGAATTCGCATCGTTCCGACAGGAAGTTCATCGGACTTCGATTCTGCCAATATGACTAGGCAATCTGGTGTCAGATCGACGTGCTCGGTAGTTCGCAGGGTTTCACCAAGAGCAGGCAAGTGTCGCGTATAGGCCTCTGCCCGAATTTCGATGGCTTTCTGAAGCTGCTCCTCCGTTCGGGCAATACGAACCCGAAACGGGAGCCCGACCTGCTTTGGGGTGCGCTGGAGAGGTGGATCGAGGTCTGTGACAACACTCGAGTCGATTGATACTACGGTCTGAGCGGAAAACGTCATGAAGCAGGCGCCACAGGTTCTGAAGATCAGTCGTATGTTGCTTGATCCGAACAGCCCGCCTATGCGCTCGGGATGCATCGAGATCGGTCACACGCGAACCGCGAGCGAGCGTGCCACTCGCATTCGAGGCACTGGCGTCGCTTGCAACTATGAGGACGTGTAACTTCCCTCAAGCCCCGATGTCACGTAAACGCGTGATCGAAGATGCGACTGGCAAGGTTAGCCGAAAGCGGGCTCCTCTGCGATACCTGCGAACCAACATTACGTCATGGTGTGGTAGTTCGCGCACCTGTTCGGCCACAGAGGCGAGTCCGATTCCAAAGCCTGGCACATCGCTGTCACGTGGGAGTCTGTAGCCGGTCGTGAAGATCTCTGTCGCTGACTCCGGATCAACTCCTGGACCGTTGTCGATGACTTCAAGGTACACACTGTTCTGTCGAGATGGGGCGACGAAGCATCGCACGAGCACCCACGGGTTCGACACCCTACGTTGAAACTTCAGGGCGTTGCCCAGCAGATTCAGCAAAGCGGTCCGAACGACCGCTGGCGAGGTCGACACTCGCGTACTTGGCGGTAGGTGATTTCTCCAGTGAACCTCAATGCCAGCTTGGTGAGCAATAGGCTGGATATCGGTAAGCGCTTGTACAACGATGGCGGAGAGCTCGATTGGTTCTACAGAGCTTTCGGGATCGACCTCATCCGCCACGGCTGCGCGAAGGATCTCCTCTAGTCCCGCTTGTATCTGACGTAACGCGTTGGAGACCAAGCGCAGCTTTGCAAGATCAGGTCCACTCTTACTTATTAGTTGATTGGAGAGAACTAGATCTGCACCGAGTAGCGGTTGCCGAAGATCATGCGACACCGTTGTCAAGACACGAGACTTGAAGTCTCGCGATCGTATGGCGCGTTCCGATTTTTCGCTTAACTGACGTTGGGATTCTTCGAGTTCAAGAGTGCGCTGATATAGTGTGCGAGCTCGTTTTTCAGATTGTATCGTTACACTCATTGCTGAAAAATTTGCGATCAATAAATACGCCACCGTGTCCAGAATTCCACTGGCCTCCGAGATGTAGCCGGCAGCTATTGCGCCTATCGAGGAGATGGAGGCGATGACGGCGGCTAGTTGACTACTTGGCCGGGCGAATGCACAGAACAGCCAAAGAGCGAGAGAGGATACTAAAAAGATGCGTGCCGCTGGAGGCGGTGTTTCAGCGTAATAGGCCGCGACCCAATAGTTCAGTACGAGTGCCAGGATAGCGAGTGCCGCTGGTCTGACGACCCATCGGTAGTAGTCATCCGGTTCCGCTTTTTCCTGCTGTGGAAGATTTATCAGCCCAATCCCAAGAATAATGGCGATCACACTTCGAATTGTGAATAGAATTAGCTCGGCTCGAGGGTTGTCATTTTGGTGATCGAGGATGATCGATAGTGTGATCGCAACAAGCGCGAGAACGAGTCCGATTGACAGGCCGATCACGGATTGTCGATGTCCTGTTCTGGCATACTGGCGCCGAAACGCAACCTCGATTTCGTCCGACTGAAAATGCGGCGGAAACAGGTTTTTCATATTCAAACCGTCGCTATAGGAATGAGCATTGAGGTCCGTCGTTGATGCTGTCGACGGTGCCCTTGTCAACTACCTCCGTCGTTACGTAGTCAAAGGGGGTTGATTGGGCTATGTTGTTCTTCGTTGTTTGATACTGCCAGAGATCGCGTGGTTTCGTCCTATGGCGAATGTCCTAGCGACTGATAAGTGACGGCACCCGTGTAAGTGACAGGACGTGCGGATCTCAGCAGATCCAGGCTGATTACTTGGGCGGATGGATAAGTGCCTCCACACCCATTGACTTCTTCCCCATGACTCACAACCATCAGGGGTTTCCGACTGATCGAACACACGCCAGGAGCCAGACCGATGATCGAGCGCACCATCTTCAATGACGAACACCAGATGTTCCGCGACTCGGTTCGTCGGTTCATGGAGAACGAAGTCGCTCCACACCACGAGCGTTGGGAGGAGCAGGGCTACGTGGATCGGGAGATCTGGACGAAGGCGGGGGAGAACGGCTTTCTGTGTCCTTCCATGCCGGAGGCTTTCGGCGGAGCCGGTGTCGACAAGCTCTACTCGGTGGTTCTGATGGAGGAGACGGCGCGCGTCAATGCGACGGGCCTCGGCTTCAGCCTGCACTCCGAGATCGTTGCGCCTTACATCTTCAACTACGGCTCGGACGAACAGAAGAAGCGTTTTCTGCCGAAGATGGCTGCCGGTGAGCTGGTCGGAGCCATCGCGATGAGCGAGCCTGCCGCTGGCTCGGATCTTCAGGGCGTGCGCACGACGGCGATCCGCAAGGGCGACCACTATGTGGTGAACGGCTCGAAGACCTTCATCACCAACGGCTGGCACGCCGATGTGGTGATCGTCGTCGCCAAGACCAATCCGAGCGAGGGCGCCAAGGGAACCAGCCTGATCCTGGTCGAACGCGGAATGCCCGGCTTCGAGAAAGGCAAGCGCCTGAAGAAGGTCGGTCTCAAGGCTCAGGATACGTCGGAGCTCTTCTTCAACGACGTCAAGGTTCCTGTCGAAAACCTGCTCGGCGATGAGAATCGGGGCTTCATCTATCTCATGCAGGAGTTGCCCTGGGAGCGCATGCAGATTGCGATCGGTGCGATCGAGTCCGCCCAGGCGGCCATCGACTGGACTTCCACCTACGTCAAGGAGCGCAAGGTTTTCGGCACCACGGTGTCGGCCTACCAGAACACCCGGTTCAAGCTTGCCGAGTTGCAGACCGAGGTGCAGATCGGACGGGTGTTCGTCGATCGCTGCCTGGAGCTGCTGCTTGTGGGCAAGCTGGATACGGCGACGGCGTCGATGGCGAAGTACTGGTGCAGCGACCTGCAGTGCAAGGTGATGGACGAATGCGTCCAGCTGCATGGCGGCTACGGCTTCATGTGGGAGTATCCGATCGCCCGTGCTTACGCCGACGCGCGGGTTCAGCGGATATACGGTGGCACCAACGAGATCATGAAAGAGGTGATCACACGGTCGATGGGTCTCGGCGCCGCCAAGTAGGGATGCAGGGGGCGGGGCCGCGAACCAAGGCGGCCCATCGTTCCCCCGGGGGTCTGTAACGTATCGCCGCTGCGTGCGGCTCGGCTATGCTTTGATCACGGACGCCGGCTCCCGACTGGCGCCAAACGGAGGAATCGATGGGGTCGCAAACCAAGTATCTGCTTGACGAGAGCCGTATCCCGAAGCGTTGGTACAACATCCAGGCCGACCTTCCCCGGCCGATGGCGCCGGTGCTCCATCCGGGAACCATGCAGCCGGTGGGCCCGGACGATCTGGCGCCGCTGTTCCCGATGGAACTCATCATGCAGGAGGTCACGACCGAGCGCGAGGTCGAGATTCCAGAGCCGGTGCGCGACATCTATCGCCTGTGGCGGCCGAGCCCGCTGTTCCGGGCGCATCGGCTCGAGAAGGCCCTGGGCACGCCGGCGAAGATCTTCTACAAGTACGAGGGTGTCAGCCCCGCCGGCAGCCACAAGCCGAACACCGCGGTGGCACAGGCCTTCTACAACCGGGAAGCCGGCATCAAGCGCCTGGCGACCGAGACCGGAGCGGGGCAGTGGGGCTCGTCGCTCGCCTATGCCGGAGCGTTGTTCGGCATCGACGTCACCGTCTTCCAGGTCCGGGTGTCCTACGACCAGAAGCCGTATCGCCGCGCCCTGATGGAGTCCTACGGGGCGCGCTGCCTGCCGTCGCCCTCGACCGAGACGGAATACGGGCGGGCGGTGCTCGAGAAGCGACCGGATCACCCGGGGAGCCTCGGCATCGCGATCTCCGAGGCCGTCGAAGTGGCGGTCAAGCGCGACGACACCAAGTACGCGCTTGGCTCGGTGCTCAACCACGTCCTGCTGCACCAGACCATCGTCGGTCTCGAGGCGATGGAGCAGATGAAGATGGCCGATACATGGCCCGACGTCATCGTCGGCTGCACCGGCGGCGGCTCCAACTTCGCGGGCATCGCCTTTCCCTTCATCGGTGAGGGGCTGCGGGGCGGCGCGAAGCCCAGGGTGGTGGCGGTCGAGCCGGCGGCCTGTCCGTCGCTCACCCGCGGGCGGTTCGCCTACGATTTCGGCGATACCGCGCACATGACGCCGCTCACCAAGATGCATACGCTCGGTTCCACCTTCACGCCACCGGGCTTTCATGCAGGGGGCCTGCGATATCACGGGATGGCGCCGCTGGTATCGCATCTGCTCGATCTCGGGCTGATCGATGCGGTTGCCTACCAGCAGGTCGAATGCTTCGACGCCGGGATCCAGTTCGCGCGCACCGAGGGCATCCTCCCGGCGCCCGAGGCCAATCACGCGGTCAAGGGGGCGATCGAGGAAGCCTTGCGCTGCAAGCGCGAGGGCCGCTCGGAGACGATCCTGTTCAATCTGTGCGGCCACGGCCATTTCGACATGGCGGCATACATGTCCTACTCTGCCGGTGAGCTGACCAACCAGTCCTACAGCGAGGAAGAGCTGGCGATGGCGCTGGCGGGGCTGCCGAGCGTTCCGGAAACCTCCTGAACCGCGGGGATCCGCCGCCCATGGCGGCGGCGGTTGACCTGAATCAGCAAGCTTCGGCGCGGCGGGGCTAGATTGTCGCGATGGAGACGAATCCCTTGTCCGCATTCCTCGGGGCTGCCAGCCCCTGGGAGTGGCTGCGGGCGGCAGACGACCTCTGGCGCTGGGGCGCGTACGCCCATGAGATCCGGGCGTACGACAGGGCCGACGAGGCGACGCGTGCCGCGATCCGGCAGCGCCGTGTGGCGTCGATGATCGAGCACGCCCGGTCGGCGTCGGCGTTCTATCGCGAGCACTATCGGCAAGTGGCGCCGGGAAGCATCGAGCTTGCGGCGTATCCGCCGGTGACACGCAAGATGCTGATGGCCCGGTTCGACGACTGGGTCACCGACACCCGGCTGAAGAAGGCCGAGCTGCTGAGCTTCGTCGCCGATCCGGCGCGTATCGCCGATCCCTGGCTCGGCAAGTACACGGTCTGGACCAGCTCGGGTACCACGGGCGTTCCGGGTGTCTACGTGCAGGATCCGGATGCGATCGCGGTCTACACCGCGCTGGTGACGAGCCGCTTCGAGCTCGGTGGCGATACCGCTGCGCTCCCGGGTTCCGGATCCGGCCGGCTCGCCTTCGTCGCGGCGATCGACGGGCATTTCGCGGGGATCGTGTCCTGGGAACGGCAGCGCCGCCTCTATCCCCCGATCGCCCTGGCCGCCAGAGCCTTCTCGATCCTGCAGCCGCTGCCGGATCTCGTGGCCCAGCTCAATGAATGGCAGCCCGACTTCATCTCGTCGTATCCGACGATGATGACGCTGCTCGCAGGGGAACGTCGGGCTGGGCGCCTGGCCGTGTCGCCGCATGGTCTCTGGTGCGGCGGCGAAGGCCTTGCCCCGTCCGATCGAGCCGATATCGAGGAAGCGTTCGGATGCCGGATCGTCGAGGACTACGGTGCTTCCGAATGCATGAACATGGCTTTCGGTTGCGGACACGGCCGGTTGCACCTCAACGATGACTGGGTGGTGCTCGAGCCGGTCGACGAGAACCATCGGCCGGTCCCGGCAGGCGAGCCTTCGGCGACGGTGCTGGTGACGAACCTGGCGAACCGGGTCCAGCCGCTGATTCGCTACGATCTGGGCGATAGCGTGAGCCTGGACACGACCATGTGTCCCTGCGGTTGCAGCCGGCCGTCGCTGCGGGTGGAAGGACGGGGCGACGACATGCTCGTGCTCGAGCCGGTGCACGCGGCACGCGGTGCGCGTGGCGGAGGTCGCGACGCCGTCGTGCGGATCCTGCCCCTGGCGGTCGAGACCGTCATCGAGGAGGAGACGGATATCCATCTCTTCCAGCTGACCCAGACCGCGCCGGACATCCTGTGCCTGCGGCTCGATGCGGATGGCGAGCATGCGAGGGCATCGGCGTTTCGTCGAGTGAAGGCGGCGCTCTCGCGCTTCCTGCAGCAACAGGGAGCCGCGCCGGTACGAATCGAGCTCGATCCCTTGCCTCCCGAATGCAATCCGGTCAGCGGAAAGTTCCGCCGGGTTCGCGTGCTTCCCGGCGCGCATTGCAGGTCTTGAAGCAAGACAGCCGCTCCGGCCCGTATCAGGGACAGGGACGGCTGTCCTGCATCAGCGGGCAGGCGGGTCGCTCGCCGGGAACGATTCGTCGGAACTCTCGTCGACGCGTGCGGTATCGAAGCGCGAGACCGCCGGTTCGGGATTAGCCTCGAACCTGCCCTTGTCCGTCGGCCTCGCCTGGCCGCCATCGAGGAGATTGCGCAGCACGTACTGCAGGATCCCGCCGTGGCGGTAGTAGTGGATCTCCTGCGGAGTGTCGATCCGGATCAGCACCGGGAACTCGACTACCGTGCCATCGCCTCGGGTGGCCCGCACGGCGACGTCGCGGCCCCGCGCGAAGCCATCCGCGATCGCGCTGGCAAGGCCGATGACCTCGTAGGTCTCGGTGCCGTCGAGCCCGAGCGAGTCGACGCTGGCGCCGCCGGCGAACTGCAACGGCAGGACACCCATGCCGACCAGGTTGCTGCGGTGGATCCGCTCGTAGCTCTGCGCGATCACCATGCGGATGCCCTGCAGGCGCGGCCCCTTGGCCGCCCAGTCGCGACTCGATCCGCTGCCGTACTCGGCGCCTGCCAGCACGACCAGGGGCGTGCCGTCTGCCCGGTACCGCTCGGCCGCGTCGAATATCGACATCACTTCGCCGGTCGGCAGGTAAGTGGTGAAGCCGCCTTCGGTGCCAGGCGCCAACCGGTTGCGTATGCGGACGTTCGCGAAGGTGCCCGGCACCATGACGTCGTGGTTGCCACGACGCGACCCGTAGCTGTTGAAGTCGCTCGGCGAGACTCCTCTGCCGACAAGGTAGCGCCCGGCAGGCGTATCCTTGCCGATGCCGCCGGCTGGCGAGATATGGTCGGTCGTGATGCTGTCGCCGAGCACCGCGATGGCGCGAGCGCCGCGGATATCGTCGACATGATCGGGCGCATCGCGCGACATGCCTTCGAAGTAGGGAGGCCTCCGGACATAGGTGGAGGCATCGTCCCAGGCATAGCGCTCGCCGCCGGTCACATCGAGCTCGCGCCAGCGCGTATCGCCGTCATAGACCTTGCCGTATGCGTCGCGATACATCTGCGATCCGATCGAGTCCTGAACGATGGCCTCGATCTCTTCGCGGGTCGGCCAGATGTCGGTGAGCATCACCGGCCTGCCGTCGCGATCGATCCCCAGCGGTTCGGCCCGCAGGTCGATGTCGATGCGACCGACCAGCGCGAAGGCGACGACCAGCGGCGGGGACATCAGGTAGTTGGCGCGAACCTCCGAATGGATTCGTCCTTCAAAGTTGCGATTACCCGAGAGGACGGAGGCCACCACCAGCCCGCCGTCGCGAACGGCTTCCGAGACGTCCGGCGGCAGCGGCCCCGAATTGCCTATGCAGGTGGTGCAGCCGTAGCCGACGATGTTGAAGCCCAGGGCATCGAGGGATTCCTGAAGCCCCGAGCGTTCGTAGTAGTCGGCGACGACCCGGGAGCCCGGCGCAAGAGATGTCTTGACCCAGGGCTTGCGTGCGAGCCCGCGCTCGCGCGCCTTCTTCGCGAGCAGCCCGGCGGCGATCATCACCGCGGGGTTGGATGTGTTGGTGCAGCTTGTGATCGCTGCGATCACCACCGAGCCGTGCGTCAGCTCGGCCGCGCCGGTCAAGGCCGTTTCGGCCGGGCTTCCCGCCGGCAGCAGCGCGGGAAGCTCTATCTCGAAGGATTCACGCGCGCGCGACAGGGCGATACGGTCCTGTGGGCGGCGCGGACCGGCAATCGAGGGTTCGATGCTTCCGAGATCGAGGTGAAGGGCGGCGCTGAACTCGGGCTCCGGACTGTTCGCGTCATGGAACAGTCCCTGGGTTTTCATGTAGGCCTCGACCAGTGCGACCCGCTCTTCGGGGCGCCCAGTGAAGCGCAGGTAATCCAGGGTGACCTGGTCGACCGGGAACATGGTCGCCGTCGCGCCGTACTCCGGGGTCATGTTGCCGATCGTGGCCCTGTCGGCAAGCGCAAGGCTGCCGACACCGGGGCCGTAGAACTCCACGAAGGTGCCGACCACGCCCTTCCTGCGCAGCATCTCCGCTACCGTGAGCACGAGATCGGTGGCGGTTGCACCCGGCGCGAGACGGCCTTCGAGGCGCACGCCGATGACCTGCGGGATCAGCATGCTGATCGGCTGGCCGAGCATCGTCGCCTCCGCCTCGATGCCGCCCACACCCCAGCCGAGAACGCCCAGGCCGTTGATCATGGGGGTGTGGCTGTCGGTTCCCACGACGCTGTCGGGATAGGCCATCGGCAGGCCGCTCGCGCCGATCGCGGTCCGCTCGGCGGCGCCGAAGACCACTCTCGCAAGATGCTCGAGGTTCACCTGGTGGCAGATGCCGGTGTTCGGCGGCACAACCTTGAAGTTCCGGAACGCCCTCTGGCCCCACTTCAGGAAGCCGTAGCGCTCGCGGTTGCGCTCGTAGTCGAGCCGCTCGTTGATCTGGAAGGCTTCGGGCGCTCCGAATGCGTCGATCTGCACCGAGTGATCGATGACCAGCTCGACGGGTTGCAGCGGATCGATCTTCGTGGGATCGCCGCCGAGCTCGGCCATCGCGTCGCGCATGGCGGCCAGGTCGACGACCGCGGGCACGCCGGTGAAATCCTGCAGCAGGACGCGTGCCGGCGAGAAGGAGATCTCGCGCTGCGGCACCGTATCGCCGCGCCAGTTGGCAAGCGCGAGGATGTCCTCGCGCGTGACCGAAACGCCGTCTTCCGTACGCAGCAGGTTCTCGAGCAGGATGCGCAGGGAGTAGGGCAGGCGGGAGATGTCCGCACCGGCGCGGGCGAGCGCGTCGAGGCGGAAGATCTCGTATTCACGCGGGCCGACACTCAGCGTGGAGCGGGCGTCGAAGCTGTTCATCGCGATACCTCCGCGGCGGGCGCAGTAAACCCCTCGTCCGATTGTAGGACTGAATCCTCCCGTTGCACGGTGGTAGCATCTCTCTGCATGAATGACCGCTCATCGCCAAGGGTCAACGTCGCGCTGCAAGGGGGCGGATCACACGGGGCCTTCACCTGGGGAGTGCTCGATCGCCTGCTGGAGGACGGCAGGCTCGAGTTCGAAGGTCTGTCCGGCGCCAGTGCCGGCGCCGTGAATGCGGCACTGTTCGTCCATGGCTGGCTCGAGGACGGTCGCGATGGCGCCCGCGCCGCGCTTTCGCGCTTCTGGCATGCGGTCGGCGGCGTTTCCGGCATCTTCGGAAGTGCGCCTCCCGGTCCCTGGGTGGCGTTCTTCACTCGCGCGCTGTCGCCCTACCAGTTCAATCCCGCTAACCTCAATCCGCTGCGCTCGCTGCTGGCGAGTCAGATCGATTTCGAGCGGCTGCGTTCGTCTGCCGAGCTGCGCCTGTTCGTGTCGGCCACCAACGTCCGCACCAACCATGTCCGGATCTTTCGCGGCGAGGAGATCGGGGTCGATGCGGTGATGGCCTCGGCCTGCCTGCCGATGGTGTTCCAGGCCGTGGAGATCGACGGCGAAGCCTACTGGGATGGCGGCTATCTCGCCGATCCGCCGCTATATCCGTTCTTCTACGAGTGCTCGACGCGGGACCTGCTGGTCGTGATGATCAACCCGCTGGAACGCGTTGCAACCCCGAACCAGCCGGGCGACATCCTCGACCGGATCAACGAGATATCCTTCAACGCGTCGCTCATCGCCGAGATGCGTGCCATCGCCTTCGTGCACAAGCTGCTCGACGAGGGTTGGCTCAAGAAGCAGTACGAGTCGAAGCTGCGCAACGTCCTCGTGCACCTGGTCCGGGCCGATGGCGTGCTGACCGGCCTGGGCTCGGACAGCAAGTACCAGACCTCGCTGTCCTTTCTGCTCGATCTGCACGAGCGCGGCCGTACCGCGGCCGACGACTGGCTGAAGAAGAACCTGCGCCACGTCGGCCGGCGCTCATCGATAGATATCCGGCGGACCTTCCTCGAAGGCTGATCAGCGCCCCTTGAAATCCGGCTGGCGCTTCTGCAGGAAGGCCTGCACGCCCTCGCGGAAATCCTCGGTCTTGCTCGCGATGTCCTGCGAATCGGCTTCGAGCTCGAGCTGGTCGGCCAGGCTGTTGTCGCCGCTCGCATTGAGCGCCACCTTGATGAGCGAGTAGGCCCTGGTCGGCATCTTCGCGAGCCTGGCAGCGAGCGCCTGAGCCTCCGCGGCGAGCTGGTCGTCCGGATAGACCTTCCAGATCATGCCCATCTGCCGTGCATCCTCGGCCGGGATCTTGTCGGCCAGCAGGGCCAGCGCCCGGGCGCGGACATCGCCGACCAGACGGGGCAGGAACCAGGTGCTGCCCGCATCCGGGACCAGGCCGATCTTCGAGAAGGCCTGCAGGAAGCTGGCCGACTGGGCAGCAAGGACGATGTCGCCCGCCAGCGCGATACTCATGCCGGCGCCGGCAGCCACGCCATTGACCGCGGTGATGACGGGCTTGGGCATCGTGCGCATGCCGACGATCGCCGGGTGATAGAGGGTCCGCAGCAGCTGGCCGGAGCTCATCTTGCGCTGCGGGGATCCGGAGGAATTGAGGTCGGCGCCGGCGCAGAAACCGCGGCCGGCACCGGTGACGAGCACGGCGCGGATGGTTTCGTCGCTGCCGGCGCGCTGGATGGCCTCGCCGTAGGCGGTGATCAGCTCCGGGCTGATCGCATTGAGCACGTCGGGGCGGTTCAGCGTGATCCGGGCGACGCCGTCGACGGCTTCGTAGAGGATGGGTTCGCTCATGACTGGTCTCCGTTCTGGTTCTGGTCCGATCGCATCGTCGGCGAAGTTGCGAGCATACCCGAATGCGCTGGAACTCAGTCCTGGTCGAGCATTCGCGGCGGGCGCTCCAGCGGAAAGGCGTAGAAGGGGCGGGTCGCGTCGGTTTCATGGTCACGGGCGCGTGTCGGCCAGGTGTGACGGGCATTCGGCACGCCGCCATCGATCCGTATGCAGGTGCCGGTGATGAAGGCCGCCGCCTCGCTGAGCAGGAATACCGTTGCGGCGGAGAGCTCGGCCACGGTGCCGTAGCGCTGCAGCGGGACGGCCGACTTCAGCCGGCGCAGTTCGGCCTGCATCGGTGGATCGTAGGTGTCGAAGCCGCTCGACGCGATCCAGCCGGGCGCCACCGCGTTGACCCGGACTCCCGAAGCGGCCCACTCGCAGGCGGCGGTCTCCGTGAAGTTGAGCGTGCCGGCGCGCGCCGCGCCCGAATGGCCCATGGTCGGCATGCCGTGCCAGATGTCGGCGATCATGTTCACGATGGCGCCGCCGTTTGCCTTCATCCAGCTTCGATAGACCGCGCGCGACATCAGGAAGGTGCCGGTGAGGTTCGTCCTGATCACGGCTTCCCAGCCTCGTAGCGAGATGTCCTCGAGCGGGGAAGGGTACTGGCCGCCCGCGTTGTTGAAGAGGCCGTCGATCCGGCCGTGGGCGGCAAGCACCGCCGCGACGGTGGCCTCGACCGCGGCTTCGTCACGGATGTCCACCGAATGGGTGCTGAAGTGCGCCCCGGTGGGCTCCAGTTCGGCGGCGACCGCGTCGAGCTTCTCGACATTGCGTCCCAGGAGCGCGACCCGGGCGCCCAGGGCGGCCAGTTCATGGGCGCAGCAACGGCCGAATCCGGAGCCCGCGCCGGTGACGATCACCACGCGGCCCTCGAACAGGCCGGGGCGGAATACCGATCGATAGGGCGCCGGCTGGGTAGCTTCTGCCATGATGCAGGTCTCCGCTGACGAATGCCGTCCGGTAGTGTTGCCGAATCCGGCGGGCGCCGGCAAGCCGATGGCGGCTTCGGCGGCCCTGTTGGGCGAAACCCGACAGTCATGAAGGCGGAAGGGCGCGAGCCGGCCACCCCTCCTATAATCCGCCCATGAGCGCAGGTGCCCATTCCATGAGAGGGGGCCGGGCGATTGACGGTGCCCCCTTGTTCGTCGATCTCGACGGGACGCTGATCCGTTCCGACACGCTCTGGGAGAGCTTCGCGATCGCGTTGCGGGCCAGGCCGTGGCGGACGGCGATCGGTGTCACCGCACTTGCCCGTGGCAGGGCGGCGCTCAAGGAGCGTCTCGGCCATCTGGGGCCGATCGACCCGGCGGCCCTGCCTTACCGGGAGGCGTTCCTGGAATGGCTTCGCGAGGAGAAGGCCAGCGGGCGCCGGATCGTGCTGGCGACCGCCGCTGACCGGGCCGTCGCGGAATCCGTGGCGAACCATCTCGGGGTATTCGATTCGGTGCTCGCCTCCGATGGCAACCGCAACCTGAAGGGGCGGGAGAAGCTTGCCGCGATCGAGGAGGCCAGCGCCGGCGGACCTTTCGACTACGCCGGCAACGACGAATCGGACATCCCGATCTTCGCGCGCTCGCGCCAGGCGGTGGTCGTCGGAGCGCCGGAGTCGGTGATCCGCCATGCGAACCGGCTCGACGGTGCGGATACCCGCTTTGCCCGTGAAGGCGGCGGGGGCGGCCTCAAGGCCTGGATCCGTGCGGTGCGCCCGCATCAGTGGCTGAAGAACCTGCTGGTGTTCGTGCCGATGATGACCGCCTTCGCGCTCGACGACGCCACGGTCTGGCTGTACGCCTTCGAAGCCGCATTCGCGATGTGCCTGGCCGCGTCGGCCGGCTACCTGGTCAACGACCTGCTGGACATGCAGCCCGACCGGCGTCATCCGCGCAAGCGCGAGCGCCCCTTCGCCTCGGGTGCGCTGGCGCCATCGCATGGTTTCTTCGGGGCGGCGCTGATCCTGCTGGCCGCCTGCCTGCTTGCGCTCTCGGTCAACGGGAAGGTGCTGTTCTGGCTGCTCCTGTACCTGGGCAGCTCGCTCATGTATTCGTTCTGGCTCAAGCGCCTGCCGATGTTCGACGTGGTGACTCTTGCCGGTCTCTATACCCTGCGCGTCGAGATCGGTGCGGCTGCGACGGGCATCGAGGTTTCCTTCTGGTTGCGGGCATTCACCATCTTCGTCTTCCTGAGCCTGGCGCTGATCAAGCGCTGCGGCGAGCTCGTCTCGGAGCGTGAACGGGGCGAGCAGACCGGTTCCGGACGCGGCTACCGGGTGGGCGACATCGATGTCCTGCAGCCCATGGGAGTGGCGGCCTCGGTGGCGGCGGTCCTGGTTCTTGCCCTGTACGTGAGCACCCCCGATGTCGAGATCCGCTATGCGACGCCCAAGCTGCTCTGGCTGGCCATGGTGGCCCTGCTGGTCTGGCTGGGCCGGCTGTGGATCGACACCACCCGCGGCAACATGCATGACGACCCCCTGGTGCATGCGCTCACCGATCCCATCGGGCGGTGGCTGCTGATCTTCATCGGCTCGGTCTTCGTGCTGGCGGCCTTCGGCATCCCCGAGTTCTGGCATTAGGCGCACGTATCCGATGCACATCATCCGCCCGCCCTTTCGGATGCCCGAGGACGAGGCCGTCGACTTCGCCGCGAAGCGCGGCTTCGGCATCGTCATCGCCGCCGATGCCGACGGGCCGCGAGGCTCGCATGTTCCCTTCACGATCCACCGGAGCGACGGGCGCCTGGTGGCCCAGTTCCACCTGACGGCCAGGAATCCGCTCATCGGGCTGGCCGACGGCCGTACCCGCTTCCTGCTCGTCGTCCCCGGCGCCGATGCCTATGTATCGAACGACTGGTACGAGTCGCCCGACCAGGTCTCGACCTGGCTCTACGAGGCGGTTCATCTCTCGGGCATCGGCCATCTGCGCCCGATGCGCGAGAACAGGCCTCATGGCGACGAGCTTCTTGCGGTATCGGAGGCGCGGCTGCCGAAGCAGCCCTGGTCGATGGAGACCATGGAGCCGAGCAAGCGCGAGTCGATGCTCGCGATGATCCGGGTGATCGACATCGAGGTCGATCGCATCGAGGGCCAGTCCAAGCTGAACCATCACAAGATCGACGCGGACCACGTCGCGGTGGCAAGACAGCTCGCCCGCTCGGACGACAGCGCGGCGCGACACCTGGCCGGGAGGATGCGGGCCCTGCGGCCGCATCTCGACTACGGGGCGGATTGAAGCAGGCTACTGCGCGGTCCAGCCGCCGTCGACCACCAGGCTCGCGCCGGTCATGTAGCGGGACTGCTCGCTCGCCAGGTAGACGATCGCGCCGCCGCGGCCGGTCATCGCCCGGATCCCGCGCTTGACGCCCAGGAACACGCCATCGAGGTTTACCGAGATCACCCCATCGACCGTTTCGGCATTGGTGCCGCTGACGAAGCGGGCGATCGGCCAGAACAGGTCGCGCTCGGCCCAGGCCTCGATCGGCGTCGCCAGCGCGCGTCGTGCGGGGTCATCGATGACGGGTTCGGGATGGCGGCGGTCGAGCTCGCGAACGATGGTCCGCGTATCGCAGTAGATGTCGGCGCCATACTGCAGCACACGGAATGTGACGATAGCCGCCGGTCAGCGCGACCAGGTCCGGCTTGGGCAGCACGGAAGGGGCGATCACCGAATGCCAGCGCAGGCCCTTGATCCCGAGTGCGAGCCGGATCTTCTCGGCGAAGGGCGAAAAATCATAGTGATGCAGGATCGGCAGGCTGCCGTCCCGCTGCGCGTCGGCGCTCATGATGCATTCTCGCCGAGCCAGCGCTCGGCCTGCTGGCGCTGCACCTTGCCGCTGGTGCTGCGCGGAAAGTCGTCCTGCGACGCCACGAAGCGGATCTCCCTCGGCAGCTTGTACGAGGAAAGGCGTTCGCGACAGCCGCGAGCCAGCTCGGCGGCGTCGACCCCGGGCGCCTTGAGCGCAACGAAGGCCACCGGCACCTCGCCCCATTTCGGATCCCGGCGCCTGACCACGACCGCCTCGGCCACGCGTGGCTCGGCCATCAGCGCCCGCTCGATCTCGATCGGGTAGATGTTCTCGCCACCGGACTTGATCAGGTACTTCGCACGATCGACGAAGGCGAGCCGGCCCTTGGCGTTCTCGACGAACATGTCGCCCATGTGGAACCAGCCGCCGCGAAACTCGCGCGCATTGACTTCGTCGGCCAGAGCCAGTAGCCGCTGAAGACGGTCGGTCCGCGCACCGCGATCTCGCCCGGCTCGCCGGAGGCGACATCGCGGTCCTCGGAATCCACCAGCCGCCAGAGATAGAGCGAGTTGTGCGCCTTGGAAAGATCGGCGGGCTCTTCGCCGATCGCGAATCGGGTGCCGGCTGCCGGCTGCCGGCAGCATGCCGGTCTCGGTGGGGCCGAAGGTATTCCAGTGCGGCGCATGCAGCAGTCGCGACGCTTCTCCGATCAGCCGGGCGGGAACAAGGTCCGCGAGCGCTCCGATGAGCTTCAGACCGCGTGGACGAACGTTGCGGTCGCGCAGCGCGGCGACCAGCGGCTCGATCATTCCCGGAATCAGGACCAGCCACCATTGCGGCTCGCTGGCGACGAGCTCCACGATGCGCTCGATGTCGGCACCGTCGACGATGAAGACCTTTCCGCCAAGCCCCAGGACATGCAGGCCATGCTCGATCGACACCATGTGGAACATCGGTGCCGGTCTGTCTCCCGTCGTCCGGGCAGTGTAGTGCAATCCGCTGCGACGAACAGTGCCGCGATACGCCCGCGACGCTGTCCGTCTGTCGCCCCGGTGCCGATGCCTCGCCGGCTTCAGGTCCCGCTCATCGCCGGGTAGTCGACGTATCCTTCCGGCCCGCCGCCGTAGAAGGTCGCCCGGTTGTAGGGCGTGAATTCCACTCCCTTGCGGATGCGCTCGGGCAGGTCGGGGTTCGAGATGAAGAAGCGACCGAAGGCGATCGCATCGGCGGTGCCCCGCGCGACCATCTCGGCGGCGGAGTCGGCGCGGAAGTTGCCGGCGGCGATCAGCACGCCGTTCCAGATCGGGCGGAAGAGCCCGGCAGCCGACGGCACGTCCTGATGATCGACCTCGCGCTGCCCGGCCCCGCTCGAGCGTGGTTCGATCAGATGTAGATAGGCGAGGCCCATGGCGCCGAGCGCGTTCACGACATGGGTGTACAGCGGCATGGGGTCGGCCTCGCCGCTGCCGTTCGCGACGCCGTAGGGCGAGAGCCGGATTCCGACCCGCTCGGGCTGCCACACCCGGGCGACGGCTTCGGTGACCTCGAGCAGCAGCCGCGCCCGGTTGGCGATCGATCCGCCGTAGTCGTCGGTGCGTAGGTTGGTACGCGACTGAAGGAACTGCTCGAGGAGATAGCCGTTCGCCCCGTGGATCTCGACCCCGTCGAATCCGGCTGCGAGCGCGTTTCTCGCCGCCTGGGCATAGCCCTCGATGATCCCCGGGATCTCGTCGGTGCGCAGGGCGCGGGGCGCTTCGAACGGGACCGGCTGGAAGTCCGCGTTCAGTACCTTGCCCGTCGGAGCGACGGCCGACGGCGCCACCGGCAGCTCGTTGCCGGGCTGGTGCGATCGATGCGAGATGCGCCCGACGTGCCAGAGCTGCAGGAAGATCTTCCCACCCTTGTCATGGACCGCGCGTACCACGCCCTTCCAGCCTTCGACCTGATCCTGCGAATGGATGCCGGGAGTTCCCGGCGAGCCCTGGCCCGACGGCAGGACCTGGCTCGCCTCGGCGATGATCAGCCCGCCTTCGGTCGCACGCTGACCGTAGTAGCGGGCGTTGAGCTCATTGGGGGCGTTGCCGGGGCGGGTGGCGCGCATCCGGGTGAGCGGTGCCATCACCACGCGGTGCGACAGCCGGTAGGGGCCGATCTGGAGAGGGTCGAAGAGCGAAGAGCCGGACATCCGGAATCCTTTTGATGGGCAATGGCGCCCCCGGCACGAATCGAACGTGCGACCCTCTCCTTAGGAGGGAGATGCTCTATCCACTGAGCTACGGAGGCGCGGCGCTGAGATTGTACCAACCCGCCGCCAGGGCGGAATCGAGGCCTGCCTGCCTTGATCAGTGATCGTCCGCCGCTTCGGCACCCGCGTCGCGCCAGGTGGCCGGCGAGCATCTCCGGCGGAGATGACAGGATCGCCCAAGGGTGGGTGAACTCGGCGCAGAAATGAATCGTGCCGGAGAGACGTACAACGCGCAGCACTTCCGAGAGCACATCCATCGCGCACCTCTTCCGGGGCTGGCCAGGACTGGCGGCAGGCAGTCTGGCGTCCGGGCAATGTTATCGAGCGTTCCGGTCATGGCGTCAAGCCATTCCCGCACCCAGACTTCGGAGACGGAAAGGGAGAAGGCGCATGGATGCCAGGCTTCAGCGGCGGGTGCAGCGATACGGCTGGGACAAGGCCGCTGTCCACTACGAGCGGACCTGGCAACGGCACCTCGAGCCGGCACAGGCGGCGATGCTCGGCATGGCCGGCCCGACCCCGGGTGAAAGCGTGCTGGACGTGGCCTGCGGTACCGGGCTGGTGTCGTTGCGAGCGGCCGCTCTCGTGGCGCCGGGGGGTTCCGTGCGGGGCACAGACGTCTCTAATCGATCGAAGCCTGGCGGCGTGGCGATGGTTACGCCGTGCCGGGTGGGGTCATCGTGGTCATGGGAAAGAAACAGGGGGAAAGCGATGTCCAGTCTTGCAGCGCGTGAATCACTGGAGCGCGCCAGGCGCCTGTTCCTCGAGAAGCCGGCAATCGCGCGCAGGACCAACACTGCGGCGACGGCGGTATGGCGCAGCGGCTTGTCCTGCAAGATCTCGGGACCGGCTGCCGAGCGGGCCATCACCGACATGCCCGAGCCGATGGGGGGAAAGGGTGAAGGTTCGAACCCCGGCTGGCTGCTGCGCGCGGCAATCGCTTCGTGCGCCGCGACGGCCATCGCCATGCGTGCGGCTATGACTGGGATCGCGCTCGACGCGCTGGAGGTCAGGGTCGAGAGCGAATCGGATGCGAGCGGCCTCGTCGGCATTCCCGATGTACCGACGGCGCTCGACGGGCTTCGCATGTCGGTAAGGATCGGCGCCGACGGGGTCGGCGAGGAGCAGTTGCGCGAGCTCGTCGCATGGGCGAACGAAAACTCGCCGGTGAACTGCACGCTCCGGGCTCATCCGGAGATTGCGCTGGAGGTCGTCGTGGCCTGATGCCTCTCCAGCCAGCGCTGGAGGCGCGGATCCGCGCACACGCAGGTTGCCGAACAGGTTGTAGTAGCCCAGGTCGTCGACGCGCTTGCGCTATCCGGCCTGCCGGGCGACAGTTCGCGGATGAACCTGCTGATCGTGTGGTGGTCCCTGACCGGCGGCAGCGAGCAGCTCGCCCGCGCGGCCTTCGAAGGTGCGCTCGAACAGGTCGGGCGCGACGAAGTCGTCATGCTGCGCGCCGACCGTGCGGGCCCCGAGGAGCTGCTTGCGGCGCGTGCCGCGCTCTTCGTCTGCCCCGAGAATCTCGCGACGATGGCCGGGATGATGAAGGACTTCTTCGACCGCTGCTACTACCCGGCGCTCGGACGCATCGACGGCCGGCCCTATGCGACGATCGTCTGCGCCGGCTCGGATGGCGAGGGAGCCACCCGGCAGATCGACCGCATCGCCACCGGCTGGCGGATGCGCCGGGTGGCCGAGCGCGTCATCGTCTGCACCCACGCCCAGACGCCGGAGGAGATCCTCGCGCCCAAGCGCATCGGCGAGGCGGATCTCGCCGATGCGCGCGAGCTCGGCGCCTCGCTCGCGGCGGGAGCATCGATGGGGGTCTGGTAACCCGTGCTCAGATGCGGCGGTAGTCGACGATCTCGAAGCCGACGCCGATCGACGAGGTCCGCGCCTCGCGCGTGACCGCTCGCCATTGCTGCGGGTCGGGTGCGTCGAGATGGACGTCGCCGTCCGGTTCGAGGTCGACCTCGGTCATCAGGATGCGCTGCGCGTGGGGCAGGGCGGCGAGATAGATCTGCGCGCCGCCCACCACGAAGATTTCGTCGCGCGAGATGTCGGGATGCTCCGGCGAGCCCGCAGCCGCCATCGCGATGGCGTCGGCGACGGAATCGGCCCGCTCGCAGCCCGTTGCCGACCATTCGCGATTGCGGCTCACCACCAGGGTACGGCGACCCGGCAGGGGGCGGCCGATCGAGTCCCAGGTCAGCCGCCCCATGATGAGCGCATGCCCGGTTGTGGTCCGCTTGAAGTGCTGGAGCTCCTCGGGGATGTGCCATGGCAGGGCGTTGCCATGGCCGATCACGCCGTTGCGTGCCCGGGCGATCAGCAGGGTGACACGGGGGCTGGACATCCGGGTTGCCTCCGCCTTCCGCCTTCAGACCGCGACCGGCGCCTTGATCAGCGGATGCGGGTCGTAACCTTCGAACCTGAAATCGTCGTAGCGATAGTCGAAGATCGACTCGGGCCGGCGCCCGATCACGAGTCTCGGCAAGGGACGCGGATCGCGGGCGAGCTGCTCGCGCGCCTGGTCGAGATGGTTCAGGTAAAGGTGGCAGTCGCCGCCGGTCCAGATGAAATCGCCCGGCTCCAGCCCCGCCTGCTGCGCGACCATCTCGGTGAGCAGGGCGTATGAGGCGATGTTGAACGGCACGCCCAGGAAGATATCGGCGCTGCGCTGGTAGAGCTGGCACGACAGGCGACCGCCGGCGACATGGAACTGGAAGAAGGCATGGCAGGGGGCGAGCGCCATCTTCGGTAGGTCGGCGACGTTCCAGGCCGAGACCACCAGCCGGCGGCTGTCCGGATCGGTGCGCAGGCGGGTCATCAGGTCGGCGATCTGGTCGATGTGCCCGCCATCGGGTGTCGGCCAGGATCGCCACTGGTGTCCGTAGACCGGCCCGAGCTCGCCGCGCCCGTCCGCCCATTCGTCCCAGATCGTGACGCCGTGCTCGCGCAGGTAGCCGACGTTGGTCGAGCCCTGCAGGAACCAGAGCAGTTCATGCACGATCGACTTCAGGTGCAGCTTCTTGGTGGTGAGCAACGGGAAGCCGTCGGCGAGCGGCATGCGCATCTGCCAGCCGAATACCGACAGGGTGCCGGTGCCGGTCCTGTCGTCCTTGTGTTCGCCGTGCTCCAGCACGTGACGCATCAGGTCGAGATAAGCGCGCATGGGTCGATTCTAGGGCCTGTTCATACTGCGATGAGGCGGTGTTCGCCGGTCCCGCCGGACCGGCGTAGTCGGAGTGGGTCCGCCGCTTTCAGCCGTCGTTCTGGGCCGGAGCGGCGCCCGGCGCAGGCATGTTCATGGTGCCGGTCGCAGGGGGCTGCGGGCGACGAATGACCGGCCGGGGGGCCTCCTGCTCCTGCGCCGCGGCCGCGGCGCCCGACGGGGGGAGCGGGCGCAACGGCGGTGCCGGGCGGGAATCGGTCCTGGCGGCGCCGGAGGCCGGGCCGCTGGTGAGGATCGCGAGATCCGACAGCGCGGGCGCATCGACACGGATCTCCTCGGTACCGCGCAGGATCACGACGTCGGTGGCCGAAACCGCCTTGAGCCGATGGTTGTCGTCGATCCGCATGCCGACGCCGAAGGCTTCGGGGGGACGGCCGTCGACGGCAATGATGGCGGCACCGCGCTCGGGGTCGGCGATCACCCCGAGGACCTTGAAGTTCGAGGAAACCGCCTGGGCGACCGGGCCATCATTGGCGCCGGTTCGACCGAACAGGTTCTGGGCCGGGCCGAGCGAGGCGACGGTTTCGGTGGCCGCCAGCGAGCCCGAGGGGGCGATACGCACCGGCGGCTCGAGCAGGCGCAGCCCCCAGTACGCGATGACGGCGCACAGCAGGGCGAACAGCAGGACTGACAGGAGCCGCGGAGCCCAGCGGGCCCCGCCGGCCGACGGAAACAGGCGCATGAATGGCCGGTCTGAGGGTCGGGGGCGCTGCTATCATAACGCGTCTTGAATCGCGCCCCCCGGGAGTTTTATGCAGCGCATCATGCGCCTCGAGCGTGGTTTCACGCTGATCGAGATCATGGTGGTGATCGTGATCCTCGGCGTGCTCGCTACCCTGATCGTGCCTCGAGTCATGGACAAGCCCGATCAGGCCCGTGTGACGGCCGCCAGGTACGACATCGGCAACATCCTCCAGGCTCTGGACCAGTACAGGCTCGACAACAACCGCTACCCGACCACCGAGCAGGGTCTGGCGGCGCTGGCGCAGAAGCCGACGATCGAGCCGGTTCCGAACAACTGGAAGCGTTACCTCAATTCGCCGCCCGTGGATCCCTGGGGCAACCCCTATCAGTACATGCATCCCGGCATCAACGGGGATATCGATGTCTTCAGCTTCGGCGCCGACGGCCAGAGCGGCGGCGAGGGCAACAACGCCGACATCGGATCCTGGCAACTGAATCGGTGAAGCGCGTGCGCCGGCGAGTCGCTGGCTTCACGCTGATCGAGCTGATGGTCGCGATCCTGATCGCGGGCATCCTCATGACGGTGGTCGGCCTGTCGGTGCGCGGCTCCGACCGCTCGCTGCAGTTCGAGGCCGATCGGGTCGGCCAGTTGCTGGCGCTGGCGCGCGAGGAGGCCCAGGTGCGCGGTGCGCGCATCCGCTTCGAGGCCGACGCGAGCGAGTACCGCTTCCTGATCCGCCGACAAGGCAAATGGGTCCTGATCCTAGATGATCGCGATCTGCGTCCGCGGGAATGGGCCGGGCCGACCACCCTGAGCCTGCAGCGCGGCGACGGCCGGCGGGTGATCGAGTTCGGCCGGGATGCGGTCGATTCGCCGTTCGTCCTGGTGCTGACACGCGACGGACGCGAGCACCGGATACTCGCCAACGGGCTCGGCCATTTCGAGGTCCGCTAGAGATGTATTCGTTATCGCGTCGCCGCCGTGGCTTCACCCTGATCGAGGTGCTGGTCGCACTGACGATCACGGCGATCGCGCTGATGGCGGCGCTGCGGGCAACCGCGGTGCTGCGCAACAGCAGCAACGACCTGCGCGCCCGCACCTTCGCCCAGTGGAGCGCCGAGAACCGCCTCGGCGAGATCCGGGTCGCGGGCCTGTTCCCGACCGTCGGGGTGCGCCGCTTCGATTGCTCGCAGGGCTACGTGGTCCTGGAGTGCGTCGAGGACGTGAAGGCCACCCAGAGCCCCTTCTTCCGGCAGGTCGAATTGAGCGTGCTCGACAGGAGCGGCCACCGGGTCGCCCATCTCGTCGGCTTCGCGGTGCGGGGCCTGTGATGCGACGCCGGCGGCCGGCGGCCGGATTCACCCTGCTCGAGCTGCTGGTCGCGGTCGCCCTGATGGCGATCCTCGCGGTGCTGTCCTGGCGTGGCCTCGATTCGGTCCTGGCGAGCCGGGAGCACATCATCGGCCATACCGACGAGACGCGGGCGATCTCCGTCCTGTTCTCGCAGCTCGACGAGGATCTGCGGCGCTCCTGGCCGCTGCACCGCCTCGACGCGCTCGGCCGGCGGCCGGTCGCCTTCGTGCGCGACGATGTCGACGGCCCGGTGCGCATCGACCTTCTGCGTGAGGCGCCGGCCGATTCCCCGATCCGCTTCGAACGGATCGTCTACCGGCTGCGCGACGGGCTCATCGAGCGTGGTTTCGGACCCTGGCGGCCGGCGGACGACGACCTCCCCCTGCCGGTCTGGCAGCCCCTGCTGGCCGACGTAGACGCCGTCGCCTGGCGGGGCTGGCTGGCTGGCCGCAACGACTGGCAGGACGCGGCAGCGCTCGTCTCGCTGCCCCCCTCGACCGGGATCGCCAGCGCGGATCGCCAGTTCGATCCCGCCGGTGTCGAGATCACCCTGCTGCGTCGTGGCGAGCAGTTGCGCCGCGTGTTCGCGCTGCGGGACTGAGCATGGGACGAATATCGTCGAGGAAGTGCGCGCGCGGTGCCGCCATCGTCAGCGTGATCCTCGTGGTGGCGCTGGTCTCGACGATCGTGGCGTCGCTCTTCGTGCGCGAGCATGTCGCGATCCGTTCGGTCGCGAACCGGCAGGATCTCGCCCAGTCGCGCTGGATCGAGCGCATGGCGATCGATTGGGGTCGCTTCGTCCTGCAGGCGGACACGCGCCTGGGCCAGGTCGACCATCCGGGCGAGCTCTGGGCGACCCGGGTCGACGAGACCGTGCTCGACGAGACGGTCACGGCCGGTGCGCGGCTCGAGCAGCTGCCGCGGCTGCGCGGCCAGATATTCGATGCCCAGGGGCTGTTCAACCTCAGCAATCTCGTCGAAGCGGGCACGGCCGGCCCCCAGGCGAGTCCGCGCCATCTGGCGGCTTTCAGGCGTCTGCTCGCCTCGCTGGACCTGCCGGAGTCGCTCGCCGAGCTGACGGTGGCGCGGCTCCTGCCGACGCTCGGACGGGTCGTCGACGGCGTCCAGATGCCGGCCGAGCAGCCGCGGTTGCTGCGCCTGACCGACCTGCGTGAGATCCGGGGCTTCGACGAGGCGACGATCCGGCGGCTCTCCGACCATGCGATCCTGCTGCCGGCGCGCACCAATCTGAATCTCAATACCGCGACGCCGGAAGTCCTGGCCGCCTATCTCGATGTCGATCCGGCGCAGGCGCGCCAGCTCATCTCGGAGCGAGGGGAGAGCTTCTACCGGGATATTTCCGATGCGCAGGCCCGGATGCGGCTTGGCGAGGAGGTCGACATGGGCCTGTTTTCGGTGTCGTCCGACTATTTCCTGGTGCGCGGGATGGTACGCTTCGGCCGAATCGAGAATGAACTGATGTCTCTTCTCCACCGAACCGGCAACACCGTCGAGGTCCAATGGCAGTATCGGCTCTGAAGCGCGGCGAGGCGGTCGTCTGGATTCCGCCGCGCTCGGTCGGCGAGCGGGCGTTCGCCACCGAGCCTCGTCTGCTCATCGGCATCGCCGGCCCCGACGGGCTCGTGGTCCAGGCATCGAGCCTGGATGCGTTGCCGAAGCTGCGCTCGCTGCGGCTGGTGTTCGATGCGCGCGACGTCAATATCCTGCCCGCGAAGCTGCCGCCGTTGGCGGGAGCGAAGCTGCGTAGGGCGTTGCCCAATGTCCTCGAGGACCGCCTGCTCCAGGATCCGCAGTCGTGTCTCTTTGCCCCGGGCCCGCCGCTCGCCGACGGCATGCGGCCGGTCGCGGTCATCGATCGCAGCTGGTTCGAGTTCGTCCTCGGCGCCTTCGAGCGGCGCGGCCTGCGCGTGACCCGCGCCATCCCGGGCCAGCTCGCGGTGCCGATGCAGCCCGGCGCCGATTCCCTGATGTGCATCGGCGACGGCATCGCGCTGCGCACCGGTCGCCATGAAGGGATCGGCTGGCCGGCCTCGGAGGATTCCCGGGGGCGGGCCCTGGCGCTCGATGCGCTGCTCGCGCAGCGCGCCCTGCAGAGGGACGAGCCGCCGCCCGACCGGCTGGTGGCCTATGTGGCGGACGAGAACTGGAGCCGGCCCCTGGCGGCCTCCGCCGCCCGCGCCGGCGCCACGCTCGCCATCGAGACGCTCGAGGTGCCGGGCGACGACGGCATCGACCTGCTGGCGGGTCGGGAAGGCAGCGGGCTCGGCCGCCGTCTCGCCGATGTCGACTGGCGCGCCTGGCGCTGGCCGGCGGGCTGGGTGGTGGCGGTGCTGCTGGCCCTCCTGGTCGGCCTGAACCTGCACTGGTACAAGATGCGCAGCGAAAGCCAGCAGATGCGTGCCGCGCTCGAGCGGGGTTTTCGCGAGACCTTCCCGCGGGTGCCCGTCGTCGTCGATCCGGTATTGCAGATGGAGCGCGAGCTGGCCGGCCTGCGGGCGCGCTCGGGGCAGAGCGGGCCGGCGGATTTCGTGCCGCTGCTGGCGCGCTTCGCGCAGGCGCTCGGCCCACAGGCCACCGGAGCGATGACCGCTGCCGAATATCGCGAGGGGCGCCTGGTGGTGCATTTCATTCCCGCCCTGGTGCAGGCCGCCGGCGTGCGCCAGCAGATGGAGCAGGCCGGCCGGCGCAACGGCCTGAAGATCGAGTTCTCCCAACCCGGCGAGCCGGTCGCCACCGTCTCGGCACTGTAGGAGCAATCGGTGCTCGAATCATTCCTGGGCTGGTGGCGAGAGCGCCAGCCGCGTGAGCGGCGGATCCTGGCGGCGGGGACGGCGATCCTTCTTGTGGCGCTCGTCTGGCTGCTCGCGTTCGAGCCGGCCTGGCTGGGCCGCCAGCGTCTTGCCGAGGAACTGCCGGTGCAGCGCGCCGCGCTCGCCCGCATGGCCTCGATGATCGAGGAGGCGCGGGCGCTCGAATCGGTCGCCGGCGTCGCGCCGGCCAGCGGCTCGGTGCGGGCTTCGCTCGAGAAGTCACTGGCGGCGGCGGGGCTCGATAACGGGGTCCAGATCGAGCAGCGCGGCGATCGCTACGACCTGCGCTTCCCCTCGGTGCCCTTCGCCGCCTGGATCGACTGGGTGGCGCTTTCCGTGCGCGAATCCCGGGTCAGGGTCATCGACGCCAGGTTGACCCGCGATCCGCGTGATGGCTACGTCGCCGCGCGCCTCAGCGTGCAGGCCAGCGAGGGCGGACGTTGAGGCCGACCCGCCTCTGGCTCGCGGGTGCCCTGGCTGGTGTCCTGGCCATGGCGTTGGTCCTGCTGGCGTTCGCCCCGGCGAGCCTGGCCGATGTCGCGTTGCGAGCGGTGAGCAACGATCGGGTGGCGCTGACCGAAGCCGACGGCTCCATCTGGAGCGGCAGCGGCCGCCTGGTCTTCGTGGACGTCGCTTCGCTGGCTGCTGCCGAAGCGGCCGGTTCGCCGGTGCTGCCGGGGGTGGCGATACCGGGGCGGCTGTCCTGGCAGCTGCGCAGGCTGCCGCTGCTCTTCGGCCTGATCGATGCGCGGGCCCAGCTCGTCGGGATGTCCGACGCGATCCGCCTCTCGGGCCATGTCGGCGAGTTGCGGGCCGATGCCGGGCGCCTGGCGCTGCCCAGCGTCGATCTGGGCCGACTCGGGTCGCCGTGGAATACAATCAGGCCAGCCGGTTCGCTCGAGCTCCGGTGGGACGGACTGGTGTTTCGCGACAACGGGTTCGAAGGCAGGGCCGAGATCGACTTGCGCGGCATGGCTTCGGCGCTCACGCCGGTACGCCCCCTGGGCGACTACCGGATCGAGGTGAGCGGCGACGGCGGCCGGGCCGCGCTGGCGATCCAGACCCTGCAGGGTCCTCTCAGGCTTTCCGGCAAGGGCACCTGGGATGCCCGGGCAGGAGTGCGCTTCGACGCCGAGGCGGCGGCCGATGAATCCGAAAGGCAGAGACTCGATGCCTTTCTCGGAATGATCGGTCGGCGGGTCGGCGACCGCACAATCATCAAGATCGGAGCATGACCGTTATTCATCGCGCCTCTCCAATCCGCTGTACCGCGCATCGACGGCTTGCCCGCGGCCTGCTGCTCACCCTCGTTGCGCTCGTCCTGGCCTTGCCGGCGCCGGGCCCGGTCCGGGCCCAGAACGGTGAGGGAATCACCCTCAATTTCCGTGATGCCGATGTCGATTCGGTGATCGGGGCCTTCGGGCATCTGCTCGACCGCACCTTCATCATCGATCCCCGGGTCCGGGGCAAGCTGACCCTCGAAACCCCGGGGCCGGTCAGCAAGGCCCACGCCTACCAGATGCTCCAGAGCGCCCTGCGGGTGCAGGGCTTCGCGATCGTCGACAGCGGCGGGCTCTCGAAGGTGGTGCCCGAGGCCGAGGCCAAGCTGCAGTCCGGGCCCGTGACCGCGGGTCGCCAGCCCGCTTCCGGCGGCGACCAGGTAGTGACGCAGATCTTCCGGCTCAACTACGAGTCGGCCACCAACCTGGTGCCGGTGCTGCGGCCCCTGATCGCGCCCAACAACACGATCAACGCCTATCCGAACAACAACTCGCTGGTCATCACCGACTATGCGGGCAACCTGGAGCGCCTCGCCCGCATCATCGCGACGCTCGACAATCCCAGTACCCGCCAGGTCGAGGTGGTTCCGGTCCGGCATGCGATCGCCTCGGATGTCGCGGTGGCGGTCAACCACCTGCTCGGCGGTGCCGCCGGCCCCGGCGGCGGACAGGGCGGTGCCGCCCAGGCGGCCGGTCCCGGCGCGAGCGATCCGGGCCAGCGGGTGATCGTGCTCGCCGATCCGCGCACCAACTCGATCCTCGTGCGGGCCTCGAGCGTTGCCAACGTCAGGCTGGCGAAGTCGCTCATCGGCCAGCTCGACCAGCCGGAGGCCAATGGCGGCAATGTCCATGTGGTCTACCTGCGCAACGCCGAGGCGACCAAGCTTGCCCGGACGCTGTCCGGTGTGCTCGGCGGCCAGGGCGGGCAGGGCAGCACCACCGTGCAGGACAGCATCGGCCAGGCCTCGACGATGATGGGCGATACCGGCATGGCGCCCGGCTCGGGGTCGTTTCCCGGCTCGGGCGGCACGTCGTCGATCCAGACGACGCCCCTGTCGAACGGCAGCGGCCAGGCGGGCGGTCCGGTCGCGGTCAGGGCGGGCGGGGCGATCATCGCTGCCGACCCCAGCACGAACTCGCTGATCATCACCGCCCCTGATCCGGTCTACCGCAACCTGCGCAAGGTGATCGACCAGCTCGACGTGCGCCGCGCCCAGGTCTACATCGAGTCCCTGATCGTCGAGGTCAATGCGGAGACCGCGGCCGAGCTGGGTATCCAGTGGCAGTTCCTCGATGCTCCGGATGGCCGCACCCGCGCCATCGGCGGCACCAATTTCAACAATCTCGACGGTACCGGCAGCATCATCGGCGCCACGACCGACATCACCAGCGCGGGCGGGGGTCTCAACCTCGGGATCGTGCGCGGTCGGACCAACGTCACCATCGGCGGCGTCGAGGTGCCGGTGCTCAACCTCGGGCTGCTCGCGCGTGCGCTGGAGTCCGGAGGGCAGGCCAACGTGCTTGCCACGCCCAATCTGCTGACCCTCGACAACGAGGAGGCGCGGATCATCATCGGCCAGAACGTGCCTTTCGTGACGGGCCAGTACACCAATACCGGCGCGGGGCAGGGCGCGGTCAGCCCGTTCCAGACGATCGAGCGCCAGGACGTCGGCACCACCCTGCGGGTGCGCCCGCAAGTGTCGGAGTCCGGAACCGTCAAGCTGCAGATCTTCCAGGAGGTTTCCAGCGTCCAGAGCACCCAGCTCGCCGCGGGCATCGTCACCAACAAGCGTTCCATCGAATCGAACGTGCTCGTCGACGATGGTCAGGTGATCGTGCTCGGCGGCCTGATCGAGGAGCGGATCGAAGGCGGCGAGGACAAGGTTCCGGGCCTGGGCGACGTTCCGCTGCTCGGCCAGCTCTTTCGCTACGACTCGCGCAAACGGGTCAAGACCAACCTGCTCGTGTTCCTGCGTCCCGTCATCGTCCGCGATCAGGCGGCCGCGCACGACGTGACCCTCGGACGTTACGACTACATCCGGCACCTGCGCGGCGACGGCGGGTTGCCCGAGCACTGGGCGCTGCCCCAGATGGGCGGCCAGGTCCTGCCGCCGCTGGGGCCGCGGCCCGGGCCCGACGGGCAGGTGCCTCCCAACTCCGGTCCGCAGAGCCTCTCGCCCGATCTCGACCGTGCCGCCGAGCAGCGACGCCGGGCCGAGCAGCAGCTGCGCGAGGGCGTCGTACGGCATGCCCCCAACGAGGTGGTGGTGCCGCTCGGAACCGACCGCCAGTTCAGCGCTCCCGATGCGGCGAGCCGCTCGGGAGCCGGAGAGCCGCAGCCCGACAGGTCGGTGCCGGGCCGGCCCGGGGGTCGCGGCCCCGCGCCGGCGAACTCGCCGCTCTTCGGCGATCCGACATTCCCGATGCTCAACTGAGAAGCCACGCCCGATGTCGGTCGTCTCGCCTTCGCGCTACGTTCCCTTCGGTTTCGCCCGCACCCACCAGCTGCTGGTCGCGGGGGTGACCGGCGACGTGGTCGAAGTCTGGGTCGGCGACAACACGCCGCGGGCGGCGATCGCCGAGCTGGCCAGGACGCTGCCGATGCGGCTGGTCACCGTCGAGAAGCCGGCCGAGGAGCTCGCCGCCGCGATATCCCGGGCCTATTCCTCGCAGGAGGGCAGCGCTGCCACCGTCGCCGACGAGGTGGCGAGCGACCTCGACCTGTCGCGGCTGATGCAGGACATCCCGAAGATCGAGGACCTGCTCGAAGCCGAGGACGACGCGCCGATCATCCGGATGATCAATGCGCTGCTCACGCAGGCGAGCCGCGACGGTGCCTCCGACATCCATATCGAGCCCTTCGAGACCTATTCGCTGGTCCGTTTCCGGGTGGACGGAACCCTGCGCGACGTGGTGCGGCCCCGCCGCGAGCTGCATGCCGCGCTGATCTCCCGGATCAAGATCATGGCCCAGCTCGACATCGCCGAGAAGCGCCTGCCGCAGGACGGCCGGATCACCCTGCGCATCGGCGGTCGCCCGGTCGACGTCCGCGTCTCGACCCTGCCCACCGGGCATGGCGAGCGGGCGGTCCTGCGCCTGCTCGACAAGGAGGCGGGTCGCCTCGATCTCGGCAAGCTCGGCATGGGCGCGAAGACCCTGGTCGCGTTCGACAAGCTGGTGCACCAGCCGCATGGCATCGTGCTGGTCACCGGGCCGACCGGCTCGGGCAAGACCACCACGCTCTACGCCGCGCTCGGGCGGCTCGATGCGAACACCACGAACATCCTGACCGTCGAGGATCCGATCGAGTACGACCTCGACGGCATCGGCCAGACCCAGGTCAATGCCCGGATCGACATGAGCTTCGCCAAGGCTCTGCGCTCGATCCTGCGCCAGGACCCCGACGTCATCATGATCGGCGAGATCCGCGATCTCGAGACGGCGCAGATCGCGGTGCAGGCCTCGCTCACCGGCCACCTCGTGCTGGCGACCCTGCATACCAACGATGCCGTCTCGGCGATCACCCGCCTGATCGACATGGGAATCGAGCCGTTCCTGCTGTCCTCGTCGCTCCTCGGCGTGGTCGGCCAGCGCCTCGTGCGCAGGCTCTGCCCGCAGTGCCGCCAGGAGGACCCCGTCGCCGGCGGCTGGCGGGCGGTCGGCTGCGCGGCCTGCAGCAACAGCGGCTTCATCGGGCGTACCGGCGTCTACGAGCTGCTGGCGGTCAACGACGATATCCGGGCGCAGATCCATCGCGGCGCGCCGGAGTCGGAGATCCGGGCGGCGGCGATCGCCAACGGCCTGGTGACGATGCGCGCCGACGGCCAGCGCTGGGTGCGCGACGGCACCACTTCGCTCGACGAAGTGATCCGCGTCACCAGAGATTAAAGAACCGCCCTGCCGATGCCCGCCTATCGTTTCGAGGCAGCCGATGTCGGTGGCCGGATCGAGCGTGGTGTCATCGATGCCGACTCGCCGCGCCATGCCCGCTCCCTGTTGCGCGATCGCGGCCTGACGCCGCTCGAGCTGAGCACCCTGCAGGCGGCTGCTACCGCTGGTGGCTCCGTGCGCTCCGGGCGGCTGCGTACCCTGGAGCTCACCCTGGCGACCCGCCAGCTCGCGAGCCTGCTGCTCGCCCGTCTGCCGCTGGAGCGAGCCCTGGCGTCGGTGGCCGAGCAGGCCGAGCGCCGAGTGGTGCGCGAACGCTTCGCGGCGATCCGCAGCGACGTCGTCGCCGGCCAGACCCTGTCGCAGGTGCTGGAGAAGTACCCGCGCGACTTCCCCGAGGTCTACCGCGCGCTGGTCGCTGCCGGGGAGCATTCCGGCGACCTCGGCCTCGTCATGGGTCGGCTCGCCGACTACGTCGAGGCCCGTTCGAACCTGTCGCAGAAGGTCATCCTCGCCTTCACCTATCCCCTGATCGTGACCCTGGTGGCGGTCACCGTGATCATCGCGATGCTCGCCTACGTCGTCCCGCAGGTGGTCGGCGTGTTCGAGCAGACCCAGCAGGAGCTGCCGGGACTCACCATCGGCATGATCGCGCTGTCGGATTTCGTGCGCGACTACGGTATCTGGATGCTGGTCGCCCTGGTGCTGGGCGTGATCGGGTTCCGGCTGTCGCTGCGCTCGCCGACCGCGCGGCTCGCCTTCCATCGGCGGCTGCTCGAGTTTCCGGTCATCGGGCGTCTGGTGCGAGGCATGAACACCGCCCGCTTCGCCTCGACGCTCGGCATCCTGTCGAGCGCCGGCGTCCCCCTGATCCGGGCGCTCGAGGCCGGCGCCCGGACGCTCTCGAACGATGCCTTGAAATCCAACGTCGAGGACGCCATATCCCGGGTGCGAGAGGGCGCGCCGCTTGCCCGTGCCCTGGCGGCCGGCAAGCAGTTCCCGCCCATGCTCGTGCACATGATCGCCAGCGGCGAGGCGACCGGCGACCTGTCCGAGATGCTCGAACGGGCCGCCGCGACCCTGTCGATGGAAACCGAAAGGCGGGCGCTCGCCTTGACCAGCATCCTCGAGCCCCTGCTGATCCTGGTCATGGGTATCATCGTCCTGTTGATCGTGCTGGCCGTGATGCTGCCGATCATCGAGATCAACCAGCTGGTCGCCTGAACCGGTATCCGGACGGGCGGCGACAAGGAGGTTCCGCCATGTGGCTCATCCGCCTGCGCCTGCTGCTGAAATCGGTCGGCCGCGAAGCCCTGGTCCTGTTCTACGCCCTGCGCCATCCCGAGACCCCGCGCGGCATGCGGCTCGCGATCCTCGGGCTCCTGCTCTACGTGGTCAGTCCCTTCGACATCGTTCCGGACTTCCTGCTGCTCTTCGGCTGGGCCGACGACGCGGCGGTCATCCTCATGGGCGTGCCCTTCCTGGTCCGCAAGCTGCCGGCGCGGGTCGTCGCCGACTGCACCGAGGCAGCCGGCCGGCTGCTTGCCCGCTTCGGCTTCCGCGGTTCCTGAGCGCTGCCCGGGCCGGGTGCTCGCCTTCCGCTCGGCCGGCACGAAGACCAGTGACGGAACGGGGCCTTACAGATCGAGGGCGGCGCCGTAGCCGGTCAGTTCCAGATAGCCCCGGCCGACGATTCGTCCGTCGAGGCTCGCGCTGACGGCGCCTTCCCAGTAGATCGTTCCCGAGCTGCGCCGGGCATCGAGTTCCTGATCATCGAATAATGGCGTCAGCAGAAACGACTTATCGTCGATCTTGATATTCCATTCGACCGGATAGCGGATTCCGGTGCGGGGCGACTCCCAGAAGCGGATCGGCTCGAACGTGGGCGGCGCATCGATCTGGTCGCCGTCGGCAGCGCGCAGTCGCCCATGGGAGTGGACCGCCTGGCCGTTGCCATCGCGTAGCCGGAACGCCAGCAGGCTGCCTCCATCGTGGAGCCCGATGCCGGCCCAGTCCCAGCCGACGGCTCCCTCGGGCATGAGCTCGCTCGACCATTCATGATCCAGCCAGCCGCTGCCGCGGACCGGGTATTCCCGCTTGCCGATCCGCAGCGTTCCCGTCGCCCGCATGCCCGGGCGCGAGTAGTAGTAGCTGGCCTGCTCTGGCCGCGGGCCCTTTCGCGAATAGCCGTCATCGCCCTGCAGGACGGGCGGGGCGATGTTCGCCAGCCGCAGGGAGTAGCCGAAGCCGTCGGCGTCGACCTCGGCCAGGTAGCTGTCGTCGGCATCGCGGCCGAGCGTCCAGCCGGGGAGCCGGATGCGGGTGTCGTCGGTGGCGACGCTGGCCAGTTCGCCGACTCGCCAGGCCTGCTGGTCATGGCGCAGACGCCCGAGGGCGGGATCGGCGATCGCCGCATGGCCGAGCAGAAGCTGACGAGGGGCGAAGCGGCTGGGATTGGCTGCAGCGTGTCGAGTGCGGGCCCGGAAGAAGGTGATCTGGTAGCCGAAGGGTCCGGCCGCGGTCGCTCCGTCCGGGTTCCCGCCCGGTGATCGGCCGGCCACCTCGAGCCAGCCGGTGATGTACCACCACTCGATCCGGAAATCCGGATGCATGCCGTGGTCGCGAGGAAAACGTAGTCGATGGCCGCGTACGACCGGCGCGTATGCCGGCGTTCGCGCCAGAGCGATGCCGGCCGGGTAACCCGCGGCCGTCGCGGCAAGGGCCAGTATCAGATGTCGGCGCAGCATCGCATGCCTTTCGATCCGGCTCACCAGTCGGCCCGTACCGCGGTGGCCGGCGAGCGGCGCATCGCGTGCCGGGCCACCGTCGCAGCGGTGGCGGCGGCGATCCCGACCAGGGCGAGCCCGCCGGCCGTCAGCAGGCCGAAGGGCCAGGTGATGTCCATGCGCCAGTGGAACGAGACCGGGTTGACCTGGAAGACGAGGATGAACGCGATCGCGGCGCCGAGCACGAAGCCGATCAGGCAGCCGATCGCCACCATCGATCCGGCCTCCGCGGCGAGCATGCCGGCGATGCGCCGGCGCGCCATGCCGAGGTGCTGCAGCACGCCGAATTCGCGCTGGCGCGCGAGGGCTTCCGCGGCATAGCCGGCGGCGACGCCAAGGATGCCGAGCAGGATCGCGACGGCCTCGAGCGCGTAGGTCGCGGCGAAGCTGCGATCGAAGATCGCGAGCGAGACCGCCCGGATCTCGTCGGCGTCTCGCCACTGCAGTCCCGCGAGACGGGGGTCCAGGGCTCGCAGGCGGGCGATCACGGCGCCGGTATCGGCGCCCGGTGCGAGCCGGATCGACAGATCGCTGACTGTGTCATCACCGCTGAGCCTGCGCCAGGCGGTGCGATCGATCGCGATCGCGCCATGCTGGCGGGCATAGTCGCGCCAGATGCCGCCGACGCTGAAGCAGTGACCGGGCGGGCCGATGGGCAGTTCGACTCGCAATCCGGGCGCCCAACCGTAGAGATCCGCCATGGCTTCGCTTCCGAAGACCGCTGTGCAGTTCTCCGGTACCTCGGCGAGCCGGCCGGTCAGGGGCAGGCTGCGCTGCGGAGCGTCGCCGTCGATCTCGCGCGCGAGCAGGGTCGCCGGCGGTCGCCGGGCGTCCATCTCGATCGGAAGCACCCGCATCCAGGCGAGCGATGCCACGCCGTCGACTGCCGCGATCGCGTCCCCGAGCGCGGGATCGATGCCGCCGGCTGAGCCGGTGACGGATGCCCGCGCGTAGACGTCGGCGGGCAGCACGACGTCGAGCCACTGGACGACCGAATCCCGGAAGCTGTGCACCATGGTTGCCATTGCCACTGCCAGCGCAACGCTGGCCACGACGCCCGACAGGGCGGCGGTCGAATCGCCGGGCCGCTCGCGCAGGCGCGCCAGGCCGAGCCAGAGCGGCGGCAGGCACCAGCCGAGCCGGCGGTCGCGTGCGATTGCCGCTGTGCCGATCGCGACCAGCGAGCCGGCCCGGGAAACGACCGCCAGCAGCCAGAGCCCGATCGCGGCGTAGGCGCCCAGCGGCAGCTCGGCGATCGGGGGCAGGGCGAGCGCCGCCGCGCCGGCGAGGAAGGCTGCCAGGGCCACGATATCGGCGCGGCGGCCCCGCGCATGGGTGTCGGGGAGCCCTCGCAAGGCCCGGGCCGGGGCGATCTCGCGGGCCCGCAGGGCGGGCGCCGCGCTGCCGGCGATGCCGACGGCGATGCCGAGCGTGGCGAAGACGGCGACCATGGGGGCGTCGATCGCGATAGGGACCTCGGCGGCACGCAGCAGGCCGGCGCCCAGGTCGCCGCCGATGGTCGCCAGGGCAAGGCGGGCGAGCGCGACCCCCAGCGCGCAGCCAAGGAGCGCGCCGCCGATGCCTGCTGCAAGCCCCTGGCCGAGCACCGCCGTCGCGATCAATCGGCGCGATGCGCCGAGCGTTGCGAGCAGGGCGAATTCGGGCCATTGGCGACGGGTTGCGAGTGCGAGGTTGGCATGGACGAGGAAGAGCCCGGTCAGGAGCGCAACCAGGGCCAGCATCGTCAGATTGACCCGGTAGGCGCGTGACAGGTTGGACATGCGGCTGCTCGCGAGATCGGGCGTGGACCACGTGGCCGCGGGAATCGCATCGCGCCAGCGTACCTGCAGCGCCGCCGGATCGGTGTCGTCCGCCAGGCGCAGGTCGATGCGCTCGATCGCGCCGGACCAGCCGAATCGCCACTGGGCGGTGGCGATGTCGATCACCGCCAGTTGCTGGCCGCCACCGATGCCGGGCAGCTCGCCGACAAGCACGAGGCGCTGTTCATGGATTCCTGCCTTCAGGACCACAGTATCGCCGGCGGCGACCCCGAGCATCCGCGCGGCAGCCGGGGACAGGAACACCGCATCGGTATCGAAGAGGGCGATCGGCGTGTCGGCGCTCGGAACCAGCGCGGGAGTGATTGCACCTGCCCGCAGCGGATCGATCCCGAGCACTTCCAGGCGGGGAGGCGGCCCGTCGTTGCGGGGCGGGTCGAGCACTTCGGCCTCGAATGCGATCACCGGGCTTGCCGCGGCGATCGCCGGATCCCGGGCGATGCGTTCGTAGAGCCGGTCGTCGAGGGTGCCGATGCGAGCTCGAATGCTCAGGTCCGCCTCGCCGTTGATGCGCGCGAGCGATGCCTGGAATTCGGCGAGCGCCGAGTGGTTGACGAGATTCACGCCGAGCCCGAGCGCAACCCCGATCGCGATCACGCCGACCGACATCAGCAGCCGCCCGGGCCGCTGTAGCGCATGCGCCGCCCAGAGCATCAGGAGCAGGCGTGCGCGGCCGATGCTCATACGTGATGCAGGCTGGCGTGGGCGAGCCGGAGCACTCGCGTTCCGGCCCGGGCGGCCTGGGCGGAATGCGTTGCCATCAGCAGGGCTGCCCCGTGTTCGTGGCACGCCGTCTCGAGCAGTTCCAGCACGCGCTGCGCGTTCTCTTCATCGAGATTGCCGGTGGGTTCGTCGGCGAGCAGCAGGGTCGGGCGATGCACGAGCGCGCGGGCGATCGCCACCCGCTGCTGCTCGCCGCCGGACAACATTGCCGGCAGCGCGCGGGCGCGTGCCGCGATGCCGAGCGACTCGAGTTGCGCCTGGGCGAGTCGCCGGGCTTCGGGATACGAGGTGCCCAGCAGCAGGAGCGGCACCATGACGTTGGCGAGCGCATCGAGCTGAGGCAGCAGGTGGAAGGCCTGGAACACGAAGCCGAGGCGGGTGCGCCGCAGGGCGGCGCTGGTATCGGCGTCCCCCCCGTCGACCCGTTGGCCGGCGATGTGGATCGTGCCGGCATCGGCCGGCTCGAGACCTGCGATGAGGTTGAGCAGGGTGGATTTGCCGCTGCCCGATTCACCCAGCAGGACGACGCGTTCGCCCGGGGCGATCTCGAGCGAGACCGATGCGAGCAGGCGATGCCCGCCGAATCGCTTGTCGAGGCCGCTCACCGACAGGGCTGCCGGCCCCACTGGAGCGCGATGGAGTGCCGTGGCGCCCGACGCTCGTGCGGACATCGGTGCCGATGCGTGTGCAGGGATGTGTCTGTCCGCCATCGAGGAGACGAGGGTCCGGATCGCGACCCCGGCAGGTTGTCGGAGATGCGACCTATGTTATACGGGAGGGAACGGCAGGCGCCCGTGCCCCCGGGGCAGGGGCGCCGCAGGCGGATGAAGGATGTCATGAACGACAACGACACGGGAGAGATCGTCGCGGCGGCCGCCGCGGACGACGAGGTCCGGGAGATCGTGTGCAGGCTGAGCGCACGGCGCGCCAGCATCGCACCGAAGTATTTCTACGATCGCCTCGGTTCGGCGCTCTTCGCCGCGATCTGCGAGACGCCCGAGTACTATCCGACCCGCACCGAGGCCGGGATCCTGCCGGTGGCGGCCGAAGCCACCCGCGAGCGCATCGGACCCGGCAGCACCCTGGTCGATCTCGGTGCCGGGGACTGTCGCAAGGCCGACGCGATCCTGCCACTTCTCGATTGCTCGCGTTACGTGGCGATCGACATCTCGATCGGCTTCGTGCGCGATGCGGTCGCCGCGATCGGCCCCCGTCATCCCGACGTCGTCATGACCGCGCTCGGCCGTGATCTGGCCCGCGACTGGACGCTGGACGGCGACGATGCGCCCGGTCGCCGGCTGCTGTTCTATCCCGGCTCGAGCATCGGCAATTTCACGCCCGAGCTGGCGGTCGCCTTCCTGCGCCGGGCTCGCGCGAATGCGGGCGACGACGGCAGGTTGCTGATCGGCGTCGACCTGGTCAAGGATCGCGACGTGCTCGAGGCTGCCTATGACGATCGCCTCGGCGTCACGGCCGCCTTCAACCGCAACGTGCTCAATCATCTCAACCGTATCGCCGGTACCGACTTCGACCTCTTGCGCTGGCGACATGTGGCGCTGTTCAACGAGGAACTCTCGCGCATCGAGATGCACCTCGAGTCCTGCGGCGAGCAGTCGGTGACGTGGCCCGGCGCTCATCGCCGCTTCGCGGACGGCGAGCGCATCCATACCGAGAATTCCTACAAGTACACGCCGGGGCGTTTCGCCGGGCATCTCGCGCAAGCCGGATGGCGGGTGTCGGAACGCTGGTTCGACGAGAACCGCTGGTTCGCGGTCTTTCTCGCCGACGCGGTCTGATCGAAAGCCGGGAGGGCCTGGCGATCAGGCCCGACGAGCCTGGGGCTGCGCCGCCAGCGCATCGCGGATCAGGCTGCCCAATAGCGCCACGCCCCGCTCGATGTTCTCCTTCGCGACCGTCACGAACGACAGGCGCAGGGTATTGCGCTGTGGCGCTTCGCAGAAGAAGGGTGCCCCCGGCACGAACGCCACCTTGTGGTCGATGGCCTGCTCCAGCAGCCGTTCGGTGTCGATCGACGGCGGCAGGCTTACCCAGATGAACATGCCGCCTTCGGGGCGGCTCCAGCTTGCCTCGGCCGGCATGTGGCGCTCGAGCGCCTCCAGCATGTACTCGCACTGGCGGCCATAGAGGGCACGGATGGTCGGGATATGCCGGTCGAGGAATCCGTCCCTGACCGCCTCGAACACCACATGCTGGGTAAACGAGGGGGTGTGCAGGTCCGCCGCCTGCTTGGCCTGCACGCATTTCTCGAAGATGACCGGCGGAGCCACCATGTAGCCGAGCCGGAAGCCGGGCGTCAGCAGCTTGGAGAAGGAGCCGAGGTAGACGACCCCTTCCGGGTTCATCGAATGCAGGCTGGGCAGGCGCTGACCGCCGTAGTCGAGCTCGCCGTAGGGATCGTCCTCGACGATCGGGACACCCGCCTGCCCGGCCCTCGCCACCAGGGCCTCGCGACGGGCCAGGGGCAGTCGCCGGCCCGTCGGATTCTGGAAGTTCGGCAGGCAGTACAGCAGTCTCGCCCCTTCCAGCATCGCGTCGTCCATCGCGTCGACCATGATGCCTTCGTCGTCCGAGGGCATCGAATGGAATCGCGGCTCGCCCATCGCGAAGGCCTGCAGGGCACCCAGGTAGCTGGGGGTTTCGACCAGCAGCTTGCTGCCTTCGTCGACCAGCACCTTGGTGAGCAGGTCCAGGCCCTGTTGCGATCCGGTCGTGATCAGCACCTGCTCGGCGCGCACCTGCGTCGAGCCCTGGGCACGCAGCCGTTCGGCGATCCACTCGCGCAGGGGGGCATGGCCTTCGGTGGGGCCGTACTGCAGCGCGGTCCGCGCCTGATGCTGCCAGACCCGCTCGGCCGCGTTGCGCAGATGCTCGATCGGGAAGGTCTCGGGCGAAGGCAGGCCACCGGCGAAGGAGATCACATCGGGCTGCGCCGTGATCTTGAGGATCTCGCGAATCGCGGAGCTGCGCAGGGCGATCGCCCTGCGCGACAGGGAATACGGATTCATCGTGCACACCTCATGGGGCGACCTGGAGTCTCGCTGGCTGTCGGGCCCACCGTCTAGACGACGCGCAGCCGGGCGGGGCCGGCGTGGAGTTCGCCGATCTCGGCCGCCTGCATGAAGCCGTCGCGTCGGAACGCATCGAGCACCGTGTCCACCGATCCGGGCGCGCAGGCGACCAGCAGCCCCCCGGAGGTCTGCGGATCGGTCAGCAGCGCCTGGCGGGTCGCATCGATCCCGGGGCCGAAATCGACCTCGGCTCCGTAGCCGGCCCAGTTGCGCCCCGAGGCGCCGGTTATGCAGCCGGCGCCCGCAAGATCCATCACGCCGTCGAGCAGCGGCAGGTCGGCATGGTGGATGGTGCCGCCTACGCCGGATCCGCGCAGGATCTCCAGCGCATGGCCGAGCAGGCCGAAGCCGGTGACGTCGGTCATGGCGTGAACACCCTCGATTTCCGCGAGGGCGATTCCGGCGGTGTTCGGCCGGGTGGTGCTGTCGATCATCGCCTGGTAGCCGGTCTTCGACAGCTTTTCCTTCTTGAGGGCCGCCGACAGGATGCCCACGCCCAGCGGCTTGCCGAGCACGAGGCGATCACCCGGCCGGGCGCCGGAATTGCGCTTGAGCCGGCGTGGGTCGACCAGGCCGATCGCGACCAGGCCGTAGATCGGCTCGACCGAGTCGATCGTGTGGCCACCGGCGATCGGGATGCCGGCCGCGGCACAGACCGACTGCCCGCCTTCCAGGATCCGCCGGATGGTTTCCGTCGGCAGCCGGTCGATCGGCATCGCGACCAATGCCAGCGCGAGGATCGGCCTCGCGCCCATCGCATAGACGTCCGAAATCGCGTTGGTGGCGGCGATGCGCCCGAAGTCGAAGGGATCGTCGACGATCGGCATGAAGAAGTCGGTCGTCGCGACCAGCGCCTGAGTCTCGTTGATCCGATAGACCGCGGCATCGTCGGAGGTCTCGATGCCGACCAGCAGTTCGGGCGGCACCGGCAGGGAGCCGGACTGTTTCAGGATGTCCGCCAGGACCCCGGGCGCGATCTTGCAGCCGCAGCCGCCGCCGTGCGAGAAGGAGGTCAGGCGGATCTCGCCGGCAGCCGAAGCGGCGCTTGCCGTGGCCCCGCCAGAAGAGGCAGTTGTCATGGTGTTCGCGGCGTGGAGCTTCCGCCTCGCGGCTTCAGGATTCGTCGAGGAGGCCAGCCATGCCGCCCGCGACCTGGTGGAAGCCGCCGTCCACATAGGTGATGCCGCCGGTGATGCCGGCGGCGAGATCGGAGAGCAGGAACGCGGCCGCATTGCCGACGTCGTCAATGGTGACGTTGCGCCGCAGCGGCGAGTTCGCCGCATTGAAGTCGAGCATGCGCGAGAAATTCTTGACGCCGCTGGCGGCCAGGGTACGGATCGGGCCGGCCGAGATCGCGTTGACCCGGATTCCCCTCGGGCCGAGGCTCTCGGCCATGAAGCGCACCGCAGCCTCGAGGCTCGCCTTGGCCAGGCCCATCGTGTTGTAGTTGGGCATGACCCGGACGGCGCCCAGGTAGCTCAGTGTCAGCAGTGCCGCATTGCGTCCTTCCATCATCGGCCGTGCCGCCTTGGCCAGGCCGACGAAGCTGTAGGCGGAGATGTCGTGCGCCACGCGGAAGGCCTCGCGGCTCGCGCCGTCGAGGAAGTCGCCGGCGATCGCCTCGCGGGGGGCGAAGGCCACCGCATGGACCAGGCCGTCGAGCCCGTCCCAGTGGCGGCCGAGTTCGGTGAACAGGGCATCGATCTGCGCATCCTCGGCGACGTCGCAGGGAAACACCAGGGATGAGCCGAACTCGGCGGCCATGTCGGTGATCCGGTCCTTGAACCGGTCGTTCTGGTAGGTGAAGGCGAGCTCCGCCCCCTGGGCATGGCAGGCCCGGGCGATGCCATAGGCGATCGACCGGTTCGACAGCAGGCCGAGGATCAGGATCCGTTTGCCGGCGAGAAATCCCATCGTTGACGTCTCCGCGCGTGTGTTCGTCGGGGCGAATTGTCGCATGAGCCGGTCCGGCCCGCGTCCGGTCGGGTCGGCCCTGCGGCCGGTGCCTCAGCGTCCGTGGTACGCCCGGAACCAGTCGACGAAGCGCCGCATGCCGGACTCGAGCGAGGTGGCGGGCTCGAAACCGGTGGCCGCGCTCAGGCGGGCCACGTCGGCGAAGGTCGCCTCGACATCGCCAGGCTGCATCGGGAGCTCCTCGCGCCGGGCACGCTGGCCGGTGGCGGCCTCGATGATCGCGATCAGCTCGTTGACCGTGTTGGGCGAGTGGTTGCCGATATTGAAGAGGGCGTGGGGTGCGCCGGCATCGTCGGCCGGGGCAGGGCGCTCCATGACCCGGCAGATCCCCTCGACGATATCGTCGATGTAAGTGAAGTCGCGCCGCAGCCGGCCCTGCTCGAAGACCCGGATCGACCTTCCGGCGAGGATCGCGTCGGTGAACAGCCACGCCGCCATGTCCGGGCGCCCCCAGGGGCCGTAGACGGTGAAGAAGCGCAGTCCGGTGCAGGGAATCCCGTAGAGATGCGCATAGCTGTACGCCATCGCCTCGTTGGCGCGCTTGGTGGCCGCATAAAAGCTGACCGGGCGGTCGACCCGGTCCTCTTCCGAGAACGGCAGGCGGGTATTTCCCCCGTAGACGCTGGAGCTGCTCGCGTAGACCAGGTGCCGTATCCGGGCAGCCCGCGCCGCCTCGAGGATGACGCTGGTGCCCACGAGGTTCGAATGGGCATAGTCGAGCGGGTGGTCGATCGAGTGCCGCACACCCGCCTGCGCCGCGAGATGCAGGATGTGGGTGAAGGCCGCCTGTCCGCACACCGCGGCAACCGCCCCGGCGTCGGCGATGTCGAGCCGGGTAAACTCGAAGCGCCCGGCCGCGGGGTGTCGGCGCAGCCATGCGAGGCGATCTTCCTTGAGCCTGACCGGATAGTAGGCGTTCAGGTTGTCGACGCCATGAACGCGCCAGCCGCGTTCTAGCAGGGCGATGCAGGCATGCATGCCGATGAAGCCGGCGGCCCCGGTGACGAGGACATGGCGGGCGGGATCAGCGGTGTCGGTGTCTGGCATTCGTCCTGACTCGTGAAATCGGTCTTTGCGGGGAAGGGGCGATCCGCCGTACATTTCGAGCCGGTGCGGCGGCCCTGAACGTCGTTCGACAGTACACGGAGAGTGTAACGATGAAAGTAAGCGTGGTCGGGACGGGATATGTCGGTCTCGTGACAGGATCCTGCCTGGCCGACAGCGGGCACGAGGTACTGTGCATCGACGCCGACCCGGTGAAGGTCGGCCGCCTGCGCGAGGGGCACATCCCGATCTACGAGCCGGGGCTCGAATCCATCGTCGTCAGCAATGTCGAGGCCGGCCGGTTGCGCTTCTCCCTGTCGGCCGAAGAGGCGGTCGAATTCGGCGAGATCATCGTGATCGCGGTCGGCACCCCGCCCGACGAGGACGGTTCCGCCGATCTCCGGCATGTGCTGGCGGTGGCGCGGTCCATCGGGCAGCACATCCAGGACTACCGGGTGGTGGTCGACAAGAGCACGGTGCCGGTCGGCACCGCGGATCGCGTCGAGGCGGCGATCCGCGAAGTGCTCGCTGAGCGCGGAATCGCGGTTCCATTCTCGGTGGTGTCGAACCCCGAATTCCTCAAGGAAGGCGCCGCGGTCGAGGATTTCATGCGACCCGACCGGATCGTCCTCGGTGTGGAAGATCCCCAGGCGGAGGAGCGCATGCGCGAGCTCTATGCACCTTTCCAGCGCAACCATGACCGGATCGTCGTGATGTCGCGCCGGTCGGCGGAACTCACCAAGTACGCTGCCAACGCGATGCTGGCGACTCGAATCTCCTTCATGAACGAGCTGGCCAACCTCGCCGACCGGCTCGGTGCCGACATCGAGGACGTACGCCGGGGGATCGGCTCCGATCCCCGCATCGGCTATTCCTTCCTCTATGCCGGTACGGGCTACGGCGGCTCCTGCTTTCCCAAGGACGTCAGCGCGCTGTTGCGAACTGCATCCACGGAGGGTCAGGAACTGCTCCTGCTGCAGGCGGTCGAGACCGTCAATGCTGCCCAGAAGAAGCTGCTCGTCGAGATGGCCAGGGAGCACATGGGCTCGCTCGCCGGCAAGCGTGTCGCGGTCTGGGGGCTCGCGTTCAAGCCCAATACCGACGACATGCGCGAAGCCCCCTCCCGCGTGGTGCTCGAGGGGCTCTGGGCCGAAGGCGCCGTGGTCGCCGCCTACGACCCGGCGGCGGCCGACGAGTGCCGCCGGATCTACGGCGAGCGTGACGACCTGATCCTCGCTGCCTCGCCGCTCGAGGCAGTACGGGGCGCTGACGCGCTGTTCATCCTGACCGAATGGAAGGAGTTCCGCGCCCCGGCGTTCGACGAGATCCACCGCCGGATGAACCGGCCGCTGGTCTTCGATGGCCGCAATCTCTACGATCCGCGGGCGATGCGCCGGCGGGGATTCGAGTACCGGGGAATCGGTCGGCGCTGAACTGGAGCAGCCCCCACATTCGCCGTCGCTCGCTTCGGCCGCGCTCGCAGGTGCGGCTTGGGCTGTTGATGTCGATCAGTCGGTGATCGCCGTGCCGGCGATGCCCAGCCCTGCGGTCTGGGTGGTCGTCGGCGCGCGCAGCATCGGCGAGGCGGTGGTCAGGCGCGGATTGAAGCCATGCCGGTCGACCGGGTATAGCGCCCGGATCCGCTGCACATAGGCCATGGTCTCTGGGTAGGGCGGTACGCCCTTGTAGCGGTCGACCGCACCCTCTCCTGCGTTGTAGGCGGCCAGCGCGAGGATGACGTCGCCACGGTAGTAGGACAGCAGCCAGCTCAGGTAGGCCATCCCGCCGCGCAGGTTCTGCGTCGGGTCAAGGACATCGGCCACCTCGAAGCGGGCGGCGGTCTCCGGGATGAGCTGCATGAGGCCGAAGGCGTTCTTCGGCGAGCGGGCATTGGGATCGAAATTGGATTCGGTGCCGATCAACGCGATGACCAGGCGCGGATCGAGCCGGAACTCGGCGGCGATCTGGATGACCGTGGCCGCCAGCCGCTGGCGCTCGAGGCTGACCGGAACCGTCGAGAACCGCGACGGATTGGCGATGCGGGTCGAGCCGCGCGAAACCGGCTGGGCCGGCTCGACGTTGACCTGGGCGAGTGCCCGCTTGCCGATGCAGTCGGGCATGCGCTCCTCGGTGCCGCGAACCATCATCAGCAACTGACCGGCCAGCTGGCTGCCGTAGGCGGAGGCCCGGCGCAGCAACGCGCCGGCGACGGCGTCGTCCTGCTTCACGCCGAGCCCGTTCAGGTGCATCCACCCGAGCCGGACGAGCGCATCGGTCGAGCCGTTGCTTGCCGCCCTGCAATAGTGCAGGTAGGCCTGCTCGAGCTCTTCGGGACTGGCCGGGGAGCCGGCCCTGCCGCCGATCTCGGTGAGTTCCTGGTAGCGATCGATATCGCTGCCCGAGGAGGCGGTGCTGCGGGTGGCTATCGGCGCGCCAGCGGTGGGGGCTGTCTGGTTGACCGCGCCGACGCTCTGGGCGGGCATGGGCGGCGCCTGGATGATCTGCGCGCCGGCACCGAACGGCACCAGAGCGCAGCACCAGGACATCGCGAAGCGGCGGATGACGCGCTTCCTGTGATGTTTGCGCGGTATTGAACCCATGTGGTCATTGTAGACTTCGGCCCATTCCCACGAGGGGAATAAGTCTCGCGAAAGCGAGAAAATCCGGGCCTTCACGGCTTGCCCGAACTGCGGCGAGCCCATGCCGGCCAGACCTGTTCAGGAGAGGCAATGCACAAGGTGGCTGTGATCGGGCTAGGGTACGTGGGCCTGCCCCTGGCGCTCGAGTTCGGCAGGGCGATGCCGACCCTCGGCTACGACATCTCGGCCGCCCGCATCGAGCGGCTTCGGCAGGGCGTGGACGTCACCGGGGAGGCGACGCCCGAGCAGTTCGCCAGCGCATCGATGCTCGAGCTGAGTCACGATCCGGCTGCCCTCGCTTCGGCCGACGTGCTGATCGTCGCCGTGCCGACCCCGGTCGACGATGCGCACCGGCCCGACTTCAGCCCCCTGATATCGGCGAGCGAGGTCTGTGGTCGGCACATGAAGCGTGGCGCGATCGTCGTCTACGAATCGACCGTGTACCCGGGTGCGACCGAGGATGTCTGCATCCCCGTGCTCGAGGCGTGCTCCGGCATGAAGTGGAAGGACGGCTTCCATGTCGGCTACTCGCCCGAGCGCATCAACCCCGGCGATCGGGAGCACACCCTCACCCGCATCACCAAGGTGGTATCGGCCGACACGCCGGCGACGCTGGACACGGTTGCGGCGGTCTACGAAGCGGTGGTCACCGCCGGCGTGTACAGGGCGTCGAGCATCCGGGTCGCCGAAGCGGCGAAAGTGATCGAGAACACCCAGAGAGACCTCAACATCGCCTTGATGAACGAGCTCGCGATCCTCTTCGATCGGCTCGACATCGATACCCGGGAAGTGCTGCGTGCCGCCGGAACGAAATGGAACTTCCTGCCCTTCCGGCCCGGACTGGTCGGCGGCCATTGCATCGGCGTCGACCCTTACTACCTGACCACCAAGGCGGAGATGGTCGGCTATCACCCGCAGGTTATTCTTGGCGGGCGGCGCATCAACGACGCGATGGGCGGCTTCGTCGCACGTCGCACGATCAAGGAGATGGTGTCGGCCGGCATGCCGGTGAGCGACCGGCCCATCCTGGTACTGGGCCTGACCTTCAAGGAGAACGTCCCCGACATCCGCAACTCGAAGGTGATCGACGTCATAAACGAGCTCGCCTCCTACGGCGCTCGTGTCGTGGTGCATGATCCCCATGCCGATCCCGCCGAGGCGATGCACGAGTACGGGGTCGAAGTCGTCGGCTGGGATGCGGTGCCGAGGGCGGGCGCGATGGTGCTGGCGGTCGACCATGCCGTGTTCCTCGAGCGTCCGCTCGAGGAACTCCTCGGAAAGCTCGAACCGGGCGGGGTCGTCGCGGACGTCAAGAGCGCTCTCGATCCCGCGGCGGTGAAGGCGCTCGGCTACCGGCTCTGGCGGCTCTGATGTCCAGGGGATTCATGGAACTTCTGGCTGGCCGCGACGAGCGCTGGCTCGTCACCGGCGCAGCGGGGTTCATCGGTTCGAACATCGTCGAGGCCCTGCTGCGCGGCGGCCAGCGGGTGCGCGCGGTCGACAACTTCGCGACCGGCCATCGCCGCAACCTCGACGAGGTACGTCGCCTGGTCGGCGCAGCCGCGGATCGTCTCGAGTTCGTCGAAGCCGACATCGCGGATCCGCAGGCCTGCGAGGCGATGGTCGCGGGCGTCGACAGGGTGCTGCACCAGGCCGCGCTCGGCAGCGTGCCGCGCTCGATCGCCGAGCCGATCGGATCCTTCCGCGCCAACGTCGACGGTTTCGTGCAGCTGCTCGATGCCTCACGTCGCGCCGCGGTGCGTCGCTTCGTCTACGCCTCGTCGAGCTCGGTCTACGGCGATTCCGCCGAGCTGCCCAAGGTCGAGGCGCGTTGCGGCCGGGTGCTTTCGCCCTATGCGGCGACGAAGGCAGCCGACGAGCTCTTCGCCGACGTCTTTGCCCGGACCTACGGTATCCATTGCGTGGGGCTTCGCTATTTCAACGTGTTCGGGCCGCGCCAGGATCCCGCCGGCGCCTATGCAGCGGTGGTCCCGAAGTGGGTCGATGCGATGCTTCACGGCAGGCCCGTGACGATCAACGGGGACGGCAAGACCAGCCGCGACTTCTGCTACGTCGCCAATGCGGTTCAGGCGAATCTGCGTGCCGGGCTCGTCGAGACCCTGCCGAGTCCGCACGAGGTCTACAACGTGGCGGTGGGCGAGCAGACCAGCCTTCTCGAGCTGTTCGCCCTGATCCGGGATTCGCTGACAAGGATCGATGCGAGCGTCGCCGGCTGCGAGCCGGTGTTCGCGGATTTCCGCGCCGGGGATGTCCGGCACTCGCTGGCGGACATCGGCAAGGCGGGCCGCGAGCTAGGCTACCAGCCGACCCACACCATTGCGACGGGCATGGCCGAAGCCCTGGACTGGTACGTGGGGCAGGCCCGGGGCTCTAGCGCAGGCTGAAGCGGTTGAGCAGGTCGTAGAGCGTCGGCCGGCTGATCCCGAGGATCTCGGCCGCCCGGGCGATGTTGCCGTCGCTGTGGGCCATCGCGCGCAGCACCGCAGCCCGCTCGGCCTCTTCCCGGACCTGGCGCAGGTTCAGGTAGCGATGATCGCCTTCATCGGTGGCCAGCCCGAGGTCCTCGGCGCGAATCACCTGGCCGTCGGCGAGGATCACCGCCCGCTTCAGGCAGTTCTCCAGCTCGCGTACGTTGCCTGGCCAGCCATGCGATTCGATCGACTTCAACGCATCCTCGGCCAGCGTCAGGCCTTCCTTGCCCTGCTGATCGGCCAGCCGCCGGATGATGGTGTGCGCGAGCAGGGCGGCATCGCCCGCCCGCGCGCGCAGCGGAGGAATCTCGACGACCATCTCGGTGAGGCGATAGTAGAGATCCTCTCGAAAGGCGCCGGTCGTGATCAGCTCGCGGAGGTTGCGATGGGTTGCGCAGACGATCCTCACGTCGACAGGGATCTCCTCGCGCCCGCCGATCCGTTCGATGACCCGTTCCTGCAGGAAGCGCAGCAGCTTCGCCTGCAGGCTTTGCGGCAGGTCGCCGATCTCGTCGAGGAAGAGGGTGCCGCCATCGGCGACCTCGATCTTGCCCGGGGTCTGCTTGACGGCGCCGGTGAAGGCGCCGCGTTCGTGTCCGAAGAGCTCGGACTCGAGCAGGTTCTCGGGGATCGCCGCGCAGTTGATCGCTACGAAACGCCGTTCGCGCCGTCCGGAGAGCTGGTGCAGGCCACGGGCGAGGACCTCCTTGCCGGTGCCGCTTTCGCCGATGAGGGTGACCGTGGCATCGGTCGGGGCCAGCTTCTCGATCTGCCGGCAGACCTTCAGCATGCCGGGGTCGCGCGTGATGAGTCCCGACAGCGGCATCTCGCCGACCCGCTGGGCGAGCCGGCGGTTCTCCTCCTCGAGGCCGGCCAGATGCAGCGCGCGGTCGATCACCAGCGCCAGCACCTCGGGTTCGAAGGGTTTGCCGAAGAAGTCGTAGGCACCCAGCTGCACCGACTTGAGCGCGTTGTCCCGGTCAGCCTGCCCGGTCAGCGCGATCACCTTGGTCGCCGGGGCGATCGAGAGGATCGAGGCGAGTGTGCGGAAACCTTCCTCGGGCGTATCGGGCGAAGGCGGCAGGCCGAGATCGAGGGTCACCACCCGGGGCTCGTGGCGCCGCACCTGGGCGAGCGCGGAATCGTGGTCCTGGGCGAACACGACGTTGTAGCGGTCGAAGGACCAGCGCATCTGCCGCTGCAATCCGAGGTCGTCTTCGACCATCAACAGAACGGGACGATTGTCAGCCATTGATCACACCGGGATAAGGAGCTGGAACTGGAACGGGAACCTCGACGAGGGGGAGAACGACGGTGAAGCGGGTTCCGCGACCTGGCGAGGACTCGACCGCGAGGCTGCCGCCGATCTCGCGGACGTATTCGCGGCACTCGAACAGGCCGATGCCCATGCCCTGCGACTTGGTGGAGACGAAAGGACGGAACAGGCGCTCGCGAACGAATTCGTCGCTCATGCCTCGGCCGGTGTCGACCACGGTGATCCGGACCGAGGTCTCGTCGTGCCGGTACGAGATCGTCACCCTGGCGCCGTCGATCCCGGCGCAGGCTTCGATCGCGTTCTGGACGAGATGGCCGATGACACGCTCGAGCCGGGCACGATCCGCGTGTACCAGCGCCGACCCGGTGCCCGGACCGGCGGCCAGCTCCGGTGCGGGCTGGTAGGCCGAGTGCGCGCGCACCGAGCTGTCGAGCAGGTCGCCGATCGCGATGATCTCGGGGCTGCTCGCCTCGCGCAACGGCGTGCGCAGCCCCGCGAGGATCGCCTGCATGCGGCCCGCTACGGTATCGACCGTGCCGAGCATGTCGTCGACGAAGGCCGGGTCGTGGCGATGGCGGCGCGCATTGGCCGACATCAGCGAGAGCTGGGCGACCAGGTTCTTGAGGTCGTGGACGATGAAGGTCGACATCCGGTTGAAGGAGGCGAACTGTTCGGACTGGGCCAGCCTTTCGGTCGCCCGCTGCACCCCGAGGAAGCTCGCGACCTGGGCGGCGGCCACCTTGAGCACGTCGCGCACCTCCCAGTCGAGCTCGATGCGCACCCGCGGCCGATCGAGCACCACCAGCCCCGCGAGCTCGTCATGGATGATCATCGGCACGATCAGCCAGCCGCGCGAATCATCGAGCGGTCCCTCGATGGACAGTCCGGGATAGCGGCCGGGGGTGCTGCGCCATTCGTTGATGTCGACGATCCACTTGCGCGTCGCGAGCCAGTCGAGCAGGGGCATGCCGACGGGAAGCGGACCCGGGTCCATGCCGCCACGACCCACCTGACCGGCGAGCTCGTAGCGCCTGCCGTCGCGTATCCAGAGGGCGCCGCCCCGGCTTTCGACCAGAGAGCCGATGCCCTCGATGCCGCGCTCGGCGAGCGAGCGGCTCGACGCATGCGTGCTTTCGGACAGGAGGCGGGTAAGACGCAGCCATTCCTCGCGATAGTCGTAGCGGTAATCGAAGAAGTGCTTCGAGACGAAGACCCGGATGCTGGCGCGCACCGACTCCGACATGACGGTCACGAGGAGCCCGAGCGTCGCCGCGAAAAGCAGGACCGTCTGCGCGACTTCACCCCAGCTGCCGCCGATGCTGCGCAGGTACCAGGCGCCGATGGCGATCGCCAGCATGCAGGCGGCCACCACCAGCAGGGTGGCGGAATGAAAGACCATGCGCCGCGAGAGCGCGATGTCGAGTTGCCAGGCGGGGTTGCGCGAGGCTGCAACCGCGAGCAGCGGCACCGCGAGCGCATTGGCGAAGCCCTGTGATGCGCGCCATACCGGATCGATGCGCTGTTCGCCCAGCAGCGCGTCGCCGTACATCAGCAGGTCGAAGCCGAGGACGCAGGCGACCGCGATCGCGAGGTACTTGATCGCCCAGCGCTGGGTGGGTTCGCTCCTGCGATAGAGCTGGCCGAGCACCAGCAGGGTGAGCGCGGCCGCCAGGAAGCGGGCGCCGTGGATCGCCGTGTCGGGCCAGCCGCTCCAGTGGGTGACGATCGGGATGGCGGCCAGTCCGGCGGCGACCACGAGCAGGGTGCCGTGCCACGGGCTGCGCTCGGCGTCGCGCCACCCGAGCGCGAGCAGGAAGACGGTCCAGGCGAGCGCGCGCAGCGACTCGAGCGCAGGCGCCGCCAGCGCCGCCAGCGGCCGGTTGCCGGGGCCGTCGGCCATCGCCAGCGCCCAGAGCGCCTGCGCGGCAAGCACCCCGATGAACAGGCGGGTGGCGAGCCGGTTGGCGCGGCGGGTCAGCGCGAGAGCGGCAAAGGCGGCGAAGCTTGCTGCGGCGATGCCGAAGCCGAGCTGGCCGAGGGTAGTCTCTGGCATTCGACGCAGGTGGTGATCGATGACGTCGAGCCTATGGGTCGTAAGGATTTCCGACAATGAACTAGCGCACATCCGGTCGCCGGGCGACGATCGGCGGGCCGGCGCCCTGGCACCGGCGGTCGCCGGATGAGGATGGCCGGCGTCGGTCTTATCGAGGGATGCCCGGTGCGGGCGACTGCCCGAGCCGGATCAGGCGGCTGGTGCCTGGTCGCGGTCTGGTGCCGCCGGCCCGTCGGTGCCCTGTCTGGGATCCTGGCCGAAATACCGTTGCATGGCCTCGAACAGGGCCGGGAAGCCGGCGTGCAGCTGCCAGGGATCGCTGAAGAAGGCTTCCCCGGCCACCGCGAAGAACTCCACGGGGTCGGTCGCCGCATAGGGGTCGAGACCGAGCTGGCCGTACCAGGCGTCGGCAGCCGGGCTCTCCGGGTCGACGTGCGCCGGGATCGCCGCCTCGATCGCGTCGAGCCGCCCGCAGAACTCCTCGTAGGATGCCTCGAGGACCCGGCGCCAGCCCGGCGAACGCGACTCGGCGCCGACCGGAACCCCGTCGGCCGAGCCGCCTGCCATGTCGAGCTTGTGGACGAACTCATGCACGATCACGCAGGCGCCGGGTCGCTCGCGGTCCTCGAGGATGTCGGACCAGGCGAGCACGACCGGGCCGAGGTCCATCGCCTCGCCCGAGAGAATGTCGCGGGATTCGTGGACGACTCCGGCCTCGTCGGTCTGCGAGCGATCCACGAGGAAGCGGTCCGGATAGACGATGACGTCGACGAAATCCGAATAGGCCCGCAAGCCGAGCTCGAGGACGGGCAGGCACGCGAGCAGGCCGATCGTCCAGCGGACCGTCTCGTCGACCTCGAAGCCGGCCGCGCCCACGATCCGCTTGGCGGCGAGGAAACGGGCTGCCAGACCGGCCAGGCGCTGCCATTGCGCCTCGTCGAGATGGTCGAACTCGTACCAGCTTGCCCGCAGCTCGGCGAGCATGCTCGCATCCGGCGCGATCGCGCCCGTCTTCTTCCGGGAGAGAGGCCACATGGGTGCAGATGGTAACCGCAGCGACGGGCGCCGACAGGCCGGCATGGCCCCGCCGCTGCGCTGGGCACCCCGCCTATAATCGAAGGGGTGCAGTCCTCCCACATGCCCGATCCGGAACTCGCGGGCGCTGTCACGTCGGATTGGCAGGCGCAGGGCGCCGGCGATACCGATGTCGCGGCGGCCGTCGACTTCGTTCGCGAGCGGCTCGGCGGCGGCGACGAGGCCGACGCCCGGGCCCTGCGGCACGCGATGGGCACGCTGGGGATCCTGCGCATGCTCGAGGTCGGGCCGGCGGCGCAGGTGGCGGCGGTACTTTTCGGCTCGCCGGGCCGGATACCGCTGCGCGAGATCCAGACGCGTTTCGGGCCGGAGGTTTCGCGGCTCGTCGAGAGCATGCGCAAGATCCGCCGGCTCAAGGAAATCCACCGGGCCGTCGAGGAGGACGAAACCGGCGGCCAGCAGGGCCAGATCGAGGTGCTGCGCCGGATGACGATGGCGATGTCGGTCGATATCCGGGTCGTGCTGATCCGGCTCGCCTCGCGCCTGCAGACACTGCGCCAGCATGCGGCCGACCGGGAGGCGCCGGAAGCCTCCATCAGCCGCGAGACGCTCGACGTGCTGGCGCCGCTGGCGAACCGACTCGGGCTCTGGCAGCTCAAGTGGGAGCTCGAGGACCTGTCGTTCCGCTTCCTCTGGCCGGACGAGTACAAGCGGCTTGCGAAGCAGCTCGAGGAACGGCGCGTCGAGCGCGAGGATTTCGTGGAGGCGGCGCTGGCGCGCCTGCGTGCCGAGCTCGAGCGAGCCGGCATCAGGGCGGAGCTGAGCGGTCGGCCCAAGCACCTGTTCAGCATCCACAACAAGATGCGGCGCAAGGGGCTGAGCCTGCCCGAGATCCAGGATCTGCGCGGGCTGCGGGTGATCGTTGCCGGCATCGACGACTGCTATGCGGCGCTCGGCGCGATCCACGGGATCTGGCAGGCGATCCCCGAGGAGTACGACGACTACGTTTCGCGTCCCAAGCCCAATGGCTATCGGTCGCTGCACACCGTCGTCGTCGCCGACGACGGCCGGCCGCTGGAGATCCAGATCCGCACGGCCGAGATGCATCGTTTCGCCGAATACGGGGTCGCGGCGCACTGGCGATACAAGGAGGGGCGCACCGGCGCCAGCGATCGCCACGACGACGAAGTCGCCTGGCTGCGCCAGCTGCTCGCATGGCAGCGCGACATCGGCCAGAGCCTCGGCTCGGGCGCGGTGCTGCCGGGCGACGCCGGCCAGTCGACGATATTCGTGCTGACGCCGCAGGCGCGAGTGATCGAACTGCCGATCGGCTCCACCCCGGTCGACTTCGCCTACCACGTCCACACCAGGCTCGGGCATCGCTGCCGCGGGGCGCGGGTCGACGGGATCATGGTGCCGCTGAGCACCCGGCTGCAGAACGGCCAGACCGTCGAGATCATCGCCGCCAGGGAAGGCGGGGCCCATGACGACGGGCCGTCCCGGGACTGGCTCAACCCGCAGCTCGGGTTCGTGGCGAGCAATCGGGCGCGCGCCAAGGTGCGGCAGTGGTTCAACGCGCTCGATACCGAGCGCGACATCGCGCTCGGACGCGAGCGCGTGGAAAAGGTGCTCCAGCGCGAGGGCGCCACCAGCCTGGCGCTCGACGAGTACGCGGCACGCCTGGGCTATACCGAAGCGAGCCAGCTGTTCATCGCGGTGGCGAAGGACGAGATCGGGCCGCGCCTGCTCGAGGCCGCCGCCCACGGCCCGCTCGAGCCGCCCGAGAGCCAGCGCCCGACGCCGGACGAGGAGGTCCTCAATCGCGCCCGCGCCAGCACCGAAGGACGCAGTCGCAACGGGGTGCTGGTGGTGGGCGTCGGCTCGCTGATGACCCAGCTCGCGAAGTGCTGCCGGCCTGCGCCGCCCGACGCGATCGCCGGCTTCGTGACGCGCGGTCGCGGCGTCAGCGTGCACCGTGCCGATTGCCCGACGCTGCGCTCGCTGGCCGAGCGCGAGCCCGAGCGCCGCATCGAGACCTCCTGGTCGGAAGCCGCCACTCGCGACGCCGCCGGGCGGCCCCTGCTGTACCCCGTCGACATCGAGGTGCATGCGGCCGATCGCTCCGGCCTGCTGCGCGATATTTCCGATGTGCTCGCCAAGCAGCGCACCAATGTGGTCGCGGTGTCGACCCGGACCCGCCAGGGCCATGCGGTGATGCGCTTCACCGTCGAGGTCGCCGATACCGGCGTGCTCGATCGCTCGCTCGCCGCGATCGCGGGCATCGAGGGGATCCAGTCGGCTCGCCGCCACTAGGGCGCCGGCGAACCCGCTTCGAATCTCAACCGGCGGCGGACTTCGGCCGGAAAGCCTTGCAGATTTCCTCGCGGGTCTCGATCCGCGGCGCGCCGATCAGGTCGAGACAGTAGGGCACCGCGGCGAAGATCCCGGGCACCAGCAACTTGCTGTCGCCATCACGCAGACCCTCCAGGGTTTCGCGGATCGCCTTGGGCTGGCCCGGCAGGTTGATGACCAGCGACCGGCCGCGGATCACCGCGACCTGCCGGGAAAGGATCGCGGTCGGCACGAAGCGCAGGCCGATCTGGCGCATCTGCTCGCCGAAGCCGGGCATCTCGCGCTCGCCGATCGCCAGCGTTGCCTCGGGCGTGACATCGCGCGGCGCCGGGCCGGTGCCGCCGGTGGTCAGCACCAGGGAACAGCGTTCGTGGTCCACGAGCTCGCGCAGGCTGGCCTCGATGCCGGGGCGATCGTCGGGGATCAGCCGTTCGACCGGCTCGAACGCGGTGAGGAGCGCGCTGCGCAGCCATTCGCGCAGTGCGGGGATGCCCTTGTCCTCGTAGACGCCGCTGGAGGCCCGGTCGCTGATCGAGACGAGACCGATGCGGATCACGGCGGCGCTGTCCGTCGCTTCGGCGCCCGGCCGTGTGGGGTCGGTGGCGGAGGATTCGTTCATGGGTGTTCCCTGGGGGCTTCCTGCGATGCCGTGGCCCGCCCCGCGGCTTCGTGGCTGCGCATCGCGGCGAGCAGCATCCGGTAGAGGCTGCGGTACGAACCGCCGCTGCGGGTGCCGGCGCGCTCCGCGCGGGCCTGTTCGATGAGCCTGGCGAGGGCCGGATCCTCGGGATCCGCGCCGAAGCGGCGCTGGAAGGCCTGCAGCGCAGTGTGGTCGGCGAGCAGGCGATCGCGCCAGTCCTCGGCGGCACGTGCCAGCGCGACCTCGGCCCGGTGGCTGGCCGAGCCCGCTTCGAGCGTCGCGCGGATCGCATCGGCGTCGGCGTCGCGCATCAGCTTGCCGATCAGCTGGCGCTGGCGGCGCAGGCCTTCGCGAGCCCTGATCCGGCGGGCGAGCTCGATCGCCTCGCGCAGGGCCTCGTCGACCGGCATCGATGCCAGCTGCTCGGGGCGCAGGGCGATCAGGGCGTCGCCGAGGCGCTGCAGCTCGTGGGCCTGGCGCTTGAGCGCGCTCTTGCTCGGACGCCGGTCGGCGCCATCACCGGGCTCGTCCTCGTCGACGCCAGGCGCGTCGGCCGGATCCGGGAACTTATCGTCGACCCAGGATTGGGCCTGTTTTCGAGGGCGGGGCATGGCGGGCTTCGTCTGGGTGCGCTGATATCATAGCGCGCTGCCCATAGCGGAACGCCCATGTTCGAATACACCGAGGACCAGCTCCGGTCGCTGGCCGACGAAGCCCTGCGCCACGCCAGATCGATCGGCGCGACCGACGCGGTCGTGGAGCTCGCGGAGAACACCGGGCTCAACGTCAATGTCCGCAAGCGCCGCGTCGAGACGATCGAGAAGACCCGCGACAAGTCCTTCGGCGTCACCGTCTACGTCGGCAAGCGCCGTGGCCATGCGAGCAGCAGCGACTTCGGCCTGGCGCCGTTGCGCGAGACGATCGACGCGGCCTTCCAGATCGCCCGCTTCACCGCGGAGGACGAGTGCGCCGGCCTGCCGGATGCCGACCTGCTGGCGAGGCGCTGGCGCGCGCCCGACATGTTCCATCCCTGGGACATCGATGCCGACGCCGCCATCGGGCTCGCCTGCGCGGCAGAGGACGCGGCGTTCGCGACGAGCCCCATGGTGCGCAATTCGGATGGCGCCTCGGTGTCGGCCGGGCACGGCCAGTTCCTGCTCGCCAACTCGCTGGGCTTCGCCGGCGGCTATCCGTACAGCAGGCATTCGCTCTCATGTTCACCGATCGCACAGCGTGGCCGGGAGATGCAGCGCGACGGCTGGTACAGCGCCGATGCCCGCCCCGAGCGCCTTGCCGACGCGGCGACGCTCGGCCGCTATGCCGCGCAGCGATCGCTCGCGCGGCTCGGCGCCCGCCGCCTGCCGACGGGGCGCGTGCCGGTGTTGTTCGAGTCGCCGCTCGCGATCGGGCTGATCGGCCATCTCGTGCAGGCGCTCTCGGGCGGGGCGCTGTATCGCCAGTCGAGCTTCCTGCTCGACTCCATCGGCCAGAAGATCCTGCCGTCGCACGTCGATCTCATCGAGGATCCGTCGCTCGCGGGAGAGCCCGGCAGCGCGCCCTTCGACAGCGAGGGCGTGCGTACCGCCAGGCGCCGGGTGATCGACGCCGGCGTGATCCAGGGCTACTTCCTGTCGACCTACTCGGCGCGCAAGCTCGGCATGCCCACCACGGGCAACGCTGGCGGCTCGCACAATCTACGCCTGCGCAGCCGGCGCACGAAGCCGGGCGACGATCTCGATGCGATGCTGCGCCGGCTCGGCACGGGCCTCTTCGTCACCGACCTGATGGGGCAGGGCGTCAACTACGTCAACGGCGACTATTCCCGTGGCGCCGGTGGCTACTGGGTCGAGAACGGCGTTATCGCGTATCCGGTCGAGGAGATCACCATCGCCGGCAACCTGCGCGAGATGTACGCCGGGATCGTCGCCATCGGCGCCGACGAGATCCGCCGGGGCGCCAAGCGCAGCGGCTCCATCCTGATCGAGTCGATGGCGGTCGCCGGCACTTGAGAACCTGTGAACGAACCAGCCACGCCTGCTCGTCACGCCAGGGCGACCCCGCTCTTCGTTGCAAATGCTCGCCATGTCGCCCGACATGGCTGCGCTTTGCGCCTCGATCGGAGCCACCCTGGCGCACCGCTCGGGCGCGTCCGGTCCATTCACAGGTTCTGAAGCCGGTGAGATGAGCAAGGCCTTCGTGCGCGAGTCCTCGGGCGACGACGAGGACGATGATCTTCCGGTACCCGAGCTGCCGGCCGGTTTTCGCAACTACATCACGCCGGCGGGCCTGGCGGCGCTGCGAGCCGAACTGCTGCGGCTGCTCGACGTCGAGCGCCCCGAAACGGTCGCCACCGTGTCATGGGCGGCATCCAACGGCGACCGCTCCGAGAACGGCGACTACATCTACGGCAAGAAGCGGCTGCGCGAGATCGACCGCCGGATCCGCTTCCTCACCCGGCGCATCGAGTTGGCGGTCGAGGTCGATCCCTCGCAGCAGCCGAACCGCGACCAGGTGTTCTTCGGCGCGAAGGTACGCTACCTGCGCAGCGATGGCGAGGAAGAGGTCGTGACGATTGTCGGGGTCGACGAGGTCGATCCGACGGCCGGCCGGATCAGCTGGATCGCACCGGTGGCGCGGGCGCTGATCAAGGCACGCGAGGGCGACGTCGTCGCGCTGCGCACGCCGGCCGGCGACGAGGAACTGGAGATCCTCGAAGTCAGCTACCCCGAGTGACTTTCCTCCGGGTTCGGATTCGGTTGTACGGCAAGGCGCCCCAACGCGGCCATGTACCCGAATCCGAACCCGGATCAGCTGCGGGCGACCTTGCGGACGTCTGGAAGCTTGCGCAGATTGCGCAGCAGCCGGGCGACATGCAGGCGATCACGGACCTGCAGCCCGAAACGGATGCGGCCGTTCTTGCCGCCGATGCCGAAGCCGTCGGACTCCATCTGGACGTCGACGATGTTCGCTTCGGATGCCGCGACCTCCGCCGCCACCTTGCCGAGGATGCCGCGATCGGAGCGGACCTCGATCTCGAGGTCGATCCGGAAGAGCCCGTCGGTCTGCTCCGACCACTGCACCCCGATCCAGCGGTCGGGGTCCTTCTGGCGCTGGCGCTCGACGGTCTTGCAGCCGATGCGGTGCAGGGCCAAGCCGTGGCCGCCGCGCAGGTGGCCGATGATGGCGTCGCCCGGCACCGGGTGGCAGCAGGGCGCGTAGGTCACGGCCCCCTGCTCGGTGCCCTGGATGAAGACCGGCGTCAGCCGCGGAATGATCGCGGCCGCAGCGGTCTTGCCGCTCAGCTGCAGGGCGATCGCCCGGGCCTCGACCGGCGCGAGCCGCTTGCCGATGCCGATGTCGGCGTAGAGGTCGTCGACGCTCTTGGCGCCGGAGTCGCGCGCCACCCGTTCGAGCAACTGGGGCTCCAGGGTGCTGGCGTCGATGCGAAGGGCCGAGAGCGACTGGGCGAGCAGGCGCCGGCCGAGGCCGACCGACTCCTGGTACTTCATGCGGCGCAGGAACTGCCGGATCTCGGAACGGGCGCGCCCGGTGCGCACGAAGCTCAGCCAGTTGGGGTTCGGGCGGGCCGACTGCGAGGTGATGACCTCGACGACATCGCCGTTCTCGAGCTCGGTGCGCAACTCGGCCGGCTCGTGGTTGATCTTGGCGGCGACCGCCCGGTTGCCGACGTCGGTATGGATCGAGTAGGCGTAGTCGATTATCGTCGCACCGCGGGGCAGGGCCCGGATGTCGCCGGCCGGGGTGAACACGTAGACCGCGTCGGGGAAGAGGTCCACCTTGACGTGCTCGATGAACTCGAGCGCCTCGCCGGTGGTGTTGTTCTGGATCTCCAGGAGCGACTGCAACCAGCGATGGGTGTGCTTCTGCAGGTCGGAGAAACTGTCCTCGTCGGCCTTGTAGAGCCAGTGCGCCGCCACCCCGGCTTCGGCGAATCGCTGCATCTCGGTGGTGCGGATCTGGAACTCCACCGGCGTGCCGTAGGGGCCGAGCAGGGTGGTGTGCAGCGACTGGTAGCCGTTGAGCTTCGGGATCGCGATGTAGTCCTTGAAGCGTCCGGGCACCGGCTTGAAGGTGTTGTGCAGGGCGCCCAGCGCCAGGTAGCACTCCGGCAGGGTGTCGACGATGATCCGGATGCCGTAGATGTCGAACACCGTCGCGAAGGACACGCCCTTCATCCGCATCTTCTGGTAGATGCCGTAGAGCGCCTTCTCGCGGCCGTACACCTCGGCCTTCACGCCGAAACCGGGCAGGCAGGTCTGCACCGTCTCGAAGACCTTCGTGATGGCGTCGCGCCGATAGCCGCGCGCGGCCTGCACCGCCCGGCGCAGCACGTCGTAGCGGGTCGGGTAAAGGGCCCGGAAAGAGAGGTCGAGCAACTCGCGATAGACCACGTACAGCCCGAGGCGGCTCGCGATCGGGGCGTAGATCTCGAGCGTCTCGTTCGCGATCCGCTTGCGCTTGTCGGACTTGACCGCGTCCAGCGTGCGCATGTTGTGCAGGCGATCGGCGAGCTTGATCAGGATGACCCGCACATCGCGCGCCATCGCGAGCAGCATCTTGCGGAAGCTCTCGGCCTGCTGCTGCTCCTTCGACGAGAAGGCGACCCGGTCGAGCTTGGATAGACCGTCGACGATGTCGGCCACCTGGGGTCCGAAGCGCTCGTGGATGGTCTGCTTGCTGACCGCGGAGTCCTCGATCGTGTCGTGCAGCAGGGCCGCCATCAGGGAGTCGGCGTCGAGCTTCCAGCTCGCGCAGATCTCGGCGACCGCGATCGGGTGGGAGATGTAGGGCTCGCCGCTGCTGCGGAACTGGCCGAGATGGGCCTCATCGCCGAAGCGGTAGGCCTCGCGGATCCGGCGTCGATCCTCCTCGGAGAGGTAGCCGATCGATTCGGTGAGGCTGGCGAGCGTCGCTACCGACTGACCGGGGTGCGAGCCGGGGCCGAAACGATACTCGACGTAGGGCCGGCCGCCGTCGGGCGAATCGGCATCGGGCACGCCCGGCATGATCCGCTCGCCGGCGATCGGGCCGGCGGTCTCGCGGACGAGGGCAGGTGTTTCGGTTGCAGGAGGCCCCATACCACAAGCCTACCTGACCTTGGGGATGTCAGGGAAATCGCCGGGGCACGCGCGGGGAAAACCGCCGCATCCAGACCACAACAGCGCTGGATCCGGCGTCTCGGACTGGCCGCGAACCTGGGCCGCGACCCGTGAGGATGCCCGGCCGCGCAATCAGGTGGGGACCCGCCTGAGCATCTCGACGCCGACCTTGGTGGCGGCGATTTCGCGCAGCGCGGTGACGGTGGGCTTGTCGCGGGATTCGACCTTCGGGGCGTGGCCCTGGGCGAGCATGCGGGCCCGGTAGGTTGCGGCGAGCGTGAGCTCGAAGCGATTCGGGATCTGTTTGAGGCAGTCTTCGACGGTGATTCGGGCCATGCTTACTCCGGAAGGGGGCGCGTTCGATCGATGCCGAGCCCATCGAACAGACCGGGGTGCCGGGTGCGCTGTTGGGCGAACCGGCATCGGGAAGCTTCGACGATCGCGGCGAGTTGCCGAAGAGCGCCGGCAAACTCTTGATTAATAATAACATATTCGAACCGGTGGGCCTCGGCCAGTTCGGACCTCGCGGCCTGGACCCTTTGCTCGATCACGGCGGGGGAATCCTGTCCCCGGGCCTCGAGGCGCCGGCGCAGTTCGTCGATCGAAGGCGGGACGATGAAGACGAGCACCGCCTCGGGGAATTGCCGACGGACCTGCATCGCCCCCTGCCAGTCGATCTCGAGGATGACGTCCTCGCCCGAGGCGATCCGGGCGTCGATCCACGCCCGTGAGGTGCCGTAGAGATTGTGGTGGACCTGGGCCCACTCGAGGAAATCGCCCGCATCGCGGCGGCGGACAAATTCGGCATGATCGACGAACTCGTAGTCGACGCCGTCGATCTCCCCCGGGCGGGCGGGGCGGGTGGTGCAGGAGACCGACAGGCGCAGGTTGGGCTGCTCGCCCAGCAGCGCGCGCACCAGCGACGTCTTGCCGGCGCCCGATGGCGCGGAAACCACGAACAGGCTGCCGGATTGGGGATTCGGAGTCATCGAGGGCGTCTTCTGTCGGTCGGGTATCTTACAACCTGCCAACTACGAGGAGCCGACGATGACCGACCGGGCGTTCTACCACGATGGCATGCGCGAGCTTCAGGATCGCTTCGACGGCCGGCGGGTGGCCGATGCGCTCGAGCGCCATCGCCGGCACGATGAATTCTGGGATGCCGATCGCGAGCTGATCGAGACCGCGCCGTTCTTCTTCATCGCCACCACCTGGGGCGAGCACGTCGACTGCAGCATCAAGTCGGGCGACCCGGGCTTCGTGCGCATCGTCGGCGGCAACGTCATCGAGTTCCCCGAATACGACGGCAACTCGATGTACCGCACGCTCGGCAACATCGCCCGCAACCCGAACGTCGGCCTGCTCTTCCTGCGCTTCGACGGCAAATCGCTGCGGATGCGGATCAACGGCAGGGCGACCATCATCGACGACCCGGCGGTCGTTGCCAGCCATCACGGCGCGAAGCTGGTGGTGCGGGTGGAATGCGAGATCTACCCCAACTGTCCGCGCTACATCCCGAAGCTCGAGCAAGCGCAGCCTTCACCCTATGTTCCGCGCCCTGGGCAGGGCACGCCGCCGGCACCGGAATGGAAGAGCCGCGACTATCTGCGCGATCTGCTGCCGGAGGGGGATCCGCACCGGCTCAGGTAGACATCTTCTCCCGGTCGACCGGGTGGGCCGAGAAGTGCGCCATCGTCGCCTGTACCCCACTGCCGGCGAGTGCGATGCCCGACAGCTTCAGGCCCATCTCCACGCCGGCCACCATGGCCACGAGCGTGAGGTCGTTGCTGTCGCCGAGGTGACCCATGCGGAACATGCGGCCCTTGAGCTTGCCCAGGCCGGTGCCGAGCGAGAGGTCGAAGCGGGTGTGGATCAGCCGGCGCAGCGCATCGGCGTCCACGCCTTCGGGCGTGATGACGCCGGTGAGCACCGGCGAGTACACGGCGGGGTCGGCGCACTGGACCGGCAGGCCCCAGGCGTCGACCGCGGCGCGAACGCCGGCGGCCCAGCGCTGGTGGCGCGCGAAGACCTGCTCCAGGCCCTCGGCCAGCAGCATGTCCAGCGATTCCGAGAGGCCGTAGAGCAGGTTCGTGTTGGGCGTGTAGGGCCAGTAGCCGTCCTTGTTCATCTCGACGATCTCGTCCCATGCCCAGTACGACTTCGGCAGCTTCGACCGCCTGGATGCTTCCAGGGCCCGGGGCGAGAGCGCGTTGAACCCGATGCCCGGCGGCAGCATGAGGCCCTTCTGCGAGCCGCTGACGGCCACGTCCACGCCCCACTCGTCATGCCGGTAGTCGGCGCTGGCCAGTCCCGAGATGGTGTCCACCATCAGCAGGGCGGGATGGCCCGCGGCATCGATGGCCTTGCGCACCGACGCGATGTCGGACGTGACGCCGGTGGACGTCTCGTTGTGCACCACGCATACCGCTTTGATCCTGCCTTCGGTGTCCCTGCGCAGGCGCTCCTCGATCATGTCGGCCTGCACGCCGCGCCGCCAGCCCGGCGCGTGGGGAAGATGCTCGTCCGGGCCGGCGTAGGCGAGGGATTCGGTCACCAGGCCCAGCCGGCCCGCCAGCCTCTGCCAGAGCGAGGCGAAGTGGCCGGTCTCGTACATCAGCACGTGGTCGCCCGGGCTCAGGGTGTTGCACAGGGCCGCTTCCCAGGCGCCGGTGCCCGAGGACGGATAGATCGCGACGGGATGGCGGGTCCTGAATACCTGCTTCATCCCGTCGAGGACTTTCAGCCCGAGAGGCCCGAACTCCGGCCCGCGATGGTCAATGGTGGGCAGGCTCATCGCCCGCAGGATGCGGTCGGGCACCGGGCTGGGGCCGGGGATCTGGAGGAAGTGCCGGCCGGTGGGATGGAAGTCGAGCGTGAGCATGTCGGCTCCTTTCGGGCGGGCCGGTTTGAATTCAAAAAACATGCATGGTCGAGATTCCCCATGTCGATTCGCAGAGTATACTCGTAAAATTGCATGCAAAATGCATTTTGACGAGAACCCCATGGCGCAGATCATCGAGATCACCCGGCTGGCGCTGCATGAGCAGGTGACGACGCGCCTGCGCACCATGCTGATCGAAGGGCGCATCGAGCCCGGCGCGAAGCTCAACGAGCGTGAACTCTGCGAGCTGCTGGGGGTGTCGCGCACGCCGCTGCGCGAGGCCATCAAGCTGCTGGCGTCCGAGGGGCTGGTCGACCTGTTGCCCAACCGGGGCGCGGTCGCCGTCAGGCTGGGGGAGGCCGACGTGCTCCAGACCTTCGAGGTGCTGGCCGACCTCGAAGGTCTGTCGGGCGAGCTGGCGGCGCAGCGCATCACCGATGAGGAACTGTCCGAGATTCGCGCACTGCATTTCGAGATGCTGGCCAGCCACGCCCGCAAGGACCTGTCGAGCTACTACCGGCTCAATGCAGCGATTCATACCGCGATCAATCGGGCTGCCAGGAACCCGGTGCTGACCCGGACCTACGACAGCATCAATGCGCGGGTGCAGTCGCTGCGCTTTCGGACGAACCAGGATGCGGCGAAGTGGAAGCGCGCCATCCGGGAGCACGAGCAGATGATCGAAGCGCTGGAGGCGCGTGACCCGGTCGCGCTGCGGCGGGTGCTCGTCGGCCATCTCGAGAACAAGCGCGACACCGTGATCGCCCTGTTGCGCGCGGGCGAGATCTACCCCAGGTCCGTGAACGGCTGATTCCGGGATGCTCGACGAAGCCGCCCTTCGCCTGGTGTCTGCGCCGGGCACCGCATTGCCGCCGGACGACGTCTGCCAGGCGCTGGCGCGCCGCTTGCGCGCGGAAACCCGGGGCGAGGTCCTGTTCGATGCCGCCTCGCGCGGCCGCTACGCCACCGATGCGTCGATCTACCAGATCATGCCCGTCGGCGTGTTCGTGCCGGTCTGCGAGGACGACATCGCGATCGCGCTGCAGGTGGCGCGCCAGCTGAAGGTGCCGGTGCTGCCGCGCGGCGCGGGTACCAGTCAGTGCGGCCAGACCACCGGCGCCGCCCTGGTGATCGACAACACCAGGCACTTCCGCAAGCTGCTCTCGGTGGATGCGCAGGCGGGCATTGCGGAGGTCGAGCCCGGCCTCGTGCTCGATCACCTGAACGCCGAGCTGCGCAAGCACGGGCTCTGGTACCCGGTGGATGTATCGACCAGCGCCCAGGCCACGCTCGGCGGCATGGCCGGCAACAACTCCTGCGGTTCGCGGTCCATCGCTTACGGCAACATGGTGCACAACGTGCTGGGGGCCAGGGCATGGATGACCGACGGCGAGCTGCTGCGCTTCGGTCCGGTGGCCGAGGCCTCGGGGCGAACGGCGCGCATCGCGGAGTTCGTTCACTCGCTGGCGTTGCGGCATCGGGCCCAGATCCACGAGCACTGGCCCACGGTGATGCGCCGTGTCGCGGGATACAACCTCGACATCTTCGACTGCCGCAGCGTGCGGCCTTACACCGCGGACGGCAGCGTCAATCTCGCGCAGCTCCTGGTCGGTTCGGAAGGGACGCTCGCCTACACGCGTTCGCTCACGCTCAAGCTGAGCCCGCTGCCGCGCGCGAAGGTGCTCGGCGTCGTGAACTTCCCGACCTTTCATGCGGCGATGGAATCCGCGCAGCACATCGTGAGGCTCGGGCCGACCGCGGTGGAGCTCGTCGATCGCACGATGATCGAGCTGAGCCTGGCCAATCCCGCCTTCCGGTCCACCATCGAGACCGCGCTGATCGATCGCCCGGCCGCCATCCTGCTGGTGGAGTTCTCGGGGGAGGACAAGGCGGCGCTTCTGCCCAGGCTGCGCCAGCTCGTCGACCTGATGGGCGAGCTCGGCCTGCCCGGCAGCGTGGTGGAAATGCCCGAGGATGCGCCGCAGAAGAACCTGTGGGAAGTGCGCAAGGCGGGCCTGAACATCATGATGAGCCTGCGGGGCGACGGCAAGCCGGTGAGCTTCATCGAGGATTGCGCGGTGCCGCTCGAGCACCTGGCCGAATACACCGACGCCCTGACCGAGGTGTTCGCAAGGCATGGCACGCGCGGCACCTGGTATGCGCACGCGTCGGTCGGCACGCTGCATGTGCGGCCGATCCTCGACATGCGCACCGATGGCGCCGGAAAGATGCGGGCGATCGCCGAGGAGGCCGCCGAGCTGGTGCGCAGGTATCGCGGCGCCTTCAGCGGCGAGCATGGCGACGGGCTGTGCCGCGGGGAGTGGATCGAATGGCAGTTCGGTCCGGCGATCAACACCGCGTTCCGGGAGATCAAGCAGCATTTCGATCCCGACGGGCTCTTCAATCCGGGCAAGATCGTCGATCCGCCGAGGATGGACGACGGGTCGCTGTTCCGCTTCGCGCCGGCCCGTACGAACCGGCCCTACAGGCGGATCCCGATCACTCCGGTGCTCGACTGGTCCGCCTGGAACGTGCAGGCCGATCCGGTGACGGAGGCGACCACCGAGCCCGGCACGGGAGGCGACGTTACCGGCGGCTTCGCCAAGGCCGTGGAGATGTGCAACAACAACGGCCACTGCCGCAAGTTCGACGCCGGCACCATGTGCCCGAGCTATCGGGTCACCCGCGACGAACAGCATCTGACCCGGGGACGTGCCAACACGCTGCGCCTGGCGGTCTCGGGCCAGCTCGGGCCCGATGCCTTCACCAGCGAGGCGATGCACGAGACGATGGACCTGTGCGTCGGTTGCAAGGGCTGCCGGCGTGAATGCCCGACCGGCATCGACATGGCCAGGATGAAGGTGGAGTTCCTGGCGCACTACAAGGCCCGGCATGGCCATACGCTGAAGGACAGGCTCATCGCGAATCTGCCCCGGTATGCGGTTCTCGCGAGTCGCCTGCCGTGGCTGCCGAACCTGCGCAACAGGCTGTCCGTGCTCAGGTGGCTCGGGGAGAAGACGCTCGGGCTCTCGGCGCGTCGATCGCTGCCCGAATGGCGCAGCGACACCTTCTGGCGCTCGGGCGAGATGGCGGGTCTCGTCGGTCGCGAACAGGCGCTGGAACGCGCGGCCGCGGGCCAACGTGTCGCCGTGCTCTTCGTCGACACGTTCAACGGCATCTTCGAGAGCGAGAACGCACTGGCTGCGGCGCGCGTGCTGCGAGCCGCGGGATACGTCCTGCACGTCCCGACCAGGGGAGGCGGGAACCACTGCTGCGGACGGACGTACCTTGCCACCGGCATGGTTGAGCAGGCGAAGGCGAGCGCCGGCGCGCTGGTCGAGGCGCTGGCGCCGCTGGCCGCGGCCGGCATTCCGATCGTCGGGCTGGAACCCTCGTGTCTGCTGACGCTGCGCGACGAAGCGCTGGTGATGGGGCTGGGGGAATCGGCGAAGTTCGTCGCGTCGCAGGCCCTGCTGTTCGAGGAGTTCGTCGCGCGCGAAGCGAGAGTGGAGCGTCTTGCCCTGAACCTGAGGGAGGCGGAAGCGCCGATCCTGGTCCATGGCCATTGCCACCAGAAGGCCTTCGGCGCGGTCAGCCCGATCCTCGATGTCCTGCGGCTGATCCCCGGCGCCGCGCCCGAGCTGATCGAGAGCTCCTGCTGCGGCATGGCCGGCAGCTTCGGCTACGAGGCCAGCCACTACGAGGTGTCCATGGCGATGGCCGAGGCCTCGCTGCTGCCGGCGATCCGCGATCGGCCCGATGCGATCGTGGTGGCCGACGGAACGAGCTGCCGCCATCAGATCGCCGATGGCGCAGGCCGGGAGGCCATCCACGTCGCCCGCCTCCTCGAACAGCTGCTTGTCGTGAACTGATGTACCGTCGGGGCAGGCCGGGCTTCGAGCCGGCCTGTCTCGTTTCCCATTACACCTTCCATACTCAGGTGCAGACGCAATGAAGAACAAGCCCGTCCTGGAACTCGCCGATATCAAGCTGATCGCGCAGGCCGCCGAGGCCGAAGCCGCGAAGAACCACTGGGCCGTGAGCATCGCCATCGTCGACGACGGCGGCCATCTGCTCTGGCTCCAGCGCCTGGACGGCGCCGCGCCGATCTCGGCGCACATCGCGCCGGCGAAGGCCCGCACGGCTGCCATGGGGCGGCGCGAGAGCAAGTCGTACGAGGACATGATCAACGGCGGGCGCGCGTCCTTCCTGAGCGCGCCGGAGCTGAGGGGCATGCTGGAAGGCGGGGTGCCCATCGTCAAGGATGGCCAGTACCTCGGTGCGGTTGGTGTGAGCGGCGTGAAGTCGACCGAGGATGCGCAGGTTGCGCGGGCGGGGATCGCGGCGCTGGGGCTCGAGGCCTGAGCCGACTTCCGCGCGAGCCTGGCCTGCGCCCGGCCGGGCTCAGGTCATCGCCGTATCGGGCAAGGGCTCGCCGATCAGGCGCAGCTTGCGCGATCCGGCGAAGATGTCGCTCGGCTTGAGGCCATAGGTCTGGCGTATCGAGTGGCTGAAGTGGGTCGAGTCCGGGTAGCCGATCTCCAGCGCCACTTCGGCCAGATTCCGGGTCTGGTTGACGTAGTGCAACAGGCTGCGCGCCCGGCGCCATGTACGGAAGCTGCGAAAGGGTACGCCGACTTCGGCCTTGAACAGATGCAGGAAGCGCGAGAATGACAGGCCGACCAGACCGGCGCATTCTTCGGCACTGGCGGGCGCCGACGGGTCCTTCTTGATGCGCTCCAGCACCTGCGCGATCCGCTTGTCCAGCGTGGGCCGCATGAGTTCCTGGCCGAAGAACATCGGATCGAAATCCGTGGGCTGCAGATCGAAATGGCGGCCCATCCCTATCATGCGGGCATGGCAGCCCCGTACATGAGCGGCAAAGCCCCGTGCATCGATCGCGCCGTTCGCCCCGGCGAACATGGCTGGCAACCGCGCCATGTCGACGGACTCTGGCTCGATGTACAGCACGGCGATATGGCGGGCATCGCAGGCCACCTTGTGGGGCACGTACGGCTGGATGACAGCCAGCTGGGTGGTCCGCCATCCGCTTCCCGCGACGCTTATGTGGATCATGTCCTCCAGTGCAATGTAGATGACGATCGCGCCGCGCACATGCTCGGAAGGATTGCCGAGCAGTCCAGCGTAGAACACGCGGTCCGGCGTGATCCACATCATCCGGTCCGCGCTGCTGCACGGTCGCATCGGATGGGCCAGACAGCTGGACGTCGCAAGAACCATCGATTGTCTCCTTGGGCTGCTTGCGCCATGGCCAGCAGTGTGTCCGCTGCGCTCATGCCCTGGGATTCATCGGTGCCTGGCAACCGGGTCAAAGCATGGCGGGCGCTGATGACCGGCGGATTGTCCAGGATCGGTGTTCTCGCAATCTAGCCTGAAAATCCCTCACACGCCATACATGGTCACCCGGCCTTCCTCCCGCAGCGAACGGCGCAAGTGTGGCCGCGCCATTCCATCGCTTCACGTCGCCGAGATCGCCAGGCCGCCGTCGACCACCAGGCTGGCCCCGGTCACGAAGCTTGCCTCGTTGCTGCTCAGATAGAGCACCGCATTGCCGATGTCGTGCCCGCTGCCGAGGCGACCGGCCGGCGTCCGGGCGACGTGCCCCGCTTTCGACTCTTCGTCGTATGCGTCTGCCAGCCTGGTCTGGATCAGGCCCGGCATCACCGTGTTGACGCGTACGCCGTGCTGGTCGTATTCGAGCGCGAAGCTTCGGCTCATGCCGATCTTCCGGTCGCCCGTCCACTCAGCGCAGATCCAGATCGCCCTGATCCAGCGGCCACTGCATCGCCTGCAGGTAGTGGGACACCATCTCGGGCTGGCAGGGAATGTTCAGCTCGTGTCGATCGATGCCGGCGAGGCCAGGCAGGAGGTAGTCGGGCGGCAGCTCCTGTACACCGAGGAACTGGCCCAGGTCGGCCAGCGGATGGCCGAGCGTCGACAGCTCCCAGTCGAGCACCGCGATCACCCGGTTCTCGCCTGAAGCGAACATCAGGTTGTCGAGGCGACAGTCACCGTGCATGAGCACGGTCGGATGATCGCCTTGCGGGAGCGTATCGCGCAGCGCGTCGATCAGCTCGTCCATCTCGGGGATGCTCTGGGGCATGGCCGAGCGGTACTGCTGCGTCCAGCGGCGCAGCTGTCGTTCGAAGTACCAGGCGTTGCGCCTCGACGGGGCCATGAAAGCCCGATACCTGATTCTCCAGGTAGGCCCGCAGGCGGGGCAGGTCGAGCGGGGGCGTGCTGACGACGCGACTCATCCGTCGGCGTGCTGCTTGAGCAAGTGCTTGCCTAGGGCAGACAGATGCACCTGGTCGGGGCCGTCGCCGATCCGGATGAAGCGGGCGTAAACATAGGCGGCTGCCAGAAAGGTGTCCTGCGAGACGCCGGCCGCGCCGAAGATCTGGATCGCGCGGTCGATCACTCGGGCCGCTGTGGTCGGCACGACGATCTTGGCCGCCGCGATCAGGTCTCGCGCGGCCTTGTTGCCTTCCCGGTCCATCTTGTCGGCGGCTCGCAGCGTAAGCAGTCGCGCCTGCTCGATATCGCAGAAGGAGTGGGCGATGTCCTCGCGTACCGAACCATGCTCGCCGAGCGTCTTGCCGAAGGCGACGCGCGACGTCGCCCGTCGGCACATCAGCTCCAGTGCGCGTTGCGCGCAGCCGATCAGCCGCATGCAGTGGTGAATGCGGCCCGGGCCCAGCCTGCCCTGTGCGATCTCGAAGCCGCGCCCTTCGCCCAGCAGTATGTTGGAGGCCGGGACGCGCACATCCTCATAGACGACTTCCGGGTGTCCGCCCGGAGCGTCTTCATAGCCGAAGGCCTGCATGTTGCGCACGATGCGTACCCCGGGGGTGTCGATCGGCACCAGGATCATCGACTGCTGCCTGTGCTTGTCGGGATGATCGGGGGCGGTCTTGCCCATTACGATCAGCAGCTTGCAAGCCGCGTTCAAAGCTCCCGACGTGTACCACTTGCGGCCGTTGATGACGTACTCGTCTGCGTCGCGGCGGATCTCGCACTGGATGTTGGTCGCATCGCTGGAGGCTACCGCCGGCTCGGTCATCGAGAAGGCCGAGCGGATTTCCCCGGCGAGCAGCGGCTCGAGCCACTGGCGTTGCTGCGCGGGATTGCCGTACAGGGCCAGCACTTCCATGTTGCCGGTGTCCGGCGCAGAGCAGTTGAATACCTCGCTCGCCCACATCACACGTCCCATCATCTCGGCCAGCGGGGCGTATTCCAGATTGGTCAGGCCCGCACCATGATCGCCGGGCAGGAACAGGTTCCAGAGATCCTCTTCACGTGCCTTGCGCTTGAGCTCCTCCAGCACGGCCGGGGCGTGGCCGGGGGTGGCGCTTCGGAGCTGGCTTTCGTACAGGCCCTCGGCCGGGTAGACATGCTTGTCCATGAATGCGGCGATGCGGCTCTGCAACTCGATGGCGCGTTCGCTGTGGTGAAAATGCATGGAGCCCTCGGTGGCGTCGAGAATATCGCGGTGCAGCAGCGGTGTGGCACGTGGGGTTGGCAGTCCCCGGCCTGACTCGACATCGGGGGCTCGCGATTGACTCTAGCCAGCTGCCCGCCGGGTGGCTTGCGACAACTGGTTACCTCGTCGGGCGTTTCCGAAACAGGGCATGAGCGCCCGGCAGGCCTCGTTGCTTCGGACAAGCGCAGCCAGTGGACGCAAGACCCGGGCCGAGCGTGCCCGCAGACTGTCATCGAAAACGAGGATCGGATCGCTCTGCGGTGCCGGCCGGTACTGCCCACGGGGTGATCGCGAAAGCCGAGGAATCGTCATATCCAGCCGATGATCGACCACAGGAGACATGCATGCCACTGTCCAAGGTTAGCTCTACCCGCCGGAACGTCGTCAAGGGCGCGCTGGCGCTGGGCGCCGCTCCCGCCATCGTGACTTCCGCGAGGGCGCAGACGAAGGTCAACTGGCGATGCCAGGCGCACTACCCCGAGGCCTCGGCCTCCTTCAAGGGTTCGCTGATCGTCCTGGCGAAAGAACTCGAGGAGCGCACGAACGGCCGTTTCAAGATCGAGATGATGGGGGCGGGCGCCATTGCGAATGGTTCTGAAATATTCCATGCCGCACGGCGCGGCGTCGTGCCCATGGCATTGACGTTCCCAGGCTTCAATCTGGGTGAGTCGGAGCTGTTCGGCATGTACGCCGGAGTGCCCGGCACGCTCCAGGAGCCCTGGCAGAAGGCGCACCTGATCAAGAATCTCGGCCTCGAGAAGGCGGTCAACGAGGCGGTGGCGTCGAAAGGCGTCATCCTGAGGCCTCATATGTCCTACCCGATGGAACTCTGCCTGAAGAAGGAGATCGGACCGGACACCAATCTCGCGGCATTGAAGGTTGGCTCTTTTGGAACCATCCTGAACTACCTCGGCGAGGCCGGGTTCGCGGCTCAAAGCATCAGTGGCGGAGAGCTGTATCAGGCGCTTGCGACAGGAGTGCTGGATGGCGCCAACTGGGGCGCCGCCCAGGGGCATCTCTCCATGAAGTTGTGGGAAGTCTCGCCGGTCCAGATGAAACCGGCGCTGGCGATCGTCACCGATGGATTCGTCATCAACAAGAAGGCGTTCGATGAACTGCCCGAAGACCTGAGGATGATCTTCGAGGCGCTGCTTCAGGAACGCTATCTGCGCCGAACGGCGGAATACTCCCTCGGTGAGATCATGGCGCTCAATACCGGGGTGGAGAAGATGGGCGTGAAGGTCCGGAATTTCCCGGATTCGGTCATGCAGCGATTCTCGGTTGCTTCACAGAAGATCCTGGCGGGTGAGATGGCGAAAGGCCCGTTGGCCAAGCAGCAGGGTGAGGTGCTGATCGGACTGCTCAAGAACCTGGGGTACGTGTAAGTGCCCATGATGGTCGACGGCGAGCATGTCCTGGACCTTGCCGAATGGTTCGCGAGAAGGGCGACCAGGGATCCGCGGAAGTCGGCATTGACCTGCGACGGGGTGACCTGGACCTACGCCGAGTTGCAGGACCGGATCGAGCGCATGTCCGCCGTGCTGGCCGCCGGGGGGATTCGCGCGGGCGACCGGGTAGGGCATCTCGGGTTCGACGACCCGCGGTTCTTCGTCATCCTCTTCGCCGCGGCGCGGCTCGGCGCGATCGTCGTGCCGTTCAATTTCCGCCTCAGCGCAGAGGAGCTGGCTTTCTGCATCGAGGATTCCGGTACGCACACGATCATCGTCGGCGAAGACCATATCGAGATCATCGACAGCATCCGGGAGCGGCTGCATTGCGCGCGATTCATTCATCGGCACGATGGCGCTCCTGGCTGGGAGTCGGCTTCCGCGCTGATCGCCGCCGCGGATGCCGGCGAGGCTCCGGCGGCGGTTCGCTCGGCGGCCGATGACGTGGCCCTGATCATGTACACGTCGGGGACCACCGGCAGGCCCAAGGGCGCCATGCTCACGCATGGCAATTTCTGGACAGACAACCTGAACGAGACCATCACCTTCGGTCTGCGCGCCGATGACGTGACGTTGAATTTCGCGCCGCTCTATCACGTCGGCGGCCTGCTCTGCACTACGCTGGCGACCTTGATGCTCGGCGGACATCTCATCCTGCATCGCAAGTTCGACCCCGGGGACGTGATCCGCGAGATCGCGCGATCGCGGGTCACGGTGACGTTCGGGGTGCCGTCCATGCTGTTGTTCATCAGTCAGCATCCGGATTTCGAGAAAGCCGACCTGTCCAGCCTGCGGCTGGTTTCGGTGGGAGGGGCGCCGCTGCCCGAACCCCTGTTGCGCCTGTACCTGGATCGCGGCATTCCGGCGACGGCGGGCTATGGGCTGACGGAGACGGCCGCGATGACCACGGCCATGCCCGCGGATCGCCTGCTTCAGAAGCTGGGGTCCAGTGGGTCGGAGCCGCTGCTGACCCGGGTCAGGCTGATAGACGGCGAGGAGAAGGAGATTCTCGCGCCCGGCGAGTCAGGCGAGATCTGCGTGCGGGGCGGCAACGTCACCAAGGGGTACTGGAATCGGCCGGAAGACACCCGCAGCGCATTCACCCGCGATGGCTGGTTCCGGACGGGGGACATCGGATATCTGGACGAGGAGGGCTTTCTTTACGTCCAGGACCGGCTCAAGGACATGATCATCTCCGGTGGGGAGAACATCTACCCGGCGGAAGTCGAGAGCGTGCTCTACGAGCATCCGGATATTGCCGAAGTGGCGGTGATCGGAGCGCCGGACGAGCGATGGGGAGAGCGCGTGGTGGCGGTCGTGGCGGCCAAGGCCGGGCGGAGCGTCACGCTCGAATCCTTGCGAAGCCACGCGGAACGGAAGCTGGCACGGTACAAGCTGCCCAGCGAGATAAGGCTGGTCGAAGCTCTGCCGCGCAATCCCACCGGGAAGGTGCTGAAGCAGAATCTGCGGGACGGATAGCCAGGGGCAGCCGACCCGCGGCGGGCTCGTCGCTTTCCGGCACCCCGTGGACTTGCCGCTTACAGCCCGAGCTGGCGGGCGGCCAGATCCTTCATGATCTCTTCCGAGCCCCCGCCGATCATCATCACCTTCACCTCGCGGTAGATGCGTTCGCTGCGGGTGCCGCGCATGAAGCCCATGCCGCCGAGGATCTGCACCGCCTGGTCGGCGCAGAACTGCATCGCCTGGGTCGACAGGATCTTCGCCATGCAGGTGCGGGCGACCAGCTGCGCCGGATCGCCCAGGTCATGCTGCACCCGCCATGCGAGTTCGTAGACCTGGCCGCGCGCCGCGTTGATGCGCATTGCCATGTCGACCAGCTTGTGGCGGATGACCTGGCGATCGACCAGGGGCTGGCCGAAGGTGCGACGCTCGCGGGCCCACTCGATGGCTTCGTTCAGGCAGACCTCGGCATAGGCGCAGGCCGAAGCCGACATGCCCAGGCGCTCGGCGTTGAAGTTGTTCATGAACACCTTGAAGCCGGCGTTCTCCTCCCCCAGCAGGTTGGTGACCGGCACCCGGACGTTCTCGAAGCGCAGGTGGGCCGTATCCGAGGCCCACCAGCCCATCTTCTTGAGTGCGGTGCGCGTGAGCCCGGGGCTGTCGCCATCGACGAGCAGCGCCGATACGCCGCCGGCCCCCTTGTGCGCAGGGTCGGTCCGTACCGCCACGGTGATGAAGTCGGCCCGCATCCCCGAGGTGATGAAGACCTTCTCGCCGTTCACCACGTAGTGGTCGCCGTCGCGTATCGCCGTGGTCTTGAGGGATGCCACGTCGGAGCCGCCACCGGGTTCGGTGACCGCCAGCGCCGCGATCTTCTCGCCCGACAGGACGGGCGGAATGACGCGCTTCTTGAGCGCTTCGGGGCCGTGGCTGGCCACCGGCGGCAGGCCGATGGTGTGCGAGGCCAGCGACGCGGCGACACCGCCGCCGCCGGAGCGGGCCAGCTCCTCCGATGTGATCAGGTGATAGAAGATGTCGGCCGGCGTACCGCCGTAGGCTTCGTCGTAGCCGATGCCCAGCACGCCGAGCTTCGCGATGCGGCCGTAGAGCTCGCGCGGAAAGGTGCCGGCTTCGTCCCAGTCGTTGACGTTGGGCGTGATCTCCCGCGCGACGAAATCGCGCAGTGCGGCCCTGAAGTCCTCGTGCTCGGAGGAGAAGTAGTGCGGCAGGGGCTGGATGTCGACGATCATCGGATGGATTGGGCCAGAGGTGGGTGTCGGACGACCATTACAGCATGCTCCGGAAAGTGCCGGAAGACGGTCGCGTGGCGATGAGCCAGATGATCGGCAGTGTAGGTGAACTGCGAGGCGGGCTCTTGTGTCGAGTGGCTGCCGGGCCCAGGGCGTGAGGCGGCGGCCACAACCTGTTTCCCTCGCGTCCGGAGGCGATGCGCGAGAATCGATCCCTGGCATAGATCGAGGGCTATCCGATGAGCACGAAGGATTCCATTCTCCAGCCGGTCGACGACAAGGCCCGGGCGCTCGCCCGTCGCCTGGTGCGTACCGTGCGATTCGGCGCGCTTGCGGTGCTCGAGCCGGGCAGCGGGCACCCCCATGCGAGCCGCGTCGCCGTGGCGCCCGACATTGACGGCGTGCCCGCGATGCTGCTGTCCTCGCTGTCGCCCCACACTACGGCGCTCGATGCTGATCCGCGCTGCACGCTGCTGCTCGGCGAGCCCGGCCGTGGCGATCCGCTCGCTCATCCGCGTATCTCGGTGATCGGGCATGCTCGGCGCCTGCCGCGGGATTCGGAAGCCGATGCGCGCGTGCGCGGGCGCTTCCTGGCGCGCCACCCGAAGGCGGGGCTCTATGCCGGCTTCGGCGATTTCGGGTTCTTCCGGCTCGAGCCGCAGCGCGCGGTGCTGGTCGGCGGTTTCGGCCGGGCTTTCGAGCTCGGCCCCGATGATCTGCTCGGCGGGGAGATGCTCCGCGATACCGATGCTGCCGCCGGTTCACCAGGGTCAGCCGTCACCACATCGCTGCTGGCGGCGCTGGCCGCGTACGAACGGACCGCGGTCGAGCACATGAACGATGATCACGCCGATGCCGTGGCGCTGTACGCGACCCGGCTGTGCCGCGCCGGGCAGGGCGACTGGCGGATCGTGTCGGTCGACCCCTACGGCATCGACATGATGAGCGGCGACCGGATAGAGCGGCTCGAGTTCGACACCCCGCTGGCCGAGGCGGGACAGCTGCGCAAGGTGCTGGTCGATCTTGCGGCGCGGGCAAGAGCCACGCAGCCGGCGGGGGAATAGCTGCTGTTCGGAAGCTCAGGGCCAGATCTCGGCCGACGCGATCGAGACCTGCGGCAGGCCCTGCACCGCCACCATGAACGGCGCCTCGAGCTGCTCCACCGATGCGAAGCGCCCCTCGGCGGTCACCGGTTCGCGGAACCGATGCAGGCGGCGGGCCACGACCTCGACGACCAGCAGCACGTCGCCGGCGCCCGGATGGTGGCTGGAGTAGTCGTCGGAACGGGCTTTGAGCAGCATGAAGTCGGGCTGCGGCATCGACCAGGGCGGCAGCTTCATCGGGTGGCCGACCGAGACGATCGCGTCGTCCCCGGCGCGGCGTACGAGCAGGCGGTTCAGACAAGCCGATGCGGGCGGTGCGGCCGAAGGGTGGAAAGGCGGCGAAGCCCGTAGAATGGACCGCATCCGGACGCACAAGGAGGAACGTCATGCGTTCAGGGTTGCCGGGCCTCGCGATGGCTGGTGTCGCAGCCCTTGTCCTCGGCGCGTGCGCCATCCAGGCGCCTTCCATGCGGACCGAGCGGGGAAAGGATGTCTCGGTCCAGGTCGAGTACCTCCAGCCGGAACGCTTCACCGACATCGGCGAGACATTCCCGGGCGGCACGAAGCGGCGCGACGCGAATCTCGACGAGCTGCGCCGGCATATCGAACGGCGAGCGCAGCGCGTGCTCGGCGACGGGCAGCGGCTGCAAGTCTCGATCACCGACATCGACCTGGCCGGGAAGACCGAGCCCTGGCATCCCCGCATGCCGGACACGCGCATCGTGCGGGATGTCTATCCGCCGCGCATCGACCTGCGGTTCACCCTGACCGATGCCGAAGGCAAGGTGCTGAGCAGCGGCGAGCGCCATCTGCGTGACTTCATGTTCATGTCGAGCGGGCGCGGCTATTCCAGCGATCCGCTCAGGTACGAGAAAGTCCTGCTGGACGACTGGATCGAGCGGGAGTTCGGCGCTTCGCGCGGCGGCTGAACGGATGTCAGTCGTCGTTCTTCAGAATGGCCAGCATGTCCTCTCGGTCACCGAGAAGGCGAACGACGTCGAGGTGGTCCGCCGCTTCGAAGTACAGCCACTGCATCGGGAACTCCGTCACCCGCCAGGAGCGTAGGCCGGGAACATCGCACAACTGCCCGAGACGTGGTGAACCCATGGACGGCATCCGCTCGATCGGTTCGAGCGCGGCCAGGGCGGCGTCGAAAACTCGCTCGCCGAGAGCCACGCCGCCATCCTGCGCGTAGTGGCGGGCTGCTTCGACCAGATCGATCTCGGCCCGTGGCCGAAGACGCGCAGGCTTCAACGCAGGCCGCCCAGGGCCCGCTTCCTGAGTTGGGTGACGCGCTTCGGCGTGAGGGCCTGACCGGGACCGGAGCTCAACCCTTCCTCGATCAGTTCGCGCAGGCGCTTCTTCGCCTGCTCTTCCTGGTCGCGGCGGATCAGTTCACGCAGGTACTCGCTGGTGTTGCCGTACTGCCCGGACTGCACCCGCTGGTCGACATACTCGCGCAGGGCTTCGGGCAGGGCGAAGCTCATCGTATTACCGCTCATGGTGGGAATGATCCTGCGAGTTATCAACTGTTGTCAATAACCGGGGGGCATCACTCCACGTTCTGCACCTGCTCCCTGATCTGCTCGATCAGCACCTTGAGGTCCACGGCGGTCCGGGTCAGGTCGACCGCGGCGGCCTTGGATCCCAGCGTGTTCGCCTCGCGGTTGAGTTCCTGCACCATGAAGTCGAGCCGCTTCCCGATGGGGCCGGCGCCGGCGAGGATGCGGCGGCATTCATCGATGTGGGTGGAGAGCCGGTCGATCTCCTCGGCGACGTCGATCTTCAGGCCATAGGCGGCGACCTCCTGGCGGATGCGCGCCATGGTCTCGTCGGCGGGCAGGGCGGCGGCGCCGGGGGCGGCGGCGATCGCGGCTTCGATGCGTTCGGTGAGCCTTGCCTCGTAGGCGGCGCGCAGCTCCGGGGTGCGCTCGTGCAGGGTGGCCACCAGGGCGGTCATGGCGTCCAGCCGCTCGAGCATCACCGCCACCAGGCGCTGGCCTTCGCGTTCGCGGGTGGCGGTGAATTCGGCGAGCAATCCGGTGCCGAGCTCCACGGCCTGGGGCACCAGGGTCTCGGGCGTGCCTGTATCGGCGAACACGCCCGGAAAGCGCAGGAGGTCGCCGATGCCGGCAGGCGCCAGGCCCGGGTCGCGTTCGCGCAGCTGGGCGGCGCTCGCCAGCAGTCGGTCGACGAGCTCTTCGTCGAGCCGGGCATCCGCCCCGAGCGAGCGGGTGCGCAGGCTGATCCGGCATTCGATCTTGCCGCGGCGGGCAACATTGGTGACAGCCGCCCGCAGGGCCGGCTCGGCGGCCCGCAGCTCGTCCGGCACTCGGAAGGCGAGGTCGAGGTAGCGGGAATTCACGCTGCGCCATTCGACGGCGAGCTGCCCCAGCGGGGTCTCGCGGGTACCGCTCGCATAGCCGGTCATGCTCTGGATGCGGTGTGCCCGCGACGATTGCGCCACTGCTTATCCTCGATTGCCGAAAGACCCTTAAAATCCGCGGGATGGGATCGCAGACCAATGCGCCGCTGCCCGACGGGCTGGAGATCGGCGGCTATCGTATCGCAAGGCGCATAGCCAGCGGCGGATTCTCCATCGTCTACCTCGCCCAGGATGCCCAGGGCGAGCAGTTCGCGATCAAGGAATACCTGCCGAGCTCGCTGGTCAAGCGCCAGCCGGGCGAGCTCGTCCCCACCATCGAGGAAAAGAACCTCGCCACCTTCCGCAACGGCCTGAAGTGCTTCTTCGAGGAGGGCCGGGCGCTCGCCCAGATCTTCCATCCGAACGTGGTGCGGGTGGTGAACTTCTTCCGGGCCAACGACACCGTCTACATGGTGATGGCCTACGAGCGCGGCCGCAGCCTGCAGGAGCTGGTGCTGCGCAACCGGGGCAAGGGGCTCGCCAAGGGCGTGCTTGCCGAGCGGCACATCATCGCCGTCTTTACCCAGGTGATGAACGGCCTGCGCGAGGTGCATGCCAACCGGCTGCTGCATCTGGATCTCAAGCCCGCCAACATTTACCTGCGCCTCGATGGCACGCCGCTGCTGCTGGATTTCGGGGCGGCGCGCCGCGCGCTCGATGCCGACGGACCCAAGCTTTTCCCGATGTACACGCCTGGCTTCGCGGCGCCCGAGCTCTATCGCCGCAACCGGCAGCTCGGCCCCTGGTCCGATGTCTACAGCCTTGGGGCGAGCATGTTCGCCTGCATGGCCGGGGCGCCGCCGCAGCCGGCCGACAAGCGCGAGCTCGAGGACAAGCTGCCGGCGACGATCGCGAAGCTCGCCGAGTCCGGCGCCTATTCGGTGCCGTTGGTCGAGCTGGTCGCCTGGTGCCTGAAGCTCAGCCCGCTGGAGCGGCCGCAGAGCGTCTTCGCCTTGCAGCGGGCGCTGCGCCGGATCGCCCGGCAGTCGGGGTCCCAGCCGCCCAACCGGTCCTTCGGGCGCTGGATCGACGGTCTCGCCTCGCGCCTGCCGTTTCGCCGACGCGAGGATCGCAGCGGCTCGCTGAGCCTGCCGGGCTGACAACGTGGAGTCCTTGTTGCGCTTCTCCATCTACCAGGACACCGACATCGGCCGGCGGACGGGTAACCAGGACCGGATGGGCTACTGCTTCACGCGGGATACCCTGCTGATGATCGTCGCCGACGGCATGGGCGGGCATCTGCGCGGCGAGGTGGCGGCCCAGATCGCGATGCAGACGGCGGCGGCCGACTTCCAGCAGGCGGCTCGTCCCTCGCTCGAGGATCCGGCGGCCTTCCTCGATCGTGCCTTGCGCCACGGCCACCGGGAGATCCTGCGTTACCAGCAGCTGCACCGGCTACCCGAATCGCCCCGGACCACGGTGGTGGCCTGCATCGTCCAGGACGGTCGCGCCTGGTGGGCCCACGCGGGCGATTCCCGCCTCTACTGGATCCGCCGCGGCGCCTGCCTTGCGCGCACCCTGGATCACTCGAAGGTGCAGAACCTGGTCGACCTCGGCCTGATCCAGCCGCACGAGCAGGAAACCCATCCCGAGCGCAACAAGGTGCTCAACTGTCTCGGCTCGCCCTTCGAGCCGACGATCGAATTGGGCGGGGCGCCCGAGCTCGAGCCGGGCGACGTGCTGATGCTGTGCAGCGACGGCGTCTGGTCGGCCTACGACGAGGGGGCCGTCTGCGACAGGCTCTCGGGCACCCCGGTCGCGCAGAGCATCCCGATGCTGGTGCGCGATGCGGTCGAGACGCTCGGGCCGGTCGCCGACAATGCGACGGCGGTGGCCATGCGCTGGGAAGGTGACGGCTTCGGCGAGGGACTGTCCTCGGCGACGGTGCCCGACGGCGCGATCACCACCACGATCGGGCTCGGGCCGATCGACGAGGAAGCCGCCGCCGACGAGACGCTTTCCGAAGACGAGATCGAACGCACGATCGCGGAGATTCGCCGCGCGATCGAGCGCAGTGGAGGAAACGCATGAGCGCCGCCGCCCGGCCGCCCGAAGGCGGCGCTCGCCCCTCCCTCGGGGAGGATGTCGCGCTTCGCGACAGGAGGGTAGTCCAGTGATTCGTCCGAGCGGACGCCGGCCCGACCAGATGCGGGATATCAGAATCACCCGGGGCTTCACCCGCTACGCCGAGGGCTCGGTGCTGGTCGAGTTCGGCCATACCCGCGTGCTGTGCACCGCCAGCGTCGAGGACAAGGTGCCCGGCTTCCTGCGCGGCGCCGGCGAGGGCTGGCTCACGGCGGAATACGGGATGCTGCCCCGCTCGACCCATACCCGCTCGGGGCGCGAGGCGGCGAGCGGCCGGCAGTCGGGCCGAAGCCAGGAGATCCAGCGCCTGATCGGGCGCAGCCTGCGGGCGGTCTTCGATCGCCGGGCGTTGGGCGAGCGCACCCTGACCCTGGATTGCGACGTGCTCCAGGCCGACGGCGGCACCCGCTGCGCCGCGATCACCGGCGCCTTCGTCGCGGCGGCCGATGCGGTGGCGGGCCTGCGCGCCGCCGGGCTGCTCACGGCCGAGCCGGTCCGCGACCATGTCGCCGCGATCTCCGTGGGACTCTACCGGGGCGAGCCGGTGCTCGATCTCGACTACGACGAGGACTCGAACTGCGATGCCGACTGCAACGTCGTCATGACCGGACAGGGCGGCATCGTCGAGGTGCAGGGCACGGCCGAGGGCGAGGCTTTCTCACGTGCCCAGCTCGATCTTCTCCTGGACTACGCCGGCAGCGGCATCGCGCAACTCGTCGCGATCCAGCGCGAGGCGCTGGCGCTGTCGTTGCCGTCACCGTCGACCACGCCGGGACGATGACACCCGGCCAGTCGAACCTGGGTCGGCGGATCGTGCTGGCGTCGGGCAATGCCGGCAAGCTCGCCGAGCTGACCGCCTTGCTCGCGCCCCTGGACATGACGCTCGTCGCCCAGGGCGAGCTCGGCGTTCCGGATGCTGAGGAACCCTGGCCGAGCTTCGTCGAGAACGCCATCGCCAAGGCCCGCCATGCGAGCCGCCGGACCGGCCTGCCGGCGCTGGCCGACGATTCCGGCCTGTGCGTGGCTGCGCTGGATGGTGCCCCCGGGGTGCTGTCGGCACGCTATTCGGCGGCCGCCGGCGGCGCGCCGGGCGATGCCGCGAACAATGCGCGGCTGCTTGCGATGCTGGCCGACCGGGACGACCGTCGGGCTTTCTTCCATTGCGCGCTGGTGATGCTGCGCCATGCCGACGACCCGCGTCCGCTCATCGCCGAGGGCAGCTGGCATGGCCGGATCGCGGAGGCGACGCGCGGCGCGGGCGGCTTCGGCTACGACCCGCTGTTCCTGCCCGACGGCGAGGATCTCACCGCCGCCGAGCTGCCGGCTGCTCGCAAGAACGCACTCAGCCACCGGGGCAGGGCGCTGGCGCGGCTGGTCGAACGGCTGCGCGCAGAACCGGCCGCCGGCTGAGGCCGCGAGTCGCACCGTGGCTGAAGTGCGCCGGCAGGCGATACCGCTGCGCCCCCCGGCGCAGGCGGGTGGCGTCGTGCCCCCGCCGCCGCTTTCGCTCTATGTGCACCTGCCCTGGTGCGTGCGCAAGTGTCCCTACTGCGACTTCAACTCGCACGAGCAGCGCGGCGAGCTCGATGAGCGGCGCTATGTCGACACCCTGATCGCGGATCTCGAGTCCGCCCTGCCGCGCATCTGGGGGCGCAGCGTCCAGACGGTGTTCCTCGGCGGTGGTACCCCGAGCCTGTTCTCGCCCGAGGCGATCGACCGCCTGCTGGCGGGGATCCGGGCGCGGGTGCAGCTGGTGGCCGGTGCCGAGATCACCATGGAGGCGAACCCCGGCACCTTCGAGCGCGAGCGCTTCGAGGGCTTCGCGCAGACCGGAGTGAATCGCCTGTCCATCGGGGTGCAGAGCTTCTCGGACGACGCCCTGCGCAAGCTCGGACGCATCCACGACGGTGACCAGGCACGCGCGGCGATCGAGACCGCGGCGAGCGCTTTCGAGACCTTCAACATCGACCTGATGTATGCGCTGCCGGGCCAGTCGCTCGCCGAGTGCGAGGCCGACCTGCGCAGCGCGCTGGCGTTCCGCCCGCCTCATCTGTCGTGCTATCACCTGACGATCGAGCCGAACACGCTCTTCGCCGCCCGGCCGCCGGTGGTGCCCGACCAGGACGAGGCCGCCGACATGCAGGAGATGGTCGAGGCCGTGGTTGGCGGCGCGGGGCTGGAGAACTACGAGGTCTCCGCCTGGGCGCGTCCCGGGCATCGCTCGCGGCACAACCTGAACTACTGGCAGTTCGGCGACTATCTCGGCATCGGCGCCGGAGCCCATGGCAAGCTGAGCTTCCACGACCGGATCGAGCGCGAGCAGCGCTGGCGCCACCCGGCGCGCTACCAGCAGGCGGTGGCCGGTGGCGAGCCCGTCGAGATCGTCCGGCGGCTGTCGCGGGCCGATCTCTGCTTCGAGTTCATGTTGAACGCCCTGCGCCTGGCCGACGGTGTGCCGGCGGCGCTTTTCTCCGCCCATACCGGGCTCGGGATGGACGCCTTCGGCAAGTCGCTGGCGCAGGCCGCGGCCGACGGCCTGCTCGATCCCGACCCGACCCGCATCCGGGCGACCGCGCTGGGTCGGCGTTTCCTGAACGAGCTGCAGGAGCGCTTCCTGCCAGCGGATTTCCACGGTCCTTCGTAGAGTTGCGGCCGGTGGCCGCGCCCTCTTAACATCCCCTGGTTGGCGGCCCGGCCCATCCGGCGGGCCGTTTTCTCACGAGGAGACCCCATGAAGACGACGATGCAGCAGCGGCCCCTGTCACTGAACGATTTCCTGGAGCGGGCCGGAACCGTCTTCCCGGAGCAGGAGCTGGTATCGCGGCTTCCCGACAAGTCGCTCGTGCGGCACAGCTATCGCGACTTCCACCAGCGTACCCGCCGGCTGGCGGCGGGCCTGCTGGCGGCCGGCCTGAAGAAGGGCGACCGGGTGGCCACCCTGTGCTGGAATCACCATGCCCACCTGGAGGCCTATTTCGGCATTCCGGCCGCCGGCGGCGTCATGCACACCCTGAACCTGCGCCTTGCTCCCGACGACATCGGCTGGATCGCCGGCCATGCCGAGGACCGCTTCCTGATCATCGACGATGTCCTGCTGCCGCTGCTGAAGGCGGTCGCGCCGCTGCATCGTTTCGAGCGGGTGTTCGTCTACCGCTTCTCCGGCCAGCCGCTGGCGGCGCACGGCACGATCGACGGGGCTCCCGCGCTCGAGGACTACGAGAACCTGCTCGCCTCGCCGGAGCAGGGCGAGGCTTTCGAATACGTCGCGCACGACGAGAACGACCCGGTGTCGATGTGCTACACCTCCGGCACCACCGGCCGGCCCAAGGGCGTGGTCTATTCGCATCGCTCGACGGTGCTGCATTCGCTGGTCGCGAGCCTGCCGGATGCGGTGCGCGTCGGCTCGCGCGATTCGGTGCTGCCGGTCACCCCGATGTTCCATGCCAACAGCTGGGGGGTACCGTACGCGGCGGTGATGAATGGCGCCAAGCTGGTCTTCCCGGGGCCGCACCTGCATCCGGACGATCTCCTCGACCTGATGCAGGTGGAGCCGCCGACCCTGTCGCTCGGCGTGCCGACGATCTGGCTGTCGCTGATCCAGACCTTCGAGGCCCATCCGGGGCGCTGGAAGCTGCCCGAGGGCATGCGCAGCCTGGTCGGGGGCTCCGCCGCTCCCGAGTCGCTGATCCGGGCCTTCGCCCGCAACGGCATCGAGCTCGCCCAGGGCTGGGGCATGACCGAGACTTCGCCCCTGGCGACCGTCTTCAACCGCAAGCCCGAGCTTGCCGATGCCGACGAGGACGAGTGGTTCCGGCTGCGCGCGCTGGCCGGGGTCCCGGTGCCGCTGGTCGACATCCGGATCGTGGACGACGAAGGCAGGATCTGTCCCTGGGACGGCGTGGCGGTCGGCGAGCTGCAGGCCCGCGGACCCTACATCACTGGCTCGTACCATGGCGACGGCAACGACCCCGAGAAGTTCACCGAGGACGGCTGGCTGCGCACCGGCGATGTTGCGGCGATCGATTCTCATGGATTCATGCGAATCGCCGATAGAACCAAGGATCTGATCAAGTCAGGCGGCGAATGGATCAGCTCGGTCGACCTCGAGAACGCGATCATGGCGCATCCGGCGGTCGCCGAGGCTGCCGTGATCGCGGTTCCGCACCCGAAGTGGGCGGAACGGCCGCTGGCCTGCGTGGTGCTCAAGCCTGGTGCGACGCTCGATTCCGAGGAATTGCGCAAGCATCTCTCCGGAACGTTCGCCACCTGGCAGCTGCCCGACGGGATCGAATTCATCGACCAGATTCCGCGGACTTCCACGGGCAAGTTCTGGAAGGCGCGCCTGCGCGAGATGTTCGCCGACTGGAAGCCGGAGACCTGAGCTCTCGACCTGATCGGCCTCGGCGCCCCATGTCGGTGCGTCCGAATTGATCGCACCGAATCGGTGCGCATGTTTCTGGTGCATCGTGGGCTGGCGAAAGCCTTTTGCGACCGGGCCGGCGCCGCAATCCCATCAGGTGTGACCCTGCGGGGCCCGATGGCTCCCGGCGGGCGGTGGCACGGAAGCTGCTAATCCCCGTTCGCATTGCTGGCGATCGGGAAAACCCTGAGAATCGGCCCACGCAGGACAAGCCGGTCTGGCCGGACGAAGCACCCCATTCGAGTCTGTATTCAGTCTGTATTCAGCAACCCAGGAGAAGCCGCTCATGGCCACGGCCAAAGACGTCATCAAGATGGTCTCGGACAACGAGGTCAAGTTCATCGATTTCCGGTTCACCGACACCAGGGGCAAGGAACAGCATGTCTCGGTGCCGGTCTCGCAGTTCGATGAGGACAAGTTCAGTTCGGGCCATGCCTTCGACGGCTCCTCGATCGCCGGCTGGAAGGGCATCGAGGCTTCCGACATGCTCCTGATTCCGGACCCCGCCAGCGCGGTGATGGATCCGTTCCGTGAAGAGTCGACCCTGCTGCTGACCTGCGACGTCGTCGAACCTTCGGACGGCAAGGGCTACGAGCGCGACCCGCGTTCGCTCGCCCGCCGTGCCGAGGCCTACCTGAAATCGAGCGGAATCGGCGATACCGCCTACTTCGGTCCGGAGCCGGAGTTCTTCGTGTTCGATTCGGTGACCTGGGGCAACGACATGGGCGGGGCCTTCTTCCGCATCAACAGCGAGGAGGCTTCCTGGTCGACGGGCAAGGAGTTCGAGGGCGGCAACCTCGCCCATCGCCCGACCGTCAAGGGTGGCTACTTCCCGGTCCCGCCAGTCGATTCGTTCCAGGACATGCGCTCCGAGATGTGCCTGATCCTCGAGCAGATGGGCGTGCCCGTCGAGGTCCATCACCATGAGGTGGCCGGCGCCGGCCAGTGCGAGATCGGCACCCGCTTCGCCGAGCTCGTCACCCGCGCCGACTGGACCCAGCGCCTGAAGTACGTGGTGCACAACGTGGCGCATAGCTACGGCAAGACCGCGACCTTCATGCCCAAGCCCGTCGTGGGCGACAACGGCTCGGGGATGCACTGCCACCAGTCGATCTGGAAGGCGGGCGAGAATCTCTTCGCCGGCGACAAGTACGCCGGGCTGTCAGACCTCGCGCTCTACTACATCGGCGGCATCATCAAGCACGCCCGCGCGCTCAATGCGATCACGAACCCCGGCACCAATTCCTACAAGCGCCTGGTGCCCGGCTTCGAGGCTCCGGTAATGCTCGCCTATTCGGCGCGCAACCGTTCGGCCTCGATCCGGATCCCGCACGTCAGCAATCCGAAGGGCCGCCGCATCGAAGTCCGCTTCCCCGATCCGAGCGCCAACCCGTATCTGGCCTTCTCGGCGATGCTGATGGCCGGCATCGACGGAATCCAGAACAAGATCCATCCGGGCGAGGCGGCCGACAAGAACCTCTACGACCTCCCGCCGGAAGAGGGCAAGAAGATCCCGACGGTGGCGAGCTCGCTCGACATGGCGCTCGAGGCGCTCGACGGCGATCGCGAGTTCCTCACCCGCGGCGGCGTGTTCAGCGATTCGCTGATCGACGCCTACATCGAGCTCAAGATGGGCGAGGTCACGCGTTTCCGGATGGCGACGCATCCCTGCGAGTTCGACATGTACTATTCGCTCTGATCGGCCAGAGGCCTTCGGAACGAAGGGGGTGCCGAAACGGCGCCCCCTTTTTTCTTTTCGCAGCGTGAGGAAGGAATCATGATCGGCATCGAGTTGACCCGGATGCGCGCCGCGGCGCTGGCCGCCGCCTGCACGGCGCTCTGGTGCGCCCCCGCCCAGGCCCAGATCTGGCGCTGCGAGAACAGCGACGGCGTCGTCGAGTACAGCAATTCCCGGCCGGCTCGCGATCGCAAGGACTGCCGCCAGGTGGATCTGCCCAACCTGACCACGATTCCGGCGCCCGCGCCGCCCCCGACGCAACGCGCCCAGCCCCGGCAGGATTTCCCCCGGGTCGATTCGTCGACCCAGCGCGCCCGCGACGCGGAGCGCCGCCAGATCCTCGAGAACGAGTTGCGCAAGGAGGAGGAGCGGCTCGCGGCCCTCGAGGCCGAGTACAAGGGGGGCGAGCCGGACCGCCTCGGCAGCGAGCGCAACTACCAGAAGTATCTCGACCGGGTCGAACGGTTGAAGGTCGACATCACCCGGGCGGAGGCGAACGTCGCGTCGATCCGGCGCGAGATCGACGCCCTGCCGCGCTGAACAGTACACGTCCGGCGCCTGGCGAGTCGGCGATGGCGATGCCTCCGGGGGTCCGACATCAGTTCTCCGGCGAGGATCGCCGGCACAGCCCCGAATCACGCCTGGCGGGGCTCGACCTGCTCGCCAGTGCCGTCGTGCTGCTCGATGCGCGCGGCTGCGCCGCCTACATGAACCTCGCCGCCGAGCAGCTGTTCGAGATCTCCTGGCGCCTGCATGCGACGGAGCGCTTCTCCTCGCTCTTCGTCGACGGGGCCGCGATCGATTCGCTGCTGGGCGAGGCGATCTCGAACCGCTTCGACGAGATGCGCACCGAGATGGCGCTCGAGCGTCCCGGTCATGGACCACTCGAGTTGCAGGCCACCGCGGTGCCGGTCGATGCGCCGCTCGGGGCGATGATGATCGAGTTCCGCGAGATCGACCATCGTCACAGGCTGGACCGGGGGGCGCAGCTGCTCGGTTCTGCCGAGGCCAATCGCGAGCTGGTGCGCAATCTCGCGCACGAGATCAAGAACCCGCTCGGCGGCCTGCGAGGCGCTGCGCAACTGCTGGAGCTCGAGCTCGATTCGCCCGATCTGCGCGAGTACACCCAGGTCATCATCAAGGAGGCCGACCGGCTCCAGGCCCTCGTCGATCGCCTGCTGACGCCGCATCGCAAGGCGCGACAACTCGGGCCGGTCAATATCCACGAGGTCTGCGAACGGGTGCGGATCGTGGTGCAGGCGGAGTTCCCTGATTCGCTCGAGATCCGTCGCGACTACGACGCGAGCCTGCCTGATTTCACCGGCGACAAGGAGCAGCTGATCCAGGTGCTGCTCAACCTCGTGCACAACGCAGCGCAGGCGATGGGCGGGCGCGGCGTCATCGAATTGCGCACCCGCATCGCCCGGCAGGTGCCGATCGATCGCAAGGTGATCAAACTGGCACTGGAATTGCATGTGATCGACAACGGCCCCGGCATCCCGGAGGACATTCGCGAACGGGTGTTCTTTCCGCTGGTGTCGGGCCGGGACGGCGGCAGCGGCCTCGGCCTGTCGATCGCGCAGACCTTCGTGCAGCAGCACGGCGGCCTGATCGATTGTGAAAGCAGGCCGGGTCGCACCGATTTTCGCGTGTTGTTGCCGCTGGCATGAGTGCGGATGCCGGACGGCGGGGGTGCTGAGCAGGTGACGGAATCCGTATGGGTCGTGGACGACGACCAGTCGATCAGGTGGGTCCTCGAGCGCGCGCTTCAGCGCGCGGGTTTCGACGTCAGGGCATTCGCATCCGCGCGCGACTGCCTGGCGGCGCTCGCCAGCGAGCAGCCGCGCGTGCTGGTGTCGGACATCCGGATGCCGGGCGAGAACGGCATCGAATTGCTCGAGAAGGTGAAGGAGCGCTGTCCGGCTCTGCCGGTGATCATCATGACGGCCTTCTCCGACCTCGAGAGCGCGGTGTCGGCCTTCCAGGGGGGCGCCTTCGAATACCTGCCCAAGCCCTTCGATGTCCAGAGTGCGGTCGAGCTGATCCGCCGCGCCGTCGACGAGCACACGCTCGCGGCCGGACCCGATGAGCAGATGGAGGGCGGGCTCGACATGCTCGGGCAGGCGCCCGCGATGCAGGAGGTGTTTCGCGCCATCGGCCGGCTCTCGCAGTCGAACGTCACCGTGCTGATCACCGGCGAATCGGGCTCGGGCAAGGAGCTCGTCGCCCGGGCCCTGCATCGACACAGCCAGCGTTCGTCCATGCCTTTCGTCGCGCTCAACACGGCGGCGATTCCGCGCGACCTTCTCGAATCCGAGCTCTTCGGGCATGAGCGAGGCTCCTTCACGGGTGCCCAGCAGATGCGCCGTGGACGCTTCGAGCAGGCCGACGGCGGCACGCTGTTCCTCGACGAGATCGGCGACATGCCGTCCGAGCTGCAGACCCGGCTGTTGCGAGTCCTGTCGGACGGACAGTTCTATCGGGTTGGTGGCCATCAACCGATCAAGTCCAATGTGCGCGTCATCGCCGCCACGCACCAGAACCTGGAGGAAAGGGTTCGGCAGGGGCTGTTCCGGGAGGATCTCTTCCATCGCCTGAACGTCATCCGGCTGCGCCTGCCGCCGCTGCGCGAGCGCGTCGAGGACATTGCGCTGCTCGCTCGCCACTTCATGCAGAAGAGCGCGCGCGACCTCGGCGGCGATCCCAAGCGGCTCACCGAGGGTGCGCTCGAGGCCATGAAGGCCTTCCCCTGGCCGGGCAACGTGCGCCAGCTGGAGAACGTGTGCAACTGGCTGACCGTGATGGCGCCGAGCCAGACCGTCGACGCCAAGGACCTGCCGCCCGAGTTGCGCGAGCCGCTTGCGAATGCCGCGGTATCGGGCCCCCGCCTCGTTCCAGTGCCGGCTTCGATGTCCGGCGGCTTCGGCGAGGGTGGCGATGGCGGCGTCGTGGTGCCGTCTGTCTCCCCTGCGGCATCGGGGGCGCCGGCCGAAGCGTCAGCGCCGGGCGCCGTCGCAGGACCGGGCGTGAACGGCGAGTACGGGATCTGCGGGCCGGGTGGGGCGTGGGCCGAACTGCTCGAGCGCGAGGTGAGCGCGATGCTGGCCGCTCAGGGCGAGGTGCAACGCGAGGCCGGCGACAGTGACCTGATGGATCGGCTGAGCCGGCAGTTCGAGTCGACGGTGATACGCGCCGCGCTTCGCCATACCCGAGGTCGTCGGATCGACGCCGCGACCCGCCTCGGCATCGGGCGCAACACCATTACTCGCAAGATACAGGACCTGCACCTGGAGTCGGAGTAGCGTAGGGCGGGGTGCGCCCTGGCGGCTGGCTCAGGCGGGCGCGAGCTCGAGGGTCACCGGCGCATGGTCGGACGGTTTCTCGAGCTTGCGCGGTTCGCGGTCGATGGTGCAGCCGCGCAGGCGATCGGCGATGCGCTCGTCGACCAGGCCGAAGTCGATCCGCAACCCGGCGTTTCGCCTGAACCCGAGCATCCGGTAGTCCCACCATGAGTACGAGCGCTCGGGCTGCTCGAAGCGGCGAAAGGCGTCGATGAAGCCGGCGTCCAGCAGAGCGCGGAAACGTTCGCGCTCGGGCTCGGTGCAGTGGATCTTGCCTTCCCAGGCGGCCGGATCGTGCACGTCGCGGTCCTCGGGAGCGATGTTGAAGTCGCCCAGCAGGATGCGCGGCACTCCGTCGCGAGTGGAATCGAGCCATTGTCGCAGCGCGTCGATCCAGGCGAGCTTGTAGGTGAACTTGGGAGAGTCGGGCGCCTGGCCGTTCGGGAAGTAGGCGCAGTAGACGTCGATGTCGCCGAAGCGGGCCGCGATCAGGCGCTTCTGCTCGTCGGCCAGCAGCGGATTGCCGAGGCGAACGTCGCTCGCCTCGCCGACGGTGTCGAGCCGGCTGAGCAGGGCAACACCGTTGTAGGTCGGCTGGCCGCTGTAGACCGCACCATAGCCGATCTCGCGCAGCTCGGCGACCGGGAACTTGTCGTCGACGAGCTTGGTCTCCTGGATCGCGAGGACATCGACCGGATTGGCAGCGAGCCAGCCGAGGACATGGGGCAGGCGGACGCGCAGGGAATTGACGTTCCAGGTGGCGAGCTTCATGAGGATTCAGGGTTGACTATGGCAGGTGTGCATGGGTCTGCTGCGCAAGCGCTTCACGGAATCTTCGCAGCAGCGGGGACGTGGGCCGTTCCTTGAGTTCGACACGGTACAGCGGTCGGAATATCGGTGCGCCGAGCGCGAAGCGCAGGGACGTCACGGTTCCCATCGCCTGCAGTTCGCGTATGACACACAGAGGCAGGAGGGCGATCCCGAGGCCTGCGGTGATCGCCCGGGCAATGCCTTCGTTGCTCCATATTTCAATCGTACCGGCTGGCTCGATTCCATGGGCGTTCATGAATCGGTCAGCCACTTCGCGGGTTCCGGAACCGGTCTCGCGCACGAGCCAGGTCTGCTCGCCGAGCAGGGCCGGGGTCAATCGATGCCGCTTCGCAAGCGGGTTGCTCGAGCTCGCCGCAAGGCACATCGGATCGTCGCGCCAGTGGACCATCTCGATGCGTTCGTCGCGCACCGGTCCCTCGACGAGCCCGATGTCGATCTCGCAGTCGATGAGCGCCCGCTCGATGACTGCCGTGTTGCCCACGCGTACCTGTAGGTCTATTTCCGGTGCACCCTCCAGGAAAGTTCCGAGATGAGGGGCTAGCCAGTAGCCGGCGACCGTCGTGCTCGCGCCGACGACGAGACGGCCGCGCCGTTCCCCTCGGCGCGATCCGACTTCCTCGAGCGCCGCCCGCTCGAGCGCGAAGATGCCGCGCGCATGCTCGAACAGGGCCTTGCCGCCGTCGGTGAGGCGAACTTCGCGCACACCCCGGCCGGGGCGCTCCAGGAGCGGTAATCCGACCTGTGTCTCTAGCTCGCGAACCGCCTTGGAGACGGCGGGCTGGCTGACGAACAGCTTCTCCGCGGCGCGCGAGAAACTGCGCTCTCGCGCTACTTCGAAGAAAGTCCGGAGCAGATGGAGATTCATTTGCATAACTTGTTCTCATAGTACTATGAGAACGATATATTGGACTTATGATATGCCGGGCCTCAGGCTTTGCGGCTTTCACTGCATCGACAGATCTCAGTCCAGTGCGCGCAGCAGACGGGCTTCGCCTCGAACAACTCCACCAGCTGGTCCCAGGAGTCGCTGCGGCGACCCTGCTCGCGACCCTCGCGCTCCTGGCAGCGCACCTGCCGTGGGTCGCGGCGTGGGGGATGGGCACGCTCACGCTGGCGATCGTTCTCGGGATGCTGTTGGGCAACCTTGGCGTCTGGTCGGCCGGCCGGACCGACGCCGGCATCGACTTCTGCAAGTCGACCATGCTGCGCATCGGCATCGTTCTCTTCGGATTTCGCATCACCTTCCAGGAGATCGGTGAGGTCGGGCTGGCCGGTATCGCTATCGGGATCGTCGTCGTGTTGCTGACCTTCACGGTCGCGGTGGCCCTCGGTACCCGGGTGTTCGGTCTGGACCGCCAGAGTTCGATTCTCATCGGCGCCGGGGCCTCGATCTGCGGGGCGGCGGCCGTGATGGCGACGCAGGGCGTCGTGCGTGCGCGGCCCGAGACGGTCTCCGTGGCGATCGCGACGGTCGTCGTGTTCGGCACCCTGTCGATGTTCATCTATCCCTTGCTCTATCCGCATCTGGGAATGGACGAGCATGCCTACGGTGTTTTCGTCGGCTCTACGGTGCATGAGGTAGCGCAGGTGGTCGCAGCGGGGCAGAGTGTCGGCGAACAGGCGGCGGCCACCGCGGTCATCGAGAAGATGTGGCGGGTGACGCTGCTCGCTCCCTTCCTGCTTGCCCTCGGGTTCGGGTCCGGTGCTGGCGGCGGCGAATCTGGCCGGCGGGCCCGTATCGCGATTCCCTGGTTCGCTGTCCTGTTCATCGTCGCGGCGAGCCTGAACTCGCTTCAGGTCTTGCCGCCGATGCTGGTCGAAGGGTTCGGTTCGCTCGCGACTTTTCTCCTTGCGATCGCCATGGCGGCGCTCGGTTTGCGCACGCGATTCCAGGTGATCCGGGAAGCGGGTGTGAAACCGCTGAAGCTGGGTGCGGCGGTCTGTGTCTTTCTGATCGTCGGCGGATATATGATCAACATCGTCCTCGCGCGCGTGCTGGGATGAGGCGGTCGCGCCGAACAACGTCAGAGTCGAGGTCCTCTCTCCCATGAATGCTTGTGTTTCCGAATCCGCTCCCCTGCCGCTGGCCGGTGTGCGCGTTGTCGAGTTCTGCACGACCGCGGCAGGGCCTTTCTCCGCCATGCTGCTGGCCGACATGGGTGCCGACGTCGTGAAGATCGAGCCGCCCGCCGGTGACAGCTTTCGCCAGTGGCCGCCGCTCAATGCCGGCTACAGCGAGAACTTCGCCTCGCTCAATCGCAACAAGCGCTCGGCGGTGCTCGATCTCAAGAACCCCGCCGACCTGGCGCTGGCGCGCCGGCTCATCCTCGAATCCGACGTGGTGGTCGAGAACAACCGGCCCGGCGTGATGGACCGGCTCGGCCTGGGCTACGAAAGCCTGGCGGTGGAGAGGCCGTCGCTTCTTTTCTGCTCGATCTCCGCCTACGGACAGAGCGGACCGCGCTCGAACGAGGGCGGGTTCGACCTCACGATCCAGGCTTCCGGCGGTGTCATGAGCGTGACGGGCGAGCCCGACGGGGCGCCGGTCAAGTGCGGCGTGCCGATCTCGGATTTCTCCTCGGGCCTGTACGCGGCTTTCAGCATCGCGTCGATGCTGGTGCACGTGCGTGCCGGCGGACGCGGCGCGCACATCGACATTCCCATGTTCGGCTGCACTCTCGGCGTTGCGGCACTACAGACGAGCGAATACTTCGGCAATGGTCGCAGCCCGGTGAAGCTCGGTTCGGCGCATCCGCGCAACGCACCCTATCAGGCTTTCGAGGCGAGGGACGGCTATTTCGCGATCGCCGCCGGCAACCAGAAGCTGTGGATATCGGTGCTGGAGGTGGTGAGCCGGCCCGAACTGGCGAAGGATCCGCGCTTCGCCAGCACGGCGGATCGCGCCCGGAACCAGGTCGAGCTGAAGGAGATCCTCGAAGCCGTCTTCCGGCAGGAGCCGGTGGCCCACTGGATCGACGCGTTCAATCGGGCAGGCGTACCGCATGCCCGCATCAACGACTACGCAGCGGCACTAGCCGACCCGCAGACCGAGCATATGGGCTGGGTGCAGCCGCTCGAGCTGCCCAGCGGACAGGTGACCAGGACCTTCGCCTCCCCGGTGCGCCTGGACGGCAAGGGCTTTCCGATCCGGCGCTCGCCGCCGGAGCTCGGCCAGCATACCGAGGAGATCCGGGCGGAGTATCCGACGAAGGAGTAGCAACGATGCCGAATGTTCGTCGCCTGCTCGAATTCCTGTCCGCGATGACGCGCCTGGTCGAATCCGGACCGGCCGATGAAGCGCGTCTGCTCGATGGGGCGGCGCCGCTCATGAAGGCACTGGTCGCCCATGACGACTGGCTGCCCGAGTTCTCCGCGCGCGCAAGCACCGAGCGTTACCAGCAGCATCTGCTCTACGGCGACCCGCTCGATCGCTTCTCCCTGGTCAGCTTCGTCTGGGGACCGGGGCAGAAGACGCCTATCCATGACCATACGGTCTGGGGCATCATCGGCATGCTGCGCGGGAGCGAATGCGCCCAGCGCTACGCGCGTGACGGTGATGGACGGCTTGCTCCCAGCGGGCTCGAGACCACGCTGCTGCCCGGCGATATCGACAAGGTATCGCCCACGATCGGCGACATCCACGTGGTGCGCAACGCGCTGCCCGATCGGGTCTCGATCAGCATCCATCTGTATGGTGGCAACATCGGCCGCATCGTCCGCCACAGCTTCGATCCTGCCACCGGTGAAGCAAGGAATTTCGTTTCCGGCTATTCGGATTCGCCTCTTCCCAACCCCTGGACGGGAACTCGATGAACGATGAAGAACTGATCAGCACGCGCGAAGCCGACGTGCTGCACCTCCGGCTGAATCGTCCCGACAAGGGCAATGCCCTGTCGGCGAGCCTCGTCGCCCGACTTGCCGAAGCTGTGGAGGCCGCGACGTGCGATGAGCATCTACGCCTGCTGGTGCTCTCCGGTGCAGGCAGGCATTTCTGCACCGGATTCGATCTTTCGGATCTCGATCACGAAACCGACGACAGCCTGCTGGCGCGCTTCACCCGGGTCGAGTTGATGCTCCAGGCCGTCTACCGCGCGCCCTTTGCGACACTTGCGCTCGCCCAGGGGCGAACCATGGGTGCTGGAGCTGACCTGTTCGCCGCCTGCACCGAGCGCTGGATCGTGAGCGACGCCGGCTTCGCCTTCCCGGGGGCCGCCTTCGGCCTGGTGCTCGGCACCAGGCGCCTCGCCGCGCTCGTCGGCCCGGCATGCGCCGCGCAATGGATCGAGAGCGGGCAGGCGATCGATGCGGCCGGCGCCTGTGCGAGCGGCTTCGCTACCCGGCAGATCAGAGCGGACGACATGGAGGCGGAGCAGGCGCGGCTCCGCGCTCGCGTGAGCCGGCTCGACCTGGCGACGCAGCGCGGCATCCATGCCGCTATCGATGCCGCCCGCCGGCCGCGCGCCGATGCAGGGGATGCCGAGGACCTCGCCCGTCTGGTGCGTTCCGCGGCGCGGCCGGGGCTGCGCGAACGCATTGCCGCGTATCGGGCAATGCAGGGAAAGCACTGACGCCGACTGTGTCGGCTCGGGCCGCTGTGAAGCGTGGTGGCGCTCGACCTGGCCTTTCGAGGAAGAGGAAAAGGAATGGTGAGTTGGTGCTCTTGTGCTACGGTGCCTGAGCAGGCACCTGGCGAGGCGGCGTCGTAGGCGGGCGGCTGGCCGGGATGATCGGTGGCATGGCCGATCACGCGGTGTCATGAACTGTTGCTGGTCCCGATCAGGCGTTCGGCCGGGTCAGCAGCAATTCCCTGGGTGCGTAGATTGGCAGGCTGGCGGCGGCGAAGTCGCGCACGTTACGGGTGACGATCGCATGGCATCCGGCATGGCGGGCGGCTGCGTGCAGCACGGCATCTTCATAGTCGGCGAAGGCCGCTTCCAGGGCCTCGGCCAGGACCACGCGCGTGACTGGAGCGACGTCGAACAGGTCCAGCAATGCGCCGACATGTATGCGAGCCTGGCGCACATCCAGCGCGCGGTGGCACAGATAGAACAGCGTGGTGACGGTGGTGGCGCAGAGGCTGCCGCGCACCTCGCCCCGCTCCACCAGTGCCATCGTCTGGGCGCTGTCGTGCACGAAGGGTTCGCGGCCGAGCAGCACGTCGAGCACGACGTTGGTGTCGAAAAGAACATTCATCGATGCTTTCGTGCGAGGTATGCGTGGTAGTCCTGTTCGTCAGGCAGGTCGGCATCGGTGCCTTCCTGCGCACCGCTCCTGCCCTTCAGTGCACCCTTTAACGAGGCAACGACGGGCGGCAGCGGCGACTGGGCAGGCACCTGGCCAAGCTGTACGAAGTAGTCGGCCACGAGCTGCGAAAGCGATTTGTTGTGGCGGCGCGCCTGCTCCTTGGCCTGTTCGATCAGTTGCGCATCGAGCCGCAGCGTGAGCTTGGCTTGCATGAGGGTCTTCAGTTGACGTACGGATTCGTGTACATTGTACGTCATCCGCGGCGACTCGCCGCATCACCCATCTCCGCCCGGAGGGGTGTCGAGTTGCTCCGGCCGGCTGCGACGTATATCTGCAAGGACTTCAGCCTTCCGGCGCCACCAGCTTCACCACGCTCGAGAAGTCCAGCCCGCCGCGTCCTGCGGTTCGATTGAGCGCGTAGAGGTTGCGGGCCAGTTCGCCGAGCGGGATGGTGGCGCCGATGCCCATCGCGGCCTCGACGGCGAGGCCGAGGTCCTTGAGCATGAGGTCGTTGCCGAAGCCGCCGGTGTAGCCGCGCGACGCCGGCGCGGTCTCGATCACGCCGGGCCAGGGATTGCAGACTTCGGTCGCCCAGCTGCGGCTGGTGCTGACCGCCATCATGGCCGAGAGCGTCTTCGGGTCGAGCCCGTGCGCGGCGCCGAGCGCGATCGCTTCGCCGGTGACCGCCATGATGACGCCCAGCGCCATGTTGTTGCACAGCTTGGCGACCTGGCCGGCGCCGGCATCCCCCATGTGGAAGATGTTCCTGCCCATCGCCTCGAGCACCGGGCGAGCCCGCTCGAGCGCCTTCGAATCGCCGCCGACGATGAAGGTGAGGGTGCCCGCGGCCGCCCCCGCGGTGCCGCCCGAGACGGGCGCATCGAGCATCGCGAGGCCACGCGCTGTCGCCGCTGCCGCGACCTTCTGCGCGCTCGCCGGCGCGATCGTGCTGCAGTCGATGATCAGGGTGTCCTTCTCGATGGCGGCCAGCACGCCGTCCTCGCCGAGATAGAGGGATTCGACATGGCGGCTGGCCGGCAGCATCGAGACGAGCACCTTCGCGCCGGCGAGCGTCGCCCGGGCTGACTCCGCGATGTCCACGCCCTGGTCGGCGGCCTGCTTGCAGGCCGGTTCGCTCAGGTCGAAACCGCGCACCGGGAAGCCCGCGCGGCGCAGGTTCGCCGCCATCGGGCCGCCCATGTTGCCCAGGCCGATGAAGGCCACCGGGGTCGAAGCTGCATCGGACATCGTCGTGTCTCCGTGATCGGGTTGTGTCGTTCAGGCGAGATCGGCCAGCGGATGCGGACCGTCGAAGCGGGGGCGCAGGTGCGCGGCGACCCAGGCTTCGTCCACCTGGTCGAGTGTGGCCGGCTGCCAGCGCGGATTGCGGTCCTTGTCGACGAGCAGGGCGCGTACGCCTTCGGCGAAGTCGTGGTGGACGCAGCAGCCGACCGCCGCTTGATGTTCGAGCCGGAATACGTCGGCAAGCGAAAGGTACCGCGCCAGGTCCTGCAGCGTCCAGGCCAGCGCCGCCGAGCTGGGCGAGCCGCGCCGGGCGGCTTCGCCCGCCTGCGCGAGCCAGCGATCGGGATCGTCGGCGAGCGCGCCGATGCGCTGCATTGCCGGAGCGAGGCCGTCGTGGCCGACGAGCGCGTCGATGCGATCGTAGTGGGTGCGCAGCGGCGATTCCGGCATCGGGCAGCTGCGCGCATCGAGCAGGGCACCGAGGCGGGCGTCGTCGGATGCGCGCGAGCCCTGCCAGTGGCTTGCGGCGATCGCCTCGATCACCGCCGCCTTGTCTTCATGCGCGAGAACGAAATCCGCGAGACCCGCGAAACGGGCGTCGGCGGCATTCATCGGTGCGCCGGTCAGCGCGAGGAAGCGTCCGGTACGGCCCGGGGCGCGCCCGAGGAACCAGCTGCCGCCGACATCCGGGAACAGGCCGATGGTGATCTCCGGCATCGCGAGCCGGGTCTTCGGCGTGGCCACCCGATGCGATGCGCCCGCGAAGAGCCCGATGCCGCCGCCCATCACGATGCCGTGGCCCCAGCAGAGGACCGGCTTGGGGCAGGTGTGGATGCGATGGTCGAGCCGGTACTCGCGCTCGAAGAACGTGGCCGCATCGACCGGCACTTCGCCGGGGGCGGTTGAGCGGATCGATCGATACAGCGCGATGACGTCGCCGCCGGCGCAGAAGGCCTTCTCCCCTACGGCATCGAGCAGGATCCCTGCGACGCCGGGATCGGCGATCCAGGCATCGAGCTGCGCGGCGAGCCGGTCGACCATCGCGAGCGTGAGCGAGTTCAGGCTGGCTGGCGCGTCGAGCGTGGCATGGCCGAAGCGATGACCCGATGCGGTCGCGATCTCGGCGATGCGCACACCGTCGAGGGTTTCCCCGCTCATCGCACCGACTCCAGCGCGTCGTCCTGCAGCATGCGGCGCGCGATGATGACTCGCATGATCTCGTTGGTTCCTTCGAGTATCTGGTGGACGCGGGCGTCGCGCAGCAGCCGCTCCAGCGGATAGTCGCGCAGGTAGCCGTAGCCGCCGTGCAGTTGCAGCGCCTGGTTGCAGACATCGAAGCCGACGTCGGTGGCAAAGCGCTTGGCCATCGCGCAGTAGGTATTGGCGTCCGGGGCGCCGGCATCGAGACGGGTGGCGGCGAGCCGTACCATCTGGCGCGCCGCGACCAGCTCGGTGGCCATGTCGGCGAGCCGGAACTGCAGCGCCTGGAATTCCGCCAGGCTCTGGCCGAACTGGCGCCGTTCCTTGAGATAGCGCTGGGTCGCCTCGAGCGCTCCCTGCGCGGCCCCGACCGAGCAGGTCGCGATGTTGATGCGTCCGCCGTCGAGCCCTTTCATCGCGATCCGGAAGCCTTCGCCCTCGCGACCGAGCAGGTTGCGCGCCGGCACCCGGACGCCGTCGAAGGCGATCTGGCGGGTGGGCTGGCTGTTCCAGCCCATCTTGTCTTCCTTGCGACCGTAGCGGATCCCCTCGGCATCGCCCGGTATCGCGATCGCCGAGATGCCGGAAGAGCCCGGGCCGCCGGTGCGGACCATCGCCACCAGCAGGTCGGTCGACCCCGCGCCGGAGATGAAGGCCTTGCCGCCGTCGATGATCCACTCCGCGCCTTCGGCGCGGGCGGTGGTGCGCAGCGATGCGGCGTCCGACCCGGATCCAGGTTCGGTCAGGCAGTAGGAGGCGAGGGCCTCGCCGCGAGTGAGCCGCTGGCCCCATTCGGCGGTGAGCTCGTCGCCGCCGAAGGTGGTCACCATCCAGGTCGCCATGTTGTGGATGGAGATGAAGGCAGCGGTCGAGGGGCAGGCAGCGGCGAGCTCCTCCAGCACGATCGCGGCATCGAGCCGCGACAGCCCGAGGCCGCCGTGCGCTTCGGGAGAATAGAGGCCGCAGAAGCCGAGCTCGCCGGCCTGGCGGATCTCGTCGACCGGGAAGATCGATTCGGCATCCCAGCGCGCCGCATCGGGCGCGAAGACTTCGCGGGCGAAGTCGCGCGCCGCCTGCTGGAATGCGCGCTGGTCCTCGGAGAGCTCGAAATCCATGGGCGCCGGGCTTCCCTACTGCAGGCGGATGGTGGTGTTGACCCCGCTCGAGACGTCGTCGTCGAACCAGCGGGCGATGACGGTCTTGGTCTGGGTGTAGAACAGCACCACCTGCTTGCCGTAGGGGCCCAGATCGCCGAGCTTGGAGGCACGCGAGCCGGTGAACGAGAACATCGGCACCGGCACCGGAATCGGCAGGTTGATGCCCACCTGGCCGACGTCGATGTCCTCCTGGAAGCGGCGTGCCGCGGCGCCCGACTGGGTGAAGATCGCGGTACCGTTGCCGTTGGGGTTGGCATTGATGATCTCGATCGCCTGCTCGAGGGAATCGGCGTTCACCAGGCAGAGCACCGGGCCGAAGATCTCCTGGTCGTAGACCGTCATGCCGGGCTTGACGCCCGAGAACACGGTCGGGCCGACGAAGTTGCCTTTCTCGTAGCCGGCCACCTTGATGTCGCGGCCGTCGATCTCGAGCTTCGCGCCTTCCTGCGCGCCCTGGGCGATCAGGGAGACGACGCGCTCATGGGCCGCGCCGGAGATCAGCGGCCCGAGGTCGAGATTGTCGATGCCGGCGCCGACCCTGAGCTTGCGGGCGCGCTCGACGATGTCCGGAATCCACTTCTGCGCGTCGCCGACCAGCACCGTCACCGATATCGCCATGCAGCGCTGGCCCGCCGCGCCGAAGGCGGCGCCGGCGAGCGCATCGAGGGTCTGTTCCTTGTGCGCATCGGGCATGACGATGGCGTGGTTCTTGGCGCCCATCATGCACTGCACCCGCTTGCCGGCGAGCGAGGCGCGCTCGTAGACGTGGGTGCCGACGCGGGTCGAGCCGACGAAGGAGATCGCCTTGACGTCCGGATGGTCGCAGATCGCGTCGACCGCCTCGGCGTCGCCGTGGACGACGTTGAGGACACCCTTCGGGATGCCGGCCTGGATCGCGAGCTCGACGAGGCGCATCGTCACCATCGGATCCTGCTCGGACGGCTTGAGCACGAAGGTGTTGCCGCAGGCGATCGCCATCGGGAACATCCACAGCGGGATCATCGCGGGGAAGTTGAAGGGGGTGATGCCGGCGCATACGCCCAGCGGCTGGAGCAGGGTGTAGGTATCGACGCCGTTGGCGACGTTGTTGGCGACTTCGCCCAGCTGCAGGTTGCCGATGCCGGCGGCGTGCTCGACCACCTCGAGGCCGCGGAACACATCGCCCTCGGCGTCGGCGAGCGTCTTGCCCTGCTCGCGGGTGAGGATCGCGGCGAGCTCCTTGATGTTCTCGCGGATGAGCTGCTGGTAGGCGAGGAAGATGCGCGCGCGCGTGCCGATCGGGGTCTTGCGCCAGGCCGGGAAGGCGGCCTTCGCGGCGGCCACGGCGGCGGCGACTTCGTCGGTGGTGCACATCGGGACCCTGGCGATTCTCTCCTGGGTGGCCGGATTGACGAGGTCGCGCCAGCGGGTGGTCTGCGATTGGCGGAATTCGCCATTGATGAGCACCGGTACGCCGGGCAGCGAGGAATCGGTCATGGGAGTCTCCTGGTAGGCATGGCATGCGGGCTCGACGGGGCCGGCACATTCACACAGAATCTATACACTACATTTACAAGACGCAGCAAGTCACGGATGTGGATAAGAAAACCTGCGTATCTGTTCGCAAGTATTCTTCTTATTTTGCGAATCTTGTGAAATGACGACGGCGCGCAAACTCTTCGTAGGGCCCCGGGTGCGGCGGCTGCGCGAGCGCCGCGGCTGGACCCAGGGCGCGCTCGCCGGTCGTCTCGCATTGTCGCTCAGCTATGTCAGCCAGATCGAGAACAACCAGCGCCCGGTCACCGCGGCGGTCCTGCTCAAGCTTGCCGACGTGTTCGGCGGCGACATCGCTCAGTTCTCGGACGAGGGCGATCGCCATAGGCTCGCCGAGCTCGATGCCGCCCTCAACGATCGGACCTTGCGGGTCGATCCGGTGCCGCCGGTGGCGCTGGCGCGGATGGTGGAGCAGGCGCCCGAGCTTGCCGAGGCCTTCCTGACCCTTTACCAGCGTCACCAACGGCTTCAGGAGGACCATGCGCAGACGGTCGACCGGCTCTACGGCGAGCTCGAGGGCGGGCGCACCCGCGGCCGGCCCGTGCCCCTGCCGCACGAGGAAGTGCGCGAGCACCTGAACCGGCGCGACAACTACCTCGACGCGCTCGACCGGCTCGGCGAGGAGTTCGCGAAGCGCCGGGCGTTGCGCCCGGGGGCACGAGCGAGTGCGATCGTCGAGGCGCTGAAGGCGGACTGCGGTGTCGACGTGATGGTGGCCGAGCCGGGCTTCGCCTGGCTGCGCCGCCACGAGCCCGCGCGCCGGCGCCTGATGATCGCCCCGCAGCTGAGCGACGCGCAGCAGGCTTTCCAGCTCGCGACCCAGTACGCGCTGCTGGTGCATCGTGAGGTGCTCGAGGCCGAGATCCGGGAGGCGGGATTCACCGACCTCGCCACCCTGGCGCTTGCCCGCCAGGCGCTCGCCCACTATTTCGCGGGTGCGCTCCTGCTGCCCTACGCCGAATTCCTGGCGGCTGCGCGGCTGGTGCGCTACGACGTCGAGCAGCTCCAGCACGGTTTCCAGGTCGGCTTCGAGACGATCTGCCATCGCCTGTCCACCCTGCAGCGTCCGGGCGAGCGAAGCGTGCCGTTCTACTTCGTGCGGCTCGACCAGGCGGGCAACATTTCCAAGCGCCAGAGCGCGACCAATTTCCACTTCGCCCGTCACGGCGGCGCCTGTCCGCTCTGGCATGTCCACGAGGCGTTCACCCTGCCGGGCAGGATCCTCACCCAGGTCGTCGAGATGCCGGACGGCACCCGGTTCTTCGGGATCGCGCGTACCGTCGGGCGGGGCGGCGGCGCCTACCGGATGCCGCGCAAGGTCTTCGCGATCGGTCTCGGCTGCGAACTGTCGCAGGCCCGCGAGCTCGTCTATGCCGACGGGATCGACATCGATGACCCACGCGGCGTCGTTCCGATCGGCCCGGGGTGTCGCGTCTGCCCGCGGCCGGACTGTGTGCAGCGCGCCTTTCCGCCGGCGGGCAGGGACATGGTGGCCGACAGCGACATGGAGTCGCTGGTGCCGTTCAGGTTCGTCGCGGGCTAGAAGCGAAAGCCGGTATCACCCGAGACTGCGGCCGCGCGTGAAACGCCGGTGGTCATTCTGGGCGCCTGCAGGATCCGCGACGGATCCTCCGCGTCGGCGGCGAGCTCACCCGAACGCACGGTGGTCGGAGCGAGGGCGGCCGGAGCGGGCGCGCGCCATCCCGGCGGGAGCATCGATTCGGCCGGATAGCCGGCGGCATCGAGCAGGCGGCTCCAGGCCTGGTTGTCGAAGCCGGTGCTGCGTTCACGCCCGACGCTGATCGCCGGGAAGCCGACCTCGGCGAAGCCGAGCCGCTTGAACGCCTCGACGTCCTCGAGCGCGCTTACCTTCTTCTCGACATAGGGCACGCCCCGGTCGACGAGCATCCTGCGGCCGAGCGCGCAGGGATTGCAGTCGTCGGTGACGTAGAGGACGACGGGATAGCTGCGGGCGACCCGGCCCAGCTCGCCGGGCAGGGCGGAAGAGGATTCGGCGGCGTTGGCCCTGGCCACCGACAGCTCGACGGCGCCGGTCGGCGGAGGCCGGTCGCCGTAGTGGGTCCGCCCCTGGGCATCCACCCACTTGAAGGCCGACTGGGCGAACGCGGAGCCGCTGGCGGCGACCGCCAGCGACACCAGGGCCAGTCCGACGATCCTGCGACCTTTCGACATCGATGACTCCGGCTGATGGCTTCTCTCGCGCGATTCTGGCCTCTGCTGCAGGCCTGGCCGAACGGCTGGCTGGCGAGCGCGGCGAATCCGACGATGAGCGGTCAGGATCGTCGGGCAGGCATGCCGCTTGCCGGCGACGAAAGGCGCGGCAAGCTCGTCGCGAAAACCGGAGGCCATATGCTGAAATGGGCACTGATCTTCTTCGTCATCTCGGTCGTCGCCGGATTGCTGGGCTTCACCGGTATCGCATCGGGTGCCGCGGGCATCGCCAAGATCCTGTTCTATATCGCCATTGCGATCCTGCTGATCCTGGTCGTCGCAGGCCTGCTCACGGGATCCCTGGTGTTCTAGGGCTTGCCGGGGATCAGGCCTGCTCGACCATGCCGCTGTGGCGCAGCAGGGCCTCGAGGCTCGGGTCGCGACCCCGGAAGGCACGGAACGACTCGATTGCGGGGCGACTGCCGCCCACCGCCAGGACCTCGGCCAGGAAGCGGCGTCCGGCCCGCGTGATCGCCTGCTCGGGTTCCGGGGCTGCCGCCGCTTCCTCGAAGGCGGCATAGGCATCCGCCGACAGCACTTCGGCCCACTTGTAGCTGTAGTAGCCGGCGGCGTAGCCGCCGGCGAAGATGTGCGAGAAGCTGTTCTGGAAGCGGTTCCAGGCGGGTACCGGCACCACGGCGACTTCCTTGCGGACCTCGTCGAGCACCGCCTGGACGCCCTTGGCGTCGGTGACTTCCCGTGCGTGCAGAAGCATGTCGAAGAGGGAGAACTCGATCTGCCGCAGGGTCCCGAGGCCGGCCTGGAAGTTCTTCGCCGCCAGCATCCGTTCGAAGAGATCGCGCGGCAGCGGTTCGCCGGTGTCGATGTGGGCCGTCATCGCCTGCAGGTTGTCCCACTCCCAGCAGAAGTTCTCCATGAACTGGCTTGGCAGCTCGACCGCATCCCATTCGACGCCGGAGATGCCGGATACGCCGAGCTCGTCGACCTGGGTGAGCAGGTGGTGCAGGCCGTGGCCGAATTCATGGAACAGGGTGGTGGCGTCGTCGTGCGTGAGTAGCGCCGACCTGCCGCCGACCGGCGGCTGGAAGTTGCAGACGAGATAGGCGACCGGCGTCTGCAGCGCCGCGGCCAGCCGGCGCCGGCCGCGGGCATCGTCCATCCAGGCGCCCGGGCGCTTGGATGGGCGGGCGTAGGGATCGAGGTAGAAGTGCCCGATCGGCGCGCCATCGCGTTCGACGCGATAGAAGCGCACGTCCGGATGCCAGGTGGCGGCCTGGTCGGCGATCACCTCGACACCGAACAGGCGTCTCGCCACCCCGAAGAGCCCTTCGAGCACCCGGGGCAGCTGGAAGTACTGCTTCACCTGCTGGTCCGAGAACGAATAGCGCTCTTCCTTGAGCTTCTCGGAGGCGAAGGCGATGTCCCAGGGCTGGAGCGACTCGATGCCGAGCCGTTCGCGGGCGAAAGCGGCAAGCTCGACGAGGTCGCGTTCGCCGAAGGGACGGGCCCTGCGGGCGAGGTCGCGCAGGAAATCGACGACCTGCGTCGGCGATTCGGCCATCTTCGGCACCAGGGATACTTCGGCGAAATCCCGGTAGCCGAGAAGCACGGCTTCCTCGCGACGCAGCCGGAGGATCTCGGCGATCACCGGTCCGTTGTCGAGCCGGGCGATCCCGTCGGCATCGGTGGGGGCCGAAGGATGCTCGCTGGCGCGGGTGGCGTAGGCGCGATAGAGGGTTTCGCGCAGGCTGCGATCGAGCGCGTACTGCATCACCGGGAGGTAGGAGGGAAACTGCAGCGTGATCCGGTAGCCCGCCTTGCCCGCCTGCTCGGCACTCGCCCTTGCGGCCTCGATCGCGTCGGCCGGCAGGCCGGCGAGCGCATCGGCCGACTCGAGCACCAGCTCGAAGGCGTTGGTGGCGTCGAGCACGTTCTCGGAGAACTTCTGGGTGAGCGCGGCGGCGCGGTCCTGGATCTCGGCGAAGCGCTCGCGCGCCGGCGAGACGAGCTCGGCGCCGCCGAGCCGGAAGTCGCGCAGGGCGTTCTCGAGGATCTTGCGCTGCGCGGCATCCAGCCGGGCGAACTCGTCGCCGTCACGCAGGGCCTTGTAGCGCGCGAACAGCCGGGTGTCCTGCGACAGCTCGGTCCAGAACTGGGTCACGCGGGGCAGGTTCGCGTTGTAGGCCTCGCGCAGCGGCGCGCTGTCGGCCACCGAGTTCAGATGCCCGACGATGCCCCATGCCCGGCCGAGCTTCTCGGTGGCGTCCTCGAGGGGCACGACGACGTTCGCCCAGCTTGCCGGTGTTCCGGGATCGACCACCCGTTCGAGTGCCGCGCGCGCCTCGGCCAGCAGCACGTCGAGAGCCGGCGCGATCTGCGCGGGCTCGATCCGGTCGAAGGCGGGGAGGGCGGAGAAGTCGAGCAGCGGATTGTCGGTCGTCATATTGGCCTGTTCGGTTTCAGCAGGCCGCGGCGTCCGGTGGCGGGCGTCGTGGCCGTCAGGTTCCGCCGGCGCTGGCGCGTTCGGCGGCTTCCAGGGTATTCACCAGCAGCATGGCACGGGTCATGGGGCCGACCCCGCCCGGGACCGGGGTGATCGCGCCGGCGACCGCCGCGACCGATTCGAAATCGACGTCGCCGCAGAGCTTGCCGTTCTCGTCGCGGTTCATGCCCACGTCGATGATCGTCGCGCCGGGCTTGACCATGTCGGCGGTGATCATCTTCGCGCGGCCGACCGCCGCGACCAGCACGTCCGCCCGGCGGGTGTGCTCGGCGAGATTCCGGGTCCTGCTGTGGCAGATGGTGACGGTGGCGTCGGACTGCAAGAGGAGCATGGCCTGCGGCTTGCCGACGATGTTGCTGCGCCCGACCACGACGGCCTCCGCGCCGGCCAGCGGGACGCCGGCGGACTCGAGGAGCTTCATCACGCCGTAGGGCGTGCAGGGCCGAAAGCCGGTCGCGCCGGTCATCAGGGCGCCCGCGTTGGCAACATGGAAGCCGTCGACGTCCTTGTGGGCGGCGATGGTCGCGATGACCCGCTGCTCGGAGATCTGCTTCGGCAGCGGCAGCTGCACCAGGATGCCGTCGATCGAGGGGTCCTCGTTCAGCTCGCGGACGCGGGCGAGCAGGGCCTGCTCGGTGGTATCGGCCGGCAGGTGATCGAGCACCGACCGGATCCCGGCTTCCTTGCAGTCGTTGATCTTGTGACGAACGTATACCGCCGACGCTGGGGAATCGCCGACCAGGACCACCGCCAGGCCGGGCTGCCGACCGGCCTCGGTCAGGGTCTTCGCGCGTGCCGCGCATTGCTGCCGGATCGAGCGCGCCAGGGCGGCGCCGTCAATGAGCTTCGCGGTCATCGGGCGAGTCCGTTGGAAGAGGCGGGGCAGTCGAGCATGGAGGGTGCGGGGAACGACGCGGCGGCATGATGTCCGTGCCCCGCGTTGCGCGGGGGTTATCTTGGCGTCCCGTAGGGGATTCGAACCCCTGTACCTACCGTGAAAGGGTAGTGTCCTAGGCCTCTAGACGAACGGGACCCACGTGAACTCCCGATCCGGGCGCGGACATCGCCGTCGGCCCGAAAAAGGATGCTGGTGGAGGTAAGCGGGATCGAACCGCTGACCTCTTGCATGCCATGCAAGCGCTCTCCCAGCTGAGCTATACCCCCAAGCAAGCCCGCAAGTATAGAGAGGCGACCCTGCGTTGTAAAGTGCCGGCCGCCGTGGCCCGGCTCGCAGCCTGCGCTGTCCGTTATGATGGGCCTCTCGCATAACCCGGGGCCCGTGCTCTTGGTCGCACATCATGAATCGGTGTCGGTGCGCGAGCGAGGTCGTTCCGCCGACATTCTTCGCTGGGTCGTCGCGGTCGTCGCCGGAGCGGCGGCGATGGCGTTGCGCGGGCTGTTCGACCACGTCATCGTCGACGACGCCCTGCCGTACCTGTTCGGCTATCCCGCGGTCGCGCTGGTCGGGCTGCTGATCGGTTCCGGCGCCGCGCTGGCGACCATGACGACGGCGACCCTGTGGGTCCTCATGCCCGGGCTGGCGCCCGCTGCATCGGCAAGCTGGATCCAGACCCTCGTGTTCGTGCCGATGTCGACGGTCATCGCCGTGGCCGCCGCACGCTATGCCGATCGTCGCGGCGTCACCGCGCCGATGGTGGATTCGCTCGCCGACGGCGCGACCGCCCGGACCCTGCGCCTGACGATCTGGGTGGCCCTGCTGCTGCCGGCGTTGCTCTTTGCCATCGCCGCGGCGTTCAGCTACGACCGGGCCTTCTCGAGCGCGAGCGAGCGGGCGGTGCGTTCGGTCAGGGCGGTCCAGGAGTATGTCCAGCGCGCGATCGAGATCAACGAGTCGGCGCTCGCGCGCACGCTCGAGGTCGCGGGTGACCTGAGCCCGGCGGAGATCCGCAAGCGCGAGCGGGCGATCCACGACCGGTTCGTCTGGATCACCGGCTCCAGTTCGCAGATCCAGCATGTCGCCCTGTGGAGCGAGACCGGCCAGGTGCTGGTCCACAGCCGCGAATATCCGGCGGCCCCGGAGGCGAGCGTGGCTGACCAGACCAGCTTCGAATGGTTGCGGAACCATCCGCACGAGACCTTCATCGGCTGGCCGGACAAGACGCCGAAGTTGCCGGACGCCTATGCCCTCGCGCTCGGCAGGGCGCGCGTGCTGTCCGACGGACGCTTCGCGGGCATCGCGACGGCCACCATCTACCCCGAATCCCTCACCGACTTCTACAGCACCCTGGCGGTGCCGGCCGAAGGTGTCGGGTTCAGTCTGCTGCGCGACGATGGCCGGGTGCTGGCCAGATGGCCTTCGCCGTCCGGACCGTCGAGCCGCATCGACGACAGCAGCGAGCTGTTCGCCCCGATGGCCGCCTCGAGCGCGAGCGGCGTCCTGACCCTCGAGGCGACCCCCTCGCGCGGCCGTCAGCTGGTCGCCTTCCAGAAGGTCGGCGACTATCCGCTCTACGCAACCTGCAGTGTCGAGCACTCCAACATCCTCGCCGGCTGGTATCGCGACGTCGGCGTGCTGGCGGCATTCACGTTTCCGACGTCCTTCGGCCTGATGGCGGTGGCCTGGATCGCGCTGATACGCACCCGGCGCGAGATCTCTGCGGTCCAGAAGCTGAAGGCCGAGGCGGAACACCGGGTACAGGTCGAAAGCGCCCTGCGCGACGTGCAGAAGCTCGAGGCGCTAGGGCGCATGACCGGCGGCGTGGCGCACGACGTCAACAACCTCCTGATGGTCATCAGCAACAGCCTGCACATCCTCAAGCGGCTCAAGCCCGAGCTGGAGGGGCAGCCGCAGGTCGATGCGATCGAACGCTCGGTGACCGCCGGCGGCCAGCTGACACGCCGGCTGCTGGCGTTCTCGCGCCGCCAGCCGCTCAGCCTCCAGGTCCTCGATCTCGCCGAGCGCAAGGACAGCCTGCTCCAGCTCGTGAGGGCGACCACCGGCAGCCGGGTTTCGGTGCAGTTCTGCATCGACGAGGGCACCGCTCCGATCCGGGCCGATCCGTCCGAGCTGGAGCTCGCCTTCATCAACCTCGCTGTGAACGCGCGCGATGCGATGTCCGAAGGTGGCCGGATCCAGATCCGGGTACGCAATGCGACGCCCGGCGAGTGCGCGGATGTGGACACTGCCATGGTCATGGTGGCGTTCTCGGACTCGGGCCACGGCATCTCCGCCGAACACCTCGGGCGCGTGTTCGAGCCCTTCTACACCACCAAGGCGGTCGGCAAGGGGACGGGGCTCGGCCTGAGCCAGATCTACGGGCTGTGCGTCCAGTCCGGCGGCACCGCCACGGTCGAGAGCGCCGAGGGCGCCGGCACGACGGTGCGGATGTACTTCCCGTCGACCGAAGGCAGGCCGGCGCAGGCCGATCGCGAGCACCGCATCCCGGCGCTGCGCGGCCTGCGGGTCCTGCTCGTCGAGGACAACCATGCGGTCGCCCAGGCGACGATCCCGCTGCTCGAGTCGCTCGAATGCCGCGTCGAGCACGTCGGCAACGCAGAGGAGGCGGAATCGGTGCTGGCGACTCGCGCCGGGGACTTCGACGCGATGCTCTCGGACATCGTCATGCCCGGCCGGCTCAACGGCCTCGGCCTCGCGGGTCGGGCGATCACCGAATATCCCGGCCTCGGTGTCGTCCTCATGACCGGGCATGCCGACGAGGTCCAGCAGGCCTCCCGGCTTCCGGTCGCCGTGCTCCACAAGCCGGTGGCGCCCGAGGTGCTAGCGAGGGCGCTGACCGATGCGATCTCGGGCATCGGTCCGCCGCCTGAAGTTCAGGCCATGGGCAGCAGCGCCTAGTGTCGTGAGTCAGAGGTTTGGCGAAGAAAGAAATCTGTCGAGATGGGTGTCAGGCAAGGCGCAAGCCGGAGCGATACCCGAGGTATCGCGAGGATTTGCAACGCAGCATGGCGCCCATCTCGGCGGATTTCGTCGGCGAACTTCTGATTCACGACACTAGGATCCGGCGAGGATCTTCCTGATCGCGGGCTTCATCAGCTTGCCGTTCGGATTGCGGGGCAGCAGCCCGGGCACGATCGCGATGCGTACCGGGACCTTGAACGCCGCGATCCGGGTTCCGACGAATGCCTGCAGTTCGGCCTCGGTGACCTCGGATCCGGCGGTGAGGGCAACCACGGCAGCCGGCTCCTCGCCGAGCGTCGGATGCTCGATCCCGACCACGGCGGCATCCATGACCGCCGGATGATCGTAGAGCGCCGCCTCGACTTCGGCGCAATAGATGTTCTCTCCGCCGCGGATCAGCATGTCCTTCTTGCGGTCGACGATGTAGAGATTGCCTTCCTCGTCGACCCGCCCCAGGTCTCCGGTACGCACCCAGCCATCGACGAAGGTATCGGCCGTCTCCCGGGGCTTGTTCCAGTAGCCGCGGACCACGTTCGGCCCGCGGGCGAGCACCTCGCCGATCTCGCCCACCGGCAGCGCCTGCCCGAAATCGTCGGCGATCCGGATGTCGCATACCGGCAGCGGAATGCCGCAGCTGTCCGGGCGAAGCTCGTAGTCCTCGGCGCTGGTCGAGGTGAAGGTCGCGGAGGTCTCGGTCATGCCCCAGCCGGTGCCCGGAGTGGTCTTCGGAAATGCCGCCTTGATCCGTCGCACCAGTTCGGAGGCGGCCGGCGCGCCGCCATAGGAAATGCTCTCGATGCTCGACAGGTCGTATTCGGTCCGGCGCGGGTGCTCGATGATCTGCCAGGCGATCGTCGGTACGCCGCCGGCGGCCGTGATGCGCTCGGCTTCGATCAGCGCCATTGCCTGTTCGACATCCCAGCGCCGCATCGTCACCAGCTTGTTGCCGCCATAGAGCGCCGCGCACAGGACGGCCTGGCAGCCGGTGGTGTGGAAGTACGGAATCGAGAGCAGGCTGGAGCGCTGCGGGCGTGTCGCCGGATCGGGTAGCGGCTCGCCCCGGCGCAGCAGTGCGCGCGCCACTCCGTAGCCGGCCGACAGCGTGGTGCAGACCGAATTGCGATGAGTGCCGACGGCGCCCTTTGGCTTGCCCGTCGTGCCCGAGGTATAGAAGATCGTCGCATCGTCGTCAGGTTCGAGCGGCACGTCCGGCATCTCCCCCGCCGGCAGGCGATGCCACTCCGACGGTTGGCCGATCACGTCCTCGAGCACCCTCGCGAGAGGCTCGGTGGACGCCGCATCGCCGCGACAGACGTAGATCCGCTCGAGCGCGGTGCAGGCCGGCAACCGCGGAAGGATCCGCTCGAGGCGCTCGGCGTCGACGATCGCCACCTTTGCGCCGGAGTCCACCAGGGCGTATTCGAGCTCGAGGCCGGTCCACCAGGCATTGAGAGGGGTGGCGATCGCGCCGATGATGACGCTCGCGAAGAAGGCCACGGGAAACTCCGGGACGTTGCGCATTGCGATCGCGACCCGGTCTCCCTTGCCGACGCCGCAGGCCCGCAGCTCGGCGGCAAGCGCCAGGGTGGCGCGGCCGAAGGCTTCGAAGCCGGCGCGTTCGCCCTCATGGACGAGGAAGGTCCTCGCGCCATGGGCGCGCCCAGCCGCGAATACGTCGCGCAGGGTCGCGGGGCCGTTGGCCCAGGCACGCAGGCGCCGGCCGCGGACTTCCACCTCGGTCATCTCGAACGGGGCGCCGGGACCCGTCAGCATGGCCGTCACTTCCTCCATCGAGCGAAACGGAAAAGGCGTGCCGTCGAAGTTGACCAGGGCTCGTTGCTGCATGGGGCATGTCTCCGGGGGCTCCGGTCATGGCGCCGGATGATGTCCCGCAAGATAGCAGAAGGGAGCGAGCGCGGGCATGCGATCGTCCTGAACGAGGCTCGTTTTGGAAAATCCGGTATGTTGCGCCGCAGTACGGGAATCTCGAGAGCCGGTCGCTTCGAAATCTCTTGACCTGAGTTCGCGGGGTGATATTCTCGCCGGTAGTCGGAGCCGCGAACCATGAATTCGCACTCGGGCCCGAAAGGAGACGGCGGATTCATGCAGGCGCGGCGAATCGAAATAGAACAATGGGTATGCTCGCCCGCCAGACCCGGACGGGGCTTGGGCGACCTTGCCGATGTCAGCGCCGAGGGTCCGCGATGAACGCCTACATTGCTCGCCGGCTGCTGGCTCTGCTGCCCACGATGTTCTTCGCGAGCCTGATCGTGTTCGCGAGCATTCGCCTGATCCCGGGCAACGTCATCGACCTCATGCTGAGCCAGAACGACGTCGGCGCCGACCAGCTCTCGCGCGATCAGCTCGTCGTCGCCCTCGGCCTCGACAAGCCGATGCTCACGCAGTATTTCGACTGGGCGAGCGCCATCCTGCTCAATGCCGATTTCGGCAACTCGCTCTGGCAGGGCACGCCGGTACGCGATCTGCTGTTCGAGCGTCTGCCGGTCACCTTCGAGCTGGGCTTCCTCGCGCTGATCGTCGGGCTGCTGGTGGCGATTCCGATCGGGGTCTACTCTGCGATCCGCCAGGACACCGCCGGCGACTACGTCACCCGCTCGTTCTCGATCCTCATGCTGGCGGTGCCGAGCTTCTGGCTGGGCACCATGGCGATGGTGCTGCCGTCGATCTGGTGGGGCTGGGCGCCGGATGTGAGCTACACCCCGTTCTCGGTCGACCCGGTGCGCAATCTCAAGCAGATGATCCTGCCGGCAATCATCCTCGGCACCTCGCTCTCGGCGGTCACGATGCGGATGACGCGCACGATGATGCTCGAGGTGCTGCGCCAGGACTACATCCGCACCGCCTGGGCCAAGGGGCTCGGCGAGCCGCTGGTGGTGGTCCGGCATGCGCTGCGCAATGCGCTGATTCCGGTGGTGACCCTCATCGGCCTGCAGGCGCCGCTGCTGATCGGCGGCGCGATCATCATGGAGCAGATCTTCGTGATCCCCGGCATGGGACTGCTGCTGCTCGATGCCGTCAACCAGCGTGACTATCCGATCGTCACCGGAGTGTTCCTCGTGGTCGGGATCGCCGTGATGCTGATCAACCTGGTGGTCGATCTGAGCTACGGCCTGCTCGATCCCAAGGTGAGGACGAACTGATGGCCGCCGTTCCCTCGAATGCGCTCCCGGCACGCCGGCCCAATGCCTTTCTTGCCTTCGTGCGACGTCTGTTCCGGGAAAAACCCCTGGGCGCCTTCGGCGCCGTGGTGTTCATCGTCTTCCTGTTCTGTGGCGTATTCGCCGATCTGCTCGCGCCATACGGCATGAACCAGATCAGTCCGCTGAACCGGCTCAAGCCGCCGTCCTGGCAGTATCCGTTCGGCACCGATCATCTCGGTCGCGACATGTTCTCGCGAACGCTATACGGCGCGCAGCTGTCGGTGATCATCGGCCTGTCGGCGGCGGCCCTGGCCACGGTCATCTCGGTGATCATCGGCATCATCAGCGGCTACGCTGGCGGGCGGACCGACATGACCACCCAGCGCATGGTCGATGCCTGGATGAGCTTTCCCGATCTCGTGATCCTGATCGTGGTCGTTTCGGTGCTCGGCCCCGGCATGCCGCAGATCATCGGCACGCTCGGCCTGCTGCTGGGAATCGCCGGCTCACGGATCATCCGCAGCGCCGTGATGTCGGTGCGCGAGAACATGTATGTGCATGCCGCGCAATCGATCGGGGCGTCCACCTGGCGCATCCTCTGGCGGCACATCCTGCCCAATGTGATGCCGCCGATCATCGTGCTGTTCACCACCCGGGTCGGGGCGGTCATCCTGGCGGAATCCGGGCTCGCCTTCCTCGGCCTCGGAGTGCCCCCGCCGGAGCCCACCTGGGGCGGCATGCTCTCGGGCAGCAGCCGTACCTACATGTTCCAGGGGCCCTGGCTCGTGATCGTTCCCGGGCTGGCCCTGACCATCGTCGTCTACGCTACCAACGTATTCGGCGATGCCCTGCGCGATCTTCTCGACCCGCGCATGCGCGGGTCGCGCTGAAACCCGTCCCGCTTTTTCAGCTTCCAGTCGATACGAGGAGACGCAACACATGGCGAAGCGAACATCGAACAGCGCCCTTGGCGCGGCCGGTGCCCTGGCACTGGCGCTGGCTACCGCCTTGCCGGCGATGGCCCAGGAAAAACCCCAGTACGGCGGCACCCTGACCACCACCACGGTCAATCCGACCCTGAGCGTGCTGACCTGGGATCCGACCGACTGGAACTGGAAGATCAACCAGGACTCCGGCCAGGTCTACGAGCAGCTCTTCGCGGCGGACCTGACGAAGGCGAAGCGCCTCGGCGGCAAGCATTCGTTCTTCGCCGATGCCTGGCTGCCTTCGGATGCGATCCGTGGCGAGCTGGCCGAGAGCTGGGAGTGGAAGGAAAACCCCTTGCGCATCGAGATCAAGTTGCGCAAGGGCATCATGTTCCCGGCAAAGACCGGGGTGATGGAGGCCCGCGAGCTGGTGGCCGATGATGTGGTGTTCAGCTACACCCGGCTCGATACCAGCCCGAAGAGGATCCCGACCTACTTCGACCATATCGAGAAGGTCGAGGCGACCGACAAGCATACGGTCGTGTTCACCTTCAAGCACTTCTTCTCCGAGTGGGATTACCGTTTCGGCTGGGGTTACTACTCGGCGGTCTTCCCGAAGGAAGTCGTGGATGCCGGCCCCGCCAACTGGCGCAACGTGAACGGCACGGGTCCGTTCATGGTGACCAACTTCATGCAGGGCAATTCGGTCACCTACGACAAGAACCCCGGCTACTGGGACAAGGTGAGCATCGATGGGGCCGAATACAAGCTGCCCTTCGTCGACCGGCTGGTCACCCGCACGATCAAGGATGAATCGACCCAGCATGCGGCGTTGCGTTCCGGCCAGATCGACATGCTGGAATGGGTGCGCTGGAGCGCGGTCGACGAGCTGAAGAAGAGCGCGCCCCAACTGCAGTGGTCGCGCTGGCTCGCGACGGTCGGCACCTTCCTCTCGATGCGGGTCGACACCAAGCCGTTCGACGACATCCGGGTGCGCCGCGCGCTGAACTACGCGGTCAACAAGCAGGAGATCGTCGAGAGCTTCTATGGCGGCAATGCCGAGCTCTTCGCCTATCCGCAGCATATCGACTACGTCGGCTACTTCGAGCCGCTCGAGGCGATGCCCGACTCCGTGAAGGAGCTCTTCACCTACGATCCCGAGAAAGCGAAGAAGCTGCTCGCCGAAGCCGGTTATCCGAAGGGCTTCAGCTTCAAGACCCAGGTCTGCGCCTGTAACCCGGATCACATGGAGCTGCTGCCGCTGGTAGCCGCCTACCTCGAGCAGGTGGGGGTGAAGGTCGAGATCCAGCCGATGGAGTACGCCGCGTTCCTGTCGGCCATGACCACCAAGACCCATACGGCCGGGTATTTCATGGACAACGGGCATACCAACCCGACCACGACGATCCGCAAGAGCTTCATGACGAAGCAGACCTGGAATCCGTCGATGTGGGCCGATCCCGAGTACGACAAGCGTATTCAGGCGTTCTACGAGGAGCGTGACGAGGGCAAGCGCCAGGAGATGATCAGGCAGATGACGCGCGAGATCGTCGATGCCGCACCCTACATCTGGCTGCCGACGCGCTACCAGTACACCGCCTGGTGGCCGTGGGTGAAGAACTACGGCGGCGAGCTGCGCGCCGGGGCGGTCCGTCCGGGTCCGATCTACGCCCGTATCTGGATCGACCAGGAACTCAAGAAGAAGATGGGGTTCTGAGCGCATGACCACTCCGCTCTTGCAGGTGCGGGATCTCACCACGCGTTTCCGCACCGATCGCGGAGTGGTCACCGCGGTGGACCGGGTTTCCTTCGACCTCGCCGGTGGCGAGACCCTGGCGATCGTCGGGGAATCCGGTTCGGGCAAGAGCGTGACGGCGCTGTCGATCCTGCGCCTGATCCCGAACCCGCCGGGGGAGATCGCGAGCGGCGAGATCCTGTTCGACGGGCAGGATCTGCTTCGCCTGACCGACAGCGGGATCCGCGCGATCCGGGGCAACCGGATCGCGATGATCTTCCAGGAGCCGATGTCGTCGCTCAACCCGGGCATCACGATCGGCCGGCAGGTGGCCGAGCCGATCAACCAGCATCACCAGGTTCCGTGGAAGCAGGCCGAGGAGATGGCGGCCGAGCTCCTGGCCCGGGTACGCATCCCGGATGCCCGCAGGCGTCTTTCGCATTATCCGCACCAGTTCTCGGGGGGCATGCGCCAGCGCGTGATGATCGCCATGGCGCTCGCTTGCAGGCCACGCCTCATCATCGCCGACGAACCCACCACCGCGCTCGACGTCACGGTGCAGGCGCAGGTCCTCGACATCCTGAAGGAGCTCACCCGCGAGACCGGCGCTTCGCTCATCCTGATCACCCATGATCTCGGCGTGGTGGCGCGCTATGCCGACAAGGTGGCGGTGATGTATGCCGGGCGCATCGTCGAGAGCGCGCCGGCCCGGGAGCTCTATGGCCGCCCGTCGCACCCCTATACCCGTGGGCTGATGGCCTCGGTGCCGCGACTCGACAGTGACACCAGCCAGCGGCTCGTGCCGATCGAGGGCCAGCCGCCGGATCTGTCGACGCTTCCGGATGGCTGCTCGTTCGTGCCGCGCTGTGCGCTCGCATTCGATCGCTGCCGACGGGATCGCCCCATCCTCGAGCCGGTGGGCCCGGACCACTTCAAGGCCTGTTTCGCCGATGTCAGCAACTGAAATGCCTTCCGGGACCATGGATGCAGCGCCCGGCCAGCCCGCCGTGGTTGCGGGCGGCCGGCCCGACGACATCCTTCGGGTCGAGGACCTCGCGATACACTTCCCGGTGCTGAGCGGCACTTTCATCCGGCGCCAGGTCGGTGCCGTCAAGGCGGTCGACGGCGTCAGCTTCACCCTGCGCCGCGGCGAAACGCTCGGCCTGGTGGGAGAGAGCGGCTGCGGCAAGTCCACTACCGGCCTTGCGATCCTGCGCATGCTCGACGTGACCCGTGGGCGGATCATCTACGAGGGCGAGGACGTCACGCATCATGACCGGCGGCAGTTGCGCGGCTTCCGCCGGCATGTGCAGATGGTCTACCAGGATCCCTACGGTTCGCTCAATCCGCGCATGAAGGTGCGCGACATCATCGCCGAACCGCTGGAGGTGCATGGCCTGGCGGGTAGCGAAGCCGAGATGCGCGAACGGATCGATCGCATGCTTGCGACCGTGGGGCTGCTGCCGTACATGGCGGACCGTTATCCCCACGAGTTCTCCGGGGGGCAGCGCCAGCGCATCGGGATCGCGCGCTCCCTGGCGCTCGAGCCGAACCTGCTCATCTGCGACGAACCGGTGTCGGCGCTCGATGTCTCGATCCAGGCCCAGGTGGTCAACCTGCTGATGGACCTGCAGCAGCGACTGGGGCTCAGCTATGTCTTCGTAGCGCACGATCTGGCGGTGGTGCGCCACATCAGCGACCGGATCGCGGTGATGTACCTCGGGCGGATCGTCGAGATCGCCGGCCGGGACGACCTCTACCGGGAGCCGCTGCATCCCTACACCCAGGCGTTGCTGTCGGCGATTCCGGTCGCCGATCCGGTGGCCGAAGCGGAGCGTCCGCGCATGGTGGTGAGCGGCGAGGTGCCCAGTGCCCTGAACCCACCGTCGGGATGCCGTTTCCATACCCGGTGCCCGGCCGTCATGCCTATCTGCCGCGAGGCCGACCCGGCCCTGGTGGCGCTCGACGATACCCGGTCTGTGGCATGTCATCTCCATCCGGCGCCGGGTTGAGGTACCTTCGCGATCTCGATCTCCCTTACATCCGAAGCGTGAATCGATCATGAGAGCGCCGACCCCGAGGCAGGAGTCCCGAAGTCCAGGATCAGCCGGGGCCGCGATCCAGCACGATGAGGGCCCGACCAGTCGCTACCTGCGCAAGCGTCAGGACATCCTCGCGGCTGCGGCGCTGGTCTTCAACGAACTGGGCATCGGTGGCGGCACGCTCGCCGGCATCGCGGATCGGGTCGGCCTTGCCACCAACAGCGTGACCTACTACTACCGCCGCAAGGAGGATCTCGTCTCGGCCTGCTTCCATCGGTCGATCGTGGCGCAGCTCGAGGAGATCCGCGACGCCGCCATCCATCCAACGGTAGCTGGACGAGTGGAGGCCTACCTGGTCGGTCAGGCCGCGCTGCTGGCCGACATCGCGACCGGCGACCGTCCGCCACTGGTCGTGTTCAGCGAGTTGCGCACGCTTGGAGGACGGACGGGAGTCGAGGTCCATCGAGTCTATGTCGACGTGTTCCGCGCGGTACGGGCACTGCTGGTCGGGCCGGAGACCGCAGGGCTCACCCGGGCCGACCTCAACGCCCGAACCCACATGCTCCTGTCGGCAGCGCTCTTCATGCGGGCATGGATCAAGCGGGTCGAGCCCGACCAGTACACCCGGATCGGTGCACGTCTGGCCGACCTGATCGTCGATGGTCTCGGATCTCCGGAATCGGCCTGGCGAGCCCGGGGACCCGAACAGGGATGGATCCTGGTCGACGCAACCGATACCCCGAACGACAGGTTTCTGCGGGCGGCGACCGGACTGCTGAACGAGAAGGGCTATCGCGGCGCTTCGGTCAACCGGATCTCGGCCCGCCTCAACGTCACCAAGGGTTCCTTCTATCATCATATCGAGCACAAGGACGATCTGATCCTCGCGTGCTTCGAACGCACGCTGTCGGCGATTCGGCGCGCCGCAGCCGAGGCTCAGGCCTTGCCCCTGCACGGATGGGACCAGGTCTGCGCGATGTCGCGCTCGCTCGGGCAATTGCAGATCTCTTCCCTCGGTCCGCTACTGCGCGTCGGCGCACTGGGCGCGCTGCCGGCCTCCGACGGCAGGGCCGATGCCTATCGCCGGATGTTCCAGCTCACCGAGCGGATCGCCGACATGATCGTCGTCGGGATGATCGATGGCTCCATCCGGCCGCTCGATCCGGGCATCGCCGCGCAGCTGGTCAGCGGCAGCGTCAACGCGATGGCGGAGCTGCACCACTGGGTGCCGGGCGCTCCGCCGGACCGGCTTCTCGACCTTTATCTCAAGCCGGTCTTCGAGGGAATCCTCACATCCCCTGCCTGATGCGCCGCCACTGCATGTAGAGCACGCCGCAGAGGACGATCGCGCCGCCGATCACCTGCTGGATCGTGGGGAAGATGCCGTAGAGCATCGAGACGAGGACGGCGAAGATCGGCACCATGTTCTGCCAGAGGGAGCCGGCCGCGAGGCCGGCCCGTTCGACGCCCAGGTTCCAGGTATAGCTGGCCAGCCCGGTGGCGAAAACGGCGGTGACCAGCAGCAGGATGATTGCTTCGGCGCCCGGATCGAGCCTCGGCGCGCCGGCGATACCGGATCCCCAGGCGCACAGCCAGGCGACGAGCAGCCAGGGCAGGGCGGCGAGGGTGACCACATAGGTGCGGCGCAACTGGCTGGTGTCGGGCGGAAACCAGCGTTGGGCGCCGATCGAGTAGATGTTCCAGGCGATGAGCGCGAGCAGCATCAGCAGCTCTCCGCCGCCGACGCCGAAGGATGCGCCGGCCAGCGCCGGGCGCCCCTGGACGGCGATCCAGGCGCCGATGCCGGTCAGGGCCGCGGCCGGCACGAAGCCGCGCTCGAGCCGTGCGCCGGTCAGCAGGCGCAGGGTCAGCGCGGCATAGACCGGGGAGCCGGCCATGATCGCGGCCGCGGTGATCGGGTTCGAGAACTGGAGCCCGAGCGCGTAGAAGAAGAAAAAGACCGCCAACGGCAAGGCGAGCAGGAAGGCCCGGCCTGGCCGGATCGACCAGGCGAGCTCGCGGACGCCGCCGGTGAGGACGACCAGCAGCGCAAGCGCCATGCTCGCGATCAGGACCCGCAGCGGTGACAGGAAGTAGGGATCCCAGGTCGCGAACAGACGGGTCATCATCGGCACGTTCATGCCCCAGCACAGGGCCGAGAACAGGAAGAACGTCGTGCCGAGAATCCAGGCGTTCCCGGAATCGTTCGTCGCCTGACGTACGAGCGGCCCGGTCGCGCTCACTTCGAGCTGCCGGCGCGCGCCAGCGCTGCCTCGACGAGCGGCAGGGCGTCGTTGCCGAAATACATGTCGCCGCCATCGACGAACATCGTCGGGGAGCCGAAGCCGCCGCGACGGATCAGCTCGTCGGTGTTCTCCCGCAGCCCGGCCCGCGCCTGTTCGCTGTCGGCCCGCGCGAGCATCTCGTCGGGATCGAGCCCCGCGACTTCGCAGATGTCGCGAAAGGCTGCCTCGGTGGAGATATCGACGTCGGAACCGAAGTAGGCCTCGAACGCGGCCCGCGCAAGGCGCGGCATCGCCGGATCGTCCTGGAGGGCGACACAGGCGCGCATGACCCGGACGCTGTTGACCGGGAACACCGTCGGGGGAAAGCGGATCTCGACGCCGGCGAGCGCCGCCCAGTCACGGAGGTTCTTCAGCATGTAGGCCTGCTTGGCGGGGACCGGCCGTTCGCGAGACGCATACACGGTGGGATTGATGGTGTTGAAGACTCCGCCGACCAGGAAGGGGCGCCAGCGCACGGTGACGCCCGCGCGGGCGGCAACAGCCGGCAGGTTGTGGAAGCCGAGATACGTCCAGGGGCTGGAGCAGTCGAAGAAGCACTCGAGCCGAGGGCTGTCGGCGGGATTCCTGGATTCCATGTCGGGTACCTCGCGGCGGATGTCGTTGCGTCCGATGGTCGGGCCCATCGGCGGGCGGCGACCAAGCGTACCATCGGCCGCGCTTCCTCGACCGGAGTCCTCGGCCGGGAAGCTCGCGGTCCCGGAGGGCGGGGCAGCTCGCCCGGGCGGGTGTTTTCCTGCACCTCGCCCGAAACCCTGGCCTTTTCCGGGGCCGACACGAGCTTTCAGTGATCGAACTCGACTCCGACGTCGCGGGCGGTGATCACCGCCTGGGTTCGGCTGGTAACCGCAAGCGCGCGCAGGACCGCGCTGACATGCACCTTCACCGTGCCTTCGGCGAGCTGGAGCTCCCGGCAGATGAGCTTGTTCGGCAAGCCCTGCATCATGAGGCGAAGGACGTCGACCTGCCGTGCGGTGAGCCCGAGGGCACGCGGATTGCGCGGATCGAGGGCGGGCGGTCTCGGGTGGCGTTCGGCGCCCGTCGCGACGAGCGCTTCGCGAGGCACGTACACCTCGCCCGAGATGGCAAGGCGAAGGGCGTGGCGCACCACGTCGGCCTGCAGGGATTTCGGGATGTAGCCGAGCACGCCCATCTCGAGGCAGCGGACGATGACATCTCGGCTGGATTCGCCCGAGACCACGATGATCGGCGTATCGGGCACGACCGCGCGCATCCGGGTGAGGCTGTCGAAGCCCGCCGAATCGGGCAGCTGGAGGTCGAGCAGGACGTAGTCGTAGCGGCGGCCCGTGGCGAGCCGGTGCTTCGATTCCTGGATGGATGTGGCGAGGTCGGTGCGGCTGCCGGGAAGCAGGTCGGACAGGGTCTGGCTGATCGCATCGCGCAGGATGGGATGATCATCGACGAGCAGGAACTGCGGACCGTCTGGCCGGTTCGTCGATACCTTGGTCGGGGTATCCAACATGGAAGCGTCCTCCTTGTTCTTGTTTCTTGTTGTTACGAGTGGACGATCACGCTATGGCAGCGGAGCGCCCGCGTAAAGTCGGCCGAACGGCCGATGTCCTGTGGTATTCCGAGGGGGCGGCTCGCGGTCGCGGCCGGAATGGAACGTTCGGCGAACGGAGCCGGGGATTTCGCCCGGATGGAGACGGCGAATCGTCCCGTGTCCGGTGACGGCCCGAAGGGTTGTCGATATTGCGCCGCGAACAGGCCGCCGGCCGGTCGCGGGTTCTGTGTAACATGAGCCCCGGCCGATTCACGGAACCCTGGATGCCCGTCACGCAGCACGCCCCCGGTGTGGACTTCGATGCTCTCGTCGAGGCTTACCGGCCGCTGCCCGGCGTCCCGGACGAGATGCTCGGGCCCGATGGTCGACCCTTGCCGCATTGGCAGCGCTTCCTCGGGATGCTCGGCGCCCTCGGGCCCGGCGAGATCGAGCGTCGGTTCGCGGGGGCCGATCGGTACATGCACGAAGCCGGCGTGTTCTATCGGGCCTATGAAGAAGCCGATCGCGCGGAGCGTCCGTGGCCGCTTGCCCACATGCCCTTGCTGATGGCGCCGGGACAATGGGCGAAGCTGAGCGCGGGCCTGGTCGAGCGGGCCGAGGTGCTCGAAGCCATCCTGAGGGACATCCATGGTCCGCAGTCCCTGGTGCGCGAGGGTGTGCTGCCGGCCGCGGTGGTCGCGGGAAGCCCCGACTTCCTGCGGCCGATGGTCGACCCCGATCGAAGCCGGACGCACCTGATGTTCTACGCGGCCGATCTCGGCCGGGGCCCGGATGGACAGTGGCGGGTTCTCGAGGACCGTGCCGATGCGCCCTGGGGCTCCGCCTATGCGCTGCAGAACCGGATGGCGATCGAGCATGCCTTGCCCACGATCTTTCGCGGGATGCGGGTCCACCGGCTGGCCAACTTCTTCGACCTGTTCCGCGCCGCGCTCGCCGGGCTCGGCGGCGGCTCGTCCGCGCGGGTCGGCCTGCTGACGCCGGGAATCCTGAACCAGGCCTATTTCGAGCATGCCTATCTCGCCCGCTACCTCGGCCTGCTCCTGGTCGAAGGGGGCGACCTGACGGTACGCGACGCCATGGCCTACGTCCGGACGGTGAAGGGCCTGCAGGCGATCGATGTCCTCTGGCGCCGACTCGATGCATCGGCCGCCGATCCGCTCGTCCTCGACTCGGCTTCGCAGATCGGTGTGCCGGGGCTGGTCAGGGCGATTCGCGCCGGCAATCTCAGGATCGCCAACTCGCTCGGGGCGGGGTTCGCGCAATCGCGGGTCCTGCTCGCCTTCATGCCGCGGATTGCCGAACGCCTGCTCGGACGTCCGCTGGCCCTTCCGGGCATCGCGAGCTGGTGGTGTGGCGAGGCGGCCGGGCGGCGCTTCGTGCTCGACGAGTTCGACCGGCTCGTGATCGCACCCGCCTACGAGACCGCCGTGTCCGAGGAAGGCCTGCCGGATGCGCCCGTGGCGACGGCCGAGCTCGATGCGCCGGCCCGGGCCCGGCTTCTCGCCGCCATCGGGCGCCGGGGGATCGACTTCGTGGGACAGGAGATGCTGAAGCTGTCGACGATGCCGGTCTGGGATGGCAAGTGCCTGCAGCCACGGCCATTCCTGCTGCGAGTGTTCGTCGCCCGGACCCGGCATGGCTGGAAGGTGATGCCGGGTGCGTTCTGCCGGGTCTCGCCGGGCGAGGACCCGCGCGCGATCTCGCTGCTGGCGGGCGGCCGGTCGGCCGACGTCTGGGTCATCGCGGACGGGCGGGTGGACTCGAAGAGCCTCCTGCCGGGCGACGATGGCGCCGTCGTCCGGCGCCACACCGGAGCCTTGCCGTCACGGGCGGGCGACAACTTCTTCTGGCTCGGTCGCTATGTCGAGCGTATCGATGCCGCCCTGAGGCTCCTGCGCGCCTACATCGGCAGGATGACCGAAGAGCCCGACCAGGCCGCGCCGGTCCAGGGGGCGCTGGCCGCCGCCCTGGCCGAGCTCGACGTCCTCGACGCCGTCGATCCCGACGCGGGGCCGATGGATGTCGCCCGCATGGCCTGCGCGAACCTGCCGCGCATCGTCGGGCCGGCGTTCAATGCCGCGGCAAGGGTGCGGGATCGGTTCTCGCCCGACGGCTGGCGCGCGCTGCGCGATCTCGATGCGCTCGTCCGCGCGCCCTACGGACCGGCGCCGACCGAGTCCGAGCTCGCCGAACGGATCGGACAGTCGCTGCGTCTCGTATCGGCCTTCTCGGGCCTGGCGCAGGAGAACATGAGCCGCCAGAGCGCATGGCTGTTCCTCGAGACCGGCCGGCGCATCGAGAGGGCCGCGGCGACGACGAGCTTCGCCCTGCGCTTCGCCGCGAGCGCCATGGTGCCCCTGGGCTGCGACGTCCTGCTCGAGCTGATCGACAGCTCGATAACCTATCGCCAGCGCTACTCCATCCAGGCTTCGCGGGCGACGGTGCTCGATCTGGCCGTGCTCGATCCCGGCAACCCGCGCTCGGTCGCGTTCCAGATCGGCCGTATCCGCGAGCACGCCGCCGCGCTCACGGTCCGCACGGGTGGCGACATGCCGGACGAGCTCGAGGCGCAGGCCGGGCGCCTGCAGGCGCGCTTCGCGCAAAGCCGGGCGAGCGCCGTCGACGATGCGTTCCTCGAGGAAACCACGGCGACGCTCCACGCCATGGCGGCGCGTGCCGGCGACTCGTTCTTCGCCGATCCGGGCCCCGGCCAGAACCTCGAGCTGGACCTGGACCGGACAGCCTCATGAGCACCGCCCGGCCGCCCGAAGGTGCTCATGCCGGAGCCCGTGAGGGCGAAGGCTCCCGGATTGACGCTTCCACCCTGTACGACGTTCGCGTCGCGATCAACTATCGCTACGGCTCGCGCGTGCCCTTCGCCAAGCATGTGCTGCGCATCGATCCCGAGAACGATGCCCGGCAGGAGGTGCTGGAAGCGAGCATGGTGGTGGAACCGGCCCCGTCGGAGCGATGGCCGGAGATCGACCAATTCGGCAACCGGACGGTGATGCTCGCGCTCGACAGCCCGCATGACCGGCTCGAAGTCCGGCTCGGTGCCCGGATCCGGGTCCACGCCATCGAGCCTTGCGCCGATAGCCCCGCCTGGGAGTCGATCCGCGATGCCGTGCCGGCGATGACGGGCCTTTCCGCGCGCGCGCCGGCGCACTTCGTGTTCCCGTGCCGCATGACGATCGCCGATGCCGATCTCGTGGACTACGTGATGCCGAGCTTCGCGCCCGGCCGGCCGATCCTCGATGCCGCCGCCGATCTCGGACGGCGAATCCACGCGGACTTCCGGTATGCGCCAGGCTCTACCACCGTGAGCACCACGGCGCTCGAGTTCATGCGCGGCAGGGCAGGGGTCTGCCAGGATTTCGCCCACCTGATGATCGCCGGCATGCGTGCGATCGGCCTGCCGATCGCCTACGTGAGCGGCCTGCTGCGCACCGTGCCGCCGCCCGGCAGCGCGCGGCTCGAGGGAGCGGATGCGATGCATGCCTGGGTCGCCGTCTGGGGCGGGCCGGACATCGGCTGGGTGGGCCTGGATCCGACCAATGCGGTTTTCGCCTCGAGCGACCATATCCGGATCGGCATGGGGCGCGCCTATGCCGACGTCGCGCCGATCGACGGCGTGATCATCGCCGCCGGCGAGCATGCCAACGATGTCGCGGTCGACGTCGTGCCACTCGCCTGAAATAGAATTCGCCGATGTCCTCGATTCCGGCTCATGGGTTCTGCGTCGCCCCGATGGTCGACCTGACCGACCGGCATTGCCGGTACTTCCACCGGCTGCTCAGCCGGCATGCGCGCCTTTATACCGAGATGCTCTCGACCAAGGCCGTGCTGCTCGGCGACCGGGAGCGGGTGCTCGGCTTCGACGCGGCCGAGCATCCCGTGGCGCTGCAGCTCGGCGGCAGCGAACCCGCCGAGCTCGCCGCGGCCGCGCGCATCGCCGCCGGCTTCGGTTACGACGAGATCAACCTGAACTGCGGCTGCCCGAGCGAGCGGGTGCAGCAGGGCGCTTTCGGCGCCTGCCTGATGACCGAGCCCGCCAGGGTTGCGGACTGTGTCGCCGCCATGCGTGATGCCGTCGACCTGCCGGTGACGGTCAAGCACCGGATTGGGATCGGGCGCATCGAGAGCTACGGGTTCGTGCGTGATTTCGTCGGCACGGTTGCGCAGGCGGGGTGCGAGGTCTTCATCGTCCATGCGCGCAATGCCTGGCTGGAAGGCCTCAGCCCGAAGGACAACAGGACGATCCCGCCCCTGCGATACGAGGTCGTGCACCGGCTGAAGGCGGATTTCCCGACGCTTCGCCTGGTGCTCAACGGCGGTTTGCGGGATCTCGAGTCGGCGAGCGTTGCCGCCGGCGGGCTCGACGGCGTGATGCTGGGGCGGGCCGCCTACGAGAATCCGTGGATTCTCGCCAGCGTCGATGCCGGCTGCTTCGGCTCGGGAGCGCCCGTGCCGGTTCGAGCCGAGGTGGCGGCGGCCATGCGTGACTACGCGCGCCTGAGGCTGCGCGAAGGGGTGGCGCTGCGTGCCGTCACCCGCCACATGCTGGGCCTGTTCAACGGATTGCCGGGCGCCCGGCGCTGGCGCCGCATGCTCAGCGATGCGGCACTGCTGCGCGATGACGATCCCGACCTGATCCTGCGGGCGCTCGATGCGATGGGCGCGCCCGATGTCGGCCGGATCGATGAACAGGCCCTAGTCGCCAGCGCCGTTGCGGGGCGGGCGAGTCTGCCGGGCGTGGGCCAGGATCGCGCAGTAGCTGAACACCGCGAGCCCGGTCTGGGCCCAGGCGATGGGGACCGACGGGCCGGTCTCGCTGGTCGCCCGGACGACGGCTTCGGTGAAGTACAGCAGGATGCCCATCGACCACCACTGGTAGGTGCGGCGGTTGCCCCGGGCGAGCGCCGGCAGCGCGATCGCAAGCGGCAGCATCTTGAGGGCGAGCATCCAGGCGCCGGGCCGGATCGGCGCGAGCCAGGCTTCCCATGCCACGCCCAGCACGACCATGAGGGCGCAGCCTGCGGTGGCGAGGATACGGGGCGAGAGCAGCAAGACGGAAGGTTCCGGATCGGGTTCGGAGCCGCAAAGTATCATATGGCACCATGGCCGAGCCAAGCCCAGTCCACCTCTTCGTCCAGCGGCTCGGGACACTGCTGCTGCGGATCGCGCAGCAGGCTCGGGAGCTGCACCTGCAGATCACGGCCGCGAGCCTCGCCTTTCTCTCCCTGCTCGCGATCGTGCCGATCTTCTCGATCGTGGTTTCGGTGCTCGCCGCGCTGCCGGTGTTCGATGCGCTGCGCGATGCGCTGCAGGGCTTTCTCGCCCGCCACCTGTTTCCGCCGGCGATCAGCGACACGGTCCTGGAATACGTGAACGGCTTTGCGGCGCAGGCGAGCCGCCTGTCGATGGCCGGAGCCGTGCTGTTCTTCGCGACCGCGATCGGCTGCCTGCTGACGATCGACCGGACGCTCAACCGCATCTGGGGCGCCGCCCGGCCCCGGCCGCTCGCGCAGCGGCTGATCCTCTACTGGGCCCTGCTCACGGTCGCTCCGCTCGTGCTCGGCGCGAGCATCACCGCCAACGGCATGTTCGTCGGGCAGTGGCTGCGCGGCGGGGACTTCGAGACCGCCCGCCGGTTCTGGTTCGCCTCGCTGACATGGCTGGCGACCGGCACGGGCCTGATGCTGCTCTACCGGCTGGTGCCCAATACGGCGGTGCGCTGGCGCGAGGCAGCGATCGGCGCGATCGTCACCACGCTGCTCGTCCAGGTTCTGCGCGAGGCGCTCGGCAGCTACCTGGGCAACTTCTCGACCTACACCGTCATCTACGGCGCATTCAGCGTGCTGCCGGTGCTGCTGCTGTGGCTGTTCATAGCCTGGCTGCTCGTGCTGCTGGGCGCCTTGCTGGCCTCCAACCTGCGCTACTGGACCCATGACATCGCGCCCAGCCCGGTCCCGAGCCCGGCCGACGGCTTCGCGGACGCGCTCGCGATCGTCCGGCTGCTGGCCGAACGCGCTCCGCAGGGACATGGTCAGGGCCTCGCGGCCCGTTCCTGGCGGACCGTGTTCGACGATGACTCTTCGCGGGCCGAGCGGGCGGTGCGGCTGGCGGCATCCCGAGGCTACGTCGACCGGATGGTGGCGGTCGAGCGAGAGCCGGATCCGGACGAGGATCCGGTCTGGGCGGAATACTGGTCGCTCTCGAAACCGGCGGGCGAGATGACGCTGGCGAGCCTCTTCGCCGGGGTCTGGGGTGGGCCGCTCGAAGGCGTGCCGATGCCGGGACTCGAGATGCCGCTCGATCGCTGGGTGTCGATCGAAGCGCGGGCCGCCGGGCAGCCTGCACGCGCCGACCGAGCCGGGGCCGGGGAGGTTCCGGTCTAGAGGAGGAAGTCGCGCAGGGCGGCCAGCACTTCGTCGGGGCGCTCGCTCATCAGGGCGTGACCGCAGCCCGGGATGAGCGCGCGGCGGGGTTCGATGCCGGCCGGAGCCTTCCCGATCGCGGCGGCCAGCGCGTCGGCCGCCTTGGGTGGCGTCATCATGTCGCGCCCGCCGATCACGAACAGGACCGGGCATTGGACGGCAGCTGCCGCGGCCAGTCCGCCCTCGTAGCGATCGCAGGCTCGGAAGTCGGACAGGAGGGTGCCGGGCGCCTGCCGTGCCATCAGCCGGCGGTTCTGCCAGTAGACCGAAAAGCCCGGCGCGGGCGAGCCGGGGCGGAAATTGATCCCGCTGTGCGACCAGCGGTTGATCATGTCCATGGCCTTCGGCTCGTCGTTGGCCGCAGCCTCGAGCAGCACGTCGGAAACCTTCATCGGCCAGGCGGCGCCGAGCAGGGCGATCCGTTCGACCCGGTCGGGCGCGCGGGCGGCGCATTCCAGGGCGATCAGCGATCCCATGCTGTGCCCGACGATCGCGGCGCGTTCGACGCCGGCCGCCGTCATCGCCGCGATGACGCTGTCGGCCATCGCCTCGACGCTGGTATCCAGCGGGCCCTCGCTGCGACCGTGCCCGGGCAGGTCGAGCGCGAGCACCGACCTGCCATGGTGGGCGAGGAAGCGGGACTGCAGGATCCAGACGCTGTGGTCGTGCTGCGCGCCGTGGACGAACACGACGCTCGGCTGCCCGGCGTCGAAGGCTCGCCCGCCGGTGTATGCGTAGAGCTTGCGCCCCGGGGTGTCGATCCACATGGGTTCTCAGCCTTTCGCGGCGGCGCGGAACGCGCCCTTGAGGTCGGCGATCAGGTCGTCGGGATCCTCGAGCCCGATCGACAGTCGCAGGGTGCCTTCGCGGATGCCGGCGGCCTCGAGCGCGGCGGCGTCCATGCGGAAATGCGTGGTCGAGGCCGGATGGATCACGAGCGAGCGCGCGTCGCCGACGTTGGCCAGATGCGAGAACAGGCCGAGGTTCTCGACGAAGCGCCGGCCGGCATCGCGATTGCCGGCGAGCTCGAAGCTGAAGACCGCGCTGCAGCCGCGCGGCATCAGCTTTGCCGCGAGTTCGTGATCGGGATGCGAGGGCAGGTCGGGGTGGGACACCGACGCCACTTGAGCGTGTCCGGCGAGGAAATCCAGGATGCGCCGGGTGTTCTCGATGTGACGCGCCATCCGCAGGGGCAGCGTCTCGATCCCCTGCAGGATCTGGAAGGCGTTCATCGGGCTCATCGTCGCGCCGAAGTCGCGCAGCCCCTCGCGGCGCGCCCGGAGCAGGAAGGGGGCCACGGTCGACTCCTCGGAGAAGACCATGCCATGGAACCCCTCATAGGGCTCGGTGAGCTCGGGGAACCTGCCCGATGCATCCCAGTCGAAGGCGCCGGAATCGACCAGCAGGCCGCCGACCACTGTGCCGTGGCCGCAGAGGAACTTGGTGGCGGAGTGATAGACGAGGTCGGCGCCGTGCTCGAAGGGGCGGATCAGCCAGGGCGTCGTGAAGGTCGAATCGACGAGCAGGGGCAGGCCCGCCTCGTGCGCGATCGCCGAGACGGCGGGGATGTCGAGCACGTCCAGGCCCGGGTTGCCGACCGTTTCGCCGAAGAGCATTTTGGTCTCGGGTCGGATCGCGGCTCGCCAGGCATCGATGTCGCGCGGATCGACGAAGGTCGTCCGGATCCCGAAACGCGACAGGGTGTACTGCAGCAGGTTGTGCGAGCCGCCGTAGAGCGCCCGGGATGCGACGATGTGCGAGCCGGCGCCGGCGATGGTGGCGATGGCCAGGTGCAGGGCCGCCTGGCCGCTGGCGGTCGCGATCGCGCCGACGCCGTGTTCGAGCGCCGCGATCCGTTCCTCCAGCACCGCCACGGTCGGATTGCTGATCCGGCTGTAGACGTGGCCCGATCGCTCCATGTTGAAGAGCGACGCCGCCTGGTCGGAGTCGCGAAAGGCGAAGGCGGTGCTCAGGTGGATCGGCGTGGCGCGCGCGCCGGTGGCGGGATCCGGCAAGGCGCCGGCATGAAGGGCGATCGTATCGAACCCGAAGTAGTCTGCTTCGCTCATGGCGGCTGGCTCCTTGCGGCCGATCCTAGCATGGTCGCCTACCGGTCGACCGGCCAGGGCCGCCGGCGGTCGGCGGGCCTGCCGCTCGTCGCGCGGCGGGGCCGCAACAGGCTTTCAATCAGGGGCCCGGCGGGGCCACAATCGGCCGATGACAGCCGGTCGACAGCGTCAGGACGTGGCGCGATGATGGACAAACCCCTGTACCGCGTGGCCGCGGCGGGGCTGGATCCGCGCGATGCGCGGCTGATCGAGATCGTCTTCCGGCACAGCCAGTACAACCGCTACGCATTCCGGTTCGTTCCGGCCGATTCGTTCGAATCGATCGACATCCTGATCGTCAACACCGTCGAGGCGGAAGGTTTGCGCGCGCTCGCGCGGATGCGCACCCTCGGCAGGGAGGTGCCGGTGGTCGCGGCGGTGCCGCGCGGCGCCCCGAGCTCGGCGCGTCACGCCATATCGATCGATCGGCTCACCCTGCAATTGCTGCCGATACTCAACCGGGTCGTCGAGCTCGAGCTCGATGGCCCCGATACCCGCCCGATGACTTCCGAGGCGGCGGATTCGCCGCCTGGGCCCGCGGCGCCGATGCCTGCCCCGGGGGCGCAGGCGCAGGTGCCCGCTGCCCGGTCGACCGTCCTGGTGTCGGCTCCGGGCGGCGTGTCGGTGGCTGCGTCGGCAGCATCCCCGACCCTGGTCGGCGCCCGGGTTGCCGCGTCGGCACCGCAGCGCGCGGCGGGCGTCGCCCCCGCAGCCACGTTGCGGCCGTCCGCAACCGCGCCGGGCTCGGCGCCGACAGCGCCACAGGGGGCGCAGCTTCGCGCGCAGGCCAGTGCGATGCCGCAGCCGACCCGTGCGCCGCAATTGCGCCGGGGAACGACCCGCTTTCCTTCGCCGCCGACCGAGTTGCCGCGTCGTCGGCCCGAGATGCCTGCTTCGGCGCCCGCGGCGCCCGTCGTACAGGCTGGCACCCGCGTTGCTGCCGCGCCGGCCCGGACCAACCCGGCCCATGAGGGCACGGCCGGCCTGCCGCCTGTCGGCCTGCGGGCGGATGCGCCGCGCGTGCGGGTCCTCGTGGTCGACGACAGTCCCACCGTGCGCCGGCAGCTGGTGCTCGCCTTCGAGCGCATGGGCGTTGCCTGCGATGCGGTGCCGAGCGCGGCGGCGGGGCTGGCGCGGATGGCGGACGTGCGTTACGACCTGGTGCTCGTCGACGTGGTGATGCCCGAGATCGACGGTTACCAGCTCACCCGCGAGATTCGTCGCCGGCACCGGGGCATTCCGGTGATCATCCTCACGAGCCGCTCCTCGCCCTTCGATCTCGCGCGCGGCGCACTCTCCGGATGCTCGAGCTATCTCGTCAAGCCGGTTACCTTGCGCAGGCTCGAGGCGGCCGTCATCAAGGTCCTGCGCAAGACGCTCGCCATCGACGATCTCACCGGATTGCTCCGCCCGATCTCGTTGTATGCTCCGGCGTCGAGCCGGCCGTCCGAGCCGGAATGATCCGAAAGTGCCGGACAGGCAGCGGGAGCCGCCTGCCGGCAGACAGCCAGGGGTGAGAATCCGTGAACGAGCCAGCCGCACCCGGGGCCCGGCACCATATCGGCCAGGGCCGTGCCTGAGCCGGGCCGCTTCGGCGTGCTGCTCGGCGGGACGGGGCTGCTGTTGCCGGCGGGCCTCGTTTGCGAGTTCGTCGACGAGGCCGATGTGCATCCGGTCCCGGGCGGGCCGCCGCGGTTGCGCGGGCTGATGCAGCGCGACGGCCGTCCGCTACCGGTCTTCGGCGTTTCTCCGGCGACGACCTTCGCCCGTCAGCGCCTGCGGGTTCTGGTGATCGGTCGGGGCCGCGACGCGGCTGCCCTGGAGATCGACTTCCCGCCCGAACCGGTCGAGCCGATCGCTCCCCGCGACGAGACCGCCAGCTGTCCGGAGGCCTACCCTCCCGGCGCCCTCGATCGTGCCTGGCGCTGCGCGGGGCATGAGGAGGTCTTCTGGGAATTCGAGCCGTTCCGGTTGTTCGGCCTTCTGGGCGGACGTCGATGACGACGGGTGGCTGGCGGGAAACGCCCGGCCGCTGGCTCTCGGCCTGGCGCCATTGGACATCGGATCCGGTGGCGGCCGGCTGCGTTGCTGTGCTGGTTCTGCTCACGGCAGCCTTGGCGCAGCTGGGCTGGAGCGCGGTACGCACGGGGGCGGAGCGGGCCGATGACTTCGTGAGCATCGAGCGCGACTACCGGGCCAGCGCCATCACCCGCATCGCCGACGATGCCGCGGCGGCGCTTGCCGCGACCGTATCGAGCAGTGGATGGAAGGGCGCCGCCGCCGGGCTCGAGAAGGCGTCCGCCCGGATCGAGGCGGAAGGGGGCGATCTGGCCGCCATCGCCATCGGCCTCGACGCCAATCGCGATCGCGATGATGGCCGTGCCGCCGGCTCGTCGGCCGCGGCCGACTATCGCTGGGCAGTCGGCGAGTTGCGAAGCACGCTCGCGCCCCTGCTCGCCAGCGCGTCGATCGATTCGTTGCGGGTGATCCGGCGCGCCGACGGACGGGTGCTCCACGACAGCACCGGCGAGTCCCTCGGGCGGGTGGTGTCGGAGATCCTGCCGAACGTCGGCGTCGTCTCCGACGGCTTGCGGGTCGTGGGGTATCCGACGCTGGACATGCCGGGAGGGGGGTTGACGATAGCGGTCACCGAGGCCCGCAACGGCCCCCTGGTGCTGGCTGCGAACCTCGCGTTGGCGAGCGCGGTGAATGACTCGCGAACCCGCATCACCCTGGTCGATCGGAACGGGAAGATGCGTTCCTGGCAGGGAGGCCGGCAGACGGCGGTCAGCGACGAGACGGTGCGCGTGTACCGGGCGGCCCTCGCGAAGGAACCCGACCCGGCCGCCGGCCGCTCGGTGTCCCGGCTGAGCATCGCGGGCATTCCGCTGACCCTGGTCGTCGAGCCGGGGGCGGGGGATGGCGTCGGAGCATGGGCCACCTTCTTCCTGTCGGCGTTCACGCTCATGCTGATCGCGGGCCTGGCGATGGCATGGCTCCGGCGGCGCGTCCGGGGGCCGGCGAGAAGCTCGCCGGACGTGCTCGGGGCGGCGACTCTCGCGGAGGATGCCGACGAGGAGGGCGCCGCACTCGACGACTCGGTGATCGCGATCATGCGTGCGGTCGGCCGGATCGCGACCAGCCGCGACCTGACGATCCGGGTGCCGGTGACCGAGGATGTCACCGGTGCGATATCCGATGCCCTCAATCTCCTGACAGAGGAAACGGGCAGGGCGCTTCGCGAGGTCGGCGTCGTGGCGGGCGACGTCGCGCGGGCGACCATCGCGGTGCGCGGGCAGGGTCAGCGGGCGGCCGATGCGGCGCGCACCGAACTGCGGGAAGTCGATCTCGCCGCCCAGGAGCTCGCCGCGGCCGCACGCGCCCTGACCGGCGTGGCGGAGCTCGCGCGGCGCGTCGATCGCAGCGCCGCATTGGCGGTGGCCGCCAATGCGGCGGCGGCGGCCGGCGTGGACCGGACGGGCGAGAGCGTGACGAGGGCGCGCGACCTGATCCGCGACACCGAGAAGCAGGTCAAGCGGCTCGGCGAGCGCTCCCAGGAGATCGGACAGGTGGTCGCCCTGATCCGGTCGATCTCCGAGCGCACCGGCATCCTGGCCCTCAACGCATCGATCCACGCGGCGGCGCAGCGCGAACGGGATCGCGGCTTCGGCTCGGTGGCCGACGAGGTCAAGCGGCTCTCGGGGACGACCCGGGAATCCGCCGAGCGCATTGCCCACCTGGTGGCGGCCATCCAGGCCGATACCGCGCAGACGGTCGCCGTGATGAGCGAGGCGATCGCCCAGGTCGTCGAGGTCACCCGCCTGTCGCAGCAGGCCGGCGAGCAGATGAACAGCAGCCGCGATCGCACCCGGCGGCTCGCCGCGGACATCCGCTCCATCGCGCGCACCACCGAAAGACAGGCGCGCGCGAGCACGGCGCTGAAGGATCGTGCTGACCGTATCCGGGGCTCGAGCGCCCAGACGGCGAGCGCGCTCGAAGCGCAGGCCGAAGAGACGCAACGGCTCGCCGAATCGGCGCGTCGCCTGCTCGCCGCCGTCTCCACCTTCAAGGTCGACCCGTGAGCGCAGAGACTCCGATCGATATCGTCCGGCAGGGCGATGGCGAGCATGGGTCGCTCGCGGTGATCGAGGCCGCGGCGGTCGCGATGCTCGAGCCGCTGATGTTCGAGCCGCAAGCCGGGGAGCTGCCCACCTGGCCGGGGCCGCTCGCCGATCGCGCCGATTCGCTGGCGAGCAAGGCGAGGCCGGTCGGGCTGGATGGCGTGGCCGGTGTCGCCGACCTGGTCCGTGACTGCCTGCGGACGGACGATGACGCCGGGTCGGGGTTCACCGAGGCCGGTCGCTGGGCGAGCGGGCTCATCGCGTTCATCGGAGGGCACCTGGACCGCGACGGACGTCGCGGCTGGCTCGAGGACTTGCGTGGCTGGCCGGGGCTCGGCCATCGCCTGGACGACGCGATGCTGGCACGGTTCGACCGGCAGCTCGCCGCCGACCACACCAGGCTCGGACAATGGCGCGAAGGGCAGGCCGCATCGACGGATGCCGACGAGACCGATCCCGTCGGACCCGAGGTGGGCGGCGACGAACTCCAGCTGCTTGCCGATGCCTGCGACGAGCTCGAGGAACTTCTGCAACCGGTCCTTGCGGCATGGTGTGCCGATGGCGACGGCCATTGCGCGGATCCGGATGCGGTTCGCGAGGCGATCGAGGAGCTCACGGATCGATTCGGGCAGTTCGCCGCCGCCGCCGGCTTCATCGGCCTCGACGCGGTTGGCGGGCTGCTCGCGGCGAGCGGCGTCGAGGTTTCCCGACTGGGTCCGGATCCGGCGATGGCGCCGTCCGGGATGCGTCGCGCGCTCCTGGCCTGGCCGTCGCGATGGCGGGAGGCCTTTCGGCGCAGCGATGACGAGGCGATCACGGCGGCGCTCGAGCTTCATCGGGAGGCGGGGCTGGGCGAAATCGGCACGATCGACCGTGCGGGCGAGCAATGGCGAGCGATCCGCAGGACGGGTTCGCGTCGCATCGCAAGGCATCCTCCGCTCGACCCCGGCCAGGAGCTTTCCCTGGCGGTGGCCGACGACACCGATCCGGAGGTGCTCGCGCAATTGTTGCGCGAGTTGCCGGCGCTGTCCGATGCTCTCTCCGGCAGCATGGAACGCCTGCTTGCCGGCGACACCACCATGTTCGAGCCGGTGCGGCGGGCGGCCCATACCCTGAAGGGCGCGGCCAACACCGCCGGGATCGGCGGCGTCGCGCGTTTCACGCATGCGCTCGAGGATCTGCTGCTGCTCGCCGAACAGAGCCACGGCCTTGCCGATCCGGTGCTCGCCGACACGCTCGGCGAATCGGCCGATACGCTGGCCGGGATGGTCGACGCGGTGGCCGGGCTCGCTGCGCCTCCGCAGGACATGACGGTGGTCTACCGAAGCCTGCTCGAATGGCTCGAGAGGCTGCCGGGCGTCGATGCTCCCGGCGAGGAGGACGGGCCTGCGGTTCCGACGGCCGCGACCGCGGCCGCGCTGCCTGCCCGCGAGCCGCTGGTCGAGCCCGATCCTCCCGCGCCGGAGCCGGCCGTCGAAGGTGCTTCGCCGGCCGAGGCCGACGACTCCGTCCTGCGGGTTGCCGGCAGTCTCGTCGATCGCCTCGTCGACGCCTCGACGGAAGCCGCGATCGCGGTCGCCCAGATTCACGAGCGACTCGAGGAGCTCGGGCGGATCCGCCGCGCGATCCGGCTCGGCGCGCAGCGCGCGCGCGATCTCGCCCGGGAGGCGGAGAACCTGGCCGATACCCTGCGTCGTCCCGCGTCCACAGGCCGGTCCGCGACGCTTGCCGACGATGCCGTGATCGGGGCGGAGGAGTCCGACGCTCTCGGACTCGCACGGCATGGCGAGCTCGATCGGCTCTCGGGCCGGATCGCCGAAGTCGGCGCCGACGGACAGGTGCTGGAGGCGGAGCTCGGCGCGCAGCTCGATGCGATGGCCGATCTCGTCGCACGGCTCGATCGGGCTCAGGGCGATCTGCGCGATACCGCCCTGCGTACCAGGATGATCCCGGTGACGGACATCGCCGCGCGTCTCGCGCGAGCGGCTCGCCAGGCGTCGCGGATTGCGGGCAAGCCGGTGGAGCTGACGATCCACGGGCGCGATCATCGGTTCGAGGCCCGACTGCTGCAGGCGCTCGTCGAGCCGCTCGGTCACCTGATCCGCAACGCGGTCGATCACGGCATCGAGGATGCCGATGCTCGTCGCGCGGCTGGCAAGCCACCGGTCGGTCGCATCGACATCTCGTTCGAACGCGCTGGCGGCGGCCAGTTGCAGGTCGCCGTCGAGGACGACGGCCGCGGCCTCGACATCGGGCGGATTCGCGAGCGGGCGGCCGAACGGGGCATCGAGGTCGCCGACTGGAGCGATCCCGCGGAGTTGGCGAGGGTGCTGTGCTCGCCGGATTTCAGTACCCGCGACAAGGCCACCCAGCTCTCGGGCAGGGGGCTGGGCATGGGCCTGGTGGCCGAGGCAGTGGCGGGGCATCGTGGCCGGCTCGAGATCGGTCCAGGCTCCGAGGGCGGATTCCGGGTGATCGCCACCCTGCCTCAGGAGTACGCTTCGGCCGGCGTGCTGCTGCTGCGCTCGCCGTCGCTCTCGCTGGCGATCACGGTGTCCTCGATCGAAGCGATCGTTCCCGCGCATCCGGTACGCAGCGCGCCCGGCGGCGGCAGCCTCGTCGAGGCCGGGCCGCGAGGCTCACTGCGCCTGGTCGCGCTCACCGACCTGCTCGGGCTGCCCGCCGACAGCCTGGCTCCCCGCCTGGATGCGCCGCTCGAACCGGAGGTCGTGCTGGTGCTGGCGAGGCCCGTCGGCGGCATCGAGGCGGTGAGGGTGCCGCCGCCGGGCGCGGCGCGACAGGTCCTCGTCCATCCCTTGCCCGCGTTCATGCCTCCGATCCCGGGGCTCGAAGGCGCCGTCGTCCTCGGCGACGGTACCGTGGCTCCGGTCATCGATCTCTCGGCATTCGCCCAGGGCGCGCCGCGGGCGCCGGCGCCGGTTGCCCGCCCGTCCCGGGCACGGCGTCCGCGCTGCCTCGTCGTCGACGACTCCGTGAGCGTGCGCCGAGCCATGCAGGCGCTCGCGAGCGATCTGGGTCTGGCGGTCGACTCCGCCGGCGATGGTGTCGATGCACTGGCCCTGATCGACCGGCAGGTGCCGTCGATCGCCTTGATCGATCTGGAAATGCCGCGAATGAATGGCCTCGAGCTCGCCCGGGCGATGCGCGCGCGGCCGGAAACGGCCATGATCCCGATCATCATGCTGACCTCGCGCGCGTCGAACAGGCATCGTGCCCATGCGATGGCCGCGGGCGTTTCGCATTTCCTGCCCAAGCCCTTCATCGAGGACGATCTGTCGAGACTCATTCTCGACTGCCTGAAGGAAGAGTGAACGCCTCTTGTCCCGGCGTCGGGGCTTCTATAGCATCGGTCGAAAGACTGGAGGCGGACATGCAGGTCAACGAGATCCTCAAGGTCAAGGGCAACACCTTGTTCACGGCGTCTCCCGATGCGCTGCTCTCGGAGGGCGTGATCACCATGGCCGAGAACGACATCGGCTCGCTGGTCGTGATGTCGCAGGGCCGGCTGGTCGGCATGCTGACGTTCCGGGAGGTGCTCAAGGTGCTCGCGAGGCGCCAGACCGAGCATCGGGCCGGACCCACGCCGCCGGTCGCCGAGATCTACATCCGCGACGTCATGCGGCCCGATCCGAGCGTCGTCTCTCCCGAGATGGACGTCAACGACCTGCGCCGGGTGATGGTCGAGACCCGGCAGCGCTATCTGCCCGTGATGGACGGCGACGTCCTGCTCGGCGTGATTTCCTTCCACGACGTCGCTCGGGCGGTGCTCGACGAGCAGAGCTTCGAGAACAAGATGCTGAAGGCCTATATCCGCGACTGGCCCGCCGAAGGCTGAGAACCCGTGAACGGGCCAGCCACGCCCGCTCGTCACGCCATGGCGGCCCCGCTCATCGTTGCAAATGCTCGCCATGTCACCCGACATGGCTGCGCTTTGCGCCTCGATCGGAACCGCCCTGGCGCACCGCTCGGGCGCGTCCGACCCATTCACGGGTTCTGCGGGCCTCGCATTCGATCGCATGGCCGCGTTGCCGCGCGGATGCAACGCTCGTGCCCCGGGGATTCGATAGAATCCGCGCATGCGGATCCTGATCAGCAACGATGATGGCTATTTCTCGCCCGGTATCGCCGCTCTGGCCGAAGTTGCCCGGGAGTTCGGGGAAGTCACGGTCGTTGCGCCGGAGCGCGACCGCAGCGGCGCCTCCAATTCCCTGACCCTCGATCGGCCGCTCACGGTTCGCGCCGCGTCCTCCGGTTTCCTGTACGTCAACGGCACGCCGACCGACTGCGTGCACATCGCCATCACCGGCCTGATCGGTGAACGGCCCGATCTCGTTATCTCCGGTATCAACGACGGCGCGAACATGGGTGACGATACGATCTATTCGGGCACGGTCGCGGCGGCCACCGAGGGTTATCAGCTCGGCATCCCGGCGATCGCGTTCTCCCTCGCGGTCAAGGGCTACGAGCATCTCGATACCGCGGCGCATGCGGCTCGCGAGGTGCTCGCGCGCTATGTCCGCAATCCGGCCACCGAACCGATGCTGCTCAATGTCAACGTGCCCGGCGTATCCCGCGACCGGCTGCAGGGTCTGCGCACCACTCGTCTGGGCAAGCGCCATGTCGGCGAGTCGGTGGTCCGGTCTCGCAGCCCGCGGGGCGACACGATCTACTGGATCGGCCCGGCCGGCGAGGCGCTCGACAGCAGTCCCGGAACCGACTTCGGCGCGGTCGCTTCGGGCTGGGTGTCGATCACTCCGCTCGATGTGGACCTGACCGCCCACCAGCGCCTCCCGGCGGTGCAGAATTGGCTCGATCGAACGATCTGACCCGGCGGCCCGCGGAGTACGGCCCGAAGGGCTGGACCCCGCCGCCGACACGACCAGCCCGCGCGGTCGCGGCGGCCACGCCGGTGCCCGCGACGGGCCTCGGACTCGCTTCCGCGCGCGGCCGCGCGGCGATGGTCGAACAGCTGGGTCGCCTCGGCGTGCGCGATGCCGCGACCCTGGCGGCGATGTCGGCGGTGCCGCGGCATGCCTTCGTCGACCAGGGGCTGGCAAGCCGTGCCTACGACGATGTTTCGCTGCCGATCGGCCTCGGACAGACGATATCCCGGCCGAGCACCGTGGCGCGCATGGTCGAGCTTGCCCTCGAGCCGCTCGACGCGACGGCGCGCGCGTCGGCGACGGTGCTCGAGGTCGGAACCGGCTGCGGTTATCAGGCGGCGGTGCTCGCGCAGATGGTGGGCGATGTCGTGTCGATCGAGCGTCTGCGCGGCCTGCATGAGGCCGCGCGTGCCAACCTGCGCAGCCTTCGCCTCGGGAACCTGCGTCTGGTCTACGGCGATGGCCGCCTCGGCGTGCCGCAGATGGCGCCCTACGATGCGATCATCGTAGCCGCCGCCGGCGACGAGGTTCCGCAGGCGCTGCTCGAGCAGTTGCGCCCGGGTGCGCGACTGGTTGCGCCGATCGACGATGGCAGGCGCCAGACCCTGCATCTCGTCGAGCGGCGCGATGCGCAAAGCTGGCAGTTGCAGGTGCTCGATGCGGTACGATTCGTACCGTTGAAAGCCGGCACTGAATGAAGCGGCCGGTTCGTTCGAGGTAGTTCCGATGAAACAACGCCACGACACGCGAGAACGCGCCGCCGATGGCCTCGCGCTTCCGTCGCCCGCCCTGGCAGGCGGGGTTCGCGCCGGACTGGTTCTTCTCACCGCGATTCTCGCCGCCTGCGCCGGGCCCAGGGCGCCTGCGCCGATCAGCCATCGGGCGCCGGTGCCGCTTCCCGCGCCGGCCGTCGTGAGCCAGGCCGATGTGTCCGGCACGGGGCAGCCGGTCGTTCCGGGGCAGCCCGTCGCCGGCGAGCAGCCGGCGGCCGGCGGCGTCGAGGCCGCGCCGGTGGTGGCCGGTCGCCTCGAAAGCCGACCGCTCGGGGGTTCGGTGCCTCCGGCGCCGACCGCCGTCGACGATGTCCGCCAGGAGCCGAGCGGCCTCAAGCGCCCGTACAGCGAGGAAGCCTACGCAAAGCTGGCGGCGGTGCCGATGCAGGGCAAGCGATCCTCCGGGGATCTCGCCCTGGCGCGCCCGTCGACCCCCGCTCCCGCTCCCGCCGCGGTCGCGCCGGCACCGGGCGGTGCCATGCTCGACACCGGCAAGTTCGTCTGGCCCGTGAAGGGACGACTGATCCAGCGCTTCACCGATCCCGCCAGCATGGGGATCGCGATCGAGGCTGCACCGGGCTCGGCCGTGCAGGCGGCGGAGGCGGGCAGGGTGATCTTCAGCGGGCCCGGGCCGCGCAGCTACGGCAACCTCGTGATCGTCAAGCATGCGGGCGAGCTGCTGTCGGTCTATGCGCACAACAGCAAGATCCTCGTGAAGGAAGGCCAGAACGTCACCCGCGGGCAGAAGATCGCAGAGGTCGGCGCGACCGGCACCAGCAGCGCCCGGCTCGGCTTCGAGGTTCGCCGCGACGGCAAGCCGATCGATCCGCTCGGTTTCCTTGCCGGCGGCTAAGAACCCGTGGCCGCCCCGGTCCTCGTCTTCGACATCGAGACCGTTCCCGATGTTGCCGGACTGCGGCTGTTGAACGACATCGGCCCCGAAGTGTCCGACGCCGAGGTCGTCGAGCGCAGCCAGCGCGACTTCCAACCCCTGCACCTGCATCGCGTGATCGCCATCGGCTGCCTGATGCGCACGGCGGGGAAGTTCCGGGTGCGCTGCCTCGGCGAGCCGGGTGACGACGAAGCCGGGTTGCTGCAGAAATTCTTCGACATCGTCGACGAGAAGACGCCGCAGCTGGTGTCCTGGAACGGCGGTGGCTTCGATCTGCAGGTACTGCACTACCGCGCGCTGCTCAATCGCGTCAGCGCACCGCGCTACTGGGAGACCGGCGAGAACCGTCAGGAGTTTCGCTGGAACAACTATCTTGGCCGCTACCACAGCCGACACCTCGACCTGATGGATCTGCTCGCGCTGTACACGCCGCGTGCCAACGCGCCGCTCGATGACCTCGCCCGCCTCTGTGGCTTCCCCGGCAAGCTCGGCATGGACGGGTCCCAGGTCTGGGCCGCCTACCAGGCGGGCGGCCTGGCCGAAATTCGCGACTACTGCGAGACCGACATCGCGAACACCTACCTCGTCTACTGCCGCTTCCAGCT
>JAMLIN010000029.1 GCA_023954135.1 Burkholderiaceae bacterium | reverse complement strand
AATCGACATCAGTCCGCGCGCCGCCAGCCGTTCGGCATAGGCGCCGACGCGACCGATGTGATGGGCGTTGCGCAGGGTGACGATCGCCACGCCGTGCTCGGCCGCGATGGCGGCGGCCTCGTCCATCACCGCATTGGCGATCGGCTGGCCGTAGCCCAGCCGGCCGTCGAAGACCCCGAAGGAGCCGGTGCCTCCCACCCGGGCCGGCCGCTGGTTCGGACGCACGAGGCCCGCTCCCAGATGCTCCAGGTACACCGGCACCATGCAGACGCCATGGCTGTCGTGGCCGGCCAGGTTGGCATCGACCAGGTGGGTGGCGATTTCGCCCGCCTCGCCGGTTTCGCTGCCGGCGGCCCTGAAGATGGCGGCGATGAAGGCCTGGAGTTCCTTCGCGGGCGCGAGGATCGTCATGACTCAGTCCGCCGAGCCCGCCGGCGCCCGGGGCGCCGGCAGTGCCACCGCCGCCTCGCTCGTCAGCAGCCGGAAGGTGAAGCTCTCCTGCAGGTAGAGCTCCACCTCGCTTGCCGAATGGCCGAGATAGCCGACGGAGACGTCCTGGCCGATGTGCAGCTCGAAGTCGCCGCCGCGGGTGGTCAGCACGAGGCCGCCGGCGATGGCCGGCGCCCAGATGATGTCGCCGTCGACGAGCCGCCGGATGTGCTGCAGGATCGGATAGCCTTCCTCGCTGCCTTCGCTGACGGCGGTGTAGGCATCGGCGCCCAGCACGAGCTGGTACGGGCCTTCGACCCCGGCAAGGCGCAGCCGGCTGAGCGCCTGCGCGATCACGATCGGATAGTCCGCCGCGTCGGCCGGCAGCGTCGAGGCCGGGTTGCTGGCTCCCGGGCGGATGCCCTCGATCCCGGCGGCGGTGTAGCCGTCGAAGACGGCGCGGTCCTCGGCGAAGGCGAGCGCCCGTGCGGCCTCCTTCACGGGCGACCAGTCGGAATCCACCGAGCCGCGCTCGACGTCGTCGATCGCCTGTCGGTCGAGCCGGAACGGGACGCGCAGCTCCACCAGCGGTTTCACGACGCGCCGGCTTGCCTGGATTCCGTCGCCGGGACTTTCCATCCGCTCGACACGACCGGTCCCGATCGCCGAGAGCGTGGCTCCCCTGGGTTCGGGCACATCGACCACGCGGCGTGCCGCCAGATAGCGCTTGAGGGTGCGCGTGGCCTCCTCGTCGATCTGTTCCCAGGCGGCGTCGGAGATGGGGGCGAGTTCTCGATGGAGATTGTTCATTGGGGAGCCTCTTTCTTCAGGGAGCCGATGCGCAGGGAGCCGTCGGGCGAGGACGGCCGCGGCTGCGACTCGATCGTGTCCGTGCCTGCCGGAAGCGACGCGTCGGCGCCGGCTTGCTCCGCCGCCGTCTCGAGGAAGATCGCGGAAGGTACGAAGAACAGCGATCCGGTCACCGCGCGACTGACGTCGAGCAGCCGGTCGTAGTTGCCGGGCGGATCGCCGACGAACATGTTCTCGAGCATCCGTTCGATGCGGGCCGGCGAGCGGGCATAGCCGATGAAGTAGGTGCCGAACTCGCCCTTGCCGGGATCCCCGAAGGGCATGTTGTGGCGCCGGATCTCGAGCTCCTCGCCGTTCTCCTCGATGGAGGTGAGGACGTTGTGGGCGTAGCTCGGCTTCTCGGCGTCGTCGAGCTCCTCGTCCGAGAGCTTCCTGCGGCCGATGATCCGTTCCTGCTGCTCGACCGGGATCGCATCCCATCCGTCGAGGTCGTGCAGGTATTTCTGGACGATCACGTAGCTGCCGCCGGCGAAGCCGGCATCCTCCTCGCCGATCAGGGTCGCATCGATCGAATCCTGGCCCTGCGGGTTCTCCGTCCCGTCGACGAAGCCCAGCAGGTCGCGCTCGTCGAAGTACTTGAAGCCCTGCACCGCGTCGGCCGTCGCGACGATGCCCTCGAGCCGCGCCATGATCCGCGTGGTGAGGTCGAAGCACAGATCCATGCGCGCCGCGCGGATGTGGAACAGCAGATCGCCCGGAGTGGCGGGTGCATGGTGCACCCCCCGGATCTCACGAAAGGGATGCAGCCGCGCCGGCCTCGGTTCGCCGAAGATCGCGTCCCAGGCGTTCGAGCCGATGCCCATGACGCAGGACAGCTCTCCGTCCGGGACGCGGAAGCCCGTGCCGCGCACGAGTCCGGCCAGCTCGCCGCAAAGCTCGCGGACCGCGGCTTGCGTCCGCGCCTGAGGCTCGAGCGTGACCACCAGGAAGATCGCGGCATGGGTGAGCCGCGCATTCACCGCTTGCGGTGTCGCAGTCGTCACGCCGTCTCCCTTCGATCGTCGGTGCAGTCCTGATTCACGACCCCTTCACCTCCCCCTTCTCCCATTGCTCCTTCAGCCGGAACTTCTGGATCTTGCCGGAGCCCGTCATGGGGAAGGTCTCGACGATGAACCACTGCTTCGGCGTCTTGTGCGGGGCGAGATGCTCGCGCACGTAGGCGGTCAGCTCGTCCTGGTCGATGGTGGCGCCGGCGGCCGGCCGCACGAAGGCGGCGACGGTTTCGCCGAGGCGTTCGTCGGGCAGGCCGACGACGGCGACCTCGCCGATGCTGGGGTGCCTGAAGAGCAGCTCCTCGAGCTCGCGCGGATAGATGTTCTCGCCGCCGCGGATGATCATGTCCTTCAGGCGCCCCTCGACCTGGCAGTAGCCGCGCTCGTCCATCGAGCACAGGTCGCCGGTGTGCAGCCAGCCGTCGGCGTCGATCGCCTGCGCCGTGGCCTCGGGGTTCTCGAAGTAGCCGAGCATGATGTGGTAGCCCCGGGTGCAGAATTCCCCGACCTGTCCCGCCGGGAGGGTCTCGCCGGTGGCGGGGTCGACGATCTTCACCTCGACGTGCGGCATCGGCTGGCCGATGGTGTCGGCCTTGTCTTCGATGGTGTCGGTCGGCCAGGTCATCGAGGCCACCGGCGAGCACTCGGTCTGCCCGAACACGATGGTGAACGGGGCGCCGAGCTTCTCTTCGAGCTTGCGTACCAGGGCGGCGGGCACGGTGGAGCCGCCCGAGCAGATCGCCCGCGTCGACGAAAGGTCGGTCGTGCCGTAGTTCGGATGCTCGGTCATGGCGATCAGCATCGTCGGCACGCCGAGCATCGCGTTGATCCGGTAGGTCTGGAACAGCTCCAGCACGAGGCCCGGATCGAAGGCCTCGACCAGGACCTGGGTGGTGCGCTTGCTCACCGCCCCGAGCACGCACAGCACGCAGCCGCCGGTATGGAAGAGCGGCATCGTGGTCAGGGTGACGGCGCCGTCCTCGATGCCCATCCGGTCCATCGTGTGGGAGCCATTGTTCGCGATGCCGCGGTGGTGCAGCAGCGCGCCCTTGGGAAAGCCGGTGGTGCCCGAGGTGTACTGGATCATCACCGGGTCGTCGGGGCGCACCGCCGGCAGCGCGATCGTGGTGTCGTCGCCGGCGGCGACGAACCCCTCCCAGGTATCGAGCGCGATGATCTCGCGCAGCTCGGGGCAGTTCGGCGCCACCTGCCGGACGGTGTCGAGCATCGGGTTGCCCCGGAAGCTCGGCAGCACGAACACGCCCGAGGAGCGCGACTGCTTGAGCACGTACTCGAGCTCGGCGGCCCGGAAACCCGGATTGACCGTGACCAGCACGAGACCGGCCATGGCCGCGCCGAACTCGAGCAACACCCATTCGGGGACGTTCGGCGCCCAGACTGCGATCCGTTCGCCGGGCTGGAAGCGCCGGGTCAGGGCGCGCGCGGTGCGCAGCGACTCGGCGTGCAGCTCGGCGTAGGTCCATTGCCGCCGCGCGGCGGGATCGGGCACGCCCGCGATCAGCGCGAGCCGGTCCGGCGTGGTCTCGGCCGCCCAGGCGAGCAGATCGCCGAGGGTGAGGTCGCGTACCGGCGGCTCGCTCGGGCCTTTGGCGTACGAAAGTGCGGCTGCGCCAGGGGCCTGCGCGGGGGTGTCGGGCATGTCTCGCTCCTCTGAGGGTAGTGGGCGCATCCTCGCCGTCGTATCCATGGCGGTTCACGCCTCCGGCAGTCGCTCGGGGCGTCCGGGGCACCGACGCCGCGGCGTTTCGGCAGGTTACTGAAGGGAAGCGGCCGGGACAAGAAGAGGAAAGGGCGGCCGAAAAGGGAAGGGCAGCCGCATCAGGGCGACGAGGCCCCGGTGGCCAGCGCCGGGGATGCCGGGGTGCCGACGGCCCGTCGCTGGCCGTCGAACACCACGCCCTCGTAGCCCATGTCGGCGACCCCCTTGATAATCTTGCGGTACTTCGGCATGCCGCCGTTGTAGATGAAGTAGCGGATGCGGCCGGCCTCGTGGCCCTCGATGTTCGAGTTGTAGCCGGTGAACCAGGACTTCGCCTTGCGCATCAGCAGCTTCTGGTACATCTCGGCGACGTGGCCGGTCCAGCGCTCCTCGGCCTCGCGGGTCGGCTCGACCCGCTGGTGCCCTTGCGCGCTCATGTATTCGATGAGCCGGCTGCACCAGTCGACGCCGACCTCGATGCCGCGCGGATAGTTGGTCGAGGCCGAGCCGCTTTGCGGCCCGTTGGGCATCAGCAGGTTCGGGAAGCCGTGGATCATCATGCCGAGGAAGGTCGAGGGGCCGTCGCGCCATTTGGCGCGCAGGGCCTCGCCGTCGGTGCCGCGGATGTCGATCTGGTCGAAGGCGCCCGTGATCGCATCGAAGCCGGTGGCGTAGACGATGATGTCGAACTCGGAGTCCCCGTCCGTGGTACGGATGCCGCGCTCGGTGATCCGTTCGATCGGCGTCTCGGTGATGTCGACGAGGCGCACGTTGTCGCGGTTGTACGCTTCGAAGTAGCCGGACTCCATCGGTACCCGCTGCACCCCGAAGCCGTGGTCGCGCGGGATCAGCTTCTCGGCCAGCACCGGGTCCTTCACCCGCTGGCGGATACGGTCGGCGAGATACCCGGAGAGCTCGGCATTGGCCTTCTCGTCGCTGAAGATCTCGAGGAAGTTGGCGAGCCAGATCGCGAAGCCGGGCTCGTCGTAGAGCTTGTCCCAGAGCGCGATGCGCTCCTCGCGCGACACCTCCCAGAAGCCGCGGCGGTCGGGTTCGTGGACAAAGCCGTAAGGCGAGCGTTCGCAGGTCGCGAAGATCTCCTCGTAGCGCGCCCGGATTCCGTCCATCTCATCCCCGGAGATCGGCCGGTTGTTGAGCGGCGCGGCCCAGTTCGGCCGGCGCTGGAAAACCGTCAGCTGCTGCGCCTCCTTCGCCACCTCCGGAATCAGCTGGATCGCGGTGGCGCCGGTGCCGATCACCGCCACCCGCTTGCCGGCGAGGTCGATCGGCTCGTGCGGCCAGTCGAAGGTATGGAAGGCGCGGCCACCGAAGTCCTCGCGGCCCGGGATGCGCGGCAGGGTGGGCACCGAGAGCAAGCCGACTGCAAGGATCAGGAGGCGGCAGGAGAGCTCCCGCCCGTCGGACACCCGCAACCGCCAGAGGTCGCTGTCGGAATCGAATCGCGCGGCTTCGACCCGACAGCCGAACTGCATGTGCCGGCGCAGGTCGAGCCGGTCGGCGACGAACTCGAGGTAGCGCAGGTTCTCGGGCTGGGCGGAGAAGTGCTCCTTCCAGTGCCATTCGGCGAGCAGTTCCTTCGAGAAGGTATAGCCGTAGGTATAGCTTTCGGAGTCGAAGCGCGCGCCCGGATAGCGGTTGTTGTACCAGGTGCCGCCCAGGTCGGGTGCCGCTTCGAGGACCGTGGCGTGGATGCCGAGGTCCACGAGCCGCTTGATCTGGTAGATGCCGGCGACGCCCGCGCCGATGATGATCGCCTCGTAGTCCGGTTGTGCTGCCGTGGCCATGCCTGTCTCCATGCCGGTCCGTTCGGGAGCCGGCCGTCCATCGGGTTTCTGGCTGTCGGACGAGTATGGCGCATGAGGCGGCCGGGTGCGAGGGGCATGGCCGGCATCAGGGATATGCCCGCCCGTTTACACTGGCGTCATCGGCCGGGCCGGCCGTCAGGGAGCGCGTTTCCAGCATGACCGAACAGATCGTGATCGTCGGCGGCGGTGCCGGTGGCCTGGAGCTCGCCTGCAAGCTCGGCCGGAAGCTGGGCCGCGATGCGGTGACCCTGGTGGACCGGCAGCTCTTCCACGTCTGGAAGCCGTCCCTGCACGAGGTCGCGGCGGGCACGCTCGACATCCACCAGGAGGGCATGTCCTACGAGATGCTCGCTCACGACAACGGTTTTCGCTTCGTCTTCGGCGCCATGACGGGGCTCGATGCCGCGGCGCACGAAGTCTCGGTCGCGGCGGTCCATGACGAGCGGGGTGACGAGCTGATCCCGCCGCGGCAGATCCCGTACGATGTGCTGGTGATCGCCGTGGGCAGCACCTCGAACTACTTCGGAGTTCCGGGCGCGGCCGAGCATACGGTGTCGCTGAATTCGCCCGCCGATGCCGAGCAGTTCCGCATGACGATGCTCAAGCTGCTGACCTCGGCCGAGCTGCGCCGGGTCGCGGGCGGCGAGGCGACGGTCGATATCGTGATCATCGGGGCCGGCGCGACCGGCGTGGAGCTCGCCGCCGAGTTGCGCGAGGCGAGCATCGTGCATTCCCACTACGGCTTCCGGCGCATCGATCCGGTGCGCGACGTGCGGCTCACCCTGCTCGAAGGAGCCGACCGGATCCTCGCGCCGCTGCCCGAGAAGGTCTCGGAAGCCGCAGCGGTATTGCTGGGCGAGCGCGGGGTGCGCATCGAGACCGGTTGCCGCGTCACCGGGATCACCGCCAACGAAGTGACCGATGCGCAGGGCCGGAGCTTCCCCGCCGACCTGGTCGTCTGGGCGGCCGGCATCAAGGCGCCGGAGTTCCTCTCGACCCTCGGCCTGCCGACCGCGTGCAGCGGCGCGATCGAGGTGGGGCCCGACCTGCGGGTGAACGGCCATGATTCGATCTTCGCGCTGGGCGATTGCGCCTTCTGCCTGTCCGGGGACGGTACGCCGGTGCCGCCGCGGGCGCAGGCCGCGCACCAGCAGGCGAGCTTCCTCTACAAGGCGCTGGTGCGGCGTGCCCGCGGCGATCGGGGTGCGCCCGACGATCGTTACGTCTACAAGGACTATGGTTCGCTGGTCTCGATAGGGACACGGGATTCGGTCGGCAACCTGATGGGCAACCTGTTCCGCTCGACCTGGTACGTGCAGGGGCTCGTTGCCAGGCTCATGTATGCGAGCCTGCACCTGATGCACCACCGCGCGGTGCTCGGCACGATCCGCACCGGGGTGCTCGCGATCGCCCGCTTCCTGGTGCGGCGGGCCACGCCGCAGGTCAAGCTGCACTGATCAGAATGCCCCCACGCTCACGGTCGCTCGCTGCCCCCCAAAGGGGGCTCTCAGTGGCTTCGGGCGGCCGGGCGCCACTGAGTTGCGATCCCGCTACGATCGGGGCTGGCCAGGCCACCTGGAAGCTTCCATGTCGATCACAGGTTCTCCTTTCCGTCCGGAAGCCGACCCCTCGAGCCCGGATTCGAGCAATCCGTCCGACGACGTCGCCGCGATCGAGCAGGACTGGAACCGCCGGCATCTCGATGCGGATGCGCCGCGCCCGGCTTTCCGGGTCTGGCGCTATGCCCGGCCCGCGATCGTGCTCGGCGTCTCGCAGCGATCGAGGCTCATGCATACGCGCGCGCGGGCCGGCGACCGGCTCGACGTGCTGGTGCGCGATTCCGGCGGTGGGGCGGTGCTGACCTGGCCCGGCTTCGTCAGCCTGTCGGTGGCGCTGCCGCACGGCCATCCGGGCGCGGCATCGCGGGTCCACGAGAGCTATCGCTGGCTCGGCGAGATCCACCTGCAGGCGCTCGCGATGGTGGGCGTCGGTGCCCGGCTGGTCGCGCCCGAGCAGTTGCGCGCCACCGTGACCGAGCGGCGCGCGAGCGACGTCGGCTGGGCCTGCTTCGGCAGCCTGGCTCCCTGGGAGGTGGTCTCCGGCGACGGGCGCAAGCTCTCGGGCTTCGCCCAGAAGCGCGGGCGCCATGGCGTGCTCCTGGTGGCCGGCACGCTCGTCACCCCGCCCGACTGGACGCTGCTTGCCGAGGCACTCGGCGAGTCGCCGCGGGATGCGGCCGCGCTCGCCCGGCAGACGGTGTGCGCCGGCGAGATCGCCGATCGCCCGATCGATCCGGCCGCCTTCGCGGAACAGCTCGCGAGGCGGGTGCAAGACGCGCTCGGCGTGCCGGACCGTCCGGCGCGCGATTCCTGATCGGTCCGGCGGCCGGGGTCGGCTCGGGCGGCATTGCGGTGCGCGCGGGTCCGCAAGGCGGCTGTCCGCGCACGGAACCCGATCTTCGTCAAACTCGCGGGCGATTAACGGTCCTATGCTGGGGGAACTGCACCTCGTTGCAGTCCATAACCGTAGCGAGAGGTCTGCCCATGTACGATCGAATCCTAGTGCCCGTGGACGGTTCGAAGTTCTCGGAAGAAATGCTTCCCCATGCGGCGGGGCTCGCCGGCGCGCACGGGATCCCGCTGACGCTTCTGCGGATCGTCGAGAAGGACGATGAGCGGCCCGATGCCGAAGCCTATGCCATGGCGTTGGCCAGTCCGCTCGGGGCGCAGAGTCTCTGTGTCGTGGCGCGTGGTGACGTTGCCGACGCCATCGCCGAGGAAGCGCGCCGGGTGCCGGGCACCCTGGTCGCCATGACCTCTCACGGCCGCAGCGGCCTCATGGAGGCCATGCTCGGCAGCGTCGCCCAGCGCCTGATACGCAGCGGGGGTGCGGCGCTGATCTACCGGCCCTCCGGGGCGGGTGGGCAGGTGAGCGCACCGATCAGGGTGACCCGGGTCATGTTGCCGCTCGACGGGACGCCGGTTTCAGAGGCGATGGCACCGCACGCCGTCGAGCTGGCGAAATGGCTCGACGCCGAGCTGATGGTCGTCGGCGTGATCGAGCCGGCGGCGCACGCCGAGGCCGGTGTCGTCCCGGGCGACGTGATGGAATCGTCCTACGTGCGCAGCATGGCGGAACGCTACGCGGCCCAGCATGGCGTACGGGTGTCCTGGGACGTGCTGTACGGTGAGCCGGCGCAGGCGATCGCCGAATTCATAAAGGGCCGCAAGGACGTGATCCTGGCGATGGCCACCCATGGCCGCAAGGGGCTGGAGGCCGCGCGCCTGGGCAGCGTGACCGCCGGTTGCCTGCGCAAGTCCGGCGTACCGGTGCTGGTGCGTATGCCGTAGGACAGCTCGCTTCCGGGGCCGCGGCTCGACCCTGGTCGCGGGCTTGTGTCATGCTTGCCGTCATGAACGCTCAGCCAGTTGCGGATTACCGGACGATCGAGGTCACCCCGATCGCAGGCGCCCTCGGCGCCGAGATCCACGGCGTCGACCTGCGCAGCGCCCCGGCCGGCGAGCTGCTCGCCGAGATCCGGCGGGCATGGCTCGAGCATCTGGTCATCGTGTTTCGCGACCAGTCGCTGACGCCGGCGGAGATGATGGGCTTCGCCCGCGCGATCGGCACGCCCGTCGAGTATCCCTTCGTGCGCGGCATCGACGGCTGGCCCGAGATCATCGAGGTGAAGAAGCTCGAGCACGAGCGGGTGAATTTCGGCGGAGTCTGGCATTCGGACACCACCTATCTCGAAGAGCCGCCGATGGCCTCGATGCTGCTGGCTCGCGAGGTGCCGCCCTACGGGGGCGACACCCTGTTCGCCAACATGTACCTCGCCTACGAAGCGCTGTCGCCGGGCCTGCGGGCGACGCTCGACGGCCTGATCGGCGTGAGCTCCTCGGCCAAGGCCGATGTCACGAAGACGCGCGAGGATCGCATCCGCTCGGGCGGGCGCGACGATGCGCGCACCGAGTACGTCGCCGAGCATCCGGTGATACGCACCCATCCCGAGACCGGCCGCCGGGCGCTCTTCGTGAACACCGCGCACACCACCCGCTTCGTGGGCTGGGCCGAGGAGGAGTCACGGCCGTTGCTCGAGTTCCTGTGCGCCCACCTGACCCGGCCCGAGTTCACCTGCCGGCTCGCGTGGCGGCCCGGTACCCTGGCGATGTGGGACAACCGCTGCGCCCAGCACAATCCGGTCAACGACTACCACGGCCATCGCCGAGTGATGCACCGGATCACCCTGGCGGGGGATCGGCCGCGCTAGCGGCCGGGGCTTCGTACCAGTTCCAGCACCGCGTCGGCGAATACCCGCGGCGCTTCCTGCGGCACGTCGTGGCCCACGCCGGGCAGCACATGGTGCGAGCGCGGCGCCGCGAAGCGATGCGCATGCGCGGCGGCAGCGGACGGGGGCCGGACGCCGTCGTCCGCGCCGTCGAACGTGATGGCCGGCACGGTGATCGCCGGCTGCGCGGCGAGGCGACGTTCGATCCCGGCATGGGCGGGGTCGCCCGCCACCAGGCCGAAGCGATGCCGGTAGGAGTGGATCACCACGTCGACGAAGTCCGGGTTGTCGAAGGCGGACGCCGACCGTGCGAACACGGCATCGTCGAAGCGCCAGGAGGGCGACCACAGCTGCCACAGCAGCCGGATGAACGCGTGGCGGTGCCGCTCCAGCCCCGCGCGTCCGCGTTCGGAGTGGAAGTAGTACTGGTACCAGAGCCCGTGCTCCCTGTCCGGCGCGTCCGGTTCCATTGCCGCTGCGATGTCCTGGATGTTGTAGCTGTTGCATGAAACCAGGCCGGCGCAGCGCTGCGGCCACAACGCCGCCACCACGCAGGCGGCGCGTCCGCCCCAGTCGTAGCCGGCCAGCACGGCGCGCCCGATCCCCAGCGCGTCCAGCAAGGCCAGCAGGTCGGCGCCGAGGGCCGCCTGCTCGCCCGAGCGTGGCGTGGCGGCGTCGAGGAACCGGGTAGGCCCGAAGCCGCGCAGGAAGGGGACGATTACCCGGCAACCCGCCCCGGCCAGGATCGGTGCGACCTCGGCGTAGGCATGGATGTCGTACGGGAAGCCGTGCAGAAGCACGACGGCCGGACCGTCGACCGGGCCGGTCGTGAAGTACGAGACGCGCAGAGCGCCCGCGTCGACGACGTGCAGGGGCTGGAGGGGATGCATGGGCGGCACTGTGCCATGGATCGCTTCACGCCGTGAAGCCCGGGAGCCGCCGGATCCGGGTGTCGAAAGGTAGGAGCTCAGCGTCCGGCGATCCGCAGCAGATGCTGGCGGCGTGTCTCGATCACTTTGCGAATCGTCGTCAGTACCGGATGTGTGATGCCGGCCTGCGCGAGATCGTCTTTCAGCCGGTCGGCCTCATCGCCGATCCGGGTCGCCATGCCGCGGAGCTCCCGAACCAGCAGGCGCAGGGCGGTGCGACCCGGTGGCATCAGCGTCGCCCAGTCCTCCAGCCGGATCGTGTCCGGCATGTTGCGCTGGCCGATCTTCATCGCCAGGGCCTTGTGCAGGCGCGGATAGGCGGCGGTGCACAGCACGTCGTAGAGCGGCGCCAGATCCGGAGCGGCGTTGCGGTAGAGCAGGGCGTGGTTCTTGGCGTGCGCGTCGGCATTGCCGATCAGGTCATGGAAGATCAGCCGGCGGATGAACTCGAGTCGACCCGCCGCGGGCCGGGCGCAGACCCGGTCGATCAGGGCGAGTGACTGCGTCGTGCCGGGCCCGCCTTCCGCTTCGTACTTGATCTCGGGCGGAACGCCAAGCGCCTGGCAGAAATCTTCCTGGTGCAATCGCAGCACCGTGCTGCCCCTGGTTTCGCGGTCGTATCGCCGGACCAGCAGCGCTGGCGCATCGCCCGCCCGGCGCAGCTGCGCATCGGCCGTCGGGAGTTGCATCCGCGCCGCCAGCCGAAGGCAGAAGAGCTCGTTCTCGACGGTGCCCTCGAGTGCCGGGATCCGCGGCTTGAGGATATGGGTCGTCGGCAGATCGCCCCGGGGCAATCCGATCCGGTGATCGTCCGCGCAGACCGCAAGCTTGTCCTGGGCACCTGCGAGCGAGAGCCGTACACCCTCTTCTCCGCCCAGCAGAGGGCGCTCGCGAAGTCTCTCCATGACCTGCGCGAGTCGGGCGTCATCGAGCCAGTCCACATCGCCGCTGGCGGTCGCCGGCGGCGTGGTGCCCGATGGATGGAGCGACAGTGCGCCGGCGCAATCGCCGCCGATGATCTCGAGCAGTCCGAAGGTGTTGCCGGCCGAGATGCCCAGAGCGGCTGCGAGGCGCTGCCGGGCTCCTTCATCCGGCAGCAGGCCGGAGAACCAGGGTCGCGCTGCACGGTCATCGAAAGGCGCTGCGCTCAGCGGCATCGACACCGAAATCGCCCGGGCTGCGGGATCCGACAGATAGGCGTGCGCGTAGCCGAACACCAGGGCGCCATCGTCGCCTTGCGTGAGCTGGCCGGCACGGTGCGCACCGAAGTACACATCGAGCGAGCGCATCAGGACGCATCCTCGCTGCGACCCGAGATGTTGATCCGCAGCCCGAGCACACCCAGGACGAGCAGGGCCCGCCCCATCTGGCAGCTACCCTTTCCGGCCTCGAGCTCGCGTACGAACCTCGGTCCGACCCCCGCGACGGCGGCGAGCTGCTCCTGTGTGAGCCCCTGGGCCTTCCGGGTGCACCGTACGAGTGTGCCGAACTCCGTGCTGTTGGAGACGGTTCGCATTTTCATCCCGATCGGGGTGTTTCTTGTGCAGTATAGCCCAGAAGTAAAAAACACCCCGATCGGGATGAATACGATGGTTGGTCGAATCGAAAGACCTTGGTCGTCCCGATCGGGATGATTTGACGCGCGATCTCCGCCGACGCGGCGTCTCATCGTGAGCCCGCCCGGGATGCGGGCGGTGAGACTTCGTCGCCTCAGCTCGCTGCGCCCGGCCGTCCCGCCAGCATCCGTTTCGCCGTGTAGGTCATCACCTTCGTGCCGCGCTGGTTGAAGACCTCGATCGTGGAGTCGACGATCGCGCGATTGTTCTTCGAGGTCGGGCGGATGCCGGTGACCTCGACCTGCGCGCCGATCGTGTCGCCGACCACCACCGGGGCATGGATGTGCTGCACCAGCTCCAGCATCGCGAGCCCGGTTCCCTGGATCATCGACTGCAGCAGCAGGCCTTCGATCAGGCAGTAGGTCAGGGCACCGGGGACCGGTCGCCCGGCGATCGCGCCGCCATCGTATTCGGCGTCGATGAAGATCGCCTCCAGCATGCCGGTCACTCCGGTGAAGTTCACCAGATCGGTCTCGGTGATGGTGCGCCGGTAGGTGCGCATGCGCTGGCCGACATGCAGGTCCTGCCAGTGGAATCCCTGGCCGAGCAGGGGAAGGTCGTGATCGGGTGTGCTCATGCGATGGCGTTCGTTCGTCGAGGGTTGGGCAAGCTTTCAGTGCAAGGGCCGGGAGGCGGCCACGGTGCGGCGCGAAGCCAGTGCCTGGGCGACCGTCTCGGCCTGCGTTGCGATGGTGCGCAGCAGTCCGCCCGCCTGGCGGATGTCGAAACCGACGAAGGCGAGCCCCTCGCGCTCGTCGCGGCCGATGGTCTCGAGCGGCAGCCCGCCGGCGTCGAGCGGCAACCGGGTTGCCGGGAACATCGCCTGGACGGCGGGTTCGAAGCCGGTCGCCATCAGCACCGTGTCGAAGCGTTCGGCGCGTCCGTCGGTGAACACGACGCCGTCGGCATCGAAGCGCTCGATGCCCGGCCGCACCAGGATCTCGCCGCGCCGGATCGCGGCGACCGTGCCGATGTCGATGACCGGCGTGCGCCCTTCGAGGCGCAGCTGGCGCAGCGGCGACTGGTCCGATGTCACGATGCCCCAGCGGCCGAGGTCGCCGATGGTCAGGTTGCGGGAGAACTTCGCGATCGCGTCGCCGATGCGTGGCGGCAGTCGATCGAGCATGATCGAGGTGAGCTGGGTCGGCCGGCCGAAAATGTCGCGTCGGACGATGTTGAGCGGCGAGCGTACCGACACCGTGACCGCGGTGCCCTGTCCGGCGAGATCGAGCGCGATCTCGGCGCCGGTGTTGCCCATGCCGACCACCAGCACCCGCTGTCCCGCGAAAGGCTGGGGATTGTGGTAGTCCCGGCTATGGATCACCCGGCCGCGGAAGGCTTCCCGGCCCTGGAACGACGGCATGCGCGGCACCCGGTTCGCGCCGGTCGCGACCACCACCGCAGGAGCGTGCGCATCGATTCCGCCCGTGGTCAGGACCCGCCAGCCCTCGCCGGCGGGCAGTACCTCGATGACCCTCTGGCCGAACTCCGGGGCCAGCCTGTGATGCCGCGCATAGGCTTCGAGGTAGGCGACCACCTCGAGGCGCGAGGGGTACTTCGGAGCCTCGGCGGGAAAGGCCAGACCCGGCAGCGCCGAATGCGACTTCACGGTGTGCAGATGGAGCCGATCGTAGTGCGAGCGCCAGGCCGAGCCGACGTCGGCCGCCTGCTCGACTATCCGGACGTCGATGCCGCGTCGCGACAGGCAGGCCGCGCTCGCCAGGCCGGCGGGGCCGGCGCCGATCACGATCGCGGCGGACATGTTCCGGTTCTCACTGGCATCGGCAGTCCCTGGAAGAAGACGTCGAGCAGTGCCTCGGCGCTGTCCTCGAGGGGGAAGGACGCCGGCTCGCGCAACCAGCTACTGTAGATGCCGCGCACGTAGGTCTGCAATGCCCAGGCGGCGGTGCGCGGCGACAACGAGGCGGCCATGTCGCCGGCATCGCGCGCCTGCGCGAAGAGCTGCTCGAAGCGATCGAGCGCCCGGTCCTCGACTTCCTGGATATGGGCGAGCGCGGCGACGGTGGCCGGGGTCTTCTCGAGTCGGTGCAGCAGGATGGTGTAGACGCGCTGACGCCGCGGGTCGTTGGCGAGGTTGCGCAGGGCGTACAGGCACAGGGCCCGCAGGGTGGCAAGCGGCCGGGCGGAGGTCTCCTGCTCGAGGCGCGCGACCAGCTCGTCGAGCGGAAAGCTGACCCGCAACGCGAGCGCGTTGAACACATCGGCCTTGTCGCGGAAATGCCAGTAGATGGCGCCGCGGGTCATGCCGGCATGGCGGGCGATCTGCTCGAGCGAGGTGTTCGCATAGCCGCGCTCGAACAGCACCTGCTCGGCGGCATCGAGCAGCAGGTCGCGTGTGGCCCCTGCCTCGGCGCGCGTTCGTCTGGCCATGTCCTGGTATCCGTCCCCGGTGCCCATTCCGGTCCGTGCTCCGGCCCTCGCCCGGCCGGGCGAGGGCGGGCCACGCTTGCGGCCGGCACCCGGTGTTGACTATACAATATCAACATACATGCACGTCTGTATGCTGACCGGCGACCTGCCGGCCGGGCGGGCCTGTCGTGTTCGACGTGGTGGAGACGAGAATGGATCGGACGGGGCTCGTGCAACGGCTGGGGCTGCGGGCGCGCCGCGCAATTCGGCGAATCGGGATGGCGTGCGCGAGCCTGCTGGCTGCGGCGATGATCAGCGCCTGTGCCGACAAGCAGGCCGATGCGCCCGCGCCCAAGCCGCCGCCGCCCGTCGTCTCGATCCTTGTGGCCGAAGCCGGAACCGCGACGCTCGAACGCAGCTATCCGGCCAGGGTGCGCGCGGTCGACGAGGTGGAGGTACGGGCGCAGGTGTCCGGCATCCTGCGTGAACGCAGGTACGAGGAGGGCGCGAGCGTCAAGGCTGGCGCGGCCCTCTTCGAGATCGACCCGGCGCCCTACGAGGCGCGTCTCGCCCAGGCCGAGGCCGAGCGCGAGCGTGCGCGGGCGAATCTGCGCCAGGCGCAGCGCGAGTGGCAACGCATGGAGTCGCTCTTCAAGACCAACACGGTCAGCGCCCGGCAGCATGACGAGGCGCGGTCCGCGATGGAGCTTGCGCAGGCGGCGCTGGGCAACACAGAGGCCGCGCGCCGCACCGCGGCCATCGACGTCGGCTATACCCGGGTGCTCGCGCCGATCGGCGGCGTAACCGGGCTGCAGGCCGTCTCGCCCGGCAACCTGGTCGAGGCCGGCACCCTGCTCACCACCATCCGCCAGCTCGATCCGGTGCATGCGCACTTCTCGGTCTCCGAGGCCGACGCACTCGTGCAGCGACGCCAGTTCGGTTTCGTCGGCGCTGCCGGCCCGAACCGGCCGCGCGCCCGGATCCTCCTGCCCGACGGCACGGTCCACGAGGCCGAGGGCGAGATCGACTATATGGCCGCCAACGTCGATTCGCAGACCGGCACGGTGCAGGTCCGCGCGGTATTTCCCAATCCGCAGGGGGTGCTGGTGCCCGGCCAGTTCGTGCGGATCGCGGTGCTCGGGCTGACGCTGGCCGATGCCATCGTGGTGCCGCCCAAGTCCGTCGTCGAAGGGCCGCTCGGCCCGAGCGTGTACGTGGTCGACGAAGGGAACGTCGCCCGGACGCGCCCGGTGAAGCTCGGCGCGATCACCGAGCAGGGCCAGGCCATCGCGGAAGGCCTGCAGGCCGGCGAGCGCATCGTGGTCGACGGGATCGGCAGCGTCAAGCCGGGCGAGGAGGTCCGCGAGGGACCGCCGGCGGCGGGCGACGCATCGTCCGGCGCTGCCGGGAGCACCCGGTGATCTCGCGCTTCTTCATCGACAGGCCGGTGTTCGCGACGGTCCTGTCGATCGTGATCATGCTCGCGGGCCTGGGCTCGATGTTCGCGCTGCCGGTCGAGCAGTACCCTTCCATCGTGCCGCCCGAGGTGGTGGTGCAGGCACGCTATCCGGGCGCTAGCGCCCAGACGATCTCCGAGACGGTCGCCGCGCCGATCGAGCAGCAGGTCAACGGCGTCGACGGCATGATCTACATGCGCTCGACGAGCTCCGATGCCGGCTCGATGCGCATGTCGGTGTACTTCGACATCGGTACCGATCCCGACCAGGCGACGATCGATGTCAACAACCGGGTCTCGGCGGCGCTCGCGCGGCTGCCCGAGGCGGTGCGCCAGCAGGGCGTGACCGTGCAGAAGCGCTCGAGCTCGATCCTCTCGATGATCGCGCTGTCCTCGCCCGGCGGCACCTACGACCGGCTCTACATGAGCAACTACGCGCTGCTCAACATGATCGACGAGTTGAAGCGCGTGCCCGGCGTCGGCGACGCGGCCCTGTTCGGCGCCGCCAACTACTCGATGCGCATCTGGCTCAATCCGGCCAAGCTCGCCGAGTTCCGCCTGACGCCGAGCGATATCGTGCGGGTGCTGCGCGAGCAGAACACCCAGGCGTCGGTGGGCTCGCTCGGTGCCGAGCCGGCCGGCGACGGCGTCGAGTTCACCTACGGTGTCACCATGCAGGGCCAGCTCTCGCAGGTCGCGGAGTTCGAGGACATCATCGTGCGCTCGAATCCCGACGGCTCGGCGCTGCGACTGCGCGACATCGCCCGGCTCGAGCTCGGCGCCCAGAACTACCAGTTCACCGCCACCTTCAACGGAGAGCCGACGGTGCCCGTCGCGCTCTACCTGCAGCCCGGCGCCAACGCGATCGACACGATGGCGGCGGTGCGCGTGAAGGTCGAGGAGATCGCGAGGAGCTTTCCGCCCGACCTGACCTACACCATCCCGTTCACGACGGTGCGTTTCGTCGAGGTCTCGATCGACGAGGTGATCAAGACCTTCATCGAGGCCCTGCTGCTGGTCGTGGTGGTGGTGTTCCTGTTCCTGCAGAACTGGCGCGCCACCCTGATTCCCCTGCTGGCGATCCCGGTCTCGCTGGTCGGCACCTTCGCGGGCATGTACATGCTCGGCTTCTCGATCAACCTGCTGACGCTGTTCGGCATGATCCTGGCGATCGGGATCGTGGTCGATGATGCCATCGTGGTGCTCGAGAACGTCGAGCGCATCATGTCCGAGCAGAAGATCGCGCCGCGCGAAGCGGCGATCAAGGCGATGGAGGAGGTGACGGGGCCCGTCATCGCGATCGTCCTGGTGCTGGCGGCGGTGTTCATTCCGGTGGGATTCCTCGAGGGGCTGACCGGCGTGATGTATCGCCAGTTCGCGATCACCATCGCGGTCTCGGTGATCATCTCGGGCGTCGTCGCGCTGACGCTGACGCCGGCGTTGTGCGCACTGATCCTGAAACCCGTGCATGCCGAGCCCCTGGCGCCGTTTCGCTGGTTCAACCGCTTCTTCAACTGGGTGACCCGGGGCTATCTCGGGAGCGTGAGCTTCTTCCTGAAGCGTGCGCTGCTCGGCGCGGCGCTCTTCGCCGCGATGATCGGCGTGACCGTCATGCTGTTCGACCGGGTGCCCGGCAGCCTCGTGCCCGAGGAGGACCAGGGCTACGTGATCGCGGTCACCCAGCTGCCGGCCGCCGCCGCCCTCTCGCGCACCAGGGATGCGATGGAGGGCTTCACCGAGCAGGTGCTCGATTCCGGCGTGGTGGGCGGCATGACCAGCTTCGCCGGCTACGACCTGATCGCGGGGGCGTTGAAGAGCTATGGCGGAGCCTCGTTCATCACGCTCAAGGACTGGAGCGAGCGCAAGGGCCCGGGCGAGGACTCGTTCTCCTTCGTCAAGCGGGTGATGGAGATCGGCGCCGGCATTCCCGAGGCCAACGTGATCGCCTTCAATCCGCCGCCGATCACCGGGATGTCCTCCACCGGTGGCTTCGAGGCCTACCTGCAGAGTCGCATCGCGGCGCCGCCGGCGGAGATCGAGGCCGTCGCCCGGAAGCTGGTCGAGGCCGCCAACGCGCGGCCCGAGCTGGCGGGAGTGCGCACCACCCTGAGCACCCAGATCCCGAGCTACGACATGCACGTCGACCGGGAGAAGGCCCGGGCCCTGCGGGTGCCGATCAATACTGTCTACGAGGCGATGCAGGCCACCTTCGGCGCGCTGTACGTCAACGACTTCACCCTGTTCGGCCGCAACTACCAGGTCAACCTGCAGTCCGAGGCGCCGTTTCGCGCCCGCGCGGAGGATCTCAAGCAGGTCTTCGTGCGTTCCGACGACGGCCACATGGTGCCGCTGTCGACCCTGGTCGAGGCGCGGCGCAGCCGCGGCCCCGACCTGATCGAGCGCTTCAACGTATTTCCGGCGGCCAAGCTCATGGGCAATCCGGCGCCCGGTTACACCTCGGGCCAGGCGATCGCGGCGATGCAGGCAGCGGCGGCCGAGGTCCTGTCGAACGAATACCAGATCGGCTGGACCGGCTCGGCCTACCAGGAGCTGCAGGCGAGCGGCACCGGGCAGATCGCCTTCGTGTTCGGCATCCTGATGGTGTTCCTCATCCTCGCCGCGCAGTACGAACGCTGGTCGCTGCCGCTGGCGGTAGTGACCGCGGTGCCCTTCGCGGTGTTCGGCGCGATCCTCGCGATCTGGATGCGGGGCCTGAGCGTCGATCTCTACTTCCAGGTCGGCATGCTGGTGCTGATCGGCCTGGCGGCGAAGAACGCGATCCTGATCGTCGAGTTCGCGGTGCTGAGCCGCAAGGAGGGCCTGTCGATCCGGGAGTCCGCGATCAACGCCGCGCGGCTGCGCTTCCGCCCGATCGTGATGACCTCGCTCGCCTTCATCATGGGGGTGCTGCCGCTGGCGGTGGCCACCGGCGCGGGCGCGAACAGCCGGCATTCGATCGGTACCGGCGTGATCGGCGGGATGCTCGCCGCGACCGCGATCGCGATCGTCTTCGTGCCGCTGTTCTACCGGCTGGTCGAGCAGGCGGCCGAGAAGCTGACCGGCCGGCGCGGGAAGGCGCCGGCCGACAGCCACTAGATCAGAAAACCTCGAACAGGCCGGCCGCGCCCATGCCGCCGCCGATGCACATCGACACGACGACGTTCTTGGCATTGCGCCGCTTGCCTTCCATCAGCACATGGCCGGTCAGGCGGGCGCCGGTCATGCCGAAGGGATGGCCGATCGCGATCGAGCCGCCGTTGACGTTGTAGATGTCGGGGTTGATGCCGAGCTTGTCGCGGCTGTAGAGGCACTGGCTCGCGAAGGCCTCGTTGAGCTCCCACAGATCGACGTCGTCGATCTTCATGCCGTGGTTCTTCATCAGCTTGGGGATCGCGAAGACCGGGCCGATACCCATCTCGTCGGGTTCGCAGCCGGCGACAGCCCAGCCCTTGAAGGCGCCCAGCGGCTGCAGGCCGCGGCGCTCGGCTTCCTTCGCCTCCATGACCACCACCGCGGCGGCGCCGTCCGAGAGCTGGCTGGCGTTGCCGGCGGTGACGAACTTGTCCGGGCCCTTGACCGGTTGCAGCTTGGCAAGGCCCTCGAGCGTGGTGTCGGGGCGGTTGCATTCATCGCGATCGACCACCGTATCGACGATCGACTCGGCGCCCGTCGCCTTGTCGACCTTCTTCATCTGCGTCTTGACGGAGATGATCTCGTCCTTGAACTTGCCGGCTTCCTGGGCGGCGGCCATCAGCTTCTGGCTGCGCAGCGAGTATTCGTCCTGGTATTCGCGGCTGATGTTGTAGCGGGCCGCGACGACGTCGGCGGTGTCGATCATCGGCATCCAGAAGTCGGGGTACATCTCGGTGAGGCGGTCGGATTTCCCGCCGCCGCCGCCGCCCTGGAAGCTGATCGAGTCGACGCCGCAGCCGACGGCGACCTGGACGTTCTCGTGGACGACCATGTGCGCGGCGTGAGTGATGGCGTTGAGGCCCGAGGAGCAGGCGCGATGCAGGGTGACGCCGGACGTGGTGACCGGCAGGCCGGCGAGCAGTGCCGCGGCGCGGGCGACGTTGCCCGAGGCGGCGACGCAGCCGGCGACGACATCCTCGACTTCCTTGGGATCGACCTTCGAGCGGGCGACCGCATGCTCGATCGCGTGACCGAGCATGGTCATGTTCGAGGTCATGTTGAAACCGCCGCGGGCGGCCTTGGCAAGGCCTGTGCGGGCGTATGAAACGATGACGGCTTGGCGCATTGTTCTGTCTCCAGTTGACGGTGTACGGTGTCGTGATGGCCGGCGCTGCCGGGGCGCGAGCCGCGAACACGTCACTTTAGCTCAGGTCGGGGGGCTTGCGGGGCGAACGCGCCCGACCCTCGCGCTCGGAGGTCGCGCAAAACGGGGTCAGACCCCGCGGCGAAGCTCGATCGCGGCCGGCCGGAAATGTTCCAGCAGCCGGGCCGGGTTCTCGGTCATGGGGAAGTGGCCCAGCCCGTTCATCTCGACGAAGCGTGCGCCCGGGATCGCATCGGCGACGCGCCGGGAGTCGGCGGGGCTCGCCGAATAGTCGTAGTTGCCGGTCATCAGCCACAGCGGCGTGCGGCCGGCGTCGATCGCGCCGACATGGTGGGCGGCGTCGAATTCGTCGCTGTAGAAGGCCAGGTCGCCCTCGTAGACGCCCGGCCCCGCCTGCGAATAGATCCAGGTCGCGAAGCGGCGCTCGGCGGCGGGGCTGTGCGGACTCAGCAGGGCCTGCACCCAGGCAGCCCCGAAGCGGCCGCCGTGGACCGCCGGATGATCGAGCATCGGGGTGCGCCGGCCGGGCGAGCGGAAGGGCGTTTCGAGCAGGATGGCGCCGAGCGCGAGCTCCGGGTGCCGGGCGAGGAACGCGAGCCCGATCGCCGCGCCCATCGAGCAGCCGGCGATCGCCACCCGGGTGTGGCCGGCCGCCCGCATCCAGGCCCGGATGCAGGCGAGGTAGCGCTCGGTGTCGAGCTGCCAGGGCTCGCCCCGCCAGCCGGCCGACGGGCGCGACCGGCCGTGGCAGGGCATGTCGAAGGCCGCGAGACGCCAGTGCCGGCCGAGCTCGGGGTCGGTCATCAGGGCGTGCCACTGGCGCGAGTCGGCACCGGCGGTATGCAGGAGCAGCATGACCGGCTGGGACGGATCGCCGGCGGCTTCCTCGAAGATCCAGCAATGGTCGTTCGCGGGCCAGTCGATGCGCAGGTAGCGCGATTCCAGCCGCTCGAGCGGCACGGGCGCGGTCGGCCCGGTCGATGCCGTTGCGGCGTCCGGGCCGGCGGCCGCCGTGCGCATCGCCTCGATCAGCAGCTCGAGCAGCGGGATCGCCTGGGCGATCCGGACCGGTTCGCCGCGCAATTCGAAGCCGCAGTTCGCGCGCATGGCCGCGCCCATCGACTGGCGGCCCGGCGATGGCAATGCGACCAGCATCTCGCGCCATACCGATGCCGGGGCGTGCGCGCTTACTATCGAATCCTCTCCCGTCCCATCGACTACCGGCACGGCGGCCTGGTCGACGACCAGCACCAGGCGCTGCGTGAGGCGCCCGGCAAGCCGGGCCACCGCCGGGTCGGCTAGGGCGGCCGTCACGAGGCCGCGCATCCAGGCATGCGCGCTCATCGAATCTTCGTCCCCGGAATTGACAACATCGGCCGTTCGCTCCACATTGCGTATCGTGTCTGGCAATCAGACAATACGACAAAACACCGAATGATTGGCGTTCACCGCCTGGAGGCATGACATGAAATCCGATCGCAGGCCCGAACCGGGCCGTTCCGTCGATTCCACCCGCCGCGGCCTGGTCGCGGCCGCCGGCGTCGCGACTGTCGCCGCCGGCTTCCCGGCGATCGTGCGGGCCCAGCCCAAGGAGATCAACGTCGGGGTCATCATGCCGCTGTCGGGCGCCAACGCCCAGTTCGGCATCAACTCGCGCAACGGGATCGAGCTGGTCGCCGACGAGATCAATGCCGCCGGCGGCATCAAGGGCCTGGGCGGCGCGAAGATCAACCTGATCGTCGCCGACGGCACCTCCACGCCAACCACCGCGGCCAACGTCGCGCAGCGGATGATCTCCCAGAACCAGGTGGTCGCGATCCTCGGCGCCTTCGCCTCGTCGCTCACCATCGCGATCTCGGAAGTCACCGAGCGGCGCGGCATTCCGCTGCTGACGATGTCCTTCGCCGACCAGATCACCGGGCGCGGCTTCAAGAACATCTTCCAGGTGGTCTCGAAGGCCTCGGTCATCGGCCGCGCGCAGTTCGACGATACGCTGGCCATCGCGAAGGCCGCCGGCGAGAGCGTGTCGAAGGCCGCGATCATGTACGAGGACACCGCCTACGGCACCGCCCAGGCCAAGGGCCTGCGCGCCGCCGCCGGGCAGGCCGGGGTCGAGCTGGTGATGGACGATGCCTATCCGCTGGGCATCACCGACGTCACCCCGCTGATCACCAAGCTGCGCAACTCGGGCGCCCAGATGGTGTTCCCGGTCTCCTACCTCAACGACAGCCTGCTCATCATCCGCACGATGCGCCAGCAGCAGATCGACATCCCGGCGATCGGCGGCGCGGCCGGCTACGTCATTCCCGACTTCGTGAAGGGCCTGGGTGATTTCTCCAATGACGTGCTCTCGGTATCGCCAGCCAACTACGACCGGGTGCCGGAGATGACCGATCGCTTCCGCAAGCGCTATGGCTATTTCATGGTCCACGAGGCGCTCGAGCACGCCGTCTGCCTCGGTGTGCTCGCCGAAGCGATGGACATCGCCGGCTCGTCCGACCCTGCCAAGGTTCGCGAAACCCTCCACAAGGAGCGCTTCGACAAGGGCTGGTCGACCGCGATGACCGGCGCGGTGAAGTTCGACGAAACCGGCCTGAACACGCTTGCCAAGCCGGTGATGGTGCAGTGGCAGGGCGGCGAGCTGCGCACCGTCTGGCCGAAGGACCTGGCAACGGCGCCGGCGCGCTGGAAGGGCAAGCCGATCAGCGCCTGACGACGATCCTTCCATGGAGTTCATCCAGGCGCTGGTCAACGGACTGCTGATCGGCGGCGTCTATGCGGTGATATCGATCGGCCTCACGCTGGTGTTCGGCGTGATGTCGATCATCAACTTCGCGCATGCCGAGTTCCTCATGCTCGGCATGTTCATCGCGTTCTTCTGCTGGCATTACCTCGGCCTCGATCCCCTGATCGGCAGTCTCGTCGCCTTCGTCGTGGTGTTCGGCATCGGGATGCTGGTCCAGCGCAGCCTGATCGAACGGGTCATGAAGGCGCCCGACGTCGCCCAGATCTTCCTCACGGTCGGCCTGCTGATCGTGATGGAGAACGCGGCGCTGCTCGCGTTCGGCTCGGACTTCCGCTCGGTGCGGGTGCCCTACCAGACCTCGGCGATACAGTTCGGCGGCCTGATCATCGGCGTGCCCTACCTGCTCGCCTTCGCGGTATCGCTGGTCGCGGGGGTGCTGCTCTGGGCCTTCATGCGCTTCACCTGGCTCGGCCAGGCGATGCGGGCCACCTCGCAGGACGCGGCCGCCGCGCTCAGCCTCGGCATGGACGTGCGCCGCATCCGCCAGATCGCCTTCGGGCTGGGCGTGGCCATGACCGCCCTGGGCGGTGCGGTGATCCTGCCGTACTTCACGGCCTCGCCGACGATCGGGGGCCAGTTCGTGGTGCTGATGTTCACGGCGGTCGTGCTCGGGGGCCTGGGCAACGTGCTGGGCGCGGTGATCGGCGGGCTCGCCGTCGGCGTGATCCAGACGCTGTCGACCCTGGTTCTGCCGATCCAGCTGCAGAACCTGGTGCTCTTCATCGTCTTCATCCTGGTGCTCGCCCTGCGCCCCGAAGGATTACTGAGGCAGAGATGAACCAGGCACCCGTCGATCGAAGCGCGTCCGACGCCGCCGCTACCCGCCGCCGCCGGATCGGCTGGGGACTGGCATTGCTGGTCGCCGTCGTCGTGCCGTGGCTGCTGCCGGACCAGGGCTACAGCCTGCGCGTCGCCTGCCTCGTGCTGCTCTTCGCCACGCTCGCCCAGGCCTGGAACATCGCCGCCGGCCTCTCCGGCCTGATCTCGCTCGGCCACGCCGGCTTCTTCGGGGCCGGCGCGTATGCCTCGACGCTGCTGCTCATCAACTTCGGCATCTCGCCCTGGTTCGGCATGATCGCGGCCCTCGTCTTCGGTGGCCTGCTCGCCGCCCTGTTGTGCCTGCCGACTCTGCGCCTGCGCGGCCACTATTTCGCGCTCGCGACCCTCGCCTTCGGCGAGGTGATGCGGGTGATCGGCAACAGCTGGAGCGATGTCACCGGCGGTCCGGTCGGCCTGTCGGTGCCCTTCGCGCAGCCGAGCTTCGCCGGCCTGCAGTTCGAATCCCTGCGCTCGTACTATTTCCTGTTCCTGATCGCGCTGATCATCACCTGCCTGATCTTCGAGCGCATCCGCGCCGGCGCCCTCGGCCTGCGGCTGCGGGCGCTCAAGAACCATCCCGATGCGGCCGCATCGCTCGGCGTTGACACCACCCGGGCGAAGTTCACCGTCGCGGTGATCTCGGGCGCGATCACCGCCGTGATCGGCGTGCTCTACGCCCAGTTCATGTTCTTCTTCGACCCCGATACCGTGTTCAGCCTCGCCGGCATCTCGGTGCGCGCCGCCCTGATCACGATCATCGGCGGCATGGGGGCGGTGGCCGGGCCGCTGATCGGCGCGGTCCTGATCGTGCCGATCGAGGAGCTCTCCAACATGCTGTTCTCCTCGACCGCCGCCGGCCTGTCGCAGCTGGTGTTCGGCGCGGTGCTGATCGCCGTCGTGATCTGGCAGCCGCGCGGCCTGCTCGCGCTGTTCCGCCGCCGCGGAGATCGCAAGTGAGCGCCCTGCTCGAGGTGCGCGGCCTGCGCAAGCGCTTCGGCGGACTGGTGGCCACCGACGACGTCTCGTTCGAGGTCGCCCAGGGCGAGATCGTCGGCCTGATCGGTCCCAACGGCGCCGGCAAGACCACCATCTTCAACCAGCTCTCCGGGCTGATCCGGCCCGATGCCGGCAGGATCGTCTTCGACGGCACCTCGCTCGTGGGCATGTCGGCGCACCGGATCTGCCGCAGCGGCGTGGTCAAGACCTTCCAGAACGTCGCGTCCTTCGGCGACATGACGGTGCTCGAGAACGCCACCGTCGGCGGGCTTGCCCGGGTGGGTCTGGCCGAGGCGCGCGAGCGCGCCCATGCCGCCATCGACCGCGTCGGGCTCGCCGGTCGCGAGGAAGTGATGGCCGCCGAGCTCTCGCTGCCCGAGAAGGCGCGCCTCGAGCTCGCCCGGGCCCTGGCGACCCGGCCCCGCATGATGCTGCTGGACGAGGCGATGGCGACCCTCACGCCCCAGGAGCAGCGCGAGATCGTCGCCCTGGTGCGCGAGCTGCGCGGCGAGGGCATCACCTTCCTCGTCATCGAGCACCACATGAAGACGATCATGTCGATGTGCGAGCGGATCCTGGTGCTGAACTTCGGCCAGCTGATCGCATCGGGCACGCCGGCCGAGGTCTCGCGCGACCCGAAAGTCGTGACGGCCTACCTGGGTTCCTCGGTCCAGGAGGCGGAATGATGCTCGAGATCCGCGACCTGCGGGCGGGTTACGGCCCGGTCGAGATCCTCCATGGCATCTCGCTCGGGGTGAACAGCCACGAGATCGTTTCCCTCATCGGGCCGAACACCGCCGGCAAGAGCACCCTGCTGCGCGGCATCTCGCGCCTGGGCGAAGGCTGGTACCGGGGCGACATCCTCTTCGAGGGCAGGTCGCTGCTCGCGGAAGCCGCGCACCGGATCGCGGGCCTGGGCATCGCGCACGTGCTCGAGGGGCGGCACATCTTCCCGCGCCTGACCGTTGCGGAGAACCTGCGCATGGGCGCCTGGAGCCGCCGTCGCGCCGATGCCGCGCAGATCGACGAGAGCATCGAGCGGGTCGTGTCGCTCTTTCCGCGCGTCGGCGAGCGCATGTCGCAGGCCGCGGGCACCCTGTCGGGCGGCGAGCAGCAGATGGTCGCCATCGGCCGCGCGCTGATGCTGCGGCCCCGCCTGCTGCTGCTCGACGAGCCGAGCCACGGGCTGGCGCCGAAGGTCGTCGAGGAAGTGCATGCGGCGCTCGAGGCGATCAACCGCGAGGGGGTCGCGATCCTGCTCGTCGAGCAGAACGCCCAGCTCGCGCTCAGCGTGTCGTCGCGCGCCTACGTGCTGTCGGGCGGCGAGATCGCCAAGGAAGGCGCCTCGGACGCGCTGCTCCATGACGACGAGGTGCGCAGCGCCTACCTTGGCATATGATCCAGCGGGCCGACACAGCCGGATCCCGTCTCTCCGGGCGGGATCGATGAGCGCCATGCCCGGATCCTTCGATCTCGACGTTTCGCGCGACGTCGTCTCGCTGCCCCAGCGGGTCACCGACAAGCTGCGCGAGGCGATCCTCGCGGGGCGCTTCGCGCCGGGCGAGCGGATCGTCGAGCGCGAGCTCTGGAAATCGCTCGGCATCAGCCGTACCGTCGTGCGCGAAGCCCTGCAGCACCTGCAGGCCGAGGGTCTGATCCGCATCAGACCCCACAAGGGGCCGGTGGTGAGCACCCTGACGGCCGACGAAGTCCGCGAGCTCTACGTCGTGCGCGGCGCGCTCGAGGCGCTGGCGGGCGAGGGCTTCGCCCGCCATGCGAGCGATGGGCAGGTCGCGCGCCTGCGCGAGGCGCTCGAGTTCCTGCGCACTCCCGAGGCTTGCGCCAGCACCGAGGCCCTGCTCGCGGCGAAGAACGCCTTCTACGCCATCCTGCTCGAAGGCTGCGGCAACCGGATCATCGGGCAGCTGCTGACCCAGCTCAACAACCGGGTGACGCTGCTGCGCCGGGTGTCGCTCGGTGCCGCCGGGCGCCTGCCGCAGACGATCGCCGAGCTCGAAGCGGTCGTCGCCGCGATCGAGGCGCGCGATCCGGAGCGCGCCAGCGCGCTGTGCGCGCGCCATGTCGAGAACGCGGCCGAGGTGGTGCGCAGGTCCTTTGCCGGTGACTGATCAGATGCCGGAGATCAGGAAATCCAGCGCCGCCACCAGCTCGGCGCGGTACGTGGCAAGACTGGCGACGGGGCTGCCGATGTGCTCGCGGTCGATTCCCGCCATCTGAGGTGTCAGGACGATCCAGGACTCGCCGTCGAGCTCGACGACCGGCGTGAGGCGATCGAATATCGCTTTTCCGGCCTGACTGGCCGGAATCAGTGGAATGACGACGGTGGTGTGCAGTCCATCCAGCAGATCCGACTGGATATCGAGCAGGCGGGGATAGGTTCCGCGAGAGGCCCGGTCCGGATTCTGGTAGACATCGAACTGGCCCATCAGAAAGTCCTCAGCTTGTCTCCCGGGCCGGCATGGGTTGTCACCAGCTCGTTGTAAGCCGCGATCGCGTCCCTGTGCCGGAGCTTCCAGCTCTCGCGTTGGTGTGCACTTACTTGCTCTGCCAGTGCCCGCTCCAGTGTTGCCGAGAGGTTGATCTTCAGGCTTCGTGCCTTCGCCAGCAGGTCGCTGTTGACGCTGACGTTGGTTGCTTTTCTGGGGGCTTCGACGTCGAATATCGAATTCATCGGGGTGGGTTCGTTCACATGGAATGCGCATATGGTATGCGCATTCCATGTGCTGAGGCGCAATGCGCGCCTACATCGTGACCGCCTCGAGTGCATCGCGGGCCGTTGCCAGTGCCGCCTCCCGTTCGGCGGCGCCGATCGCAAGCCCTTCGGCGGTGATCACGTCGATATCGGTGACCCCGAGGAAGCCGAGGAGGAACTTCAGGTAGTCGATGTGGGCGCCGCCGCTCGGCAGGCCGGCATGCTGGCCACCGGCGGTCGCGGCGATGATCACCCGCTTGTCGCCCGCGAGGCCCTGCGGACCGGCCTCGGTATAGCGAAAGGTGACTCCGGCGACCGCAACCAGGTCGATCCAGGTCTTCAACTGGCTGGGGATGCCGAAGTTGTACATCGGCGCGCCGAGGACGATGAGGTCGGCGTCGAGGAACTCCCGGGTCACGGCATCGGCCTCTTCGGCCCGGATCCGCGCTTCGGCGCTGCGCAGCCCGGGCGGCGTCGAGCGCGCGGCGAGGAGCTCGCCGTCGAGGTGGCCGGCGACGCTGGCGCCGAGGTCGCGGTAGGTGACATCGGCACCGGGGTTGGTCCGGACGAGGGTGTCGACGAGGTCGCGGGTCAGGCCGCGGGAAGCGGATGCGTCGCCGAGGATGCTGGAATCGATGTGGAGGATGTTCATGAGGGCTCCGGTTGTTCGCTGCAGTCCGGACGATCGGATCGCCGGCCTGCGGGTTCATCGAAGGTGCCGGACGGTGCCGGTCACGATGAATTGATGATGAGTCGATAGCCAATGGGCCGGTAGTCATGGAAAATGCGATTCATCGTTCCATATGTGTGGAGAATCGATGAATCCGGCTGAATCGGTCGACCTCAACGACTACCGGTATTTCGCTGCTGTCGTGGATGCCGGCGGCTTCTCGGCGGCCGAGCGGGTGCTGGGGGTGCCGAAGTCGCGGCTGTCGCGGCGCGTGGCCGCCCTCGAGCACCGGCTCGGGGTGCGCCTGCTCCAGCGCAGCACCCGTCGGATCAGCCTGACCGATGCCGGCAGCCAGGTGGCCGAGCATGCCCGGGCTATGATGCGCGAGGCCGAGGCCGCCGATTGCGTCGCCACCGCGCGGCGGGCCGAGCCGTCGGGCGTCCTGCGCATCAGCCTGCCGCCCCAGCTGCTCGACAACGAGTTGCTCGCGCAGGTGCTCAACGGGTTCCTCGCCACGAACCCGCGGGTCGTGCTGGAGCTGGTGGTGACGCCCAGGCGGGTGGACCCGGTCGCCGAAGGCATCGACCTCGCGATCCGGGTGCGCAGCCGCGACGACGAGGATCCGCAGTGGGCGATCCGGCGGCTGCGCGATGCCCGGTCGATCCTGGTGGCGAGCCCGGCCTTCGTCGAGTCGCACGGCGGGCTGTCGACGCTCGAGAGCCTGCGCGAAGTGCCGGCCCTCGGCGCGGTGAATCCGGACCGGCGGGTGCACTGGACCCTGGAGGCGTCCGACGGCCGCCGGGTCGAGGCGGCGGCGCCGGCCCGGCTCGTCTGCGAGGATTTCAAGCTGCGGATGCGGGCGGCGATCGCCGGGCTGGGGGTGACCATGCTGCCGGACGACTACGCCGAGGCCGCCATCGCCGACGGGCGACTGGTCCGGGTGCTCCCCGAATGGGACATGCCCTCGGGCAGTCTGCAGGCGGTCTATCCGACCCAGCGCGGCCTGCCGGTCGCGGTGCGGGCGCTGCTCGATGCGCTGGTCGCGGGGTTCAGGGCCTGAGCGTCACCGTCGAGCGCGCGTTGCGCGCGATCGCCTTCCAGCTGTAGCGCATCGGCACCATCTCGCCGCGGGCCCAGAGCGGGTTCTGGTCGAAGCGGTTCGGCGAGCCGGCTTCGCCCGATGCGCCGTCGAGCACGATCCAGCGGCTCTCGTCCCAGTTGCCGATGTCGAAGGCATAGCGGGCCACCGAGCCGGAAGGCGCGGCGAGCCCGGACGCTGGCGCGCAGCCGGTGGCCATCACCGTTTCGTTGTCGCCGGGCAGTGGCAGGGCGGGCCCCGCCAGTTGCTCGCTCGCGGCCGCCGACAGCGATTGCAGCGGATGGACCAGGCGCGCGCGATGATGCTCGCCCCAGGGGCGGCCGTCGAAGCGAGCGCCTGCTTCCTCCAGGGCTGCGGCCGCCGCTGTCGGCCAGTCCTGGCCGTCGAGCAGGCCGGTGTCGTCCTCGCGTATCAGGCTCGGCAGCACCCACCAGAGTTGCATCGTCGGCGGTACGCCCGGCGGCAGTCGCAGCAGCTCATGGTCGGAGAGCTTCGCCAGGCCGCTGCGGCGGGCGACCTGCCCGGTGAGGGTCCAGCGCAGCATCTCGTAGGCGGTGGCGCCGACCGAATCGGCGGCGAGCTCTCCGTCCCAGTCGAGGATCCGCTCGCGCAGGGCGAGCGCGGCTTCGCCGAGCCCCTCGGCGCGGGCGACCAGCGCCCGGAAGAGTGCCGCGTTGGGGCAGCGGACGTCGCGATGCAGCGCCGCCATGTCGTCCACCGTGGCGGCCGGCAGCCCGGCGATCAACTCCTCGAGTCGGTGCGCCCGGTACGGAGGATGGCAGTCGGTGCAGAGGTAGTGCGGCCCGTCGTCGGCGACGAAGCGATTGTTGGCGGTGACGATGAAGCCGCGCTCCGGGTCGGCGGCGTGCGGCATGTCCTCGAAGGGCACCATGCCCCGCCATTCGTGCTCGCCGGTCCAGCCGGGAACCGGCAGCCAGCCGTTGCTGCGCGGGCGGATCGGCACGATCGCGCGCACCCGGTGGGCGATATGGCCAGCGGTATCGGCGGCCACCACGTTATGGTCGATCAGGCCCCAGCCGCGGGTCGCTTCGAAGAAATCGTCGGTGTTGCGGGCGCACAGCATCCGCAGCAGGCACTCGAAGGAGCGGTCGGTTTCGGCGAACTGCATCGAGCGCAGGGCGAGCACGCTGCCGCGCCGGGGGTCACCGGTGATCACCGGGCCGTGATGGGTCTCGTGGATGTCGATCACCCGGTCCTCGCCATCACGCACCCGGATGGTCTCGCGGCGCGAGCGTACCGGCAGCCAGCGATCCTCGAACAGGTAGTGCCAGCCGCCGTCGCGTTGCTCGAAGCGCTCGACGAAGAGGTCGTGGATGTCGGCGAAGGCATGGGTGACGCCCCACGCGACATGGCCGTTGTGGGCGAAGTGCGGAAAGCCCGGCACGCCGGGGATCTCGAGGCCGACCGCATCGAACTCCTCGCAGCCGACGTGGCCCTGGGCATACATGCCCGGCATCTCGAAGACGCGATGCGGATCGCCGGCGAGCAGCGGCCTGCCGCTGGCGGTCCGGCTGCCCGCGATCGCCCAGTTGTTGCTGCCGCCGCCGGTCATGTCGGGCGACGCGATCGCCTCCAGCGCGGCGATCGCGGGCGCCAGCCCGGCGAGATCGGCAGCCCAGCGCTTCGCGTCCACCCCCGGCGGGATGCACAGGCGATCGATCCCGCCGTCGTCGATGCGCAGCTTCGCGACCTGTTCGGCGGGAAGCACGGCAAGCGCCGCGGCACGCCAGAGCTTGAACCAGAGCGAACCCATCAGCCAGCCCCGCCAGCGCATCGCGGCGATGCAGTGCCAGGGTGCCCAGGGTTCCGGCGCGCCGGTGAGGAAGGCGTACTCGGCGCTCGGCAGGGGGTCGCCCGTGCCGAGCCATGCGTTCACGCCGGCGGCATAGGCGTCGATGATCTCCCGGGCTTCATCGTCGATCGCCTCGTAGTCGCGCCGGCAGGCTTGCGCCGCGCCGAGGCGGCGGGCGAGCGCATCGGATTCGACGCCGGCCGCGCCGATCCATTCGGCCCATCGGCCTTCGACCCGGCGGCGGGCGGCATCCATCTGCCAGAACCGATCCTCGGCGTGGACATAGCCCTGGGCGAAGAAGGCATCGCGCCGGCGGCGGGCCCGTACATGGGCGATGCCCCATTCATCGCGGTAGATGGTGGCCGATTCGTCGAGTCCGGGAAGTCGCTTCGACATGCTCTCTCCATTTCAGCCGGTGCCGGCGCCATCCTTGCGGGTCGACCACTGCGGATGCAGGGTCGCGACGACCATGCCGTCCGAGGCCCAGGCGTGGCAACCGTCGATGAAGCCCGGCTTGCCCCCCGCGGCGCGGGGCGGGCCGAAGCGTATCGGTCCGTCGGGCCCGTCCTCGGGCCAGCTGAACACGGTCTGGAAGGCGACCGTGGCCATCGGGAAGAGCAGTTCGCGCACATGGGTGCAGCCGCGGGTGGCGCCGACCGTCTCGTTCACCGACTTGCGCCAGCCCCTGGCGATGCAGGCGCCGACCAGGCCGTCGAAGCTCGGCATCGCGCCGACGCAGGTCGGGTAGGGCGTCTGCGGCATGTCGACTGCGATCGCCTGGACCACCAGGGAATCGTCGATCGTCAGCCGCACCGCCATGTTGTGCACTTCGGCTGCGGGCTCGCGCACTCCGCGAAACGGCTCGGTGTACTCGAAAGGCTTGGTGTCGATGATCCGGCCTTCGATGTCCCACAGGCCGTCCTCGCGCAGGAAACCCTCGCAGAGGATGCGGCGGGTATGCATGTGACGGCGCGGGGCGGGGTCGGGCAGGGGCATCTCGGGCCTTCGGCGATACGGACGGATCCGGCCAGTTTACGGCAGGCTCCGACCACGCATCGGCGCCGCTTGCGTCACAATCCGAAGCTCGTTCGACTCATCCGGTGCTCGCCCCCATGAAAACTCCGCTCGAAGGGATCAAGGTTCTCGACCTGTCGCATGCGCTGGCCGGACCCCACTGCTCGACCCTGCTCGCCGACTTCGGCGCCGATGTCTACAAGCTCGAGACGCCGGGCTTCGGCGATATCGCGCGCGCCTGGGGCTCGCCCCTGCCGGGCGACGAGAGCTCGTATTTCACGGCGCTGCACCGGAACAAGCGCGGCCTGTCGATCGACCTCAAGAGCGAGGAAGGCAAGGCGCTGTTCTTCGAGCTCGCCGGCAAGGTCGACGTCATCCTCGAGAATTTCCGGGTCGGCGCGCTGAGCAAGCTCGGGCTGGGCTACGAGGAGGTGCGCAAGCGCAACCCGGGCATCGTGTACTGCTCGATCTCGGGTTTCGGTCAGGACGGGCCCTATACCCACCGGGCGGCGATGGACCTGATCGTGCAGGCCGAGAGCGGCATGATCAGCATCACCGGTGACGAAGGCACTCACGGAGCGCGCTGCGGCGTGTCGATCGCTGACCTTACCGCCGGCATGTACGCGGCGCTCGGCATCGTCATGGCGCTGCGGGTGCGCGAGAAGAGCGGCATCGGCCAGCACGTCGACATCTCGATGCTCGAGGGCCAACTGTCGCTGCTGAACGTGCTGATCTCCGGCTACCTGGCCGACGGCGAGATGCCCGAGCCGCTCGGCACCGCCTACAAGGCGCTGGCGCCCTACCAGACCTTCCGCACCGCCACCCGCGACCTCGCCCTTGCGGTCGGCAGCCAGAAGCTGTGGGACATCTTCTGTCCGGCGATCGGCCGGCCGGAGCTCACGCGGCACCCGGACTACGCCACCAACATCGGGCGCAACCAGAATCGCGCCGCGATGATCGCCACCCTGCAGGAGACCTTCCTGACGCGCAGCTACGAGGAGTGGGAGAAGATTCTCGTCGATGCCGGCGTTCCGGTGGGGGCGGTCAACAAGATCGACCAGGTGGTCGCGCACCCGCAAGTGAAGGCGCGCGGCGCGATCGTCGAGCAGGAGCATCCTCGCGCCGGCAAGGTGCCGATGGCCGGCGTCGCGTTCCGCCTGTCCGAGACGCCGGGCGGAATCCGCTCGCCGTCGCCCTCGCTCGGCGAGCACAGTGCACAGGTGCTGCAGGAGCTGCTCGGCCTGCCGGCCTCGAAGGTCGACGAGCTGATCGAGCGTGGCATCGTGTCCGGTCCGAAGAAGTAGGGGCCCCCGCGATCGCGCCCTGGGGCGCCCCGGGGCGCTCAGCCGGCGTCCCGCGCCCTGGCGGCCTCGGTCTTCGGAGCGGGCGGACTCGAGAAATGCACCGTGTCGGGCGAGGTGGTGCCGCCGGTCATGACGAAGGTCATCGCCTCCTCGACGCTCCAGTCGACGAAGATCACTTCATCGACCGGCACCACCTCGATGTAGCCGGAGGTCGGGTTGGGGGCCGTCGGCACGTAGACGACGGCGAGCTCGCGGCCGGTGGCGGCGTCCTGGATGGTGCGCATCACCATGCCGATCGTCTTCATCCGCTCATTGGGAAACGAGATCAGCACCACCCGCTGGCCTGTGGCCGGCGGCGTGCGCAGGCTGTGCAGCAGCCGCTTGGTGCCGCCGTAGATGGTCTGCACCAGCGGCAGGCGCGCCATCAGGGATTCGAACCAGGCGATCAGCTTGCGCCCGATCAGGACGGTGGCGAACAGGCCCACACCATAGAGCGCCGCGAGGACGATCACCAGGGCCACGACCTGCTCGAAGGCGGATTCGATCATCCAGGACGCGAGCGAGGGCGAGAAGCCGCTGACCGCCCGGGCCGCGGCGTAGAGCAACGGTCGCCCGGTGCGCACGAGGATGCCGATCACGAAGTCGAACACCAGGTAGGTGACCCACAGCGGAGCGACCGTGAAGAATCCGACGAGGATGAAGCGGCCGACGTGGCCGAGACCGCGGGATCGGGGTTTTTCCTTGCTCATGGATCGGCGGTCGCGGTCGGCATGGTGGTTCGGTGCGTCGGGGTCGACGCCTTGGCGGTTTCATCGAGCGAGCGGCGCAGCGCGCTCGCCGCCCGCAGCCAGCATTCCATCGTGGCGAGCGGCAGGTCGCCCCGCGCGCCGCTCGCCAGCAGGCCCGATTTGAAGCGATCGTACGCCGACGCGAACCCTGCGATCGCCTGTTCCCGTGGCTGCTCGCCGGGCGGCGCCGCGGCCGGCGATGCCCCCGCGAGCACGCGCTGCGCCGCTGCGCGAAACGCAGGATACCCGACTGCGGCCGTATCGGGTCCGGCTGCCGGCTCGGCCAGGGCGCGCGCCGCTTCGAGCGCGAAGCGGGCGGCCGATTCATGATGCCTCGCGATGCGCAGGATCTCGGGCAGCCGGTGAGCGGATTCGTCCGACATGCTCTCGCGGCTCAGCTGGCCGATGAACTCGCCGATCGCGTCGCCCATGGCCTCCACCCGGCGCATGCCGGCTTCGGGCGGCACCCGCGGCTCGGCGAGAAGGGCGTCGCGGACGAGGAGCCGGCTCGTCTCGCCCATGGCGTCGAGCTCGTGCTCGAGCGCGGCGATGGCGAGCTCGGGCACCGCGAGCACGGTGCGGTCGAGGAACTCCGAGCGCGTCTCGTCGACCGGGTGGAACCGCGCCTCGAGAAAGGTGGTCATGCGATCGGCGAGCGGCCAGACCAGCAGCACGCCGAGGACGTTGAATGCCGTGTGGTAGAGCGCGATGGTCGGCGCCGGCGCGGCGCCCAGCCCGGTCCACTCGGCGGTGGCGACGATGGCGCGCAGCATCCACGGCAACAGCGCCAGCGCGACGAGCGCGGCGATGACGTTCAACAGCACGTGCGCCGCAGCGACGCGACGGGCATTCGGCGTCGCGCCGATCGCCGCGATCACCGCGGTGGCCGTGGTACCCACGTTGGCGCCGATCGCCACCGCCGCCGCGCCCTGGATCGTCAGCAGGCCGCCTTCGGCGGCGGTCAGGGCGATCGTCAGCGAGGCGGCCGAGGATTGCATCACCAGCGTCATCACGAAGCCGGCAAGGACCTGGACGAGCACGCTCGGCCAGTCCTCGCCGGCGGGCAGCGTGAAGTCCGCCGGCAGGGCGGTGAAGGCCTCGCGCAGCATGTCGATGCCGAGAAAGAGCAGGCCGAATCCGGCCAGCGCGGTGCCGAGGGAGCCGCGCCGCGCGCCCTGGCCGGCCAGGCGCAGCAGCATGCCGAAGCCGATCAGCGGCAGGGCCAGCGCCTGGATGTCGAATTTCAGGCCGACCAGGGCGACCAGCCAGCCGGTCATGGTGCTGCCGACGTTCGAGCCGAAGACCACCCAGATCGCCTGGGAGAGATTCAGCAGTCCCGCATTGACGAAGCCGATCGTGGCGACCGTGATCGCGGTCGAGGACTGCACCAGCGCGGTCACGAGCGCTCCCGAGGCGAGTCCGCGCATCCGGGTGCGCGTCGAACGGGCGAGGATCGCCTCGAGCGCCGGGCCCGCGGCAAGCTTCAGACCCTCGGTCATCAGCCCCATGCCGAGCATGAACAGGCCGATGCCGCCGGCCAGCCCCCCGATGATCGCGAGCGTGCTCATGGATCGGCGGCCCGCTCGGGCCGCTCACAGGGTGGGATTCGCCGATAGTCAGTGGTCACCCCGTTGGCTGCGGGATCTATCGGCGGGCCAATCGCATGCACTTTGCGGGCGCTCCTTGGGGTACGCTTCGGCTACTTGGCAACAACATTCGCTATTGGAGACAGGATGCCCATCAATCTCGATGCGATCGGTCAGCAGGCCGGCCCGGTGGAAGTCGCCTGGGATTCGCGTGACGTGATGCTCTACGCGCTCGGCGTCGGCGCCGGCCAGGCCGATGCCCTGGCCGAGCTCGACCTGACCACCGAGAATACCGCTGGTGTGCCGTTGCGGGCACTGCCGACCTTCGCGCTGATTCTCACTCAGCTCGCGAAGGTCCGGCCGGATTTCGGCGACATCGATCACACCAAGCTGGTTCATGCCGAACAGAGCCTGGAGCTCGATGCGCAGATCCCGCTCGAGGGCCGCGCGCGGCTGGTGGGCAGGATCGAGGCGATCGCAGACAAGGGTTCCGGCGCGCTCGTGACGACGGCCTGCGAAGCGATCGACGTTGCCACCGGCAAGCGCATGTTCACCTCGCGGGCCTCGGCCTTCATCCGGGGCGAGGGCGGTTTCGACCCGAATCGCAAGTCCGGCGGACAGCGTCCGGCCGTGCCCGATCGCGCGCCGGACATCGAGGTGCAGGTGCCGACCCGCGCGGACCAGGCGCTGCTCTACCGGCTCTGCGCCGATCGCAATCCGCTGCACAGCGATCCGGCCTTCGCCACGCGCGGCGGCTTTCCGCGGCCGATCCTGCATGGCCTGTGCACCTACGGCATCACCACCCGGATCCTGCTCGGCGCCCTCGGCGCCGGTCACCTGAGCTCGATCTCGGCCCGCTTCACCAAGCCGGTGCTGCCCGGCGAAGTCCTGGTGGTGCAGGGCTGGCGCGGCAACGATTCGGTGGCGTTTCGCACGCTCGACGGCAGCGGTGCCGCGGTCATCGACGGCGGCATGCTGGTGCCGGCCTGAACGCCATCGGCGAACCCGGACCGCCGCAGGCCGGCGGTCCGGTCATCGCGCTGCTCGCCATCGCCTGCGGCGTGCTGGTGGCGAATAACTACCTGAGCCAGACCCTCATCGCCGAGATCGGCGCCGACATCGGGCTGTCGAGCGAGATGACGGGTGTCACCGTCAGCCTCACCCAGCTCGGCAGCGGCCTCGGCTTCGCGCTGCTCGTGCCGCTGGCCGATCGCTACGAGAACCGGCGCCTGGTGCTGCTGGCGGTTGCCGGCGTTGCGTTGTCTCTGGCCGCGGTGGCGACGGCGACCAGCGCCGTCGTCTTCCTCGTCGCCTGCATGGCGCTCGGCGTCTGCGCGACCGCATCGCAGGTGATGGTGCCGATGGCCTCCTTCCTCGTGCCGGCCGAGAGGCAGGGACGGGTCATCGGGATGGTGACCGGCGGGCTGCTGGGCGGCATCATGCTGGCGCGGCCCTTCGCGAGCTTCGTCACGTACCTGGCCGACTGGCGCGCGGTGTTCTGGGCTGCGCTCGCCGCGACCGTCCTGCTCGGCCTGCTGCTCGCGCGCCATCTGCCGCGGCGCGAGCCTTCGCGGCGGCCCGGGCCGGGCGAGCTCTTCGGTTCGCTGCGTACCCTCTGGCGCGACGAGCCCCTGATCCGCCGACGGGCGACCTGGCAGGCGCTGCTCTTTCTCGCCTTCAACATGTTCTGGACCGCCGCGCCGCTCGAGCTTGCCGATCGCTTCGGCCTCGGACAGAACGGCATCGCCCTCTTCGCGCTCGCCGGTGCCGGCGGGGCGCTGGCCGCGCCCCTTGCCGGGCGATTCGCCGACCATGGCCATGGCCGGGCCGCGACCGGGGTCGCGATCGTCGGAACCTGCGCAGCGCTGCTGCTCTCGGGCTGGGTGGTGCCGGCCGGCGCGCTGGCCGGCTTCGCGCTCGGTGCACTGGCGATCGATGCGCTGGTGCAGACCAACCAGGTCGTCAGCCAGCGGGCGCTCTACCAGCTGTCGGAGTCGGCGCGAAGCCGGATCAACGCGATCTACATGACGGTGGTCTTCGGCATCGGCGCCTTCGGCCCCCTGCTCGGTACCGTGCTGCATGCCCGTTTCGGCTGGCATGGCCCGGCCTTCGGCGGCGCCGGCGTCGCCGCCGTCGCGGTGCTGCTCTGGCTTGCGGCACAATGCGCGGGAACGAAGCCGACGCAGTGAATCGATGAACCCGCTCCATCCCTTCGACGAGGCCAGCAGGCTCACCCGGCGTGACGACGGTGTCCTCGTCGGACGCACCTCGCCCGCCTACTGGAATTTCGCCGGACCCTTCGGCGGCGTCACCGGCGCGATCATGTTGCGGGCGGTGCTGGAAGATCCTGCCCGCGAAGGCACGCCGGTCACGATGACGGTCAACTTCGCGGGGCTGGTCGGCGAGGGCGAGTTCGAGCTCGTGCCGAACCTTACCCGGGGCGGCAGGACCACCCAGCACTGGTCGGTCGAGCTGCGCCAGCGCGGCCAGGTGCTCGGGACCGCTTCCTTCGTGTTCGCGAAACGGGTGGAGACCTGGACGCACCAGCCGGCGACGATGCCGCAGGTGCCGCCGCCCGAGTCGATCGAGCCGATGGATACCACGCGCTGGATGGCGTGGCTGCAGAGCTACGAGTTCCGCTTCGTGTCGGGTGCGCCGGTGCTCTCGCGCAGCATCCACGATCCCCTGCGCGGCCAGCGCTCGGTGCTCTGGGTCAGCGATCGCAAGCCCCGTCCGCTCGACTGGCTCTCGCTCGCGGCGATGTCCGACGCCTTCTTCCCGCGGGTGCTCCATGCGCGCGGCGTCAACGCGAAGATGGGCACCGTCAGCCTGAGCACCTATTTCCATTGCGACCAGGAAGAGCTCGAGGCGCAAGGCGCGGCGCCCCTGCTCGGCGTGGCCGATGGCGATCGCTATTCGCGCAACTTCCAGGACCAGCGGATGCAGCTATGGGGGCGCGACGGCCGCCTGCTCGCGGTGGGTACGCAGATGCTCTGGTACGACCGCTGATCGTCGATCGGTCGCCGCGGACCGCGGCGGCGGGGGGATCGCAGCGCAGCAATGCTTACCCTAGAGGTAATTGATCCTGCGCATGCCGGCATCGATACTGGTCTCGAGCCCGCCGCTCCGGGCGGGACGAGCACCAGGAGCCGACCATGATCTCTCCAGACCTCCTCCCCCTCGCCGTCGCACTGCTGATCGCGATTCCCGCCCTCGGATCCTGCATCGGCATCGCCACCTCGAAGCTCCTGGAAGCCTCGGCCCGCCAGCCGGAGCTCGCTTCCCGGCTGCAGACCCAGTTCTTCCTCGGCGTCGGCGTCACCGACGGCGCCTTCATCATCGCCACCGGCATCGCGATGTGGTTCGCGACCGCGAATCCCTTCGGCTGATGCGAAGGGCCGTTCCTCAGGCGCTTGAGGCGAGTTGCGGTCTGCGCATGACCCGCAGGGCATCCTGCACCAGCCGATGGATCCAGGCCAGCTTGCGGATCACGGCCGGAGGCGGGGCGAACGGATAGGGATCCTCGCGGCCCAGCCGGCGACTCAGCCGGTTGGCGCGCAGCAGGGCGAGCAGCCATCGGCGCAGGAGCGCGCAGAAACCCTCGTCGCGCGCCGCAGGGCCGGCGAGGGTCAGCACCTCGCGCTCGGGATAGCCCTCGATCGGACGCCCGCGGGCATCCATCGCGGTGACCAGCGCCACCAGGCGGAGATAGTGCGACCAGGTCTCGGCGAAATCCTCCAGGGGATGGGCCGACGCGTAAGGGCTCACATACTCGGACTGCCAGTTCACCGGCGGACCGTTGTGGTAGTGGGCGCGCAGGGCCTGCGCATAGTCGCGGCGTTCGTCGCCGAAGAGCTCGCGGCAGGACGCGAGCCGCGCCGGATCGTCGGCCACCAGCACCTGCCAGTAGTAGTGACCGGATTCCCGGTGGAAGTGGCGCAGGATGCTGCGGCAGGGTTCGAGCAGCTCGTCGTGCCTTGCGGGAGCGGACGGGCCGGGCGCCACCGCGATCTCGGCCGGGCGCAGGCTGAACTCCTCGGCCACCAGGCCGCGTACCGCGCCGCAGCGACGGCAGCGTGGCTTCTCGAAAAAGGCGGGATGCGCGCAGTGACTACAGCGATACAGGCGCATTGGAGATACCTCGATGTTGCTTGCCAAGACCGCAAGACCAGCGAGCCAGCAATCGGCGTTCCCGATCGGGTCGGTCGTATCGTCATGTCTCGCCGGATCCGTCGGTGCGGACTACCGGGTCCGTCATCATCGGACACTTTCGCGCCCTTGGAATGCGGTACTGTTGTAATCCCTGACAGCCTACCGCCATCGGATGACGTCCGGATGGCGTATTTGTCACGGAGTGGTAACAACATGCAGAGCTACGAAAAGGGAGACAGGGCATGAGCGAGGCATCGGCGAGCGGCACCATCGCCTTCGAACGCAGTCACGACATCGTCATCGACGCGCCGGCTGCCGTCGTCTTCGACTACGTCACCAATCCGCAGTCCTGGCCGGAGTGGATCGCGGTCTCGCATCGTGTGGAAAGCGCCGACCGGCCGCTCGGGCGCGGCGAGACATTCTCCGAGCAGTGGTTCTCGCGCCAGGAGGTCCGGCTCGACTGGATCGTGCTCGAAGCGGACTGGCCGCAGCGCTGGGTCGCCGAAACCCATGCCGATTTCCTCGGCCCGATCGTCGTTCGCTACGATTTCGAGCCGCTGCCCGGCGGCGGCAGCCGCTTCCGGCGTACCGTCCGCAATCCGGCGCGGCCCAAGGCGCCCACGCCGGCGATGGTCGACCGGATCGACGCCGAAGCGGAAACCGCGCTCGGCAACATCAAGGCCAGGGTCGAGCAGGGCTACGCGACGCGCACGGCCGCCCGTTGCGATGCGATCGGCGCGGCGATGGCCGACATCCATGGCCTGGTCGGCGGGGACGCGCCCGATCGCAGCGTCCTCTCGAAGGTTCGCGATCGCCTGGTCGCCCTCGCCATGCGCGCCGACCTGTTCCCGCGCGGCGACCTGCCGCCGCCGTTTCCGGACGAGGGCAAGCGTTCGATCCTGTACCGGCTCGCCGAGGACGACGACCACGGCTTCGCGCTGTATGCGAACGCATCGCTCGGCGGCTACGGCACGCCCGCGCACAACCACACCACCTGGGCGGTGATCGCCGGCGTGCACGGCAACGAGCTCAATCGCTTCTACGACCGCAGCGCCGACGGCGGGGTCGCGCAGCGCGGCGAGCTCGAGGTGGTGGCGGGTCGGGGCGTGGCCTTCATGCCCGACGATCTCCATTCGATCCACATCGATGCGCCGCTGCTGAACTTCCATCTCTACGGGTTGGGGCTGGAACAGCTGCATCGCCGCGAGTACTACGATCCGGATTCGCGGCAATGGTCGGTGTTCCCGGCCCACTCGGACATCCGCGATGCACGCGCGGGGCGGGCATGAGCGTCATCCGGATCGACACCGGGACCCTGCGCGCCCGGCTCGACGCGGGGGCCGAGCTCGCCCTGCTCGATGTGCGCGAGCAGGGCGTGCATTCCCGCGGACATCCGTTCTTCGCGGTCAGCGCGCCGCTCTCGCGGCTGGAACTGGTCGCGCCCAGGCTGCTGCCGCGGCCGGGCCTGCCGGTGGTGCTGCTCGATGGCGGCGGGCTCGAAGGTGACGAGGAGGATCTCGCCGAGCGCGCCGCCGAGGTCCTCGCCCGCCTCGGCTACCGGGATCTCGCGATCCTCGACGGCGGCTGCGCCGCCTGGGCGGCCGCCGGCCACGAGATCTTCTCGGGCATCAACGTGCCCTCGAAGGCCTTCGGCGAGTTCGTCGAGCATCACGACGACACGCCCCGGATTCCGCCCGCCGAGCTGCGCGCGATGCTCGATGCCGGCGAACCGGTCGTCATCCTGGATTCGCGTCCCGCCGAGGAGTTCCGCCGGATGAGCATCCCCGGCGCGATCGACGTGCCGGGCGCGGAGCTCGCCTGGCGGGTGCACGATCTCGCGCCGGAGCCGGCCACCACCGTGGTGGTCAACTGCGCAGGGCGCACCCGCAGCATCATCGGCTGCCAGTCGCTGCGCAACGCCGGCATCCCCAACCGGGTGGTCGCCCTGAAGGACGGGACCATGGGCTGGGAGCTCGCCGGCATGCAGTGCGAGCGCGGCGTGCTGCGCGAGGCGCCCGCGCCGACGGCAGCCGGCGCGGCGCGGGCGCGCGCCGCCGCCCAGCGGGTGGCGGAGCGTTTCGGCGTGGCCTTCGCCGATCCCGCCACGGTTCGTGGCTGGCAGGCGGATGCGGAACGCACGATGTACCTGCTCGATGTCCGCAGCCCGGCCGAGTTCGAGGCGAGCCACATCGCCGGTTCGCGCAATGCGCCGGGCGGCCAGCTGGTGCAGGCCACCGACGAGTACATCGCGGCGCGCGCCGCGCGCGTCGTGCTGGTCGACCCGGAGCAGGTCCGGGCGATCATGACCGCGCACTGGCTCAACCAGATGGGCCTGCCCGACGTCCATGTCCTGCGGCCCGATGGTGCGGACGGCTTCGCCGGCTGGCCGCTCGCCAGCGGCGCAGCAACGCTGCCCACTGTGCGGGATGCGGCGCCGTGGCGCGAGATCGAAACGGCGGCGCTTGCCGGGCGGCTGTCCGATCCCGGCGTCGCGGTGCTCGATCTCGCGAGCAGCCTGCGCCATCGCGAGCGCCACGTCGCCGGCGCCTGGTGGGCGGTACGCTCGCGCCTGCGGCAGGCCCGGGAGCCCCTGGCCGCGCTTCCGGTATTGCGCGAGATCGTCCTGACCGCGGACGACCCGGCGCTCGCCCGGCTCGCGGCGCCCGAGGCCGCGGCGCTGTGGCCCGGCGTCGAGGTCGCGGTGCTGGCCGGCGGCAACCCGGCCTGGTTCGAGGCGCGCCTGCCGGTCGGCACCGGCCTGGGCCGCGCGACCTGCGCCACCGACGACGTCTGGTACAAGCCCTACGACCATGCGAGCGACTACGAGCGCCATGCCCGTGCGTACCTGGAGTGGGAGGTGGGGCTGGTCGGCCAGATCGCCCGTGATCCGACGATTAGGTTCCGGCGCTACTAGCTGCGCAGCCGGTACCCGGTCCTGAAGATCCAGGCCACGATGCCGATGCACAGCGCCAGGAAGCCGGCGATCATGCCGAGGCTCACCCAGATGTTGACGTCGGCGATCTCGAAGAAGGCCCAGCGAAAGCCGCTCACGAGGTAGAGCACCGGATTGGCGAGGCTGACCGACTGCCAGAACGGCGTCAGCATGTTGATCGAGTAGAAGGTGCCGCCGAGGAAGGCGAGGGGTGTGATGATCAGCAGCGGCACCAGCTGCAGCTTCTCGAAGTTGTCGGCCCAGATGCCGATGATGAAGCCGAGCAGGCTGAAGCTGATCGCGGTCAGCACCAGGAACAGCACCATCCAGACCGGATGCGCGATGTGCAGGTCGACGAGCGCCGCGGCGGTGGCGAGAATGATGATCCCGATGATCACCGACTTGGTCGAGGCCGCGCCGACATAGCCGATGATCAGCTCGAGCGGCGAGACCGGCGCCGAGAGCAGCTCGTAGACCGTTCCCGAGAACTTCGGGAAGAAGATCGCGAACGAGGCGTTGGACACGCTCTGGGTGAGCAGCGACATCATGATGAGGCCGGGCACGATGAAGGCGCCATAGCCGACGCCGTCGACCTCGGGGATGCGCGAGCCGATCGCCGAGCCGAACACCACGAAGTACAGGGACGTCGACAGCACCGGCGAGACGATGCTCTGGAAGAGGGTGCGTCTCATGCGCGCCATCTCGTAGAGATAGATCGCGCGGATGCCGTGCCAGTTCATGATGCGCCCGTCCGGGTTTCGGCGACCAGGCCCACGAAGATGTCCTCGAGCGAGCTCTGGTCGGTATGCAGGTCGCGAAAGGCGATGCCGGCTTCGCCGAGGGCGGCGAGCAGGACGGGAATCGCGTTCTCGTCGCGCTTCGGATCGTAGTCGTAGACGAGCCGCATGCCTTCATCCGCCAGCCGCAGCGAATGGCCGGCGAGTTGCGCCGGCAAGGCGGCGAGCGGCGCCGCGAGCTCAACTGTGAGCTGCTTGCGCCCGAGCCGGCGCATCAGCGCGAGCTTCTCCTCGACCAGCAGGATGCGGCCATGATTGATGACCGCCACCCGGTCGGCCATCTCCTCGGCTTCCTCGATGTAGTGGGTGGTGAGGATGATCGTGGTGCCGGCGTCGCGCAGCGCGCGCACCACCGCCCACATGTCCTTGCGCAGCTCGACGTCGACGCCCGCGCTCGGCTCGTCGAGGAACAGCACCGAGGGCTCGTGCGACAGGGCCTTGGCGATCAGGACCCGGCGCTTCATGCCGCCCGAGAGCGTCATGAGGCGATTGTCCTTCTTGTCCCAGAGCGAGAGCTGGCGCAGGACCCGCTCGATGTGCGCCGGATCCGGCGCCCGGCCGAACAGGCCGCGGCTGAACGACACGGTGTTCCAGACCGACTCGAAGGAATCGGTGGTCAGCTCCTGCGGTACCAGCCCGATCATGGAGCGGGTCTTGCGGTAGTCGCGCACGATGTCGTGACCGTCGACGCTGACGCGCCCGCTGCTTGCGTTGACGATGCCGCAGACGATCCCGATCAAGGTCGTCTTGCCGGCGCCGTTGGGCCCGAGCAGGGCGAGGATCTCGCCGCGCTCGACGTCGAGGCTGACCTCGTCGAGGGCGACGAAGCCGTTGTCGTAGGTCTTCGACAGCCGGTCGATCGTGAGCAGGGGCATGGATGGCGGGCGGGGGCGGGGCATGGGGGAGCGGGAAACCCCCGAGCTTAACCGATGCACATCGTGGGCCCGGCATGGCCGTACCGGCACACGGCTACACTGGCGACGTGAACCCGCCCGCACCGCCGCCGCACCGGTCCCGCCACTCCCGAAACCCCGGGAGTCCCGGGGGTCCGGGCAGTGCGCGCGGACCGGGCCGGCCTGGCGCGCGCGGCGAGCATGCGACCCTGCTGTTCAACAAGCCCTTCGGGGTGCTCTGCCAGTTCAGCCCGGCCGATGGCCGCCCCTGCCTTGCCGACCATGTCGCGGTTCCCGACGTCTATCCGGCGGGCCGGCTGGATCGCGACAGCGAAGGGCTGCTGGTGCTCACTTCCGACGGCAGGCTGCAGCACCGGATCGCCGATCCCGCCCGCCGGCTTGCGAAGACCTATCTCGCGCAGGTCGAGGGCGAGCCGGACGAAGCGATGCTGACCGCCCTGCGCGCCGGGCCGGTGCTCGCGGACGGGCCGACGCGGCCCTGCGAAGCGCGGCGCGTCGAGGCCCCCGACTGGCTTTGGCCGCGCGATCCGCCGATCCGCCATCGCGAGCGGATTCCGACCGCCTGGCTCGAGATCGTGCTCACCGAAGGCCGCAATCGCCAGGTCCGGCGCATGACGGCGGCCGTCGGGCTGCCGACCCTGCGACTCGTGCGGCTGCGGATCGGCGACTGGACGCTCGAGGGTCTCGCGCCGGGCCAGTGGCGGCACCTCGGGAAGGACGAAGCCTTGCGCTGAGTCATCCGACGGGAATCCGGCCTGCGGGCGGGATCCACGAGACTGCATCGACGACGCGCTTATCGGGCGGGCCCGCCGGTGCTCGCTATACTGGACCGACATGCTTGTTCGCGGCACAGGAGGTTTCATGCGGCGATGGGCGCTTGCAGTGATTGCCTCGACTGCGCTCCTGGCTGCTTTCCCGGCCGCCGGGCAGGGCCGGGCGGCCGATGCGCCGGCGCCGACGGGTGCCGCCGCCGCTCCTGCGCAGGCCGCCTCCGCCGTTGCCCCCACGCCCGGCGCGACGGGAGTGATTCCCGTCCTGCGGCTCGAGGGCCCGATCGGGCCGGCCAGCGCCGAGTACATCGCCCGCGGGCTGGCCGATGCGGCCGGCAGCAAGGCCCCCATGGTGGTGATCCGCATCGACACGCCCGGGGGCCTTGCCAGCTCGACGCGCGACATCGTGCGCGAGATCCTCGGCTCGCCGGTGCCGGTCGCCGCCTGGGTCGCGCCCGGCGGTGCACACGCGGCGAGCGCCGGCACCTACATCGTGATGGCCAGCCATGTCGCCGCGATGGCGCCGGCCACCAACATCGGCGCTGCGACGCCGGTGGCCATCGGTGGCGGGCCGACCCCCCAGGAGCCTGATCGGGAACCGGACGCGCAGGACGGCGAGCCCGATGCCGGGCGGGGGAAGACGCGCCCCGGCTCCGGGCAGTCCGCGTCGGGCGGCGCGATGGAACGCAAGGTCGTCAACGACTCCGCCGCCTGGATGCGGGCGCTTGCGCAGTCGCGCGGGCGCAATGTCGAATGGTCCGAGCGCGCGGTGCGCGAGGGCCTGAGCCTGTCGGCTGACGAGGCGCTCGAAAACGGTGTCGTCGACTTCATCGTCGCCGACCTCCCGGCGCTGCTCGCGGCGGCCGAGGGTCGTGAAGTGCGCATGGCCGACGGCAAGGTCGCGACCGTCGCGGTGGCCGGCGCCACCACGGTCGACGTTGCGCCGGACTGGCGGCTCGAGCTGCTCATGCTGCTGTCGAACCCCACGGTCGCCTATGTGCTCCTGCTCGTGGGGGCCTACGGGATCTTCCTCGAGGCGACCTCGCCGGGCTTCGGCGTGCTCGGGGTGGCCGGCGCGGTGCTGCTGCTCACGGGCCTGTTCGGCCTGCAGATGCTGCCGCTCAGCTACGCCGGGATCGCGCTGCTGCTGCTCGGTTTCGCGCTCGTCGTCGCCGAGGTCTTCATGCCGAGCTTCGGCGTGCTCGGCCTCATCGGTACGATAGCCTTCATCATCGGCTCGATCATGCTGGTCGATACCACGGCGCCCGGCTTCGGCATCCCGATCTGGCTGATCGTCGCCGTGGCCGCCACCAACCTGCTGGTCGGGCTGGTGTTCGTCCGCCTCGCGCTGGCCGCCCGCCGCCGCCCGGTCGCGAGCGGGGCCGAGGAATTGCAGCGCAGTCCGGCAAGAGTCATCGAGGTCGGCGCCAACGGTACCTGGGCATGGGTGCACGGCGAGCGCTGGCGGGTGAAGGCCGGCGCGCCGCTCGTCGTCGGCCAGCAGCTGCGGGTCATCGGTCGCGAAGGACTGGTGCTCGAAGTCGAACCCCTGGCCGACGGGCCGGCGCCGCCGGACGATCCGGCCGGACCAACCGGTCCTCCGGGGCCATGATGGAGAACCCCATGTCAGAGCTATTCGGCTACGGATTCCTCCCGATCGTCGTCATCCTCCTGGCGGTCGCTTCGCTGCGCATCCTGCGCGAGTACGAGCGCGGCGTGATCTTCCAGCTCGGCCGATTCTGGAAGGTCAAGGGGCCGGGGCTGGTGGTCGTCATTCCCGGCTTCCAGCAGATGGTCCGGATCGACCTGCGCACGGTCGTCATCGACGTGCCCTCCCAGGATGTCATCACCCGGGACAACGTCTCGGTGCAGGTCAATGCGGTGGTGTACCTGCGGGTGATGGATCCCGAGCGCGCGGTGATCCAGGTCGAGAACTACATGGACGCCACATCGCAGCTCGCGCAGACGACGCTGCGGGCGATCCTCGGCAAGCACGATCTCGACTCGGTTCTCGGCGAGCGCGAGCAGATCAACCAGGACCTGCAGCAGGTGCTCGACGTGCAGACCGACGCCTGGGGCATCAAGGTGTCGAACGTCGAGCTCAAGCACGTCGATCTCAACGAGAGCATGGTGCGGGCGATCGCCCGCCAGGCCGAGGCCGAGCGCGAACGGCGCGCCAAGGTGATCCATGCCGAAGGCGAGGCGCAGGCGGCGGCGCAGCTGCTGCAGGCGGCGCGCGAGCTCGCCGCCCAGCCCGAGGCGATCCAGCTGCGCTACCTGCAGACCCTGACCCAGATCGCCAACGACCGCACGTCGACGATCGTCTTCCCGATACCGATCGAGCTGCTCGGCGCGATAATGAGCAAGGTGCCGGGGGCGGCGGCGCCTTCAGGGGAACGACAGGAATGACCGGGGCACGGGGGCGGGGGAAGTGACGAAAGCGGGAAGCGCAGGGGAAACGCGAGAGATTCCGGGCATCGCGGCCGCCTACATCGCACGGGGTGACGGCGTGCTCGAATCCCTCGAGCTGACCCGCGGCCCCTGGGATCCCGGACACCAGCATGCCGGCCCGCCCAGCGCCGCCATCGCCCGCGCGATCGAGGCCGCCGCCGCCGGCCATGGCCTCGATCATCTCGCCCGGCTCACGGTCAACCTGCTGCGGCCGGTGCCCATCGCCGAGCTGGAGATCCGGGTGCGGGAAGACTACGTCGGGCGCAGCGCCGGGCACTTCTCCGCGCGCTTGCTCGCCGATGGCCGGGAGTGCGCCCGCATCACCGCGCTCGCATTGCGCAGCCTCGACGTGCCGGTGCCCGCCGGCACCGCCGGCCATCCGTTGCCGGGGCCGCCGAAGCCGCCCGGCATGTGCCCGGTCTCGCACATGCCGGTTTTCGACGCGATCGGCTACGACGACCTGGTCGAAATCCGGGTAGTCGAAGGGCGACTTTTCGACGGCCCGACCGCCGCCTGGTTCCGGCTGCGCCATCCCCTGGTCGACGGCGAGACGCCGAGCCCCTACCAGCGGGTCGCCGTCGCCGCCGATTCCGGCAACGGGATCAGCGCGGTGATGGATTTCGATCGCTACATCTTCGTCAACAGCGATCTCACGATAAACCTGCTGCGCCGGCCGGTGGGCGAGTGGATCTGCCTCGACGCCCGCACATCCTTCGGCGAGACCGGCAGCGGCCTGGCCGAATCGACGCTCTACGACGCCCAGGGACTGATCGGCCGGGCCACCCAGAGCCTCGTGCTGCGGCCCCGGGAGGGATAGCGGTGGAAGGTCCGGTGGGCAGGACGGCGGGAGGATCGGAGGCCGGACCCGTGGCACGCCCGACGGGTGCCGTCGCTTGGCGTCATGCCTCCGGGCATCCCTGGAATCGCGTCTGGACCAGACGGGCCGCGCTTGCCACCGTGGGCGCGCTCGCGATATCGGTCGCCGCCTGCGGGATCCGGATCGGCAGCTTCGAAATGCGTTTCGGGACGATCGACGAGAGCCTGGATTCCGGCATCAGCGTCGCATGGACCGTGGTGGTGCGCAGCGGCAGCGAATGGGCCCGGCTCTGGCAGGATCACGAAGCCCGCATGACTGCGTCGCGGCCGCTGCCCCTCGTCAACTTCGGACGCGACATCGTCGTGGGGGTGTTCCTCGGCCAGCGGCCCGACCGCTGTCACCGGGTGCGCATCGAGCGGGTGCAGCTCATCGACGACAGCCGCCTCATCGTGCGCTACCGGGAGATCGTGGCGCGCTCGGACGCCGCCTGCGCCCCGGCGACCTCCTACCCTGCCGCGATCGCGCGCGTTCCCCTCACCGACCTGCCGGTGCATTTCGAGCGGATGGGGACGCTGTATCTGGATTGACCCACCCCGCATCCTGCCTGTGGGCGCGAGCTACAGCCCGAGCCTCTCGATGGTATCCAGCGGCAGGAAGAGACGGCGTCGTTCACTGGCAAACGCTCGGAAACCGTATTGTTCATAGAATGCGACTGCGCGATCGTTCTTGGCATCGACGACGATGGCATGGACCGCGATCGTTGCGCTGGCCCGGACGATGCGGCGGATGGCATCGAGCAGCAGGGTTTCGCCGAGCCCTTGCCCCTGGAGCGCGCGATCGACGGCGAGGCGCCCGAGGATCGCGGCAGGCACCGGGTAATGTGGCAAACGCTTTGCCGATGTCGGCGGCAGCTCGTCTTTCTCGAAACTAGTGGCGCTCAGGCTGTAGTAGCCAGCGATCCTCCCCGGTGAGTCGCCGAGTGCCACGAACACCTGGGCCACGCGTCGCCGGATGTCCTGGGACGCCTGTCGCTGGAGATAGGCGTCGAGAATCGGCTCTCCGCAGAAAAAGGCTGCACGGTCATGATGTGGGCCGAGCGGCTCGACGACCAAGGCAGGTTCATTCACCGGCACGCTCACGATAGCGTCGTGCAGCTTCCTTCAACTTGTCGGTCGGTTCTGGCGGGTCGATCAGCGCGTCATAGAAGACTTCCCAGTCCTTCGTCGAAAGGATGATCCTCTCGTGCGAGTCGATTACACGGTCCGCGGCGATCAGCGCGTTCGCGAGCACGAAATCGGTCACGCTGGTTTCCTCGTACGCCGCCGCTCGCTCGAGCTTGCGCTTGGTCCTGGCATCCAGGCGCAGGTGCATGCGATCTCGCTTCACCTTGTCGATCTGCGTCATCGGGCTTTCCAGTACTCCGCCAAAGCTTGAAATTGTGCGCCAAAATGGCGTACGTATCAAGGCATCGCCGGGCGTCGGGTTCCGGCTGCTCTGGTCGGGCCGTCACGCCGCGCCGATCTTCACCAGCGCCTCCTCCAGGCGCCCGACCGTGCCGTCGACGTCGTGCAGCTTGTCGAGCCCGAACAGGCCGAGCCGGAAGGTGCTGAAATCCGCCGGTTCGTCGCATTGCAGCGGCACGCCGGCGGCGGTCTGCAGGCCCAGGCCGAGAAACTTCTTACCGGAACGGATATCGGGATCGTCGGTATAGCTGACGACCACGCCGGGCGCCTCGAAGCCGGGCGCCGCCACGCTCGGAAAGCCCCGGCGGGCGAGCAGCGCGCGCACCTTGTCGCCGAGCTCCTGCTGCTCCGCGCGGACCCTGTCGAAGCCGTATTGCTTCGTCTCGAGCATCGCGTCGCGCACTTTGGCCAGCGCATCGGTGGGCATGGTGGCGTGATAGGCATGGCCGCCGGCTTCGTAGGCTTCCATGATCTGCAGCCATTTGCGCAGGTCGCAGGAAAAGCTCGTGCTGCCGGTTTCCTCGATGCGCCGGCGCGCCGTCTCGCCCAGCATCACGAATGCGCAGCAGGGCGAGCCGCTCCAGCCCTTTTGCGGCGCGCTGACCAGGATGTCGACGCCGATCGCGGCCATGTCCACCCATATCGTTCCCGAGGCGATGCAGTCGAGCACGAACATGCCGCCCGCCGCGTGGGTGGCATCGGCCACCTTGCGCAGGTAGTCGTCGGGCAGCATCAGGCCGGCCGCCGTCTCGACGTGCGCCGCGAAGACGAGGTTGGGCTTCTCGCGCGCGATGGCGGCGACCACCTCGTCGATCGGCGGCGGAGCGAAGGGCGCCTGCCTGCCGTCCTGGATCGGCCGCGCCTTCAGCACGATGGATTCGGAAGGGATACCGCCCATCTCGAAGATCTGCGTCCAGCGGTAGCTGAACCAGCCGGTGCGGATCACGAGGCACTTCCTGCCGTGCGCGAACTGGCGCGCCACCCCCTCCATGCCGAAGCTGCCGCTGCCGGGCACCACGATCGCCGAATGCGCGTGGTAGACCTCCTTCAATGTGCCCGAGATGTCCCGCATGACCTGCTGGAACTTCTGCGACATGTGGTTCAGCGCACGGTCGGTGAACACCACCGAATACTCGAGCAGGCCGTCGGGATCGACGTTGGGCAGCAGGCCGGGCATGGTGTGTCTCCGTTTCTCGGTTCGGATCGCTCTGGCAGCTTAGCACCGGGGGCGCCCAGGGAGCCGATGTGCTGCGGGCTCGATCTCGCGTCACGGCGCGGCATCCGTCCCGGCGACGCTGGCGGAGCGGTTCGGCATGAGATACTATGAGCAATTTGGTTGACCGGATTGGTCAACCATGTGGGTGAGCCACTTGGAAGGGGCCGACATGCCGATCATCGTCAACGTACAGGAAGCCAAGACGCATCTGTCCCGGCTCATGGATCAGGCGCACGACGGGCAGGAGATCATCCTCGCGAAAAGCGGCAAGCCCTACGCACGGCTGATGCCGCTTGCCGCGGACACGAGCGGCCGGCGGCCCGGGCGCATTCGCGGCCGCGTCGACGATGCGTTCTTCGAGTCGCTACCGGAAAACGAGCTGAATGCCTGGGAAGGCCAGTCGTGAGATCGATGCCGGACGGGGCCTGCTGATGCGCCTGCTGCTGGACACGCACGCGCTGCTCTGGTGGTTCACCGATGACGACCGCTTGTCCGCGAACGCGCGCGCGCTGATCGGAGATCAGCGCAACGACGTCTTCGTCAGCGCGGCAAGCGCCTGGGAGATCGCGACCAAGCATCGCCTGGGCAAGCTTCCCGGCCTCGACGAGGCGGTGTCCCGCTACACCGAGCTGCTCGCCGCCGATGGCTTCCAGTCGTGGCCGGTCACGCATGCGCATGCGCTACGGGCTGGTGGCTACGCGTTGGCCCATCGGGATCCGTTCGACCGGATGCTGGCCGCGCAGAGCGAGCTCGATGGCCTGCGGCTGGTCACGACCGACGGTGCGTTCGCGAGCTTCGGGATCGAGACGATCTGGTAGTCGATTCGTGCTCGTGAGCGGTTGCCCGGCTTCCCTTTCGAGACAGGCCAGGGCATGGCGCAGACCTTCGGCGAGGCAATCCGGATCGACTACGCCTGTGAACTGAAAAGACGCGCCCCGATCCGCCCGATCTCCTCGTCCTGCTCGGGCGTTCCGCCGCTGCCGCCGAGCGCGCCGACTACCGTGCCGTCGCTTGTTCGCAGAAGGATGCCGCCCCAGATCGGGGTGTATCTCGGATCGCCGAACCAGGTGATGTCGCGTCGATCGTCCCCCAGGGCGGGGTCGAACAGCCGGGCTTTCAGGGCCTTGGTGTCCTGCAGCCACTTGACGGCGGTATAGGCCTTGTTGACCGACATCCTTGCGGTGTTGGCGCTGGCCCCATCCATCCGGGATACGCAGACCAGCTCGCCGCCGGTATCGACCACGGCGGCGGTAAAGCGCAGCTTGCGCTCCGCTGCCGCATCCAGCATCGCGTCGACGATCGCGCGGGCCTGCTGCAGGCTCAGGTTGCTTGCCACTTTGGAACTCCTCTCGAGGAAGGTTTGTACGGTTCGGTCGGACCTGACCGCGCGAGCACGGTGATTCGGTCATCGGTTCGAAGAAGTCCGAAGACTAACCGGTCTCCGGCGTTTCCAGTCCGTACGTCGCGAATGGCGGGGCGAGTCGTCGCCCCCTTCGGTGGACAGGGGCGGGCTTCGGGACGTTCAATGGGCCGGCGTCCGACTTCATCGCGACCACGTGCATATGCGCCGAATCACGAAGCTCTCCGGCGGACTGGCGCTTCTCATCGCCCTCGG
>JAMLIN010000028.1 GCA_023954135.1 Burkholderiaceae bacterium | reverse complement strand
CTTGAATTAAGCCGCGCCGCGAATCGGCGTCGGCTTGAATGAATGGTTAGGCATCACTCGCCCTCAAAATAATCTGTATCAACTTTCTTGACCTCGTAGATGCCAACGCTGGCGATACCAACGTTGTGGTCAATCATGAGGCTTGTGAGCTCAATTCCATCCATGAGGATGATCTTGGTATTGATCATGCGGCTGTATTCAATCGCTTCACGAGTATAGGACGACGTTGTAATGAAAACGCCCTTATTTGCTCGGTGACCTTGCAGCGCCCCCGCAAACTTTTGAATCTCAGGGCGTCCGACGGCGCCTTCCCATCGCTTTGCTTGGACGTAGATGACATCCAGGCCCAACTTGTCCTCTTTGATAATTCCGTCGATGCCGCCGTCGCCACTCTTGCCGATTGCACGGCCAGCGTCGCGACGGGAGCCGCCGTAGCCCATCTTGACAAGTAGATCGATGACGATGCGCTCAAAGAAAGCAGGAGATGCGGCTTTCACTTGCTCCAGAAGCTCGGCTTCAAGATCGTGACGCAAGCGTTGATACGCCGAGGCGAGCTGGTCTTCCGGTGTCGCGGTAGTCGACACTACTTCAATCAGCGGGAGTTCTTGGCTTTCAGTTGCATCTGGATTGGCGTTGCGGCGCCTAGACCGAAAGGCTCTGAACTCGTCGTAGTTGTCGAGGGTTTCCAATCCAACAAAGGTTGGCTTCTTTGCTAGCAAGTCCAAGCCAGGTTGAGTGATATGGAAAACCCCTCGCTTCGGCGATGCCAGTAAGCCTGCTTGCTTCAAATATGTCTTCGCCCAGCCAACCCGATTATCAAAGACTGGTTGCGACCCGCTCGGCAAGAGCTCCGCTCTCTCGTCGCCTGAGAGGTCAAACTCGATCGCTAGCGCTTCAATCGCCTCGCGGAACTTCCGCTCTGTACCATCAGACGCCAGCCTCAGCAGTGGAAGCATTAAAGTTTGGTAATCGGGAATGGGCATGCGAGAGCCTGTTTTTGATGCCTAACTCTGATTTGAACGGACAACAGTTGCCATGTTCAACGTCCGTTCAACTGGGTCCGGTTGCCGCATAGCACCCTTTTTTCCTTTGCCCGAATGGCTGATATGCGCTCGTGTGACGCCGGTGTACTGTCCTCTCGCACGGTACCAGCAGCCGTGCTATGCGGACAGTCGAAAATCCCATCCCTACGGTGGCGACCACGTCGTCGCGCCGGCGCCTGTCCAGTCCCAAGCTTTGCCGGTGAAGCGGTAGCAGGATCGGCTCACAGTACGCAGCCGTAGTGCGCCGAGGAAACAAGCCGCACGTACTTGTCGTGCACCGACCCTGGCCGGATCGCATCGGGTCTTTCGGGCGGGCGCCAGCCGGCCATGCGCCGGGCGATCTCCTCGTCCGGGAGCTCGAGGTCCAGAGTCCGGCGCCCCGGGTCGATGACGATGGTGTCGCCGTCGCGCACCGCCGCGATCGGTCCGCCGCGTGCGGCCTCGGGCGAGATATGCCCGATCAGGATGCCATGCGACACGCCCGAGAAGCGGCCGTCGGTGATCAGCGCCACATGCTCGCCCAGCCCGCGTCCCTGCAGCTGGATCGTGAGCATCACCATCTCGGGCATGCCCGGCCCGCCCACCGGCCCCACGTTGCGCACCACCACCACGGTGCCCGGCACGATCTCGCCGGCGCGGATCGCGGCCATCGTGTCGGCCTCGGACTCGAACACGCGGGCGGTGCCGCGGAACACGCCCTTGGTGAGCGTCTTGCCCGAGAGCTTGAGCACGCAGCTCTCGGGCGCGATGTTGCCCCTGAGCACGCTGATGTGATTGTTCGGCGCCGCGATCGGGCGCGTCACCGGGAAGACCACGTCCTGGTTTCCGAGTGCCTCGAGCGTGGGCACGTCGGCGAGGTTCTCGGCGAGCGTCCTGCCGGTGACCGTCATCACGTCGCCATGCAGCAGGCCGTGGCGCAGCAGCTCCTTCATCACCACCGGCACGCCGCCGATCGCATGCAGCGCCGCCATCGCGTAGGGACCGTGAGGCTGCAGGTTCGCGATGAGCGGGATGCGCTCGCCGATCGCCTGGATCCGCTCGATCGTGACCGGTACCTGGGCCTCGCGGGCGATCGCGAGCAGGTGCAGATACATGTTGGTGGAGCCGCCCATCGCGTAGGCGGTGGCGATCGCGTTCTCGAACGCATGCCCGGTCATGATGTCGCGCGGGCGGATGCCGGCGTCGATCAGACGGAAAAGGGCGTCCACGCTGGCGCCGGCCTGTGCGCGCAGATCGGCATGCAGCGGGCTGCCGGCCTCGTAGTCGGCCGGGTGGGAGGCGCCGTGCGGCAGCATCATGCCGATCGCCTCGGCGATCGTGCTCATCGTGTTCGCGGTGAACATCGCGCCGCAGGTCCCGCTTCCCGGCATCACGCAGCGCTCGATCTCGTGGAAGGCTTCGGTGGGGATCCGGCCCGCTTCGTGCGCGGCGCGCGCTTCCGCATAGTCGAGGATCGTGAGGTTGGTTCCCTTGGCTGCCCAGGGCTGGACCGATACGCTGCCCGGCGATGCGGTGCCCGGGTAGAGCACCAGCCCGAACGCGTTCGTGCGCGCCAGCGGCATCAGGGCGGCCGCGCCGGTCTTGTCGCAGCCCGAGATCACCAGCATCGCATCGCCATGGTGGGCGTAGTGCCCGATCTCGAAGCAGTCGGCGACCGTGTCGCGCGATACCAGACTGTAGCCGGCGGTGGGCGTGCCTTGCGTCAGCGCATCGGACACCGCGGGCGCGCCGACCACCAGGCCCTGGCCGCCGCGTTCGTCGATGAGCGTCGTCAGCAGGTCGGCGAGCTCGCGCACCCGGTTGTTGCAGCGGTGGGCATTGGTCCAGGCGGCGGCGATGGTGACCAGCGCGCGCGCCTTGCCCGCGCGGTCGGGATCGAAGCCGGCGGCGCGCAGCTCGACGCGCGAGCGCTTCCAGAAGATGCTGCTGTCCTGTGCCATCACCGGGCTCCGGAATCGTCGTCGAGGCTCACCAGGACGGCGGCGTTGGCGATCAGGATGGCGTCGCCGCCGCCTTCGGCCGGTATCTCGAGTCCGCCGGCCACGGCGGTGACGGTGACCGTGCCGTAGGGCAGCTCGGCGGCCACCGCGTCGACATCGACCGCCGCCGGATCCGGCACGCCGATCGTGACGTCGACGTACATGTCGTGCGGCGTCTTGCCGAGCATGCGGAAGAAGCCGAGGCTGCTGTGGCGGATCGCGTCGGACACCGCGCGCCGGGCGGCCTTGGTGGCGTCGCGGCCGTGGACGTCGACGCCCATGCCCATTTCGGTGATGCAGCGGATGCGTGTCATGGCGTGCTCATGGAAGCGGCGGGAACGCGGGAATCATTCCATGATTCCGGCTGGAGGGGGAACGCGGGGCTCCGGAGAAGAGGCGGGAGAGGCCGCGCCCGGCGTGCGCACGGGTATCCGGTTCTGTTTCTATAAAAACTTTACTTGTTTCGATAGATACAGATTGCTATACTGTTCCCAGGATCATTCCGCGAGAAGGAATCGGCCATGCCAGCCGCGATCGCACGAGAGAAAAGCGCCGCCGCACCGGACCGAGGCGCGCTCGCCCGGATGGTGATGACGCTGCTCGACCACTGGCAGCTGGGCACCGAGGACCAGGCGGCCCTGCTGGGCATCGCCGCCAGCAACCGGGCGGCCCTGACGCGGTATCGCCGGGGCGAGCCGATCGGCACCAGCCGCGACCAGTACGAGCGGGTCGGCCACCTGCTGGGCATCCACAAGAACCTGCGCCTGCTGTTTCCCCGCAACCGGGACCTCGCCTATCGCTGGATGACGACCCGCAACAAGGCGTTCGACAACCTCACCCCGGTCGAGGTCATCAAGGAATGGGGCTTCGCCGGGCTGCTGATGGTGCGCGCCTATCTCGACCGGGCCCGCGGCAACTGAAGCGTCGCATCCCCGCGTTCGCGATCGGCAGGCAATGAATCCGCATCCGCTTTTCGCCGAGCTTCCGCTCGCCGACTTCCACCAGGACGTCGCGAGGAACATCGTTTCGCTGCACCGGTCCGAGGATCTCTTCGACGACCTGAGCGACGATCCCGCCGAGTGGGAGCTCGCGCAGACGGTGGAGGACGAGGCGAAGCCGCCGCCGTATCGCTCGGGAACGCCGCTCATCCATCGTCCCTTCGAGGATGCCGACTGGTTCAATGCGATCGCCTGGCCCTTCAGGCACTGGCAGGCCACCCGTTTCTCGGATGGATCGCACGGGGTCTGGTACGGGGCCGACACGATCGAGACCACGGTCTGCGAGTCGGCCTATCACTGGTATCGCGGGCTGCTCTCCGACGCCGGATACGAGCACGAGGCGGTCGTCGCCGAGCGCAAGGTCTATTCGGTGGCCTGCGACGCCGCCCTGCTGGACTTCCGCGGGGCGACGGCGAATCACCCGGATCTTCTGCACCCCACCGACTACTCGTTCGCCCAGGCGGTGGGGGCCCGCATCCATCGCGAAGGCCACCCGGGCCTGCTGATCCAGTCGGTGCGCAGGCCGGGCGGCGAGAACGTGGCGGTGTTCAATCCCGCGGTGCTGTCGAACCCGCGGCTCGCCTGCCAGCTCGCCTATCGCCTGGAGGCCGGCCGGATCCTGGTGGAGAAGCGACCCGGCTCGACCTGGTTCAGCCTGGATCCGACGACGCTCTGATCCTGAGGCCGATCAGTCGTCGAGCATCGAGAGGTCACGTACCGCCCCCTTGTCGGCCGACATCGCCAGCTTCGCATAGGCTTTCAGCGCCGCCGAGACCTTGCGCTTTCTCGGCTGCGCCGGCTTCCAGCCCTGCGCATCCTGCTCGGCGCGGCGCTTCGCGAGCTCCTCGTCCGATACCAGCACGTCGATGCGCCGGTTCGGGATGTCGATGCGGATCCGGTCGCCGTCGCGCACCAGACCGATCGGGCCGCCCGCGGCCGCCTCCGGTGAGACATGCCCGATTGACAGGCCCGAGGATCCGCCCGAGAAGCGTCCGTCGGTCAGCAGCGCGCAGGCCTTGCCCAGGCCCTTGGCCTTGATGTACGAGGTGGGATAGAGCATTTCCTGCATGCCGGGGCCGCCGCGCGGCCCCTCGTAGCGCACCACCACGATATCGCCCGGCTTCAGCTTGTCCTTGAGGATGTGCTCGACCGCCTCGTCCTGCGACTCGGTGACATGGGCGGGGCCCTCGAAGACCAGCAATTCGTCGTCGACGCCGGCGGTCTTGACCACGCAGCCGTCGGGCGCGATGTTGCCCACCAGCACCGCCAGCCCGCCTTCGCGCGAGAACGCATGGTCGATCGAGCGGATGCAGCCCTCGGCGCGGTCGGTGTCGAGCGAAGGCCAGCGGGTGGCCTGGCTGAACGCCACCTGGGTCGGAATGCCGGCGGGGCCCGCCATGTAGAACTCCCGCACATCGGCCGAGGGCTCGCGCATGATGTCCCACTGCGCCAGCGCATCCTTCATCGTGGGCGCATGGATCGTCGGCACGTCGGTGTGCAGCCGGCCGGCGCGATCGAGCTCGCCGAGGATGGCCATGATGCCACCGGCGCGATGCACGTCCTCGATGTGGTACTTCTGGGTGTTGGGCGCGACCTTGCAAAGCTGCGGCACCACGCGCGAGAGTCGGTCGATGTCCTTCATCGTGAAATCGATGCCGGCTTCCTGGGCGATCGCCAGGATGTGCAGGATGGTGTTGGTGGAGCCGCCCATCGCGATGTCGAGCGTCATCGCGTTCTCGAAGGCCTTGAAGCCCATCGAGCGGGGCAGGATGCTCTCGTCCTCCTGCTCGTAGTAGCGGCGGGCCAGCTCGACGACCAGATGGCCGGCGCGCTTGAAGAGTTTCTCGCGGTCGGCGTGGGTGGCCACCACGGTGCCGTTGCCCGGCAGCGCCAGGCCGAGGGCCTCGGCCAGGCAGTTCATCGAGTTGGCGGTGAACATGCCCGAGCAGGAGCCGCAGGTCGGGCAGGCCGAGCGTTCCACCGCGGCCACGGTCTCGTCGCTGACCTTGGGGTCGGCGGCCATCACCATCGCGTCGATCAGGTCGAGCTTGTGCTCGGCAAGCCGGGTCTTGCCGGCTTCCATCGGGCCGCCGGTGACGAACACCACCGGGATGTTCAGCCGCATCGCCGCCATCAGCATGCCCGGAGTGATCTTGTCGCAGTTGGAGATGCACACCATCGCGTCGGCGCAGTGCGCATTGACCATGTACTCGACCGAGTCGGCGATGATGTCGCGGCTCGGCAGCGAGTACAGCATGCCGTCGTGGCCCATCGCGATGCCGTCGTCCACCGCGATGGTGTTGAACTCCTTCGCCACGCCGCCGGCCGCCTCGATCTCGCGGGCCACCAGCTGGCCCATGTCCTTCAGGTGCACATGGCCGGGCACGAACTGGGTGAAGGAGTTGGCCACCGCGATGATCGGCTTGGCGAAATCGGCGTCCTTCATGCCGGTGGCGCGCCACAGCGCGCGTGCGCCTGCCATGTTGCGACCGGCGGTGGAGGTCCTGGAGCGGTAGACGGGCATTGGCTGGTCCTTGTGGAATCCGGTGAGAGCGATGCGGTGCGCCGGGCGTGTCCGGGGCAGTAAAGGGGAAGCGGAAAAGAGGATTGTCGCCTACCTGCGCGAGGCTTGCCCGCCGTGCCTGGCCGGGGTCGGGCCCGGTTTCTCGCGCAAGCGCGGGTTGGCGTGGAAAAATGGCGTCATCCCCGGTATCGGCGGACAGAGAGAGGAGACGAGGATGGCCACAGGCAATGAACTGATACGCATGAGCGCGACCGAGGCCGTGGCACGGCTGCGTCGCCGGGAGATCACGCCGCTGGAGCTCGTCGATGCCGCTGCCGCGCGCATCGAGGAAGTGGACGGCCGGGTGAACGCGTTGCCGATCCGGTTCATCGACCAGGCGCGCGAAGCGGCGCGCCGGTTCACGGATCGCAAGCCGCCGCAGGACCCGCCGCCCGGCTGGCTCGCGGGCCTGCCCATCGCGGCGAAGGACTACAACGACGTCGCGGGCCAGAGGACGACCTTCGGCTCGCCGATCTTCGCCGATGCGGTGGCATCGGCCAGCGATCACACGGTCACGACGCTGGAGGCGAACGGCGCGATCTTCATGGCGAAATCGAACGTTCCCGAATTCGCGGGTTCCAACACCTTCAACCCGGTCTTCGGCGCCACCCGCAATCCCTGGAACCTGGCCATGACGGCGGGTGGCTCCTCGGGCGGGGCCGCGGCGGCGCTGGCCTCGGGCACGCAGTGGCTTGCGATGGGAAGCGATCTCGGCGGCAGCCTGCGGATTCCCGCCAGCTACTGCGGCATCGTCGGCATGCGCCCCTCGGTGGGGCGCGTGCCGCGGGGCGGCGGCCTGCCCGCCTTCGATCCCCTCTGGGTCGAAGGGCCGATGGCGCGCAACGTCGCCGATCTCGCGCTGATGCTCGATGCGCTCTCGGTGCCGCATCCGCATGATCCGCTCGTGATGCCGGCTCCCGAGGTTCCTTTCTCCGTCGCGGTGCAAGGCGCCACGCCGCCGCGCCGGGTCGGCTTCACGCCCGACCTCGGCCTGTCGAGCGTGGATCCGGAAGTGGCCGACATCTGCCGGTCCGCCGCCCTGCGCCTGGGGGCGGCCGGCACCGTCGTCGAGGATGCCTCGCCGGATTTCGCCAACTCGATCGAAACCTTCCAGACGCTGCGGGCGCTTCTGTTCGCCGCCCTGCGGGGCGAGCTGCTCGAGATCGAGCGCGAACGCATCAATCCGTCGATCGTGTGGAACATCGAGAAGGGCTTGCAGCTGGGCATCGACGAGGTGATTCGGGCGGAACGCGAGCGCACCGCGCTCTACCATCGAGTGGCGGGGTTCTTCGACCGGTACGATCTGCTGCTCTGCCCGACCGTGGCCGTCCCTCCGTTCCCGGTCGAGCAGGCCTATCCGACCCGGATCGGCGACCAGGAGCTCAGCAGCTACATCGACTGGATGTTCCTCACCTTCGTCGTGACCCTGACCGGTTGCCCGGCCCTGTCGCTGCCTTGCGGCTTCACCCGGTCGGGGATGCCGGTGGGACTGCAGATCATCGGGCGCTCGCGCGCCGATGCGGCGGTGCTGGCGGCTGCGGCCCTGCTGGAGGGGGAATTCGGGATCGCCGGCCGGCTGCCGATCGATCCGATCGGGGCCGCCGGCGACGCGGGAGCGTCCGGGGCGGTCTGATACAATCTGCCCCCGTTCGCCGTTGTAGCTCAGTTGGTAGAGCAACTGATTCGTAATCAGTAGGTCGGAGGTTCGACTCCTCTCAACGGCACCAGACAGAAAGAAGCAAGAAGGGCAGCCACGATGGGTTGCCCTTTTTGCTTTCAGCTCAATCCGATGCCGGGCCAGCCGGCCCGTCGCGAACCGCCCGGACCTCGTCCAGCGCCATCTGCGGGTGGGGATAGCGCAGCCGGGCGCGCAACTCGCGCAGGATGCGCCGGTTCGAGATCCGTCTCGACTCGCTCATGAAGGACCACAGGGAGGGCGATACCCGGTCGCGGATCGCATCGCGCGATTCCCGCGGCGGGCGGGGCAGGCCGGTGGCCTCGGCGACCCGGTCGAACCATTCGCCCATGCGCATCTCGGTGCCATCCACCGCGTTGTAGACGCGGCAGTTGCCGGCGCGAAACAGCGCGATCCAGAGCAGCCATGCGAGGTCGTCGGCATGGATGTGGCTGGAGTAGCCGTCCTCCTCGTGCCGGATCGCGGGTGTGCCGCGGCGCAGCCGCTCGGTCGGCAGCCGGTCCTGCGCATAGATGCCGGGCGCCCGGAGCAGGGCGACCCTGGCCGCGCCGCGCCGCGCGAGCGCCCGCAGCTGGCGCTCGCCGCTGGCCCGTCGTCGGGCGCGTCCGCTGGCCGGCGCGATCGGGCGGGTTTCGTCCAGCCGCTCGCCGCCGGCGTCGCCGTAGACCCCGGTGGTGCCGCAGTAGACGATCATGGCCTGCCGGCCCCTTTCGGCGGCGCTGCCGATCGCGGCGGCCAGGCGCCGGCTGCGCCCGTCGCTGTGCCCCGTGCCGGGCGGCGGCACCAGATGCACGATGCGGCTTGCGATGCCCGCAAGCCGCCGGGCCGATCGCCGATCGTCGAGATCGATCGCCATCGGTACCGCGCCGAGCGCCCGGATCTTCGCGAGGGACTCCGGCGTGCGCCCGGTGCCGATGAGCTTCCAGCGGTCGCCGAGCCGCCCGGCCAGGCGGGCCGCCAGCCGGCCGCCGACGTCGCCGCAGCCGACGATCAGCAGGCGGGGCCGGCGCAGCCGGCGCGGCAGTACGGGCGGCAGGGAGGATTTCCGCATCGGGCGATAATGTCGGTCCGGAGCAAACCGGGCAATGGTACGGAACAGAACACTTGGACATGAGCTTCAGGGTCAAGGTACTGCCGAGCGGTCGCGAGTTCGACGCCGAAGGGGACGAGAGCGTCCTGGACGCCGCGCTGCGTGAGGCGGTGGTCATGCCTTACGGCTGCAAGGACGGCATCTGCGGAACCTGCAAGGCGCGGGTGCTCGAAGGCGAAGTCGAGCAGGGGCCCCATGCTCCGTCCGCTCTCGGGGCCGATGAGCGGGCCGCCGGCCTTGCGCTGATGTGCTGCGCCAGGGCCCGCTCGCCGCTGGTGATCGAGGCCCGGCTCGTCGCCGGGGTCGGGGATATTCCGCTGCGCAAGCTGCCGTGCCGGATCAACGCGATCGAACGCATTGCGCAGGACGTCGCCGTCCTGCGCCTGCAGTTGCCGGCGGGCGAATCGCTGCGCTATCTCGCCGGCCAGTACATCGAGCTGATCCTGCGCGACGGCACCCGGCGCTCCTATTCGATGGCCGCTGCGCCGGGGCGGGCCGACACGCTCGAGCTCCACGTCAGGCACCTGCCCGGGGGGCGCTTCACCGACGCGCTGTTCGGCGTGTCGAGCCCACCGGTGAAGGTGCGCGACATCCTGCGTTTCGAGGGGCCGATGGGTACCTTCTTCCTGCGCGAGGACGGTGACGCCCCGATCGTGCTGCTGGCCAGCGGGACCGGCTTCGCGCCGATCAAGGCGATCGTCGAGCAGGTGATCGGGCAGGATCGGCCGCGCCTGATGACGCTCTACTGGGGAGGGCGCCGGCCCCGCGATCTCTACATGAACGCGCTCGCCGAAACCTGGGCCGCCACGATTCCAGGGTTCCGTTACGTGCCGGTCGTCTCGGATCCGCGGCCGGAGGACGACTGGCGGGGGCGCACCGGCTTCGTCCACCGGGCGGTGATGGCCGACCTGCCCGATCTGTCGGGGCATCGGGTGTACGCCTGCGGCGCGCCGACGATGGTCGATGCGGCCCGCACCGATTTCACCGAACGATGCGGCCTGCCGGCCGATGCGTTCTTCGCCGACGCCTTCGTCACGGCGGCCGATGCCGCCCGCATCGACAAGAATCTGTGAACGAACCCTCTGCATCCGATTCATCGTGACTCGATCCACCGTCGTCTTCCTTCATGCCAACGGCTTTCCGTCGGGTAGCTACCGACAGTTCCTCGAGGCGCTCGGCCGCCATGCCGAGGTGATCGCGCCGCCGGCGCTCGAGACCCCGCCGGGAATGCGTCCGCGGCTGCGCTGGCCCGAGATGACGCGGCAGGCGATCGTCGAGGTCCGGCGGGTGGCCGAGCGCGCCGGACCCGTCTGCCTGGTGGGGCACTCGATGGGCGGCTACCTGTCGCTGATGGCCGCGGCCCGGCTGCCGAGCCATGTCCGCGGCATCGTCCTCATCGATTCGCCCCTCGTGGCCGGCTGGCGCAAGTCGGTCTTCGAGACGCTCCGGATCACCGGCCTGTCGAGCCGGGGCGGCCCGGCCCCCATCGCCGCGCGCCGGCGCGACCGCTGGGCTTCGCGCGAGCTTGCCCACGAGTACTTCTCCGCGAAGGCCTTCGTGCGCGACTGGGCGCCCGGCGTCCTCGAGGATTTCCTCGCCCATGGACTGGCGGCCGGCCAGGACGGCACGATGTCCCTGCGCATCGCCCGCGAGGCCGAGCGCGATATCTACGCCCACCTGCCGGCGCACCGGGCCTACGCCGCGTTCCAGGCGCTGCGCGCCCGCGGCATCGCGGTGCACATGATCGCCGGCACCCGCTCGCGCGAGACCGAGCTGGCCGGACGCGCGATCAATCGGCGCCTGTTCGGCGGCAACTGGCACGAGCTGCCGACGGGGCACCTGGTGCCGATGGAGCAGCCGCTCGCCAGCGCCGAGCTGGTCGCCCGCTGCATCGGCGCCGCCGACGACGGGCCACGGGCGGATGCGCTCGGCCCGATACGGTCGGGCTCGTCCGACGAACCGGCCGGGCCGACACCGGCTTTCCTTTCCGAACCCGCAGGCCGAACATCATGAGCGCTTCGTCATCGAACCCCTTCAAGGCCGCCATGGCGGCGCAGGAGCTCCGCTACGGGCTGTGGCTCGGCATGGCCAGCCCGTACACGACGGAGATCGCCGCCGGCGCCGGCTTCGACTGGCTGCTCATCGACAACGAGCATGCGCCCAACGACCTGCGCGCCACGCTCGCTCAGCTGCAGGCCATCGCCGCCTACGGCTCGCACCCGGTGGTGCGCGTGCCGGTGGGCGACGTCGCGCTGATCAAGCAGATGCTCGACATCGGTGCCCAGACCCTGCTGGTGCCGATGGTCGACACCCCCGAGCAGGCGGCGCAGATGGTTGCGGCCACCCGCTATCCGCCGCAAGGCATCCGCGGCGTCGGCGGGGGGATTGCCCGCGCCTCGCGCTGGAACCGGCGGCCGCGCTACCTGCACGAGGCCAACGACGAGGTCTGCCTGCTGGTGCAGGTGGAGTCCACGACCGCGATCGAAAACCTCGATGCGATCACCGCCACCGATGGCGTCGACGGCGTATTCTTCGGCCCCGCCGACCTGTCCGCCTCGATGGGCCTGCTCGGCCAGCCCGCGCATCCGCGGGTGCGGGCCCTCATCGGCGAATCGATGCGGCGGGTGCGCGCCGCCGGCAAGGCGCCCGGAATCATCTGCGCCGACAGCGAGCTCGCGAAGCACTACATCGACTGCGGCGCCTGCTTCGTCGCGCTCGGCGTCGATGCCACCATCCTCGCCGGTGCACTCGATTCGCTCATCGCGCGCTGGAAGGCCTGAGCGCGCGAAGCAGTCCTTATCCGGGCTTGGATTCGGGTGCAGGGCAAGGCGGGACGCCGCAGACAGTACGGTTGTACGGCAAGGCGCCCCAACGCGGCCATGCGCCCGAAGCCGAGCCCGGATCAGTCGGTGGCGAGGCGCCAGCCGAAATACACCAGCCCGATTCCCGCCAGCTTCGAGCCGAGCGACGCGAGCCGCGGATGCCGGCCGAGGCTGCGGGCCAGTCCGTTCCCGGCGAGCACCAGCAGCGAGCCATAGGCGAGGGTGAGCGCCATGACGGTCGCCAGCATCAGCGCGAAGGTGCTCGCCCCCTCGAATCGCTGCGGGTCGATGAACAGAGGAAAGAAGGCCATGTAGAACATGATGGCCTTGGGATTGATCAGCGTGATCAGGAAGGTCTGCCTGAAGAATCGCCGGTGATCGATGCGCAGGAGCAGGCTGCCGTCGAAGTTTCCGGGCCGGCGCAGCAGCAGCTGCAGGCCGACCCACACCAGGTAGGCGACGCCGACGTACTGGACCGCGCGGAACAGCGTCGGATGCGCCTGCATCAGCGCGGCGACCCCGGCCAGCGCGAGCAGGATCAGCATCAGGTCGCCGGCGACGATGCCGGCAAGCGATGCGTAGCCGCCGCGCAGGCCCCCCTGGGCTGCCGATGCGAGGACCGCGAAGGTTCCCGGCCCGGGTAGCATCAGGAAGACCAGCACGGCCGCGGCGAACGCCGGGTAGTCGGTGATGCCGAGCATGGAGTGACGGCCGCCTGCCGGTTCAGGCCGCGTTCTCCTCGCCGAGATAGGCCGCGCGCACGCGCGGATCATCGAGCATCTCGCTTGCCGCGCCGGACATGATGACGAGCCCCGACTCCATGACGTAGCCGCGATCGGCGGCCTCGAGGGCGAGCTTCGCGTTCTGCTCGACGAGCAGTATGGTCACGCCCTGGGCGGCCACTTCGCGCACCACCTCGAAGATCTTCTCGACCATCAGGGGCGACAGGCCCATCGAGGGCTCGTCGAGCAGCAGCAGCTTCGGGCGGGACATCAGCGCCCGTGCCATGGCGAGCATCTGCTGCTCGCCGCCCGAGAGGGTGCCGGCGAGTTGCGTCGCGCGCTCGCGCAGGCGCGGGAAGGACTCGAACATGCGCTCGATGTCGGCCTTGATGCCGGCGCGGTCGCCGCGGGTGAACGCGCCCATCTGGAGGTTCTCCAGGATGCTCATCCTGGCGAACACGCCACGGCCTTCCGGGACCATCGCGAGCCCCTGCTCGACGAGGCGGTAAGGCGATTCGCCGGTGATCGAGCGACCCAGGTACTCGATGCTGCCGGACGACGGCGCCAGCGTGCCGGTGATCGCCTTCAGGGTGGTGGTCTTGCCGGCGCCGTTGGCGCCGATGAGGGTGACGAGCTCGCCGTCGAAGACCTCGAGCGCGATTCCCTTGACCGCCTGGATGCCGCCGTAGGCGACCTGCAGGCCGTTGACCGACAGGATGGGATCAGGCATGTCCGGTTCCGAGATAGGCTTCGATCACCGCAGCGTTCTTCTGCACCTCGGCGGGCGAGCCGGTGGCGATCTCCTTGCCGTAGTCGAGCACCGTAACACGATCGCACAGGCCCATCACGAGCTTTACATCGTGCTCGATCAGCAGGATGGTTCGCCCGTCGCCGCGGATGCGCTCGAGCAGCCTGCGCAGGGCGATCTTCTCGGTGGCGTTCATGCCGGCGGCGGGCTCGTCGAGGGCGAGCAGCAGCGGATCGGTCGCCAGCGCCCGGGCGATCTCGAGCCGGCGCTGGTCTCCGTAGGACAGCGTGTTGGCCTGATAGTCGGCGAAGCGCTCGATGCCGACGTAGGCGAGCAGCTCTCGGGCGCGGTCGCGAATCGCGGTTTCCTCGCGCCGCTCGAAACGGGTCTTGAGCACCGCCCGCCAGACGCCGGAGCGGGTACGGACATGGCGCCCGACCATGACGTTCTCCAGCGCGGTCATCTCGCCGAAGAGGCGGATGTTCTGGAAGGTGCGGGCGATGCCGGCTTCGGCGACCTTGTGGACTGCGCTGGGCCGGTAGGGCACGCCGCGCAGGCTGAAACTGCCGGCGTCTGGAGCGTAAAGACCCGTGATCACGTTGAAGAAGGTCGTCTTGCCGGCGCCGTTGGGTCCGATCAGTCCGTAGATCTGGCCGCGGCGGATCTCGATGCCCACGCCCGAGAGCGCCTGCAGCCCGCCGAAGCGCTTGTCGACGCCGGCGACCACGAGAACCACGTCCTCCTGCACGCCTTCCTGCACCATCGTCGTGCGGCTCATGCCCGTTCCGGGGCCAGCGGCCCGGGCGCCCCGCCCTGGATCCGGGCGATCGGAATGTCGCTTCCGCCGCCGCCCCCCGGCGAGCCGTCGCCGCCGCCTGCGCCGCCCGGCGGGGCGGCGCGTTCGCCGTGGCGCGGAGGCGGCCACAGCCCCTTGGGCCGGATCAGCATGATCGCGACCATCGAGCCGCCGAACAGCAGCATCCGCAGCGCTTCGGTGGGAACGATCTCTTCGCCGAACAGGAATATCTGGGACGGCTTGGCGATGATCCGCAGCGCTTCCGGGATCCCGTAGAGGAGGATCGCGCCGAGCACCACGCCGGGAACATGGCCCATGCCGCCGAGCACGACCATCGCGACGATCTGGATCGATTCCATCAGCACGAAGCTCTCGGGCGAGATGAAGCCCTGGAAGGCGGCGAACATCGAGCCGGCCACGCCGCCGAAGGTGGCGCCCATCGCGAAGGCGAGCAGCTTGACGTTGCGGGTGTTGATGCCCATCGCCTTGGCCGCGACCTCGTCCTCCCGGATGGCCATCCATGCCCGCCCGATGCGCGAATCCTGCAGCCGGATCGAGATGACGATGATCGCGATCGCCAGCACGAGGAACAGGTAGTAGTACAGGTGCAGGCGGTGGAACGTGATCCCGAAGAGCTCGAGCGAGCGCGGCATGGGCGTGCCGGCGATGCGGATCGGGTCGATCCCGGTGATGCCCTGCGGACCGTTGGTGATGTTGACCGGCGAGTTGAGGTTGTTCAGGAAGATCCGGATGATCTCGCCGAAGCCGAGGGTGACGATCGCGAGGTAGTCGCCGCGCAGCTTGAGCACCGGCGCGCCGAGCAGCACGCCGAAGAGGGCGGCGATGCCCACGCCGAGGGGCACGATCATCCAGATGTCCGCATGCAGGCCGTTCGGGAACAAGCGGGCGATCCACTCGAACTGCTCGGCCAGGTGCGGCGACGCGAGCAGCGCGTACATGTACGCGCCCACCGCGTAGAAGGCCACGTAGCCGAGGTCGAGCAGGCCGGCGAAGCCCACCACGATGTTCAGGCCGAGCGCGAGCATCACGTAGAGCAGCGCCATCGCCATCAGGCGGACCCAGAAGTTGCCGAGCAGCTCGCCGGCGACCAGGGGCAGCACGAGCAGCACGAGGCCGACGCCGGCGGCCGCCGCGAACGCGGCCACCGGATTGTTCGACAGGCCGGGAAAGAAGCTGCGGATCATCGGCGGGATTCCCCTCAGGCCCGGTCCGCGACCCGCTCGCCCATGATGCCGGACGGGCGCAGCAGCAGCACGAGGATCAGGACGACGAAGGCGAAGATGTCCTGGTAGTGGCTGCCGAAGAAGTTGTTGGTCAGCGGCCCGATGTACCCGGCGCCGAGGCTTTCGATCACGCCGAGCAGCAACCCGCCGATCATGGCGCCGGTGATGTTGCCGATCCCGCCGAGCACCGCGGCGGTGAAGGCTTTCAGGCCCGGGATGAAGCCCATCGAGAAATGGACGATGTTGTAGTTCAGCGCCACCAGCAGGCCGGCGACGGCCGCCAGCGCCGCCCCGATCGCGAAGGTCAGGGCGATCACCATGTTGGCGTTGACACCCATCAGGCCGGCGATGCGGGGGTTCTCGGCGGTGGCCCGCATGGCCCGGCCGAGGCGGGTCTTGTTCACCATCAGGCTGAGCGCGGCCATCATCACCGCCGCCACGCCGAGCACCAGCAACTGCTTGGGCGCGAGCGACGCGCCGCCGATGGCGATCGGCTCGGAAGGCAGCAGGTCGGGGAAGGAGTGCGGGTTGGGCGACCAGATGATCATCGCCACGGTCTGGAGCACGATCGACATGCCGATCGCGGTGATCAGCGGGCTCAGCCGGGGTGCGCCCCGCAGGGGCCGGTAGGCGAGCCGCTCGATCGTGAGCGAGAGAAGGACGCAGGCGGGGATCGCCGCCATCAGGGCGATGGCCATCTGGAGCGGACCCGGGAGCGCGGCGACAGCGGGTATCTGGATGACCGTCAGGGCGACCATCGCGCCGATCATGAGAACCTCGCCATGCGCGAAGTTGATCAGCTGCAGGATGCCGTAGACCATCGTGTAGCCGAGCGCGACGAGGGCGTAGACGCTGCCGAGCACGAGACCGTTGAGGATCTGCTGCAGCAGGATGTCGAAGTTGAACAAGGGCCGGAATCTCCTCGGGTCGCCGTGCGCTCCTGCAGGGCGCGTTCTCTCGATCGCGGTCGCAGCGCATTGTCGCCCGCACGCAATTCGCATGCCATCCGGAATGTCACCGATTCGCCACACCGGGCCGGCCGGCGCCGGGCCGCGCGTCCCGGATGCCCGGCCGGGCTCCTCTAGCGCCGCGACGACTCGCGATGCCGGGCGTTGATCCCGTCGTGCTGCCGCCGTATCTCCGGGGGCCACTGCGCCTTGATCCAGGACAGCGCCGCGATGATCTCCTCATCGCTCAGCACGCCCTCGTAGACGGGCATGGCGGTGCGGTAGTCGGGCTGGCCGATCACCCTGGGAATTCCGTACTTGGTGATGTCGAACAGCTGCTCGTCGGGATGGTGCCAGGTGTGGCCGCTGGCGTCGTGCGGCGGGGCCGGAAGCAGGCCGTCCGGCCCGCGCTCGCGCCAGTCGGGCTGGCCCTCGCCGCTGGCGCCATGGCAGGCCGCGCACTGCTGGACGTAGACGCGCTCGCCGATCTCCAGGATCCGGGGATCGCCGGGCCGCAATGCGTGCGCCGGCGAGGGCTCGAGTCCCGCATCGGTCAGGAAAAGGTGGAGGGTTCCCGCCGCTGCCAGCAGAAGGAGCCCTCCGCCGAGGGCGAATGCGAACGATTTCGATTTCATGCTGGATGCGGGGGTATTCCTTCCTCGGTGAAGCGGCCGGGGCCACGGCGCATGGCCAATGATGCCCGTCGACGGGAAGGACGCCGGAAAAAAAACGCCCCGGACGAACCGGGGCAAACCAGCCAGGGAGGAAAACTACGATGGCTGGAAGAGGAGGCTTACTGCCGCCGGCCCGTACCGGGCTGCGGTATGTATTCGACTGTATCGGGAGCGGCCGGCTCGCGCCGTGTGCCGCGGATTGGCGGCGCCCATGTTCGGATGAACGGAACGGGCGCGTCGTGCGGGGGTGAGGGACCTGCCTGAAACGCAAAAGGGGAGCGACAACGCTCCCCATTCTAGATCCTCCCGAACACCTGGTTCAGGAAAAATCCGTTTGTTTACATAGATTTACAGACTGAGGATCCATTTGACCAGGGTCTGGGCCTCGGCCTCGGAGACCTGCGGGTTGGCCGGCATCGGAATCTGGCCCCAGACGCCCGAACTGCCCTTGCGGACATGCTCGACGAGCTTCGGCACGGCGGATTCGTCGGCCTTGTACTTGGCGGCAACGTCCTTGTACGCCGGTCCGATCAGCTTCTTGTCCGTAGCATGGCAGGCCATGCAGTTCTTCTTCTTGGCGAGCGCCGCATCCGCATACGCTGCGCCGGAGAGCGTTGCCAGGGTGGCTGCCATTGCGATGGAAATGATCGTTTTCATTTGTTTGGGTACCTTCTTCTCCGAATAGGCCTGAGGATGATTCTATAACGTTCGACTTCCGTGTTCCTCTATAACGCCTGCCCTACGGTGTGCCGTTGACACAGGTCAAGCCGCCGCCCGGCGGCCGACCACCGCGGCCGCCCGGCGCATTGGGCACATTGATGGTGTCGGTGTTCTTTCGCAGGTGCAGTTTCTTCAGCGCAGGAGTGGTTCATGTTTCTCGTCTGGATCGGAGTCGCGCTGCTCATCGCGAGATGGTTCGAGCTCGGTCCGCTGGCCGAGGTATCCTGGTGGTGGGTGCTCTCGCCACTCGCGGTGGCCTTCGTGTGGTTCGAGCTGATCGAATCGCGCTTCGGCTTCGACAAGCACAAGCAGCACGAAGACGCTGATCGTGCCCGCCGCGACCGGGTCGCAGCCCAGTTCAAGACGCCCGGAAGCAAGCGCGCCTCGCGCTGATCGCCGGCCCGCGTCCGCTTCAGTCGCCGTCCGTCACCGCCCCCCGGCTCGCCGAGCCGGCCAGTCGGTAGAACTCGCCAAGGACGCCGCGGGTATGGCGCGCAGGCGGTTCGCGCCAGCCGGCCCGGCGGCGCCCGAGCTCCTCGTCGTCGACATCGAGCTGCAGCAACAGCCTGCGGGCATCGATCGTGATCGAATCGCCTTCCCGGACCAGGCCGATCGGGCCGCCCACGGCGGCTTCGGGCGAGACGTGGCCGACCACCATGCCCCAGGTGCCCCCGGAGAAGCGTCCATCGGTGATCAGGCCCACCGATTCGCCCAGGCCCGCGCCGATCAGGGCCGAGGTCGGCGCCAGCATCTCCGGCATGCCGGGCGCTCCCCTTGGGCCGAGATTGCGCAGGACCATCACGTCGCCCGCCTTGATCCCGCCCTCGAGGATCGCGGCCAGCGCCGACTGCTCGTCCTCGAAGACCCGGGCGGGCCCGGTGATGACGGGGTTCTTCAGCCCGGTGATCTTGGCCACCGCGCCCTCGGGCGAAAGATTGCCCTTGAGGATCGCGAGATGGCCAGCTTCGTAAAGCGGCTTGTCGATCGGGAAGATGACCTTCTGGTCGGCGCGTGGCTGGGCCGGCACGTCGGCGAGCTCTTGCGCCAGGGTCCGGCCGGTAATCGTGATGCAGTCGCCGTGGAGCCGGCCGGCCTCGAGCAGGATCTTGAGGACCTGGGGAATGCCGCCGGCCTCGTGCAGGTCGGTTGCCAGGTAGGTGCCCGAGGGCTTCAGGTCGCAGATCACCGGTACGCGCTGGCGCACCCGCTCGAAGTCGTCGATCGTCCATTCGACGCCGGCGGCGTGCGCGATCGCGAGGTAGTGGAGCACCGCGTTGGTCGAGCCGCCGGTCGCCATGATCAGCGACACCGCGTTCTCGATCGCCTTGCGCGTGACGATGTCGCGCGGCTTGAGGTCGTTGCGGACCGCTTCGATGAGGACTCGTGCCGATGCCGCCGCCGACTGGTGCTTCTCGCCGTCGGGATTGGCCATCGTCGAGGAGCCCAGCAGGCTCATGCCGAGCGCTTCGAAGGAGGAACTCATGGTGTTGGCGGTGTACATGCCACCGCATGAACCCGTGCCGGGGATGGCGTGGCGCTCGATGCCCTCGAAATCCTCCTGGCTCATGCGGCCACGGGAAAACTCGCCGACCGCCTCGAACACCGAGACGATGTTGAGGTCCTTGCCCTTCCACCTGCCCGGCTTGATGGTGCCGCCATAGACGTAGATGGCCGGGACATTGCAGCGCAGGATGCCCATCATGCCGCCCGGCATGTTCTTGTCGCAGCCGCCAACCACCAGCACGCCATCCATCCACTGGCCCTGCACGGCGGTCTCGATGCAGTCGGCAATGACCTTGCGGCTGATCAGCGAATACTTCATGCCTTCGGTGCCCATCGACATGCCGTCCGAGATCGTCGGCGTACCAAATACCTGGGGATTGCCGCCAGCTTCGCGCACCGCCTCGATCGCGGCGTCGGCGAGGACCTGCAGGCCGGAATTGCAGGGCGTGATCGTGCTGTGTCCGTTGGCGATGCCGATCATGGGGTTGGAGAAGTCGCTCTTCTCGTAGCCCATGGCGTAGTACATCGAGCGATTGGGTGCACGCGCGACACCCTCGGTGATGTGGGCCGAGCGCAGCTTGCGGGTCATCGGATCGTCCTCCTGGTATGCGGACACCGGCGGGAGTGGCCGGCCGGTATGAGTCGGATGGTACGCGGCCCGGAAATCATCGTGAAATATATAATCTCTGGGTGATCGATACAAAAAACGAATCGATGGGCGCTGACCGTCCGGTCAGTCGAGCGGCCGGGGATCTGGCGATGGGCGACTCCGGACCGGCCGGCCTCGATGACGCGTTGCAGCAATTGTCGACGCGCTGGCGCGGCATCGACCTTCGCCAACTCGCCTATTTCGCGGTGGTCGCCCGGGAGGGTCATTTCGGGCGCGCCGCGGTCCGCCTGCGCCTGTCGCAGCCACCCTTGTCGATGCAGGTCAAGGCACTCGAATCCCGGCTCGGGGCGCGGCTGCTCGACCGCGGCCGCCAGGCGACGGTGCCGACCGCGGCCGGCTGGGCGCTGCTCGAGACGCTTGGCTTGCTGTTGCCGCCGCTGGTCGAAGGACTCGAGCAGGCCCGCGCCACCGGGCGCGGAGAGCGCGGTCGCCTGCGGGTCGGGTTCGTGACGCCGGCCGGCACCAGCTTCCTGCCGGGCTTCGTACGCGCCCTGCGCGAGCGCTGGCCCGATATCGAACTCTCGCTGAACGAGGCGACCAGCGACGAGCAGTTCGTGGCGCTCGCCGACGGCCGGCTCGATGCCGGCTTCGTGCTGCCGCCGGCGCCCGATTCGCTGTCGTTCCGGCAGGTACATGCCGAGCGACTCGTACTGGCCATGCCGGCACGGCTCGCCGCCGCCTTCCCGGCGTCGACGCTCGGTGCCGCCGACCTGCCCGACGAGCCGCTCCTGGTGTTCCCGCGCGAGAAGGCACCGGGCCTGCACGCCGAGATCCTCGCCTATTTCGCCGCCGCCGGTCGCGCGCCGGTCATCGGGCAGCAGGCGATCCAGATGCCGACGATCGTCAACCTGGTCGCCGCCGGCCTGGGCATCGCCCTGGTGCCTGCGAGCATCCGGCGCAGCGCCGGCGCCGATGTCGCCTGGCGCGAACTCGACGACAAGGCGCCCAGGATCCGGATCGGCGTGGCGTGGCGACCGGGCGCCACCGGCGGGCCGCTCGATCGCCTGCTCGAGACCTTGGCGCAGCGATTGCAAGGGTAGACTGGCGCAACTCATCGACCGGCCGCAGGCCGGCAAGCACACCAAGGATCCGATGCTCGTCCATCCCCAGTTCGATCCGATCGCGATCTCGATCGGTCCCGTCGCCGTGCGCTGGTACGGCCTCATGTACCTCATTGCCTTCGCGGCCTTCTATTTTCTCGGCCGACTACGACTGCGCGATCCGGCGCGCTCGGTCCGCGCGAGGCTCGTGCCCGCCGAACTCGAGGACCTGCTGTTCTGGGGCGCGATGGGCGTGGTGATCGGCGGGCGACTCGGCTACGTGTTCTTCTACAAGCCGGGCCACTACCTGTCGCACCCGCTCGAGATCCTCGCGGTCTGGCAAGGCGGAATGGCTTTCCACGGTGGCCTGTTGGGGGTGATCGTCGCGGTCTGGCTGTATTGCCGCCGACGCGGCAAGCCGTTCTGGAACGTGATCGACTTCGTCGCCCCACTGGTGCCGATCGGACTCGCGGCGGGTCGGCTGGGCAACTTCATCAATGGCGAGCTCTGGGGCCGGCCCACCGAAGGGCCCTGGGCCATGGTCTTTCCGCAGGCGGGCGATGCGATCGGCCGGCATCCCTCGCAGCTCTACCAGTTCGCCGGCGAAGGCGTGCTGCTGTTCATCGTGTTGTGGTGGTATTCGAGCCGCCCCCGCTCGGCTGGCACGGTCTCGGGTCTGTTCCTGATGGGCTATGCGATCCTGCGCTTCACAGCCGAGTTCGCCCGCGAGCCCGATGCTTTCCTCGGCCTGCTCGCGCTCGGTTTGTCGATGGGCCAGTTGCTGTGCATCCCGATGTTCGTCGCCGGCGCGCTCCTGTTTGGCTGGGCGTGGCGGCGGCCGCCGGATGAGTCGCCGGGGTATGCTTCGACGTCAGGATACGAACAAGAGACGAACAAGGAGACTGCCCGATGACACTACCCGACAAGCTCAGTCGTTCGCTGCGCGATCGTGCCGTGCTGGTTACCGGCGCTGCCGGCGGCATGGGCGAAGCGACCGCGCGGGTGTTTGCGGACGAGGGCGCCCGGGTCGCACTTGCCGATATGCGCGCCGACGCCGTCGAGGCAGTGGCCGAATCAATCCGTGGCGGTGGCGGCCGGGCGCAGGCCTTCGTGATCGACGTGGCCGAGCCGGAGCAGATCCAGGCTGGTGTCGCCGCAGCGGCGAAACACTGGGGCGGTCTCGACATTCTCGTGAGCAATGCCGGTGTATCGATCCACAGTCTCGTCGATGGCGCCGAGTACGAGCTCGGCTGGGAGCGCGCGCTCGCGGTGATGCTGGGCGCCCAACCGCGACTGCTGCGCGCCGCGCTGCCCTGGTTGCGGCGCTCTGACGCAGCGCGGGTGGTGCTGATCGCTTCGACCGAGGCGCTCGGCGCGACCGCCGGCCACAGCGCCTATTCGGCAGCGAAGGCCGGCGTCGCCGGCTTCGCCCGTTCGATGGCCGTCGAGCTCGGCCCCGAGGCGATCACGGTCAACTGCATCTGCCCGGGGCCGATCGACACCCCGATGACGGCCCGCATTGCGCCCGAGCACAAGACGATCTTCGCGAAGCGGCGCACCGCCTTGCGCCGCTATGGTCGTCCCGACGAAGTCGCCCACATGACCGTGAGCCTGTGTCTGCCGGCGGCTTCCTACATCACGGGAGCAGTGATCCCGGTCGATGGTGGCCTGATGGCGCGCAACGCCTGAGTGCGGCCACCGAAGGCTCGCTTCCTGCGCTGGGCCATCGAGGCCGAGGGCATGTTCGAACAGCCGCTGCTGCAGCGTTGACTTTTCCCGGAGCACGAGATCTTCGGGGCGTCGCTACCCACGCCATCCTCGCGCCAGATTGCGGTCCGATGTCGCCGCGATGAAACGGATTGCCGCGCACGCCTTTCATGGCAGCAGGTCGCGATACCGGATCGCCAGCTCCATCAGTCGATTGGCACCGTGCAGTTCGAGTTTCTCGACGATGTTCGAACGGTGAGTCTGGATCGTCCGAAAGCTGGTCCCGAGCCGTGCCGCGATTTCGCGGCTGGTTAGCGATTCGGCCAGCAGCGCCATGATGCGCCTCTCGGTTGGTGTCAGCGCGAGAATCCCCGCGCCGTTGCCGACCGGATCAGCGGGCCGCCGCCGCGCCAACTCACGGACCGATGCGCTCGCATAGAATCGGTCGGCCGGATGCGCCAGCGCCGCATGGATCTCGCTCAAGGCATCCTCCTTGGCGATGAAGCCGCGGGCGCCGAGCGCTCGTGCACGGTCGGCGAAGGCGAGGTCCGAGTGCATCGACAGGACGATCGAATGCAGAGCGGGCTGGTGTCCTGCAACCCAGGCCAGAACCGCATAGCCGTCGACGACCGGCAGCGTGATGTCGAGCAGCAGCACGTCGACCGGCGAGTTGCGCAGGCGCTCGATGCACGACGCACCATCTGCGGTCTCGCCCACGACCTCGACCGACGACTCGTCCAGCAGTGCGGTTCGCAGACCCACCCTGAACAGCGGGTGGTCGTCACAGATCAGAAGTCTTCGGGTCATGACTGAACTCGAACGACGTTGCTTGTCTCGCCGAAAGTGCAGTGTCGGCGCCCGGTGCAGACAGATCGACCTCGATCCGCGTTCCTCCCAGCGGCGATGGCCCGATGCGCCAGGCGCCACCGAGGATCTGCACCCGCTCGTCGATCGAAGTCAGGCCAAGGCCGATGCGTCGCCTGCCATCGCCCGGGTCGACTGGGCCGACACCGTCGTCGTCGATGCGCAACCGGACGCCGCCGGCATGCCGATCGATGCGAACCACGCAATGCTCTGCATGCGCGTGTCGTACGACGTTTCCGAGGCTCTCCTGCACGATTCGGTACAGATGCAGCCCTGCCTCGCCGGACGGGAGGTCGCCGTCGAGCGAATCTTCGACGACGCAGTCGATGCCGGTGTCCCGGCGAATCCCGTCGGCGAGCGCTGCGACCGCGCCTCGCCATCCGAGATGGTCGAGCATCGCGGGATGCATTGCCCGGGAGATTCGGCGCATCCCCTCGAGCACCTCGGCCGCATCCGAGGCGGCACGCTCGAGCGCGCCGCGGGCCTGCCGCGGGTCGGATCTGGCGCCCGCCGCGACCCGCAGTGTGTTGATCAGCCACAGCAGTCGCTGGCCGACCTCGTCGTGCAGGTCTTGCGCGACTCGCCGACGCTCGGCATCCTGCGCACGCAGGATTCGCTCGCCGGCGCCTCTTCGCGCGTCGAGCAGCGCATGGATCGCCCTGCGGTGCGCAATCTCGGCGGCGCGAACGCGGCTTGCGAGCACCAGCGAAAACAGCATCGCCTCCATGGCAAGGAACACGCCGAGCGCATTGTCCGACAGCGGACCGGGATCCATGCCGGCGACACGGTGAAGGGCGGCGATCGACACGCCCGGCACCATGGCGAGCACGAAGGGCATTCCGATCAGCCGCGCATGCCGGTCTCCCCGCAACGCGCCCGCCAGCAGTGCGCCGGTCAGAATCGCCATTGTCAGCGCGGACACCACGAGCAGGGCATGGCGCGCATGCTGATACTCGGCGACGGATCCGAGTGCAAGCACGATCGGCGCCAGCGCGACGGGAAGCAGTAACGAAACCGGCGCGCGTCGATCGGGTCCAGCACGGCGCAGGTACTCCCGGATGAAGAGAGGACCGCCGACATTCGCCACGGCGAGCGCCGCATTCATGATCCAGTCTCCGGCGTGTGGCCACTCGGGCCACAGGTAGTAGGCGCCGTACCCTGTCAGGTAGGCGGTGATCGCCAGCATCGCGAGGATCGTGACCGCATTGAGCATGAAGACCGGATCGCGCAGGACCACCGAGACCACCAGGTTGTACGCGACGATTGCCGAGATGAATCCGAACAGGATGAGCTTGAGGGCATGCTGCGCCGACTGGCGCGGCTCGAAGTCGGCAGCCTCGACTTCCTCGAGCCGCAGGTAGAGCCAGGATGGCTGATCGATACGCAGGAAGTAGGGACCCGAATCGGCGGATGCCGGAACGGGAAGGACCATCGACGGGGTCGCCAGGCTCCGATCCGCGGGTCGGACATGGTCGCCGGTAAGGGATTCCCGCCAGTGGCCGGTGTTCTGTTCCCGCCAGTGCAGCACCGCACGGTCGACGACCGCCCCCAGCAGCAGGAAACGGCCGGCCAGCGGCGTGTCGATCCGCAGCCACAACGGCCCGGCAGCGTTGAACGCCCGAATGGCTGCTTGCGCGTCGGGTTCGAACGCAGTGGCGAACGCGCCGCAGCAGACGGCCTCGATGCCCGCATCGGCGCTGATCGTCCGTGCCGCATGCGCCTGAACCTGGTCGGCCCGTGCATCGAAGGCAATCATGCCGAGCGCCAGCAGTGCGGCGAGCGCCCAACCGTCCTCACGGGCCGCGCGCCGAGCCGCGGCGCACACCCAGTGGACCCATGGCTTCCGGAGACAGCGCACGTCGGCCGGTCCTGGAGTGAGCCAGCCTTCATCATCGGCCCCGGCCGTTAGGCAGTCAAGATGGCGGATCAGTTCTGCGCGGGACAGGTCAGCGAGTAGTTCCAGGCGGTTCCGCTGGTCCCGCCCGAGCAGTTCGGCTCAACCGCGACTGTCACGAAGCTCGCCAGGCCCGAGAAGCTCACTCGTTGCGTTGCGCCGTTTGACACGCACCCTGAATCGAACACGGGTGCGCCGTCGTGTGAAACCGTGAGCCGGTCCTTGATGCCGTACATCTGGTAGCTGAGCGTGAAACTGCCGGCCGCGGCGCCCAGCGGCACGGTGCGCGTGTCGGGCAGGTCGCCGCCGGCATTCTGCACGGCACTGCACTGCACCACCGGTGGCGGGTCCTCCAGGTCGGTGGCGGCCACCAGCGTCCCCTGGACCTCGGTCATCGTCGTCGGCTGCGCGCTCACATCGAGATCCACGTCCCGAAGCCGCCCTGGCGCGAAGATCGCGGCTTCCCACTGACCGGCGGGCAGATCCTCGCAGCTGTCGCCCGCGGTGGAACAGAAGTAGACCCTGCAGCCACCCGTCGCCTTGGTGGCCGCGGCTGCAGCCGTTGCGCCACGCTCGGGATCGAGCCACGCGCCCCGCGGCGACTGCTTCGGCGCCGGCGCGATCGATCGGCATTCCGGCGTTGTAAAGATCGCCTCGATGTTCCCCTTGATTCCGGCGAGCTGCTTGCGGATGTCGTTCAGATCGACCAGGGTGCCGATGTCTTTAGGCAGCAGGCTGCTGAGCGCGGGAATAGTGAAGTTCTCGAACACGAAGGTCTTGGCGGTATCGATGCCGCTCTGCAACTGCTGCAGGGTTTGAATGGCGCCGGCATCGATGCGGGCACGCGCCTCGGCCGTCGAAACCGGCATTCCCGAGTCGACATAGACCTGTCGGAGCATTTCGCTCAACGACTGATGCTGGGCGGCGTTCCGCTGTGCCCAGCGCTCGCGATAACCGCTCTGTTCGAACTGGTAGATCGCGGTGATGGCGACTACTGCCGCCAGCACGACCGGCACCGGGACGAACTTGGGTTGGACCTCGCCGTCGGCCGCATCGGGGGCGAGGCCGTAGACCAGGCGATGCACATGGTCCTCGCTCTCGTTCAGGTTCGCGGTCGCGAGTCCAAGCTTGTCGAGCAGCAAGGGGTAGTCATTCGTCCAGTACGCGTCCCAATCGGCAGGGTGCCCGTCCACCAGCGCCTGCATGGCGGCCTTGTCGGCTTCGAGGATCTCGCGCACGACCTGACGAAGCTCGACGACGCGCTGGTACTGGAGATCGACCGCCGCCGACTTGTCGGTGGGCGCCGGAATCTCGGCGATCTGGACGCCCTGGGGCGGTGTGGGCGCTGCGGCCGTGACCTCGCCGCCGCCGCCGCCACCACATCCCTGAAGGCTCCCCATTGCAATCGCGGCCGCCAGCGCCCCGCGACGGATCTGCCTGCCGGTCCGCCGTTCTTTGTGCTTTTTCTGGGTCATGTCCGCCTCCTGTTTGATCCTGCGGATCCAGGGTTGCGCCGCAACGCCCCTGTATTCTCGCGTGAACCCATGGCCATCCTATCGAAGCCGAACCGTCATCAACATACGCATATGTGTGTAGTGAGCGTGTCTGGCGAGCGGGCCGCGATGGTCTAATGAACACGGTTCCAGATGGGAGGAGAAACGATTCAATGCACGCGTTCGACGAGGAAACCCGGCTCGACTCGGCCGGCAAGGGGCTCTGGCGAGGCAGAGTCGATTCGGCGTGGAACATCGGCACCAATCCGAATGGCGGCTACCTGATGTCGCTCGCCATGGCGACGCTCGGGCAACTGGCGCCGCAGCATCCCGATCCGCTGTCGATCAGCGCGCATTTCCTGCGCCCGGGATTGTCGGCGCGGGATTGCACGGTCGAGGCTGCGATCGTGCGCGCCGGTCGTAGCTTGAGCACCGCAAGGGCAACCCTGATGCAGGATGGCCAGGCGCGGATCGAAGTGCTGGCCGCGCTTGGCGAGCTTGGGCAGCCGGTCACACCTGTGCTCGACGTGTCGCCGCCCGAGATGCCGCCGCCCGAGGCATGCGTGGCCCGATCGGGCGAGGAGCAGGGCGTCGATCTGCCGATCCTGCGGCGTATCGAGGTGCGGTTGCACCCCGACGAGGCGCGGGCGGGCGCGGCCGGCCAGGCGCAGGTCACCGGCTGGATCCGGTTCCGCGATGGGCGCCCGCCAGACACCCGCGCGGTGGTGCTTTTCGCCGATGCCTTCCCGCCGGCGATTTTCGGCCTGCTGGGCCTCGTAGGCTGGGTCCCGACGCTGGAACTGACGGTGCATGTCAGGCGCAGGCCTGATCCGGGCTGGATTCTCGGACGCTTTCGCACCAGCGACCTTAGCGCAGGGCGGATGGTCGAGGATGGCATGCTGTGGGACGAGCGCGGGAACCTCGTCGCGCAATCGCGCCAGCTCGCGCTGGTGCTGGACCGCGGGCAGGCCTGATGCGGCAGAGTCGACTCCCCGTGCCGGTGCCCGGCCATTGCGAAGGTGGCGACCGAATGTGCTCGTCGACAGGGTGGACTGGTCGTTGGCCGACGAGCTGTCCCGACCGCGGCATCGGGCAGCTGCCGGCTCGCCCGTTGCTCGACACGATCTCGCGCGATCGAGCAGGCCGTCATGACGGTGGTTGCGATGCCGTGGACGCGGCGCCGATCGGGAGGCTTCTTCCGGCTGCCGGATTGCGCGTAACGTGAAGATCGGGCATCGGGAGATCGTTTGCGATGATGTGGATTTCCTTGCCGCGCGGCTGGTCGATCTCGATGTGTCGAGGAGGAAGATAATGGACTCGGCCGAGAGGACTCGAAGGTTCTCGAAAAGCTGACGATCCGGAAGTTCTATCCGACAGGAGAGACGGATGTATCCAGGCAGACAGGCGTTCGCGCGCCCGGCGAAGGCCGCATTCATCATGGCGAGCACGGGCGAGATCGTCAGCTACGGCGAGCTCGAGCGGCGCAGCAACCGACTCGCCCACCTGCTGCGCCGACACGGCCTGCAGCGGCTCGATCACTACGCGATCTTCATGGAGAACAACAACCGCTTCATCGAGTGCTGCTGCGCCGGCGATCGCGCCGGCCTCTACTACACGACGGTCAACTCCTACCTCAAGGCCGACGAGCTCGCCTACATCCTGCAGAACAGCGAATCGCAGGTGTTGATCACCTCGCAATCGCGCAGCGAAGTTGCGCGCCAAGCGCTCGCCCAGTGTCCGCGCGTCACGCTGTGCCTGATCGTCGATGGCGATGCCGGCGATGCCGGCGATGCGCCGATGGTCGTGCTCGACGAAGCGCTTGCCGACATGCCCGAGACCCCGATCGCCGACGAATTCCTTGGCGTCGGGATGCTCTATTCATCCGGAACCACCGGCCGACCCAAGGGCATCCTGCGCCCCCTGCCGCAAACCCCGCCGTCGGTGCCCTTGCCACTCTATGTGTTCCTCGACAGGCTCTGGCAGTACCGCGAGGACATGGTCTATCTGTCGCCCGCGCCGCTCTATCACTCGGCGCCGCAGGCGGCGGTCGGGCTGGCGATCCGGGCGGGCGCGACCTCGGTGATCATGGAGCATTTCGAACCGCTCGAGTACCTGGCGCTGATCGAGAAGTACCGGGTGACTCACACCCAGCTGGTGCCGACCATGTTCAGCCGCCTGCTGAAGCTGCCGCAGGCCGATCGCGAACGCCATGACCTGTCCTCCCTCGAGATCGCCATCCATGCGGCCGCGCCATGCCCGGCGCAGGTCAAGGAGCAGATGATCGAGTGGTGGGGCCCCATCATCCACGAGTACTACGGAGCGACGGAAGGGCTCGGCTTCACCGCCTGCAACAGCCAGGAATGGCTGGCGCATCGCGGCACCGTCGGCCGGGTCCTGCTGGGCGACCTGCACATCCTCGACGAGAACATGGAGCCGGCGCCCAAGGGCACGCCCGGCGAGATCTGGTTCAAGACCGCGACGCCGTTCGAGTACTTCAACGATCCGCAGCGAACCCGGGATTCGCGGTCGGCCGACGGCACCATGAGCACCGTCGGCGATGTCGGCTACGTCGATGACGACGGTTTCCTCTACCTGACCGATCGCTCCACCTTCATGATCATCTCGGGCGGGGTGAACATCTATCCGCAGGAATGCGAGAACCTGCTGATCACCCACCCGAAGGTCGCCGACGCGGCGGTCTTCGGGGTGCCCAACGAGGACCTGGGGGAGGAAGTCAAGGCGGTGGTCCAGCCGATGCCGGGCGTGGCGACGGGTTCCGAGCTCGAGGCGGAGCTGATCGCGTTCTGCAGGGAGAACCTCGCCAGCATCAAGTGCCCGCGCTCGGTGGACTTCACCGACGAGCTGCCCCGGCTGCCCACCGGCAAGCTCTACAAGAAGCCGCTGCGTGATCGCTACTGGACGGGCCAGAAGCGCATCTAGGCCGCCGCGCTTCAGCCGCCGGCGGCGCGCTCGACGCAGCGCCGCCACCGGCCCTCGACCCGGTCGGCGAACCAGGCGGTGGTGAGCTTGCGCTGGATCTTCGGGCCCTCGAGACGGATCTCCGGCATGGCGGCACGCGGCAACCGCTTGGCCGGACTGGTTTCGGCCAGGGCGTACACCGCGGCCAGCAGCGGGCTGCGGTCGAACTCGGCCGAGGCGCCGAGCTCGAGCTCGCGACGAATCGTCGCATCGCTCATCCCGAGCCGTTCGCCGAGGCCGCGTACCGCGGCTTCGGTCTCGCCGGGTGCCGCGCCCGGCGGTGCGCCATGGCGGATCAGGTCGCCGTCGATCGCGATGCTGCGGCCCGAGGCGATCGCGACCGCGCGCTGGAAAGCGGCGTTGCGGCTCGCGTAGTGGCCGGCATTGAAATCGGCGAAACGAAAGCGCATCTCGGGATAGTCCGCCGGATAGTCGAGCAGGTGCGCGATGCCGAAGTACAGGCCGCCGCGCCGGGTGAAGACCTCCTGGCGGATCGATGTGCCGGTCTCGTAGGGGTAGGGACGCCGGCGGGCATGGCGTTCGGCGAAATCGATCGAGACCTGCATCGGCCCGCCGGTGCGCACCGGATTCCAGCCCGCGAGCAGGCGCGCCCCGAGCGGCACCATGGCGATGAAGTCCTCGTAGATCTCGCTCAGCTCCCTTTCGGTGCGCACCGCGTCGAGACGCTTGTCGAAAGTCAGGCCCGTGGGCGATTCGATCTGCAGGGCCATCCGGATCGCCACTGCCGGAATGCGCAGGCGGGCGGCACGCTTGTCGATCTCCTCGCGCGCGAGCTTCGGCAGGTTCGGTACCGACGGATCGGCGCGAAACGAGGACTCCTGCTCGGTGATCGCGAGCGCCGCGCACAGGTGCCCGGCGTCGGCCGGCAGCGACAGCGCGCTGAACGCCCCCTCGATGTCGCGCGCCCAGCCGCTGCGATCGGCGAGCTTCTCCGGCAGCAGGCGTTCCAGCTGCGCGCGGACCGCCGCCGGATCCCGGCGATCCTCGATGACGCCGCCCGTGGTGCAGGCGGCCAGCATCGCGATCGCGATGCACAGCAGGGCCGTGCCCGGCCAGCCCCTCGTCCGCCGCCGGTCGATTCTCATGGGCACCGGTACCGGCGGCTCAGAACGGGGCGGCGTCCACCGGCCGGATCCGCCATTCGAAGCGAAAGGGCGCCCGGTGGCCGCGGTCGCGCCATTCGAGCGCGAGCCTGCGGTTGTGGGCGACCAGCATGCCTTCGGCAAGCCCGTGCCAGATGTCGATCACCGCGGGATGGACCGCGCCGTCCTCCTCGAACAGGGACCAGCCCGACTGGGCGATCGTGACCAGCCCGCCGTCGGATCCGATCGTGATCCGGTCGCCCTGGGCTTCGCCCAGCGCTGCGGCGAAGGCGGCGAAGCCCTGCGCGGAATCGTCGGCGGGCGCGCCGAGACGCTGCGCGATCTCGTCGCGGAACTGCATGCCCACCTGGCGCGCGCACAGGGTGAAGATCGCGCCCGCTTCGGCCGGCCCGTACAGGTCGACGGCGACGGGCAGGGCGGTGCGGACGTACTCCATCGCATAGTTGCGCTTCGCCTTCGCGAGCCGCTCGGCGGGCCAGTCGGCCGAGGCGAGCACCGGTGCCGCCGCCGGGTCGAAGTCGGGCGCTTCCTCGGCCCGGGAAAAGCGCAGCCGGTCGACCGGATCGAGCGGATGGTCGTACTCGTAGTAGTAACCCTCCAGCGCCGACTGGCCATCGGCGGTCTGCTTGGTGCAGACGAAGCCCAGGCGAGGATTGCCCAACGCCACGCCGTTGCGGGCATGCCAGCCGCGCAGCATCGCGGCGGAGACTTCGGGCGGCACGGCGCACAGCGCGGTGCCCGCCCAGGCCCAGCGTGGCGGAACGTAGCGGATCCAGGCCTTGCGGTCGGATTCCGGCATGTACTGCACCGCGACGCCGCCGATGTTGTTCGACAGGTAGTGGTACTGGGCCGCGGCAACGGCATGGGGAAGCCGGTCGATGCCGAGCTTGGCCAGTCCGGGCAGGAATCGGCGCTCGCGCTGGCGATCGAAGATGCGGTAGACGAGCTCGGCGGCGCGCGGCGCGCCGCTGCGCATCGAGGCGGCGAGGACGAGGCCGGTGAAGAACGCGTTGTAGAGCGTCGAGACCGCGTCCCCGGCGGGCCGGGGCGCCTCGGTCCGGGCGGCTTCGGTGGGCATGCTTTCTCCTAGCGCAGGCCGCGCCAGAACATGTACGCGGACAGGGCGAACAGGATGCAGGCGAAGAGCCTGCGCATCGCGTCGACGGGCAGGGCATGCGCGGCCCTCGCTCCCAGCGGTGCGGTGAGCACGCTGGCCGAGGCGACCGCGGCCAGCCCGGGCAGGTACACGAAGCCGACGGTATAGGGCGGCATGGCCAGTCCCAGCCCCGCCACGACATAGCCGATCGAGCCCGCGAGCGCTATCGGGAAGCCGCAGGCGGCGCTGGTCGCGACCGCTTCGTGGATGCGCACCTGTCGTCCGCTCAGGAAGGGTACGGTCAGGAAGCCGCCGCCGGCGCCGAGGAAGGCCGAGAGCGCGCCGATGATGCCGCCGGCGCCGAACATGCCGGCGCTGCCCGGCAGGCCGCGCGCGGGCGCGTTGCCCTGCGCCTTCGGCCGGCGACGCAGCATGTTGGTCGCGGTCCAGGCGATGAAGGCGCCGAAGAAGAGCGCGATCCAGCGGCTCGGCATGAAGCGCACCACCTGGGCGGCGGCCAGCGAGCCGACGACGATGCCGGGCGCGAGGGTCTTCACGATGTCCCAGCGCACCGCGCCGCGGCGATGATGGGCGCGCACGCTCGACATCGAGGTGAACAGGATGGTGGTGAGCGAGGTGGCGATCGCCAGCTTGAGCACGAGATCGTGGTCGAAGCCGAGCCGATCAAGCACGATGGCCATGAACGGGACGATGACCATTCCTCCGCCTATGCCCAGCAGGCCGGCGAGAAAGCCGGTGACTGCCCCGAGGACGACGAGGGCAGCGAGCGAAAGCGGGTCCAAGGCGCTCTCAGAAGCTGCTCGCGACGCGCCCGCCGGGCAGCGCCGTGAGGATGCCGTACTTGCTCAGGCCGCTCGCCGCCTGGACCGCGCCGAGGCCGCTGGCCACGGGCCCGGTCCAGTTTGCGCCGTCGGTGCTGCGCCAGACGCCACCCGCCTCGTCGACGGCGATGAAGGCCGTGGTGTAGCCGACACCGACCAGGTTGGGGGCGCCGGGCAGGCTGAAGAGCTCCCATTGGCCCCCGCCGTTGATGCTGCGGGCGACCGTGCCGCCGTCACCGACCACGACCCAGGTATGGATCTCCTCGATGCCGCCGTTGCCGGGATTGGCGTTGTTGTTGCCGTAGGCGGCTCCGCGCAGCCGCGCCGTGATGCCCAGGTCGATGCGGACCCAGCCGCCCCCGTCGCCGCTCACCAGCAGGGTGCCGTTGTCGCCGGTGGCGACATAGAGGTTGTTCTCGCGAGCGATGGAGTTCAGGTTCTCGGTGGTGGTCGAATCGCGTTCGCGCCATTCGGAACCGTTGACGGTGATGGCGATGCGCCCACCGTCGCCGACGGCGACGAAGAGGTTGTGCTGGTGCGCGAGGGCCCGCAGGGTACGGCTGCCCGGGATCGGGGCGACGGTGACGGCCCAGTCGACGCCGTTGTAGCTGCGCAGCGTCGCCGATTCGTCTCCGGTCGCGATCCAGATCTGCTCGAGATCGTCGTGCGGGCCGGGGCGCGCCGTGTAGACGTCGATCGCATGGAGATCGGCGGTGAATCCTTCCGCGACCGGCGTGACCTGCTTCGTCCAGTTGACGCCGTCGAGGCTGGTGTAGATGCTTGCCGCGTCGCCGACCGCGAGGAGATGGCCGGTCGCAGGCCTATCGTGATCGGTGTTCGCGTTGACGGTGCGGCAATAGTCGATGAGCCCGAAGCCGAGCCCGTTGATCGGGGCGTCGAGCGTGGTCGTCGTCCAGGCCTCGCCGGCAAGGCGTGGCGTCTCGCCCACGGCAGCGGAGCCGGCTCCGCCGCCGGCGGTGCCGGTACGGGCATTGACCGTTGCCCAGTAGGTGGTGCCGTTGGTGAGCGCGCAGACCGGTTGCGGGCTGCGGCCCCGGACCACGCCGAAGCTCTCGGGCAAGGTGATCCAGTTGTCGACGGTGACGCCGGGGTCGGCCGCCCCGAAGATCCAGTACTCGATGCCGGGCTCGCTGTCCCAGGAGAGCACGATGCGGCCGTCACCCGCGGCGGCGGTCACATTGGTCGGTGGCGGGGCGGAATCGCCGCTGTTGCCGCAGGCGGCGAGGCTCGCCGTCATGATCGCGGCCACCGCAAGATGAAGGATCGGCGGTTGCATGGATTTTCGTCGTTGAATCCGCCGAAGTGTACACAGCTTCGGTTCCGGATACCCCGTCAGGCGAGGCGCTCGAGGATCCGCCGCCATTGCGCCCCGGTGACCGGCGTGATCGAGAGGCGATTGCCTCGCCTGAGCACGATCATGTCGGTCAGGACCGGGTCGGCGCGCATCTCGGCCAGGCCCAGCAGCGGCGTTCGACGCAGCGCGCGCACTTTCAGCATCAGCCAGCGTGGCGAGGCCGGATCACTCTTCGGATCATGGTAGGGGGATTGCGGGTCGAACTGGGTCGGATCGGGTCGCGGCGTCGATGCGATCTCCGCGATGCCGGCGATTCCGGGCTGCGGACAGCTCGAGTGGTAGAAGAGGACGCCGTCGCCCGGACGCATGACGTCGCGCATGAAGTTGCGCGCCTGGTAGTTGCGCACGCCGGTCCATTCGACGGTCGACGCCGCTGCGGCGAGTGCGTCGTCGATCGAGCACTCGTCGGGTTCCGACTTCATCAGCCAGTAGTTCATGGTCGGGGAAGCCCCGCAAGTGCCGGTCGACCAGCATCCTGAACCAAACAGTTCAGATCGGCCACGGCAGCCTTCGCATCAGGTGCGTCCGTGTGGACGCTCACAACAGCGAAGTTCGCAAGCCGCAACCTGGATGCATATATTGGTCAAGGAATATATGGCCGTATCGAACACCGCAGGGCTGGTTCGATTGTACGCGCAATCGTCGCCCGGAAGATCGTGCGTTCGCCGTAGCCGTGTCGGCCGAAGGGCCGATGCAGGAGAACGTGGAACCGCTTTCAGAAGAGGCTTTCCTGGCGGCGAATCTCGGCTTCCAGCGCCTCGTTCATGCGCCGGATCCGCGCCAGCGATTCGGGCGCCGCGGCGATCGCTTCGGCCCGGGCATTGGCCGCCTCCTCGCGGATGCCGAGGATCTCGTTGGCGAACTGCAGTGCGGCGAGCACCGCGATCCGGTCGAGGCTGCCGAGCTTGCCCACGCCCTTGATCTCGCGCATCCGCTTGTCGACCATGTCGACCGCCTCGAGCAGCCGCGGCTGGTCCTTGTCGTCGACTGCGAGCGTATAGCTGCGGTCGAAAATCTTCACGTCGATCTGCTTCATCGGAAATCCTTGCGCGTCGGGTCGCGGGCGTCGGAACCTGCGGATGGTTCGTTCACGGGTTCTCAGTCGGCGGGCGGGGTATCCGTGAGCGGGGCATCGGAGGGCGGCGTGCCGAGCGGCAGCCGCGCCAGCGCCGCCTCGACGCGGGCGCGCGCCTCGCCCATGCGCTCGCGCAGGCGATCACGGTCGGTCTCGAGCCGCTCGCGGTCGGTCTCGAGCCGCCCGAGCTCGGCGCGCAGGCGGACGTTCTCCTCGGTGAGGCGCTGCGACAATTCGAGCAGGCGCGCGAGGCGCGTGTCGAGCGTGGCGATTTCCTGGTCCATGCCGGATGTTAGAAAGGGCCTATCGATGGGTCAAGCAAGCGGGCCGGCCCGTGGCCGGTGAGCCCGGATCCGGCCCAGGGACCCGATCTTACCCTTTTCGGGAGGGCGCCATCGGCGGCATGATGCCGCGGCCACGGTTGCCGCATCGGGCGCCACGGGAGGCATGGCGGCGCCAACCCGCGTAAAATACCGGGCGAGCCCGTCCCCGGAGCGCATCTCGATGTACCGTGTCCCGGGTGTTCCGGCCAGGCTGGCCGGTCGCCTGTCCGCAGCCCCTTTCCCGAGGTTGCTCGCGAGCCTGTTCCTGACCCTGTTGCTCCTGCTGTCCGCGCTCCTCGCGGGCCGCCAGGCGAGCGCATCCCCGGTCCGGGTCGATGCCGTCGAGGCCGAGCTGGTCGCCGATCGGGCGGCGGTCGCGCCCGGCGAGCCGCTGCGGCTCGGCCTGCGGCTCGCGCACGACCCGCATTGGCACACCTACTGGCGCAACCCCGGCGATTCCGGCCTGCCGACCCAGTTCGAGCCGGAACTTCCCGAGGGCTTTCGCATCGGGCCGATCGAATGGCCCGCGCCGACGCGGATGCTGATCCCGCCCCTGGCCAACTATGGCTACGAGGGGGAGGTCGTCCTGCCGCGCCATGTCGAGGTGCCCGATCGCATCGAAGGCGATACGGTGGGCTTCCGGGTGGTGGCAAGCTGGCTCGTCTGCCGAGACGTCTGCATTCCGGGCGAGGCCACGCTCGAGCTGGTCCTGCCGGTGGCGCGCGGCGGATCGGCCGGGCCCGGTCCTCATCATGCGCTCTTCGAACGGGCGCAGGCCCGTTCGCCGGGCGCTGCGGTGGCAGCTGATTACCGGCTCGACGACGACGGCATGCTCTCGATCCTGGTGCCGGCCGAAGCGGGCGGCGCCGATGCCGCCATCGAATTCTTCCCCCATGTCGAAGGGGCGGTCGCCGCGGCGGCGCCGCAGCGCCTGTACCGGCTCGACGACGGCCGCCGTCGCCTCGAAGTCGCGCTCACCGACGAGTGGCGCGCCCTGTCGCCCGCCGAACGGAAGGTGCCGGTCGATGGCGTGCTCGTCAGCGCCGATGGCGCGAAGCCGCTCGCCATCGTCGCCGGCGAGCCTGTCGCGCCCGGTGGCGGCGAGCTGGCCGCGATCGCCGAGGGCATCGTGGTGCAGCTCGGAACCGCCGGCTCGACATCGCTGCTCGGCGCTCGCCTGCGCGACGCCGCCGGATTCGCGTCGCGTCCGGCACCCGCCACCGCTGCGGGCGGGGTCGGGTCGTCCGCCGCGGTGGCCTCCTCGACGCTGGGCTTCGCGCTCGGCTTCGCGTTCATCGGCGGCCTGATCCTCAACCTGATGCCCTGCGTATTCCCGGTGATCGGTCTCAAGATCCTCGGCTTCGCGGGGCAGGGCGCGGGTGGCGCCAGCCTCGACGCCGCCGCGCGGCAACGGGTGCGCCGGGGCGCCACCTGGTTCGCGCTCGGGGTGGTGGTCTCGTTCTGGGTGCTTGCCGCCCTCCTTCTGGCCTTGCGCGCGAGCGGCGCGGCGATCGGCTGGGGCTTCCAGCTGCAGTCGCCGGTGTTCGTGGCGGCGATGGGGCTGCTCTTCGTCGCGATCGGCCTGAATCTCTCGGGCCTGTACGAGCTCGGCGCCGTCCTCACCCGGGTCGGCGCAGCCGACCGGATCGACGACCGGCATCCGGCCTGGTCGGCGTTCGCATCGGGCGGGCTGGCGGTGCTGGTCGCCACGCCCTGCACGGCGCCCTTCATGGGGCCGGCCCTCGGCTACACGCTGACCCAGCCGGCGCCGGTCTCGCTGGCGGTGTTCACCGCCCTTGGTCTCGGGATGGCGGCACCCTACATCCTGCTCGGCTGCTTTCCCGCCTGGCTGAGGCTGCTGCCTCGTCCGGGCCGCTGGATGGAAAGCCTGCGCCAGATGCTCGCCTTCCCGATGTACGCCGCCGCGGCCTGGCTCGCCTGGGTGCTGGGCCGGCAGAGCGGCGTCGATGCGGTGTTCGGCTTCGCGATTGCCGCGATCCTCATCGCCGCCGGGCTCTGGGCCTGGGGCCGCTTCGTGCAGCGTGGCGTGCGCGCGGGATCGCGGCGGGTGGCCGCGTTCGTCGCGATCGCCTGCGTCGGTGGCGCCCTTGCCCTTGCCTGGCAGGGGGCGAATCGCGCGGACGCAACGCCGGCTGCCGACGCCGCCGGGCTCGAGTGGCGCGCCTGGTCGAACGCGACGCTCGATGCGTCGCTCGCGGCGGGCGAGCCGGTGTTCGTCGATTTCACGGCGGCATGGTGTGTCAGCTGCCAGGCCAACAAGTTGCTCGTCCTCGACACCGATGCCGTGCGTGCCGCATTCGATGCGCGCGGCGTCGTGATGTTGCGCGCCGACTGGACGCGACAGGATCCCGCGATCACCGCGGAGCTCGCGCGCCATGGCCGCAACGGTGTGCCGCTGTATCTGCTCTACGATGGCCGCGGCGGCGAGCCGCAGGTCCTGCCCGAGCTGCTGTCGACCGGCATCGTGCTCGCCGCGCTCGAGCGGATCCCGCGACGCTGATCCGGATCGGCCGCAAGACGATGCCTTCGTCGCATCGGAATTCCATTCTGCGCGGCGTTGCGCGCGCGCAGGCAACTGGCCGGCGCGCGCCGTGCTTTGCTACTATCTGCCGGTCTCGATGAACGGATCGACCGTCCCGGGCGGTCCTGCGCACAAGAAGAGAAGACGGGCGGCTCGCATGGCGCCCGATCCGATGGCTGAGCCGAGGAGCAGAACAGATGCCCGTTGTCGCGGTACTGAATCCCAAAGGCGGTGTCGGCAAGACGACGCTCGCGACCAATCTCGCCGGGTACTTCGCGGCGAATCGTGCACGCACCATGCTGGGTGACATCGATCGGCAGGAGTCCGCGAAGTACTGGTTGCGCCTGCGACCCAAGGGCGTCGCGCCGATCGAGACCTGGGAGGTCAACGGCGTCATGGCGCGTCCGCCGCAGGGCGTCACCCATGTGGTCCTCGACACGCCGGCGCAGATCAGCGACAGCAAGGTCGCCGACATCGTCCGGGTGGCCGACAAGGTCCTGGTGCCGGTCGCGCCGTCGCTGTTCGACGTGGTGGCGACCCAGGATTTCCTGCAGTCGCTGCGGCGCGCCTACCCGAGCATGGCCGAGTTCCGCAAGCATGTCCGCGTCGTCGGGATGCGGGTGGATCCGCGCACCAAGGCGGCCGACGAGCTTGCCCGCTGCCTGGCGGAGATGGACATCGACGTCGCCGGCTATCTGCGCAACACCCACAACTACGTCCATCTCGCAGCTCACGGGCTGACGGTGTTCGATGTGCCGTCCAAGCGCATCGCGGCCGATCGCGCGACCTGGACGCCGTTGCTCGGCTGGGTGACCAGCCACTGAGCCCCGCCATCCGTTTCCCCGGAACGAGGCCGGCGAACGCGACCCGGCGCCGCGTGTTGTCCTTCGCCGTGGCGGGCCTCGCAAGCCTCGGCGGCTGCGCCTTGGCGCCCGCCCGACCGGAGTCGACGGCTGCGGCGCTCGAGGCCGACTACATCCTGCTCGGCGAGGTCCACGATAATCTCGAAGGCCATGCCAGGCGGTTCGCGTGGCTGCGGGCATTGCCGGACGGTCCGCGGCGTGCGCTCGTATTCGAGCAGTTCGACCTCGAGCATCAGGGGGCGATCATCCGGTGGCGCGATGCGAATCGCAACGCGCGCGGAGCGGGCGCCGCGCGCGAGCTCGCTCAGGCCGGCGGCTTCGCGTTCGATGCCTGGCGCTACGAGGCCTATGGGCCCGCGATCGAGCTCGCGCTCGAACGGGGCTGGGACATTCGCGCCGGCAACCTGTCGCGAGCCGATGCGATGCGCATCGCCCGCGACCCTTCCGCGGCCACGGCACCGCCGGCCGGCTGGTCCGGCCTCGGCGACGCCGCGCTCGAGGCCGCCGTGCGCAAGGGGCATTGCGGACTCGTTCCCGAGTCGCGGGTTCCGGCGATGGCTCTGGCCCAGCGCAGCCGCGATGCCGGCATGGCGCAGGCCATGCGCGCGGCGCGCGCCGATGGCGCCCGGCAGGTGATCCTGCTGGCGGGCAATGGCCATGTGCGGCGCGACCATGGCGTGCCGGCGCACCTGCGCGGCGCACAGCCCGATGCGCGCATCATGTCGCTGGGCTTCGTCGAGGCGGGTGCCGAAGGAGACGCCGAGGCCTACGATGCGATCGACAAGGTACCGCCCGTCGATCGTCCGGATCCCTGCGCGGAACTGCGTGAGCGGTTCGGGTCGCCGCGCAAGTCGGGCGGCTAACGCGCCGTCGCCACCTGCGTGCCCTGCTGCACCCCGAGGACCAGGGTCCAGTACGCACCATAGCGGTCGTTCGGCTGCGGGCTCAGCACCCGGGCTATGCCGAACTCGGTGAAACGTTCGTCGATCAGGTTGCGGCAATGGCTCGCCGACAGGAGCCAGCCGCGGAGCGCTTCCTCGACCGTGGCATGGCCGGCGGCGAGGTTCTCGCCGACCACCCGGTAGCGGTAGCCGGCATCGCGGGCACGGGCGCCGACGGTACGCCCCTGGCTGTCGACATGGTCGAAGTAGCCGTCCGTGGCCATCGATTCGGAGTGGCGGCGTGCCGTCTCGGCGAGCACCGGGTTCCAGGTGAGCCGGGGTCGGGCGGCGATGCTCCGGCTGGCGACGGCCTTGCGGGCGGCCGGCGCAGCGGCGGTGGACACCGCGAGCATGCCTTCGTCGCCGCATGCATCGAGGCGGCTGCGGATGTTGTTGATCAGCTCCGCGGTACGGCGGATCGTCGCTTCGTCCTCGGCGGCCGAGGCGGTAGGCGAGGAAAGGCCGGCCACCGCGAGCACGATGGCGGCGAGGCAGAGCCGTTTGCCGGCGATCGCCGGTCGGCGATCGAAGAGCGGATGCGTCACGAGCGTCCTTCGAACCGCTCCCCGGCATGGAAGGACTTATCGGTGTTATTGGGGGGATTTCACCCGTTCATCGACGCTTCGGGCGCGAATCGGGCGACCGGTGGTCGATCGGATCGATCGAGCGGCAGGGACCGTGGCGCGACGGTCGAATCCCCCAGACTCCTAGCGCAGGCCGAGCACGTCCTGCATGTCGAACAGGCCGCGCTCGCGGCCGGCGAGGAAACGGCAGGCGCGCAGGGCGCCGTGGGCGTAGGTGACCCGGCTTGCCGACTTGTGGGTGATCTCGATGCGTTCGCCGATCCCGGCGAAGAGGACCGTATGGTCGCCGACGATGTCGCCGCCGCGGATCGTGGCGAAGCCGATCGTCGAGGGGTCGCGCTCGCCGGTGACGCCGTGGCGCTCGAACACGCCGACCTCGTCGAGCCTGCGCCCGAGCGCATCGGCGATCACCTCGCCCATGCGCAGCGCGGTGCCCGAGGGCGCGTCGACCTTGTGGCGATGGTGCGCCTCGATGATCTCGATGTCGTAGCCGCTCGAGAGGATCCGGGCGGCGACCTCGAGCAGCTTCAGGGTGGCGTTGACGCCGACGCTCATGTTGGGCGCGAAGACGATCGGGATGCGCTGGGCCGCCGCCGCGATCCGGGCCCGTCCGGCCTCGTCGAAGCCGGTGGTGCCGATGACCGCGCCGACGCCGTTGCGCAGGCAGGCCTCGAGATGGGCGAGGGTCCCTTCGGGACGGGTGAAGTCGATCAGGAAGTCGGCGTCGGCGAGCGCCTCGTCGGCCGATGCGCTGATCGCGACGCCGGTGTGGCGGCCGAGGAACTCGCCGGCATCGCGGCCGAGCGCGGGATTGCCGGCGAGCTCGAGCGCGCCAGCAAGCATGATGTCCTCGGCATCGAGCGCCGCCTCGACGAGCATCCTGCCCATCCTTCCGGTCGATCCGGCGATCGCCACTCTCGGTCCTGCCATTGCTGTCTCCTCAGGCGCCGCCCGCCGGGCGATGGCCGGGCAGGGCCGGATCGGTCGGATCCTCGACCTTCGGCAGCGGATCGGCGTCGATCCTCGCCACGCGGTCGTTCTCGAACACGATGACGACCTTTCGCAGCTCGGCACTGCCGTTCGCATGCAGGTAGCGAAAGACGTAGTTCCACTGGTCGGGCCGGAACACATCGATGAGCAGGGGTGAGCCGAGCGCGAACCGGACCTGTTCGGGACTCATTCCCGGCCTGACCCGCTCGAGCATCTCGCCGGTCAGGTAGTTGCCCTGCGGCAGGTCGATGCGATAGGGCTCGAAGATGCCGCTGCGGCTGGCGTCGCGCGATGCGCAGGCCCCGAGCAGGATCGTCCCCGCCAGGGCCAGCGCGATGCCGGTCGCGGCTGCGGCGTGGCGGCGTGGTTGGATGCGGGAATCCGGCATGGCGATGTCGATATCCGGTGGCTTGGGGGGAAAGCCATTATGATAAGCGCTCCCGTACAGGCGACGTCGGTCCGGGCCCGGACCTTCGCGCACGATCAACAGGTTCCGCATTGCATGCGGACCAGCGACCGGTCAGATCCATGTCCGAATCCACTGAACTCAGGAGCGCAGGACTGAAGGCGACGCTACCGCGCCTGAAGATCCTCGAAGTCTTCCAAACCGGCCGCCAGCGCCACATGAGCGCCGAGGACGTATTCAAGGAGTTGCTCGCCGAGAACAACGAGATCGGCCTGGCGACCGTCTACCGGGTGCTGACCCAGTTCGAGCAGGCCGGTCTCCTGAAGCGCAGCAATTTCGAGTCGGGCAAGGCGGTCTTCGAGCTCGACCAGGGCGATCACCACGATCACCTGGTATGCCTGCGCTGCGGCCGGGTCGAGGAGTTCTTCAACGCCGACATCGAGCGTCTGCAGAAGGAGATCGCGTCATCGCGCGGCTTCTCGCTCCAGGATCATTCGCTGGCGCTGTACGGCTATTGCAACAAGCCCGACTGCCGCGGCCACGAGTAGCAGCCCGGGCACGGATTCGGGTGCAGGGCAAGGCGCCCCAACGCGGTCATGTACCCGAATCCGTGCCCGGCGGGCGGCCGGCGAGCATCTCGCGGGCATGCTCGCGCCCGGTGTCGGTGAGCTTCGCCCCGCCGAGCATGCGCGCGATCTCGTCGATCCGCTCGTTGCCCTCGACCTTCCCGATCCGGCTGGTGGTGGTCGATCCGCGGGTCGACTTCGCGACGCGGTACTGATGGTGGGCGCGCGCCGCGACCTGCGGCAGGTGGGTGACGCAAAGCACCTGGCGTGATTCGCCGAGGCTGCGCATCCGATCGCCGATCGCCTCGGCCACCGCACCACCGACGCCCGCATCGGCTTCATCGAAGATCAGCGTCGGGACGGGATTGGCTTCGGCGGCGCTGACCGTGATCCCCAGGGCGACCCGCGAGAGCTCCCCGCCGGAGGCGACCCGGCCGATCGGCCGCGGTTCGACGCCCGCATGCCCGGCGATCAGGAACTCCACCCGGTCGATGCCGCCGGGGCCGGGCTCGCCGGCCTCGATCCCGATCCGCAGGCGGGCGCCCGCCATGCCGAAGGAGCGGATCGCCTCGGTGACGGCGAGCTCGAGCCGCCGGACCGCGGCGCGCCGCTTGCCCGACAACGCGGTGGCGAGCGAATCGTAGTCGGCCTGGGCACTCGCGACCCGCGCCCGCAGCGCGTCGTGGTCCTGCGCCCGGTCCAGGCGCGCGAGCTCGGCCTGCAGGCGCTCGAGTTCGGCGGCCAGTCCTTCGGGTTCGAGGCGCAGCTTGCGCGCGGTCGAATGCAGCGCCGCGAGACGCCCGTCGATTTGCTCCAGGCGCTGGGGATCGAGATCGATCCGGCTGGCGTAGCTCGCCAGTTCCGAGGCCGCCTCGTCGACCTGGATGGCTGCGCTGTCGAGCATCTTGACCACGTTGGCGAGCCGCGGATCGGCATCGAGCAGTCCGCGCAGCCGTCCGAGTATGCGGTGCAGGCGAGTCGAGATCGCGCCGTCGTCCCCGGCCAGGGCATCGCTCGCCTGGCCGGTCACGTCGATCAGTTCCGCGGCATTCGACAGGCGCGCATGGTCCTCCGAGAGGCTTCCCCATTCGCCGGCCACCGGCTCGAGGCGCCCGATCTCGTCGACCTGCCAGGCGATGCGCTCTCGCTCGAGCTGGAATTCGCGGCTGTTCGCCTCGGCCGCCTCGAGCTCGAGCCGTGCCTCGCGCAGTCGCGCCCAGGCCTGGCCGGTCTCGCGCAACAGCGCCCCGAGTCCGGCATGGGCATCGAGCAGGGCGCGCTGGCCCTCCGGGCGCAGGAGCGACTGCGAGGCATGCTGGCCGTGGATCTCGATCAGACGAGCGCCGAGCTCGCGCAGGATCGCCGCGGTGGCCGGATGCCCGTTGACGAGCGCCTTGCTGCGACCGTCGGCCTCGATGATCCGGCGCAGCAGCACGCGACCCTCGTCGCCCTCGAGCTCGCGCTCGGCGAGCCATTGCGCCGTCGGTGCATCGATCGCGAAACTGGCGGCGATGTCGGCGCGCGCGGCGCCCTGGCGCACCGTGCCGGCATCGGCGCGCGCGCCGAGCGCGAGCCCGAGCGCATCGATCAGGATCGACTTGCCGGCGCCGGTCTCGCCAGTCAGGACGCAGAAGCCCTCAGCGAACTCGACCTCGGCCGCGTCGACGATCACGAAGTCACGCAGTCGAATGCTTTCCAACATCGTGGGGGAGCCGCGCGCGTTCAGGAATTCTTCGTGGGCAGGATCGGGAACTCGTGCCAGTACAGCTTGCTGCGCAGGGTGGCGAAGTAGCTGTAGCCGAGCGGATGCAGGAAGCGTGCCGTGAAGGGCGCCCGCCGCACGATGATGTCGTCGCCCACCTGCAGGTCGCTGAAGACCTGCATGTCGCAGCTCACCCGGGGTTCGCGGCCCTCGACCACGCGGATGCGGATCTCGACATCGTCGGGCAGGGCGATCGGCCGGTTCGACAGCGACTGCGGCGCGACCGGGACCATCACCAGTCCGGCGAGCCGGGGATGCAGGATCGGGCCGTTGGCCGACAGGGCGTAGGCGGTCGAGCCGGTGGGCGTGGCGACGATCAGGCCGTCGGCACGCTGGCTGTACATGAAGATGCCGTCGACCGCTACCTCGAGCTCGATCAGGCCCGAGCGTGAGGAACGGCTGACGACGACGTCGTTCAGGGCGAGGTCCGACCAGACGGTCTCGCCGTCGCGCACGGCGTGCGCCGTGATGAACGTGCGGTCCTCGGCGGCGAACTTGCCCTCGAGGATCGCGTCGAGCGCGGCGCGCCAGGCATCGAGGGAGATGTCGGTGATGAAGCCGAGGCGACCATGGTTGATGCCCACCAGCGGCACGCCCTCGGCCGCGAGTCGGCGGGCGACGCCGAGCATGGTGCCGTCGCCGCCGATCGCCACGACGAGGTCGGCGGACTTGCCGATCTGGTCCATGTCGGCGCTCGTGGCGCGCGGATCGCGGACCGACTCGGCGGTATCGGCATCGAGGAGAACCTTCACGCCGTGGTCGCAGAGCAGGCTGACGATCGCGGAAATGGTCGCGCCCAGACCGGCTGTCTGATAGCGGCCGATCAGCGCTACGCAGCGAAACGGGGACGAAGGCTCCATGCGCGCGATTAGACCATATCGGCGTGCGCCACGCCCATCATGCGCCTGCGAGCGGGGCTGGAGCGAGGCGACAGCGAGCGTGGGGGCTGCTTCACTTCAACGATGGACGAGCACCGGGATCTGGCAGTGATTCAGAACCTTGGTGGTCTCGCTGCCGAGCAGCAGCCCCTTGATTCCGCCGTGGCCGTGGGATGCCATCACGATGAGATCGCAGCGGTAGGACTTGGCGACCCTGATGATGGCCTTGTGGATCGAATGATCGAACTCGGTGACCGTCTCGCAGGACACGCCGGCGACGCTGGCCGCTTCGGCGATCGCGTCGAGGATCTTCTCCGAGGCTTCGCGCACCAGCTTGTCGTACTCGGTGGGATTGTGCAGGAAGGCGGCCGGCACCTCGCCGGCGATCGGCGGCTGGTAGGGAGCCTGCACATTGAGGGCGGTCACCTTCGCGCCGAAGTCGCGTGCCATGCGCAGGCCCGCCTTGACCGCCTTTTCGGACAACGGCGAACCATCGCTGACAATCAGGATCGATCGATACATTTCCGGCTCCGAGGAGATGTCGCGGGCATTCCGTCGCCGTCGGGCCCGCCCTTCGGTCCAGTATAGAATGGCGCCCCTGCCGGCGGGCCGCCGCGACCGTGAAATCGCGTAGCAGCGGACGGCGCGGCTGCGTCGTACACGCAGCGCCGAACCTTCCGCCCGCGTACACGAGGAGTGCCGATGCAGATCCTGATGGCCGGCGTCATCGTGCTGGGGGCGCTGTCCCACTGGCTCGCCTGGCGCTTCAAGCTGCCCTCGATCCTGTTCCTGTTGCTGATCGGCATCGTCGCCGGCCCGGTGACCGGCGTGCTGGACCCGGATCTCGTGCTGGGCGACGCGCTCTTTCCGCTCGTCTCGCTGTCGGTCGCGGTGATCCTGTTCGAGGGCAGCATGACGCTGCGCTGGTCGGACCTGCGGGGCATCGGCCCGGCGGTCTGGGGGCTGAGCACGCTCGGCGCGGCGATCACCTTCGTCCTCGTGGCCTTCGCGGCCCACGGCCTGCTGTCGCTGTCCTGGCCGGTGTCGGCCCTGCTCGGCGCGATCCTCTCCGTGACGGGCCCGACCGTCGTGGTGCCGATGCTGCGGGCGATCCGCCCCGTGTCGAGCGTGGCCAACACGCTGCGCTGGGAGGGGATCGTCGTCGATCCGCTCGGCGCGATGCTCGCGGTGCTGGTCGCGGAGTTCGTGCGAACCCAGTCGATCGATTCCATCTGGCTCGCGATCGCGAAGCTGGTCGCTTCGGGGCTCGCCTGCGGCCTGGTCGCGGCATTCGGCCTCGCCTTCGTGCTGAGTCGCCATCTCGTGCCCTGGTTCATGCGCAACGTGGTCGCGCTCGCCTTCGTGCTGGCGAGCTTCGCGATCGCGAACCGGTTTGCGCACGAAGCGGGGCTGCTCGCGGTCACCGTCATGGGCATGGCGCTGGCCAACATGCGCCAGGTCAACGTCGACGACATCTTCGACTTCAAGGAAAGCCTGACCTTGCTGCTGGTGGCGGTGCTGTTCATCGTGCTGGCGGCCCGGATCGACTTCGCCGAGTTCCGTCAGCTCGACTGGGGCCTGCTCTTCTTCCTGGTCGCGGTGATCTTCGTGATCCGTCCGGTCGCGGTGTTCGCCAGCACGTTCTTCTCCCGCCTCACGCTGCGCGAGAAGCTGCTGATCAGCTGGATATCGCCGCGCGGCATCGTCGCCGCCTCGGTCGCCTCCCTGTTCGCGCTGGCCCTGCAGGAACGCGGCGTGGCCGGCGCCGAGCAGGTCGTGCCGGTGATCTTCTCGGTGATCATCGCCACGGTCGTGCTGCAGAGCGCGACCGCCGGCCGGATCGCGAGGTGGCTCGAGCTGGCGAGTCCCGAACCGCGCGACGTGATCATCGTCGGTGCGGGCGAACCCAACCGCGCGTTCGCGGGCAAGTTGAGGAGCGCAGGCTACGGCGTGCTGCTGGCCGATACGGACTGGACCGAGGTGCGCCGCGCGCGGATGGCGGGGTTCGACGCCTACTTCGGCAGGATCGTCTCCGACCACGCCGAGGGCCACATCGACTACGGCAGCATCGGCTACCTGTTCGGCATGTCGCCGCAGCGCGACCAGAACATCCTTGCCGCGCTGCATTTCCGGCCGGACCTGGGCGCCGATTCGGTGTTCGCGATGCAGACGGACGAGGAGCGCGGCAAGCACATGAAGGAGCTCGCCGGCAGCCTGCGGGTGCCGCAGCTGTTCGGGCCCGATTTCACCTATGGCGACTGGGCCCGGCTGGTGGCCGAAGGTGCCGAGTTCCGGCTCACCCGGATGACCGAGAGCTTCGGCTTCAGGGAATACCGGGACTCGTTGCCCGGGGAGTTCATTCCCCTGCTCGGCATCGATGGGCGCGGCCGGCTGCGGCCCTTCGTGGCCGAAGGCCGTCCGGTGCTGCGACCGGGCTGGCAGCTCCTGTCGCTGATCCCGCATGCGACCCTCGATGCCGAGGGATCGCAGCGGCGCGCCGCCAGCCCGCCGGCAGGGGCAGCGGCGCCGCGCAAGTCGGCGGCGGAGTCGCTGCGCGGCCATTCCGCCCACGAGGGGCGACCGGGGGCAGGGGATGGCGATACCCGGGAAGGGGCGTCCGGTGACGGACCGGCCGCGGCCTGAACCGCAAGTCGCCTGGCTTGCGCGTTCATGCCGGCATTGTGGACAATGAGCGACATGCTGGATCGCCGCGCCCAAACCCTGCTCAAATCGCTGGTCGAACGCCATATCGCCGACGGCCAGCCGGTCGGGTCGCGGACCCTGGCCCGGCACTCCGGGCTCGACCTCTCGCCGGCCACGATCCGCAACGTGATGGCCGACCTCGAGGAGCTCGGCCTGATCGCCAGTCCGCATACGTCGGCCGGGCGGGTGCCAACGCCGGCGGGCTATCGCTTCTTCGTCGACACCCTGCTCAAGATCGAGCCGCTCGACCCGGCCCAGGCCTCGGCCTTCTCCGGCAAGCTTCGGATCGACGATCCGGCGCGGCTCATGAGCTCGGCGGCGTCCCTGCTCTCGAACCTGTCGCACTTCGCCGGCGTGGTCCGCACGCCGCGACGCTCATCGGTGTTTCGCCAGCTCGAGTTCATGAGGCTGTCCGAGCATCGCTACCTGCTGATCATCGTCACGCCCGAGGGCGACGTGCAGAACCGGATCATCCAGTCCGACCGGGCCTTCTCCCACGACGAGCTCCTCGAGGCCGCCAACTACATCAACCGCAACTACGCCGGGCTGCATTTCAACGAGATTCGCGAGCGCCTCAAGTCGGAGCTGCTCGAGCTGCGCGGCGAGATCGCCGGCCTGATGCGCGAGGCGGTCGAGGCGAGCGATGCCGCCCTGTCGGAGGAATCCGACCCGGTGGTCATCAGCGGCGAGCGCAACCTGCTCGACATCTCCGATCTCGCCCAGGACATGTCCCGGCTGCGCGGGCTGTTCGACCTCTTCGAGCAGAAGTCGCGCCTGGCGCGACTGCTAGAGGCCTCGAACCGCGCCGACGGGGTCAAGATCTTCATCGGGGGGGAGTCCGAGCTGGTTCCCATGGAGGAGCTGAGCATCGTGGTCGCTCCCTACGAGGCCGATGGCCGGGTCGTGGGCACCCTCGGCGTGGTCGGCCCGACCCGCATGGCCTATGACCGGGTGATCCCGATCGTCGACATCACGGCCCGGCTGATGTCGAGCGCCCTGAGTTCCGCGCACGGCGGCCCCTCCCACGGCAGCGGCTCCTCATGAGCCGCCTCGAGCGGCCGGAACAGCCCCCTGCGCTTCCCCCGTCCGACTTCCCGCGCTGCGGGGTGCTGCTGGCGCAGCTCGGCACCCCTGATGCGCCGGAGCCCTCGGCGGTGCGCCGCTATCTCGCCGAGTTCCTGTCCGATCCCCGGGTGGTCGAGATTCCCGCGGTGCTCTGGCAGCCGGTCCTGCGCGGGGTGATCCTGCCGTTCCGCCCGGCCCGCTCGGCGCGGAAGTACCGCCAGATCTGGACCGACCAGGGCTCGCCGCTGCTCGTCAACACCCGATTGCAGGCGAGCCTGCTGCGGGGCCTGCTCGGCGAGCAGGGCTTCGATGTCGAGGTCGCCTTCGCGATGCGCTACGGCACGCCCTCGATTCCCTCCGTGCTGCGGACGATGCGCGAATCCGGGGTGGGGCGGCTGCTGCTCCTGCCGATGTATCCCCAGTACAGCGGCACCACCACCGCCACCGCCTGCGATGCGGTCTTCGCCGAGCTCGCGCGCTGGCGCGACCAGCCGGAAGTGCGCACGATCCGCAGCTTCCCCGACGATGCGGCCTGCATCGACGCGCTCGCCGCCCGGATCGAGGGCCGCTGGATGGCGGAGGGCCGACCCGGCCACCTGCTGATGAGCTTCCATGGCCTGCCCGAGCGGGCCGTCCGCCTCGGCGATCCCTACCGGCGCGAAGCCGAGCTGACCGCGGGATTGCTGGCCCGACGCCTCGGGCTCGCCGACGGAGAATGGAGCCTGGCCTTCCAGTCGCGCTTCGGGCGGGCGAAGTGGCTCGAGCCGGCCACCGATGCGAGCCTGGTCGCCCTGGCCCGCCGCGGCGTCACCGAGGTCGACGTCACCTGTCCGGGCTTCGTCGCCGACTGTCTCGAGACGCTCGAGGAAATCGCGATCGAGGGCCGAGACTCCTTCCTCGCCGCCGGCGGCCGGCGCCTGCGCTACCTCGATTGCCCCAACGGAGATCCCGGATTCGTCCGGGCGCTGGCTTCCCTGGTCGCCCTCCATCTCGCCGGCTGGCCCTGCCGACGTCCTGACGAGGCCGCCGTCGGCGCTGCCAGCCGATCGGGCGCCCCGGCGGCTTGAAATCCGGGCCGACGCCCCGACATTGCTCAGCAGGTTTCGCTAACTAACTGATTCAGCTTGCCAATCCAGAGAGCCAGACGATCGACATGATGCAAGGCCCGGAAAACGACCGACCCGAACCCTACGTCTCCCCCCATGCTCCCGAAAGCGTCGGAACGAATCCCCGACCGGCGACCGGGCCGACCCCGGGGCCGGCGGCCGGCCCGGCTCATGGCGGGGCGACTCCCCGACCGGAGCAGGGCCCAGGTTTCGGATCGGCAGGCGCGTCGCCCGCGTCCGCCGGGCGGGCGGAGCGCGCCCCGGCCGATGCCGCTCCCGCCGCTGCGGCTGACCAGGGCGAGCTGGAGGCCCTGAGGGCCGAGCTGGCCGCCGCCGAGGCGAAGGCCGCTGCGAACCACGAGCAGCTCCTGCGCACGCTCGCCGAGACCGAGAACCTGCGCCGGCGCACCCAGGAGGAGATCCTGAAGGCGCGCAAGTTCGCCAATGAATCCTTCGCCGAGTCGCTGCTGCCGGTGATCGACAGCCTGGAGTTGGCGCTGAAGGTCGAGGCGCCGAGCGTCGAGAGCCTGCGCGAAGGCGTCGAGGCGACCCTTCGGCTGATGGTTTCCGCATTCGAGAAGAATCAGCTGGTCGGCATCGACCCGGCGGGCCAGAAGTTCGATCCCAATCATCACCAGGCGATCTCGATGGTTCCGGCCGACGCCACGAATCCGCCGACCCCGGCCAATCACGTCGCCACCGTGCTCCAGAAGGGCTACCTGATCAACGACCGGGTCCTGCGACCGGCGCTCGTCACGGTGGCGCAGGGATAGCGCTTGAATCGGGGCGGATCGCGCCCCATCTTGGCCTCAGGGCCGAACGGCACAATATTTTCACGAATTCAGGAAGAACCACACATGGGCAAGATTATCGGGATTGACCTGGGCACGACCAACTCCTGCGTCGCCATCCTCGAGGGCGACAAGCCCAAGGTGATCGAGAACTCGGAAGGCGCGCGGACCACGCCGTCGATCGTCGCGTACCTCGAAGACGGGGAGATCCTCGTCGGCGCGCCGGCCAAGCGCCAGGCGGTCACCAATCCGCGCAACACGATCTATGCCGCCAAGCGCCTGATCGGGCGCAAGTTCAAGGAAAAGGAAGTCCAGAAGGACATCGACCTGATGCCCTACGAGATCGTCGCCGCCGACAATGGCGATGCCTGGGTCAAGGTGCGCGACAAGAAGCTCGCTCCGCCCCAGATCTCGGCCGAGGTCCTGCGCAAGATGAAGAAGACCGCCGAGGACTATCTCGGCGAAGAGGTCACCGAGGCCGTCATCACGGTGCCGGCGTACTTCAACGACAGCCAGCGCCAGGCGACCAAGGATGCCGGGCGCATCGCCGGGCTCGACGTCAAGCGGATCATCAACGAGCCCACCGCGGCGGCGCTCGCCTTCGGCCTCGACAAGGGCGGCAACAAGGATCGCAAGATCGCGGTGTACGACCTCGGCGGCGGCACCTTCGATGTGTCGATCATCGAGATCGCCGACGTCGACGGCGAGAAGCAGTTCGAGGTGCTGTCGACCAACGGCGACACCTTCCTCGGCGGCGAGGACTTCGACCAGCGGATCATCGATTACGTGATCGCGGAGTTCAAGAAGGACCAGGGCGTCGACCTCGGCAAGGATGTGCTCGCGCTTCAGCGCCTGAAGGAATCCGCCGAGAAGGCCAAGATCGAGCTGTCGTCGGGCCAGCAGACCGAGCTGAACCTGCCGTACATCACCGCCGATGCCTCGGGTCCGAAGCACCTCAACATGAAGCTCACCCGGGCCAAGTTCGAGGCCCTGGTCGACGAGCTCGTCGAGCGGACCATCGAGCCGTGCCGCAAGGCGATCGGCGACGCCGGGCTGAAGGCGTCGGACATCGACGACGTGATCCTCGTCGGCGGCATGACGCGCATGCCCAAGGTCCAGGAGAAGGTCAAGGCCTTCTTCGGCAAGGAGCCGCGCCGCGACGTCAACCCCGACGAGGCGGTCGCCGTCGGCGCCGCGATCCAGGGGGCCGTGCTCTCGGGCGATCGCACCGACGTGCTGCTGCTCGACGTCAGTCCGCTGACCCTGGGCATCGAGACCCTCGGTGGTGTCATGACCCCGATGATCAAGCGCAACACCACGATCCCGACGAAGTACTCGCAGGTCTTCTCGACGGCCGACGACAACCAGCCGGCGGTGACCATCAAGGTCTTCCAGGGAGAGCGCGAGATCGCCTCGGGCAACAAGCTGCTGGGCGAGTTCAATCTCGAGGGGATTCCGCCGGCCGCCCGGGGCCTGCCGCAGATCGAGGTCACCTTCGACATCGACGCCAACGGCATCCTGCATGTGTCGGCCAAGGACAAGGCGACCAACAAGGAAAACAAGATCACGATCAAGGCGAATTCGGGCCTGTCGGACGACGAGGTCGAGCGCATGGTCCGCGATGCCGAGGCCAACGCCGAAGAAGACCGCAAGCGGGTCGAGCTGGCCAATGCGCGCAACCAGGCCGAGGCGCTGGTGCATTCGGTCAAGAAGTCGATCGAGGAGCATGGCGACAAGATCGAGGCCGACGAGAAGTCCGCGATCGAGACCGCGGTGACCGAGCTCGAGACCGCGCTCGCCGCCGAGGACAAGGACGAGATCGACGCGAAGTCGCAGGCTCTTCTGGTCGCGTCGCAGAAGCTGGGCGAGAAGATCTATGCCGCCCAGCAGGAGAGCGGCGCCGCGGCGCCGGAGCAGCCGGCCGAGGACGAGACCCTGCGCGCGAGCGGCGACGATGTCGTCGATGCCGACTTCCGCGAGGTCAAGCGCGACTCTTGAACGGCATGACCGACAGGCCCGGGGGCGCGATGCCGCCGGGCCCTCAACCGGCGGACGGCCGGCGTCGCGAGGCGCCGGTCGTTGCCGCTTTCGACGAGATGATGTGATGACCGGATTGCTGGGGCGGGCCGATGGCCAAGCGTGATCTGTACGATGTGCTCGGGGTGCCGAAGAACGCGACCGCCGACGACCTGAAGAAGGCCTATCGGAAGCTCGCGATGAAGTTCCATCCCGATCGCAATCCGAACGACAAGTCGGCCGAGGCCAAGTTCAAGGAGGCCAAGGAGGCCTACGAGATCCTGTCCGAGCCGGCCAAGCGCGAGGCCTACGACCGCTTCGGCCATGCCGGGGTCGATCCCAACGCCGGCGGCTTTCCGGGCGGCGGCGGCGGGGCCGGCGGCTTCTCGGATGTGTTCGGGGACATCTTCGGGGACATCTTCGGCGCCGGGCGCGCCGGCGGCGGGCGCAGCAATGTCTACCGGGGCGCCGACCTGCGCTACGCGATGGAGATCTCGCTCGAGGAGGCCGCCAACGGCCACACCACCGAGATCCGGGTACCGTCCTGGGAACGCTGCACCACCTGCAAGGGCTCGGGCGCGAAGCCGGGCACCCAGCCCAAGACCTGCCATTCCTGCAATGGCCAGGGCAGCGTCCGTGTCCAGCAGGGTTTCTTCTCGATCCAGCAGACCTGCCCGACCTGCCACGGCAGCGGCAAGGTCATCCCCGAGCCCTGCACCGCCTGCAGCGGCCAGGGCCGGATCAAGAAGCAGAAGACCCTCGAGGTCAACATCCCCGCCGGGATCGAGGACGGCATGCGGATCCGCTCGGCCGGCAATGGCGAGCCGGGCGTCAACGGCGGACCGCCCGGGGATCTCTTCGTCGAGATCCGGATCAGGGAGCACTCGGTGTTCCAGCGCGATGGCGACGATCTCCACTGCGAGATCCCCATCTCGATGACAACTGCCGCGCTCGGCGGTAAAGTGCAGGTGCCCACCCTGACCGGGCGGGCCGAGATCGAGTTGCCCGAAGGCACCCAGACCGGCAAGACCTTCCGGCTGCGCGGCAAGGGAATCAAGGGCCTGCGTTCGGCTTACCCGGGCGATCTCTACGCGCACGTCGCCGTCGAGACCCCGGTGCGCCTGAGCGAGAAGCAGAAGGCCATGCTGCGCGAATTCGACGCGACCCTCACCGATCCGAAGCACAGCCCGCAGACCAAGGGCTGGATGGATCGGGTCAAGGATTTCTTCCAGTAGCGGGCCCTGGCGCAGCTTCGACGGGGCCCGTGCACCGGCCCCGAGGAGGCTCGCCATGTCCATCGATTCCCATCGCCCCCGCACGACGCTGGCCACCCATGAGGTGGAGAACCAGCCCGACGCGCTCGTGGGGGCGAACCTCTACACCGGCGACCGCCTGCTCGCGACACTCGCCGCGCCGCGGGTCGATCCCGCTCACCGGGAGCGACTCGCCGCATTCGGCGAGCGCGTCGGCAGCGCCGAAGTGCAGCAGTGGGGCGAGCAGGCCAACGCCGACATCCCGCGGCTGCGCGCCTTCGACCGGGTCGGCCGGCGCATCGACGAAGTCGAGTTCCACCCGGCCTACCACCAGCTGATGGCGCTCTCGATCGAGGCCGGC
>JAMLIN010000027.1 GCA_023954135.1 Burkholderiaceae bacterium | reverse complement strand
AGGCGCGACGGTGGCGGGGAAATCCATGCCGGCGGCCAGTCCGCAGGCGGCGACGACACCGCCGTAGCGGGTCGTCGCGCAGAGGTTGGCGAGCGTATGGCTGCCCACGACGTCGATCGCGCCGGCCCAGCGTTCCTTGCCCAGGGGTTTGCCCGGCGAGGAAAGCTCGGAACGGGGCAGGATGTCCGCGGCGCCGAGGTGCTTGAAGTAATCCGCATCCTCCGGGCGCCCCGTGACGGCGACCACGGTGTATCCCAGTTTCGAGAGGATCGCCACCGCCACGCTGCCGACACCGCCGGCCGCGCCGGTGACGGCGATCTCGCCGTCGCCCGGCTTCACGCCGTGGCGCTCCAGGGCCAGCACGCAGAGCATCGCCGTGTAGCCTGCGGTGCCGATCGCCATCGCCTGCGGCGGGGTGAACCGCTCGGGCAGGGGGATCAGCCAGTCGCCCTTCAGGCGGGCCTTCTGCGCCAGCCCGCCCCAGTGGGTCTCGCCCACGCCCCAGCCGTTGAGGACGACCCGGTCGCCGGCCTTGTACTCCGGGTGCGAAGAGCTCTCGACCTCGCCGACCAGGTCGATGCCCGGCACCATCGGGAATTTCCGGACCACCGGGGACTTGCCGGTGATGGCGAGCCCGTCCTTGTAGTTCAGCGTCGAGTGGCTGACGCGGACCACGACGTCGCCTTCGGGCAATGCCGATTCGTCGATGCTGGCCAGTGTCGAGCGGTAACCCGCTTCGTCCTTGTCGATCCGTATTGCGTTGAACATGAGTACCTCGTGAGTTGATTAGACCGATCGTCTAGAAAAAGCCAAAAAAATCAGGCGGCCCGCAATGCCGAAACGAAAAACTGCGCGAAGCTCGCCAGGGGTCTGGTGCTGCGTTCGAGCTTGGCCCGCAGAACGGCGCCTTCCCAGCCGATCCAGAACGCACTGGCGAGCTGCCGGCAATCCGCCTCCTGTGGAATCTGCCCCTCGGCCTTCGCGGCTTCGAGGCAACCGGCCAGGCGTTCCTCCCAGTCGATGAAGACCGCATGCAGCCGTTCCCTGAAGGATTCCGGCAGGCAGGTCATCTCCTGTCCGAGGTTGCCGATCAGGCAGCCGCGCCGAAACTCGAAGCGCCTCATGCCGGCCATGGCGTCGGCGACGAAGGCCTGCAGCCGCATCAGCGGCGACAGGTTCGGGTTGCCGAAGTGGCTGTCGAGCTTGCCGGCGAAGTACGCCCCGTAGCGATCGATCAGCTCGAGGCCGAAGGCTTCCTTGCTCTCGAAGTAGTGATAGAAGGAGCCCTTCGGGATCCGCACCCGACCGAGGATCTCGTCGATGCCGGTGGCGGAATAGCCTTTCTCGGTCAGGACCTCGAGCCCCGAGCGCAAGAGCAGCTCGCGCGTGTCGGCGAAGCCCTCTCTCGATCTTGGCGGGCGCCCTCGACGGCGGACGGCAGTGGCAGTCATCGGCGCCATTCTAGACGATCGGTCTAATAAATCAAGCCGTTCGGGTCGATGGCGGCCCGCCGCCGGTCGCCGGCCGCGATGCTATCTTCCGGACAGCGCCGGCGCCCCCAGCCTGCCGGCCACCCACAGCTTTCCCGGAGACCGTCATGAATCTTTTCGACCTCAGCGGCAAGGTGGCGATCGTCACCGGCTCGAGCCGCGGCATCGGCCGCGCCATCGCCCTGCGCCTGGCCGAGCACGGCGCGAAGGTCGTCGTCTCGAGCCGCAAGACCGAGGCCTGCGAGCCGGTCGCGCAGGCGATCCGCGATGCCGGCGGCGAGGCGATCGTCATCGAATGCAACATCGCCCACAAGGAGCAGCTGCAGACGCTCGTCGACCGAACTCTCGACCACTGGGGCCGGCTCGACGTGCTGGTCTGCAATGCGGCGGTCAATCCCTATTTCGGCCCGGCCGCCGGCATCGACGACTCGGCCTTCGACCGGATCATGGGCTCGAACGTGCGCAGCAACTTCTGGCTCGCCAACATGGCGCTGCCGCACATGGCCGACAAGGACGATGCCTCGGTCATCATCGTGTCCTCGATCGGCGGCCTGCGCGGCTCGGCGACGCTCGGCGCCTACTGCATCTCGAAGGCGGCCGACATGCAGCTCGCCCGCAACATCGCGGTGGAATGGGGCGCCCGGCGGGTCCGGGCCAACTGCATCGCGCCGGGGCTCATCAAGACCGACTTCGCCAAGGCGCTCTGGTCGGATCCGGCCCTGCTCAAGCACCGGGTCAAGGACAGTCCGCTCAACCGCATCGGCGAGCCCGACGAGATCGCCGGGGCGGCTGTATTCCTCGCCTCGCAGGCAAGCGGCTTCATGACCGGGCAGACGATGGTGATCGACGGCGGCGTGACCGCCGGGGTGCCGCCTTCGGCGCTCGAGTCCTAGACCGGTGCCCAGCTGCGGTCCATCCGGCCGGACAAGTCCGGTTCGGCGGCACCGGGCTGGAGATCGGCGAAGAACGCGTGCCGGTTCTTGCCGGCGCGCTTCGCCTCGTACATCGCCAGGTCGGAAGCGCGCAGCAATCCGGCGGCAGTATCGGCGCTGTCGGGGTGGATCGCGATCCCGATGCTCGGCGTGACCTTCATCGAACGCCCGCGGATGCGCAGGGGGTGGCCGACCAGCGCCTCGATCTTTCCCGCGACCCGCCCGATCTCGAAGCGGTCGACGACGTCGCGCACGAGCACGATGAACTCGTCGCCGCCGAGCCGGCCGACCACGTCGTTGCTGCGCAGGCAGCCGCGTATCCGCGATCCGATCTCGCGCAGCAGTGCGTCGCCCGCTTCGTGGCCCAGGGAGTCGTTCACGAGCTTGAAGCCGTCGAGGTCGATGAAGAGCACGGCGAAGGGGCTCGTCTCCGTCTCGATCGCCTGCTCCAGCTTCTCGGTGAAAAGGACCCGGTTGGGCAGTCCGGTCAGGCTGTCGTGGGTCGCCATGCGCTGGATGCGCTGCTCGGCGAGCATCCGGTCGGTGATGTCGCGGCCGATGCCCCGATAGCCGGCCAGGGCGCCGATCTCGTCGGTCATCGGTTCGCCGCTGATCGCGTACCAGACGATGTTGCGCTGGCGATCGCGGCGGAAGACCCGCACATCGCGGATCGGCTCGCCCCGGCGCATGGCCTCGGCAACCTCCCGCCATGAGCGGCCGCCGGCCATGCGCAGCCCGATCTGCCAGGGATGGCGGCCGAGCGCCGCACCTTCGGCCTGGCTGCGCGCGAGGTCGCCGCGCTCGCCGCCGATGCGGGAAAAGCGCAGCCGGGTGTCGAGCTCCCAGTACCAGTCGGTCGAGAGATGGGTCAGGGCCCGGAACCTCGCCTCGCTCTCGCGCAGGATCCGCTCGGCGGCCATGCGGCGCAGGAACTGACCGAGCTGCCCGGCGACCACCCGCATCGTCCGTTGCAGTCGTTCATCGGGATTGCGCATCGCTGGCGACGCGAAGGCCAGGACACCGAGCGGACGGCCCTCGCCCGGTATCGGTACGAGAAGCAGGGTCTTCTCACCGGTGTCGACCAGCAGCTCCCGCCAGACGCCGCCCGGTTCGAGCACGTCGGCGATGTCGGGAATCCAGCGGTTGCTGCCGGCGCGTGCAACCTCGGCGAGCAGCACCGGCCGGTCGATGGTCGTGCCGATGCGCATCCGGTACCGCGCAGCGGTCGCTTCGGGAACGTGGGGGCCGCAATGGCTCACCTGCAGCCGCGCCCTGCCGTCGTCGAGGAACTCGAGGTATGCGCCGGTGTCCCATTCCTCCGAACTGCTGATCGCCTCGATCACGGCGGCGAGCGTCGGACGCCATTCGGTGGCGAGCGACAGGGCATGGGCGACCCGGTGCTCGAGCTCGAGCAGGCGCCGCTCGTGCCTGGCCTGGGTGACGTCGCGCGAGGTGCCGCGATAGCCCTGGAACCGGCCTTTCGCGTCGAAGATCGGCGCGCCGCTGGTGCTGATGTAGTAGCGCTTGCCGCTGCGGCTCCGGTAAGCGTATTCGAATTCGCGGAAAGGCTTGCGGGCGGCCAATGTTGCCTGGTGCTCCTCCCAGCGCGTCTCGTCGGCCAGCATGCCCGGAAGATCCCACAGGCGCTGCCCGAGCACGATGCAGGCGGGTTCGTAGCGTTGGCAGCTGCAGCGACCCTCCAGGCGGACCATGCGGAACTCGGCGTCCTGCTCCCAGTACCAGTCGGTCGACAGGCTGGTCAGGGCCCGGAAGCGTTCCTCGCTTTCGCGCAATGCCTCTTCGGCCTGGCGTCGATCGGTGACATCGCGCAGGATGCCGCGAAATCCCACCGGCTCGCCGTCGGCGCCACGTATCAGGGAGACCGAGCCTTCGACCCTGCGGCTGGTACCGTCCGGCCTGCTCATGACGCCTTCGCGGGGAGGCGATGCCTGCCGGCTCTGGTAGACCGAGTTGAACAGCTCCTTGACGCGGTCGGCGACCTCCGCCGTCATGAACTCCCGATAGTGCTTGCCGATGAGCTCGCCGGGCGGATAGCCGAGAATCTCGCTTGCGGCGGCGTTCATCCGCAGCGCCCTGCCCTTGAGGTCGACTTCATAGTAGGCGTCCTCGAGCAGGTCGAGGTCGAGCATCCCGTGCCCAGGGGATGGGTCGGTGCTGCCGTTCTTGCGATCGATCGATGTGGGGGATGCTGCTGGCGTCATCGGTACGCCCCTGCCGGGAGCGGTGTCGGCTACGTCGAATCCGGTGCCGACGCGTCGGGCCGCGCGATCCGGATCACTTTCGTCGCCGGTTCACCGGCTGTGTCCTGTACGAGGATCCACCTTAGCGGCCCGGGAGGGGGCGACACACGGCTCGCTGGCATGCGGCGCTGACGGTCCGACGAGTGGCGAGGACTCGGAACCCGTGAACGGTTCGTCTGCGGGCCCTCAGCCGCCGCGCGTTGCGCCGAGCGCCAGGCCGGCCTGCTCGGCGGCATCGAGCAGCAGCTCGCTCATGCGGGCGATCGATTCGGGCGAGAAGCGATCGAGGGGGCCCGAGAGCGACAGCGCGCCGATCAGCTCGCCGCGGGCGCCGAACACCGGGGCGGCGACCGCTCCGCAAAGCGGGTCGCGCTCGCCGCGCGAGATCATGACGCGGGGCACCTCGAGCGGGGTCGCCGCGCCGTGCTCGCCGAAGGCCAGCAGGATGCGGCCAGCGGCGCCGCGATCGATGGGCAGCAGGTCGCCGGTGCGCACCCGATCGAGGGTCGAATGCTGCGAATCGAGGCGCATCAGGCACAGTCGCCGGGTGGCGTCGTGCCGGACGTGGAAGGACGGGCTCTCGGTCCCCTTCTCGACCAGCGCGCGCATGATCGGCGCGAGCCGCTCCTCCACCGGATTGTGCGATTCGAAGGACTTGCCGAGGCGGAAGGCGAACGGCCCGAGCGCATAGCGCTGGTCGGCACGGCGGACCACCAGCGCCCCGCGCTCGAGCGAGACCAGCAGTCGCAGCAGGGTGCTCTTGTAGAGCCGGGTGGCGGCGGCGAGCTCGGCGAGCGAGAGCGCTCCGTTCCCGGCAGCCTCGATCGCCACCAGGATGGACAGCGCGCGATCGACGGCCGCGACGCCCTGCATGTTCGCTGCGTATCCCGGCGAGAGTTCGGCGGGCGGGCGCTTCGGGGTCGTGGTTGCGGGCACCATGGTTCCTTGGAGGTTGGCGAGAGTGCGTACTATCGCTTCAGGAGAAGGAAGGCCGGCCACGGGCTGCCTTGACAGTGCTCTGGAATGTTCTGATACTGCCAAAAAAAGAACAAGTGTTCTGCATAGCAGAATCTCGTTTTCCCGGGAATCCGATGTCGACGCGGCCCGGCGCTTCACCGGCCCCGCGCACCGCCCGCGGCGCCTAATCGTATCTGGAGACGGTTCCTTGGCCTGGGAAAAGCAACTCGAGGAACTCGCTCATCGTCATCGGCTCGCCGAGCAGATGGGGGGCGAGGAAAAGCTCAAGCGCCATCGCGACAACGGCCGGCTGCCGGTACGCGAGCGCATCGACAGGCTGCTCGACGCGGGCAGCTTCTGCGAGCTCGGCAAGTTCGCCGGCACCGGTCAGTACGACGACGAGGGCCGGCTCGACGGCTTCGTGCCCTCGAACCTGATCACCGGCCGAGGTCGGGTGCAGGGCCGGTCGGTGGTGGTGATCGGCGACGACTTCACCGTGCGCGGCGGCGCCAACGACGGCGCCGTCGGCGACAAGCTGATCGCCGGCGAGCAGATGGCGCACGACCTGCGCCTGCCGCTGGTGCGCCTGGTCGACGGCACCGGCGGCGGCGGTTCGGTCAAGAACATCGAGCTCAAGGGGCACACGCTGCTGCCCAAGCTGAAGGCCTGGCCGTTCATCACGCAGAACCTGACGACGGTGCCGGTGGTCGGGCTCGGGCTCGGTTCGGTCGCCGGCATGGGCTCGGCGCGCGTGGCCGCGAGCCACTACTCGGTGATGGTCCGCGAGACATCGCAACTCTTCGTGGCCGGGCCGCCAGTGGTCGCGCGCACCGGCCAGGACCTCACCAAGGAAGAGCTCGGCGGCTCGAGGATCCATACCCGCAACGGCGTGGTCGACGACGAGGTCGGCTCCGAGGAGGAAGCCTTCGATCGCGCCCGTCGTTTCCTGTCCTACCTGCCGAGCTCGGTGCACGAGCTGCCGCCGCGCGCCGACGAAGGACGCGCGGCAAGCGCCGATCAGGCGACGCTGCGCGATGTGATTCCCGAGGACGCGCGCAGGGTCTACAAGATCCGCAAGATCGTCGAGACCCTGGTCGACGACGGTTCCTTCTTCGAGATCGGCCGCGGCTGGGGCAGGGCGCTCGCCTCGGGGCTCGCGCGCATCGACGGCTGGCCGGTCGTGGTGTTCGCGAGCGATCCGTACCACTATGGCGGCGCCTGGGATCGCGCCACCACCGAGAAGTTCATCCGCCTGCTCGATCTCGCCGAGCTCTTCCGCCTGCCGGTGCTGAACCTGGTCGATGTCCCCGGCTTCAAGATCGGGCTCGAGGCGGAGACCGAAGGCGTGATGCGGGTCGGCGTGCGGGCGGCCACCGCCGTCTCGCAGTCGACCGTGCCCTGGTGCAGCGTCATCATCCGCAAGGCCTTCGGCGTCGCCGCCGGCGGCCACCAGCATCCGGGCCGCTTCTGCTTCCGCTATGCCTGGCCGAGCGCGCAGTGGGGCTCGTTGCCGATCGAGGGCGGGCTCGAGGTTGCCTACAAGGCGGACATCGAAGCGGCGGCCGACCCGGAGGCCAAGCGCACCGAGATCGAACGTCGGGTGCGTTCGCTCACTTCGCCGTTCCGCAGCGCCGAGGCCTTCGTGATCGAGGACATCATCGATCCGGCCGATACCCGTGCCCTGGCGGTCGAGTTCGCCAACCTCGCCGCACCGCTGCGGGCGGCGGGCGCGGTGCGCTTCGGCTACCGGCCGTGATGCCTGGCGGGGAGTCATGCTCGACAAGGTGATGGATTCGATGGCCGAGGCGCTGGCCGATGTCCAGGACGGGGCCACCATCCTGATCGGCGGCTTCGGCATCGCGGGGATACCGACCGAGCTCGTCTGCGCGCTGCTCGACCAGGGCGCGCGCGAGCTGACGATCGTGAACAACAACGGCGGCGACGGGCCGATCGGCCTGTCGCAGCTGATCGCGGCGCGACGGGTGCGCAAGCTGGTGAGCTCCTACGCCCGCTCGGTGGGCAAGGCGGGCAATGCCGAGGCCTTCGCCACCGAGTATCACGCCGGGCGGATCGAGCTCGAGTGCGTGCCCCAGGGCATCATGGCCGAGCGCATGCGCGCCGCGGCCGCCGGCAACGGCCCCTTCTTCACCCCCACCGGCTACGGCACCCTGCTCGCCGAAGGCAAGGAGACGCGGGTCATCGACGGTCGGGGCTATGTGCTCGAGCAGCCGCTCGCCGGTGACTTCGGGCTGGTCAGGGCCCTGCACGGCGATCGCTGGGGCAACCTCACCTTCAACAAGGCCGAGCGCAACTTCAATCCGGTGGTGGCGATGGCCTCGCGGGTCGCTGTCGCCCAGGTCGAGGCGGTCGTCCCGCTCGGCGCGATCGATCCGGAAGGCGTGCAGCTGCCCGGCATCTTCGTGCAGCGGGTGGTGCGCCGGGAGGGGGGACGATGAGCGAGAGCTTCCGCCCGCTCGATCGCGACGGCATGGCGCGCGCGGTCGCTGCGGATCTTCCCGATGGCGCCTACGTCAACCTCGGCATCGGCATCCCGACCCTGGCCGCGCGCTACCTGCCGGCCGGTCGCGAGGTCATCCTCCACAGCGAGAACGGCATCGTTGGCATGGTGTCCGCGCCCCCGGAGCAGCCGCCCGATCCGGGCCTGCTCAATGCGAGCCGCGAGCCGATCGTCCTGATCCCGGGCGCCTCGCTCAGCGATCACGTCATCTCGTTCACGATGATCCGCGGCGGCCACCTGGACATCTCCGTGCTCGGCGCCTTCGAGGTGGCGAGCAACGGCGACATCGCCAACTGGGATACCGGCGAGCCCGGCGCGATCCCCGCCGTCGGCGGCGCGATGGATCTCGTCGTGGGTGCCCGCTCGATCTGGGCGGTGATGTCGCACACGACCCGCGAGGGCGAGCCGAAGCTCGTCGAGCGTTGCCGTTATCCGATCACCGGCCAGGCGGTGGTCGACCGGGTCTACACCGACCTCGCGGTCGTCGATGTCGATCGCGCCGCGCGCCGGTTCACGGTGCGCGCGATGGTGGCCGGCCTGTCCTTCGAGGAACTGCAGCGGCGCACCGGCGCGCCGCTCGCGCGCGCGCCGGACTGCCGCGTCATCGATCCATGAGCGGCGGATTGCGGCGCAGCCAGATCGTGATCACCGCGCCGAGCACCGCGCAGAGCAGGCCCGTGCCGGCGATCGCTGCGCCGTAGCCGATCCGGTCGATGGCGGCCGCCGTGCCGGCCACCCCGACCGCCTGGCCCGAGAACAGGGCGAGCGCCATGCAGGCCAGCCCGATGCCGCGGGTGGCCGGGGCGAGCTGGGTGCCGCGCGTCTGCACCGTGTTGTGCATCATGTAGAAGCCGAAGCCGAGCAGCAGACAGGCGGCGATCGCGCCGGCGAGCACCGGCATCGCGACCACCCCGACCAGGCCCAGCATCAGGCCGGTGCTGCCGACCGCCACCAGGCCGCGCTCGCCGAGCCGGCCGATGAGCCTGCGCGAGACGATGGCGAAGAGCAGACCGCCGATGCCGAAGCCGCCGATGATCAGGCCGGCCTGCCATAGCGGGATCTCGTGGCGCAGGTGCAGGTAGCTGGGAATGAAGGCCACGGCGCCGTAGCCGAGCGCGCCCTCGAGCGCGACGAAGATGATCAGTGCGCGCGAGCGCGGATCGACGAGAATCGCCCGGTAGGCGGCGAGCACCCCGGCGAGCCCGCCGGTCCCGGCGGCCGGTGTCGGCGCGCGCCGGGCTGGGCCGCGCAGCATCAGTCCGGTGCACAGGAAGATCAGTCCCGGGACCAGGAAGGTGATGTTCCAGCCGAGGGTGTCGGAGAACATGCCCGCGGTCGCCTGCCCGAAGACCCCGCCGGAGGTGGCCGCCGCGGTGAAGCGGGCGAGCGTCGCCGGTCGCTCGGTGTAGGAGATGTTGTCGCCGATCCAGGCGAGCCCGAGCGGCATGATCGCGCCGATCGCGGCGCCGGCGATGAAGCGCATCGCGACCAGCCAGCCGTAGCCCAGGGGCACGACGGACGCGAGGCTCGCCGCCGCGGCGAGCAGGGCGGCCACCGACATCACCGCCAGCTTGCCGCGCCGGTCGCCCAGCGGTCCTGTGACGAGGCTGAACAGGCCGTAGGCGATCACGAAGATCGTCACCACCAGGGAAACGTCGGTCGGCGAGCGGCCGAACTCGGCGCCGAGCGAGGGCAGCATCGGGTCGCACACGCGTATCGAGAGGGTGCCGGCGAACGCGGAGATGCCGAGCAGCCGCAGCGTGCGTACGCGCTCGCGCTCGAACGCTGCGTCCGTGGGAGACGGCGCCATCGGGCGCGATCAGGCGGTGTGGTAGAGATCGACCCCGTCGGTGCCGGTGCGTCGCGTCACCTCGCCGCGGCCCAGGAGGTAGTTCAGATGGGCGAGGCTCTCGCCGGTGGCCAGGCCGAGGAGATCGCGGCCTATCGGTCGCGCGAAGAGCGCCGGGAAGACATCGACGACACGGCGCGGCGCGGCGGCGATCAGCTCGCGCAGCTGCTCGAGATTGTGCTGGTGGTCGGCCGCCAGATAGCGCAGCCGGGCATGCAGGCCGCGAAACGGCAGGTTGTGCGCCGGCAGCACCAGCACATCGTCGGGAACGGTCGCGAGCAGCTTGTCGATCGATCCGAGCCAGTCGGCCAGCGGATCGCCGTCGGGTTCGGTGGGGAACACCGAGACGTTGGACGTGATCCGCGGCAGCACCTGGTCGCCCGAGATCAGCAGCTTGCGGGCCGGGCAGTACAGGCAGGCGTGCTCGGGCGAATGGCCGGTGCCGACGACGACCTGCCAGTCCTCGCCGCCGATGCGGATGCGGTCGCCGTCGCGCAGGCGCTGGTAGCTCTCGGGCAGGGCGTAGACGTTGCGCCCGAAGCCGCCGAAGCGGGCCCGGTAGGCATCGATCGCCTCTTCGTCCCAGCCGGCGCGCCGATAGAAGGTCTCGCCGTCGTCCGGCGCCTGGCGGCCGGTGTCGGCGACCAGGACCCGGCAGCTCAGGTATTCGAGGCGCGTCATCCAGAGCCGGCAGCCGAACTTGCGGGTCAGCCAGCCGGCCATGCCGACGTGGTCGGGATGCATGTGCGTGACGATGACGCGGGTGAGCGGCCGGCCGCCGAGCTCGTCGGCAATCAGCCGCCGCCATTGCGAGGCCGACTGCGCGCTCTGGATCCCGGTGTCGACCAGCGACCAGCCGTCGCCGTCGGCGATCGCCCACAGGTTGATGTGGTCGAGCGAGAAGGGCAGCGGCATCCTCAGCCAGAGCACCCCGGGGGCGACCTCGAAGGCGTGGCCTGCCTCGGGCGGTTCGGCGAAGGGATAGTCGAGCTCGGGGCGAACGGGTGCGGTGCTGGTCATGGGCGGAGTGCTTCGAGGGAGACCCCGCATTGTCTCACCACGGCGGCGATGCCGGGCGCTCGCCGCGAAGCCCGGCAGGGCGCCGGGTGCGGCGGGGGCGCAGAACGGCGCCCCCGAAAGGCATCAGCAGGTATAGGCGTCGTTCGGATCGGTCTCGCGGATGCGCAGCGGCCGATGACGCCGGCCGGGCCTGCGGGCCTGCATTCGCGACCAGACGAGCGGTATGACCGCAATCAGTATTCCGGCAACCAGCATCCAGGCGAGGATCTCGAGCTCCTGGTTCATCGCGTCACCCCCGTTTCATCGAATCGGTGTGAGGCGACTATCCCGCCGCAGCGGCCCGGATGCTGTGCGGTATGCCCGCGAACCCTCCTCCCCGCCGTGACCGAATTCTCAGAATCCCGACAGGCCGCGGCCGTCGTCCCCGATGGCTTCGTCGAGGTGGCGCACGCAGTTGACGAGGACGGACTGGTGGGGCGGCTCGGCGCCGATGATCGACAGGCCGGTGTTGGCGAGCGGCCCGCATTCCACCACGCCCTCGGGCAGCTTCGCCAGCCGGTTGAGGAGGACCCGGATGACGAGGCCGTGCGAGACGACCGCGATCGGCCCGCCGAAGGCGGCCCGGTGGGCGCGGATGGCGGCCAGCGCTTCGCCGACGCGAAGGGTGAAGTCCTCCCAGCTCTCGCCGCCGGGCGGCGTGTAGTCGGGCGCCATCGGGTCGAAGCCGAGCGAATCGTAGCTGCGCCCGCGCAGGTCGCCGAAACTGCGCTCGCGCAGCAGGGGGTCGTGGCGCAGCGGCAGGCCCGTCGCTTCGGCGATCGCCTCGGCGGTCTGGGCGGCGCGCGTCATGTCGCTCGCGACGATGCCCGCCAGACTCTCCCCGGCCAGGCGCGCGCCGATCGCCCGCGCCTGGGCGAAGCCGCGCTCGGACAGGGGCGTGTCCGGCGGTTGCAGGACGCGTGCCGCGTTGAGAGCGGTTTCACCGTGGCGGACGAGGAACAAGGGCATTGCAGAGGGCTCCGAACGGATCGTGATGTGTCGCCGCGGGCGCGGTCGGCGGGATGGGGCCACCGGCCGGGGGCGGGGCCGCAAGTTAAGATGTTGCGCCATCCATATGACGATCGTACCGCCATGAGCCAGACCCCGCAGCCGAGGACCCCGATCGACACCCTGTTCGCCGAGGCCGGCCGCGGCATGGAGTTGCCGATCCGCACCGCGAATCCGCCGCTCGTGCGCGCTTCGACGGTGCTGTTCGACTCGCTCGAGCAGGCCGCTGCGACCGGCAGGCGGACGGCGGTCGGCGCGCGCCATGCAAGCACCTACGGCACGGTCGGCACCCAGACCACCTTCGCCCTGATGGATGCGCTCGCCGCGATCGAGGGCGAAGGCCATGCCTGCCGGGCGGCGCTGATGCCGTCGGGGCTGGCGGCGATCTCCACCGCGCTGCTCGGCTTCCTCCAGCCTGGCGACCACATGCTGATGACCGACTCGGTCTACGGACCGGCGCGGGTGTTCGCGCAGGGGATGCTGGCGAAGCTGGGCGTCCAGACGACTTTCTTCGACCCCGGCATCGATGCCGAGGGGCTGGCCGGGCTCATCCGGCCCGAAACGAAGGTGCTCTACCTCGAGAGCCCGGGCAGCTATACCTTCGAGCTGCAGGACGTACCGGCGCTGGCGGCTCTCGCGCGTTCGCGCGGCATCGTCTCGATGATCGACAACGCCTGGGCTTCGCCGGTGTTCGCGCGGCCCTTCGACTGGGGCATCGACATCTCGATCCTCCCGCTCACCAAGTACTGGTCGGGCCATGCCGACCTGCTGATGGGCGCGGTCGTCGCGCGCGAGGAAGTCTGGGGCAGGCTGTGGGAGGCGGTGCGCCAGCTCGGGATGTGCGTCGGCGGCGACGATGCCTGGCTGGTGCTGCGCGGCCTGCGTACCGTCGGGGTGCGCATGCGCGCCCACCAGGCGAGCGGCCTCGCGGTGGCGAGCTGGCTCGAGAGTCGGCCCGAGGTCGCCCGGGTGCTGCACCCGGGGCTGCCCGGGCATCCGGGGCACGATCTCTGGCAACGTGACTTCACGGGCGCGAGCGGCCTGTTCGCCTTCGAGCTCGACGCAGCGCCCTTCGCCGGCGCCGCCGGTGCCGAACGGCGCCGGCGTGCGCTCGCCGCCCTGTGCGAAGGCCGGCGCCTGTTCGGCATCGGCTATTCCTGGGGCGGCTTCGAGAGCCTGATCATGCCGGCGGCGATCGACCATCTGCGTACCGCCTGGCCCTGGCAGGGCGGCCCGCTCGTGCGCCTGCACTGCGGCCTGGCCGACGCCTCCGACCTGATCGCCGATCTGGATGAAGGCTTCGCCGCGATGGCGAAGGCGCTGGGCTAGGACGTTCTCCCGACGGTCCGCGAGAGGACGATCCACACCGCGAGGGGCAGCAGCAGCTCGACCGCCGTCAACCCGATGAACAGGGGATGGGGAAGCCCCACCATCAGCATCGACAGGATGCGGGCGAGCCCGCCGAGGGCGAAGACCGCCATCAGGGCCAGCAGCTCGCGATGCCGCTCGCGGATCTCCCGCGCGCACCAGATCACGGCCAGGCCGAAGCCGAAGAACAGGCTGGCGTAGAACCGGTCCTCGCTGTCGATCGTGGCGGGCATCGGCGGTACGCCCGGAATCGCTCGTGTCCCCAGCAGGATGTGGGCAAGGGCGATCAGGGCGCAGATCGCGCCGAACAGCGTCATGAAGATCGGGAACCATCGCGGCACCGGCTTGCGGCCGGCTGGTTGCCCCGTGGAGCGGGATGGCTGCGCGCGGCGATGCCCGCGCGCCTCGGGTGAAGTCGATTCGTTCATCATCGGGTTCCGGCGAGCCGGCGCGCGACGGACCGCCGCAACGCCGGCAGGGTGGATGCCTTGCGGATGACGAGATTGCGCAGCATGCGCAGTGCCCGCGGACGAAGGGTGGCGATCGTCGTCAGCCGGTCGGTCATGCGCAGGATCTCCCGCGCCGCCGCCATCCGCGCGGCCGCATAGTCGTCGAGCGCGCTCTCCCGCTCCTCGCGCAGTGCCGCGGCCAGCGCATCGGCCAGGGCGACCGCATCGCGCAGGCCCAGGTTCATGCCCTGTCCGCCGGCCGGCGAATGGACATGCGCGGCATCTCCCAGCAGGAGGACCGGCCCGGCGCGGAACCGGTCGGCCATCCGGTGATGCACCCGGAAGCGCGATCCCCAGAGGATCTCGCGTACCCGTGCGCCGCGTCCCGGCCCGCGGGCGTCGATCACCGCCTGCACGTCGGGCACGGCGGGCTCGGCCGGGGCGTCCGGACATTGCGCGACGATCCGATAACGGTCCCGCGACATCGGCGCGACCACGAGCGTGCCTTCGACCGAGAAGAAGAGCGTCACCTCGTCCTTCGGGATCGGCCAGTCCATGCGCACATCGGCCAGCATGAAGGAGCCATGGGTCTTGCCCGGGAAACCGATGCCGGCCTGCTTGCGTATCGTGCTGTCCTGCCCGTCGGCCCCGACGACGAAGCGGGCGCCGATCCTGCGGCCGTCGGCAAGGACGACGGTCGCCGCGTCCGCCGCGGTCTCGATGCGCTCGGCCAGGAGCGGACGCAGTACGCGATGGCCGAGACCGGACAGCCTTTCGGTCAGGATCGCCTCGCTCTCGTCCTGCGGGATCATCAGCGCGAAGGGCGGCGCATCGCGAAGCTCGCCGAAGTCGGCATGCAGCAGCACCCGCTCGCGGTCGCGGGCGCGAAAGCCGGTCACCCGGATTCCCTGCGCGATCAGGCGGTCGGCCACGCCCAGCGGCGCGAGCGCGTTCAGTGTTCCGGCGTGGATCACCGCGGCGCGCGAGGTGTTCTGCGCGTCGGGCAAGGTATCGAGGATGATGAAATCCACGCCGCGCTGCGCCAGCCCGATGGCCAGCGCCAGGCCGGCGGGGCCGGCGCCCACGATCACGACGTCGGACTGCTTCGCGGGCCTGTTCATCGCCCGCCTGTCGGCATGAGCGCCGGGGCTGGTTGCGCCGCCGTCCGGGCATGGCGCCGAGGGATGCTGCATTTGACCTCTACCACCGGTCATTGGTAAAACTTCGTACGCGAAATAATTTACTTCGCATACGAAGAAATGTCAATCCGCAAAGAGAATCCGATGACCCGTTCCACCCAGCGCCGGCCTCCGCGGCTGGTCTATCTCCTGACCACGGCGCAGCGCCGGCTGGAGGCCGCGATCGAGCGTGATGCGCCGGACGGGCTGACCGTCTCCCGGATCGGGCTGCTGCTGGCGCTGCCGCCTGAAGGTGGCTTGCGCATGTCCGCGCTTGCCCGCGAGCTGGACCTCGGGGCGCCGGCGGTGTCGGGCCTGGTGGACCGGATGTCGAGCTCGGGCCTGGTGCGGCGAACGCCCGATGCCGCGGACCGGCGTTCCTTCCTCGTTGCCCTGACCGATCGGGGGCGCGCCGTCCGTGCCCGCGCCGTCGCGCGCACGAAGGAAGTCAACGACGCGCTTTGCCAGGGTTTCAGCGAAGAGGAGATCGCCGTGGTCGAACGCTGGCTGGAAAGCGTGCGGCGACGCTACGCGCCGTGATCGAGCCGGGTCCGCCGATGGTTCGCGGACGCTTCGCGGTGGCCGGCCGCAAGGCCGCCGCCCGGTGCGCCCGCGACGTCTTCAGGCTTCGCCGGTCTCGTCGTCGGCGGCCCGGAACGGCTTCGCATCGGCGCGGATCGCCGCCATGTCGAGCTCGCGCACCTGGCCGATCAGCTCGTCGAGCATGCCCTTGGGCATGGCGCCGGGCTGCTGGAACACGATCACCTGTTCGCGAAACACCATCAGCGTCGGGATCGAGCGGATCCCGAAATGGCCGGCGAGCGCCTGCTGTTCGTCGGTGTTGACCTTGACGAAGCGGATGTCCTCGTTTTCCGCGGCGATCTTCTCGAAGGTCGGAGCGAAGGACTTGCACGGGCCACACCAGGGCGCCCAGAAGTCGATGACGACGATGTCGTTCTCGGTGATGGTCTCGTCGAATTTCTCGGCGACCAGCTCGGTGACTGCCATGCAGGGTTCTCCACAAAAGGAACACTCTACGCGCTTTGCGGCGTCCCCGAGGCCAAGTCCCCGGCGTCGGTCGGCGGCGCGCCGCCGCCGGGCGCCGGCCGTGCCTACAATCGAGGATGAGCGAGGCGCGTCAGGGCGCCTCCGAGGAGACCTTCATGCCGACCCGACCCAACCCCTATCGCCAGGATCTCGACCGCAATCCGGCCAACCATGTGCCGCTCACCCCGATCTCGCTGATCGAATGGGCGGCCGATGTCTACCCGGAGCGCTGCGCGGTCGTCCACGGGGATCTGCGTTGCAGCTGGGCCGAGCTGTACGGCCGGGCGCGCCGGCTGGCTTCGGCGCTGGTCGCGCGCGACATCGGCGACGGCGACACCGTCGCCGTCATGCTGCCCAATACGCCGCCGATGGTGGAGGCCCACTTCGGCGTCCCGATGTCCGGGGCGGTCCTCAACTGCATCAACACCCGTCTCGATCCCGCCGCGATCGCCTTCGTGCTGGAGCATTCGGCGAGCAAGGTGCTCATCGTCGACCGCGAGTTCGCGCCCCAGGTGGCGACGGCCCTTGCCGGCCTGCGTGAAGCCGGCAAGCCGGTGCCCTTCGTGATCGATGTCGACGACCCGGTCTACGACGGACCCGGCGAGCCGGTCGGCGACAACGACTACGAAGCCTTCGTCGCGGGCGGCGATCCACATTTCACCTACGCCCTGCCCGAGGACGAGTGGGATGCGATCGGGCTCAACTACACCTCGGGCACCACCGGCAATCCCAAGGGCGTGGTCGTCCATCACCGCGGCGCCTACCTGAATGCGCTCGGCAATGTGGTGGCATGGAATCTGCCGCGCCATCCGGTCTATCTCTGGACCCTGCCGATGTTCCACTGCAACGGCTGGTGCTTCCCCTGGACGCTCGCGGCGGTGGCCGGCACCAACGTCTGCCTGCGCAAGGTCGACGCGGCGCTGATCTTCGGGCTGATCCGGGAGCACCGGGTCAGCCACTACTGCGGCGCACCCATCGTCCACTCGACCCTGATCAATGCGCCCGAGGCACTGCGCGAAGGCATCGACTGGCCGGTGAAGGCGATGGTGGCAGGCGCCGCGCCGCCGGCCGCGATGATCGAGGGCATGGGCCGCATGGGCTTCGACGTCACCCATGTCTATGGCCTGACCGAGGTCTACGGACCGGCCGCCGCCTGCGCCCGCCACGAGAAATGGGAGGCGCTGCCGCTGGCCGAGCGGGTGGCGAAGAGCGCCCGCCAGGGCGTCCGCTACGCGGTGCAGCAGGGCTGCACCGTCGTCGATCCGGCGACGATGCGCGAGGTTCCGCGCGACGGCACCACCATGGGCGAGGTGGTGTTCCGCGGCAACATCGTCATGAAGGGCTACCTGAAGAATCCGAAGGCGAGCGCCGAGGCCTTCGCCGGCGGCTGGTTCCATACCGGGGATCTCGGCGTGCTCGAGCCCGACGGCTACGTCCGGCTCAAGGACCGCGCCAAGGACATCATCATCTCGGGCGGCGAGAACATCTCCTCGATCGAGGTCGAGGATGCGCTCTACACCCATCCTGCGGTGCTCGCCTGCGGGGTGGTCGCAAGGCCCGATCCGAAGTGGGGCGAGACGCCGCTCGCCTTCGTGGAGCTGCGCCCGGATGCGAAAGCCAGCGCCGAGGAGCTGATCGCGCACTGCCGGGAGCGTCTGGCGCACTTCAAGTGCCCACGCGAGATCCGCTTCGAGGAGATTCCCAAGACCTCGACCGGCAAGATCCAGAAGCACGTCCTGCGCCAGCGCGCCGGCTCGGCGGCGGCGATCGGGTGAACTGCAAGGGGTAACGGCGACGCGCGTGGTGCCGCGCATCGTCCCGACTGCCGCGCAGACGCTTTCGCTAGTCGAGCCGCACCGCCCCGGCCGGCGTCTCGAGCTCGGCGGCCAGATTCACCTTGCCGGCCGCTTCGATGCGGATCCGCCGGTCGGCGGCGAGCGGGGCCAGGATCCGTGCGCCGGCTTCCGGTACGCCGATGCTCAGGCCGGCAAGACGCAGGCCGCGGTCGGGCAGCGTGGACGACGGGTTCGGGTTGTCGCCCCACTCGATCAGGATCGGGGTGCCCGGTGGGTCATCACGGCCGGGTAGCGAGATCTTCCACTGCAGGTTCCCCCGGCGCATGATGTTGATTCGCCCGGCGGACAGGCCGAGCGCGGTGCGCGCCGCGGCGATGTCGTCGGTGCGGACCACGTACGAGAGCAGGCGGGGGCGTAGCGCCATGCGCTCGATGACTTCGGGCTCGTCGAGGCCGAAGGGTCGCGGCCGGGCCGGCGGCGGCTGGTCGGGGTCGGCCGCGATCAGCTCGAGATAGGTCGCCGGCCCCAGCGAGAGCAGGCGGTTGTGGGTGCCGAAGCCGTCGTGGCGTCCGCCGGCCTCGAGCTCCACGCCCGTGAGGGCGGCGAGCGCCGGCGCGCCGGCTTCCAGCGACGATGCGCCGATCACGAGATGGTCCAGCTCCAGGGTCGGCATGCGGGGTCTCCTCAGTGGCGCCCGGCCGCCCGAAGCCACTGAGAGCCCCCTCGGGGGGCAGCGAGCGACTGCGAGCGTGGGGGCAGTATCACTAGGGCAAGTACAATGCGGCCCCATCATGTTACGTGAACAGAAACAGGCGCTGGCCGCCCTTGTGCGCGATGCGGCAGCCAGCGTGCTCGGTGTCTCCGGCACCACGCTGCCGGAGATCGAGCTCGACCGGCCGAAGCAGCCCGAGCACGGCGACATCGCGTCGAACATCGCCCTCCAGCTGGCCCGGCAGGCGCGGCGCAATCCGCGCGAGCTCGCGCAGGCGATCCGCGATGCGTTGCTGGCGGCCGACGGCGGCCGCCTGCTCGATGCGGCCGAGGTCGCCGGCCCTGGCTTCATCAACCTGCGGCTGACGGCCGGTGCGCGTCGCGCGGTGATCGAACGGGTGCTTGCCGACGGCGCCGCTTTCGGTCGCGGCGAATCCGATGCGGCCGACGCCGCCCGCAGGATCCTGGTCGAGTTCGTCTCGGCCAATCCGACCGGGCCGCTGCATGTCGGGCATGGCCGCCAGGCCGCGCTGGGCGATTCGCTCTGCGCCCTGCTGGCTTTCGCCGGTTGGTCGGTTTCCCGGGAGTTCTACTACAACGACGCCGGGGCGCAGATCCGCAATCTCGCCTTGTCGGTGCAGGCGCGCGCGCGTTCGATCGACCCCGACGATCCGCGCTTTCCCACCGACGGCTACCGGGGCGACTACATCGGCGACATCGCGCGGGCCTATCTCGCTCGCGAGACCGCCGGCGCCGAGGACATGGCGCCGGTCGTGGCCGCCGGCGACCCCGATGATCTCGAGGCGATCCGCCGATTCGCGGTCGCCTACCTGCGCCACGAGCAGGATCTCGACCTGCGCGCCTTCGGGGTGAAGTTCGACAGCTATTTCCTCGAATCCTCGCTCTACGAGAGCGGCAGCGTCGAACGGGTGGTCGCGGCCCTCGGCGAGGCCGGCGTCACCTACGAGCAGGACGGGGCGCTGTGGCTGCGCAGCACCGAGTACGGCGACGACAAGGACCGGGTGATGCGCAAGTCCGGAGGCGGCTACACCTACTTCGTGCCCGACGTCGCCTATCACGTCGACAAGTGGCAGCGCGGCTACGGCCGCGCGATCAACATCCAGGGCTCGGACCACCACGGCACCATCGCGCGGGTGCGCGCAGGGCTGCAGGGGCTGGGCCTGGGCATCGCCGCCGGCTTCCCGGAGTACGTGCTGCACAAGATGGTCACGGTGATGCGCGGCGGCCAGGAGGTGAAGATCTCCAAGCGCGCCGGGGCCTACGTGACGCTGCGTGATCTGATCGAATGGTCCGGCGGCATCTCCTCGCCCGATGCCGCCGCCGCGGCGCTCGCCCCCGATGGCCCGGACCATGCCGATGCGCTGCGCCGGGGCCGCGATGCGGTGCGCTTTTTCCTGGTGTCGCGCAAGGCCGATGCCGAGTTCGTCTTCGACGTCGACCTCGCGCTCGCGCGCAACGACGAGAATCCGGTGTACTACGTACAGTACGCCCATGCCCGGATCTGCTCGGTGCTCGCCCAGTGGCTTTCCGGCGGCGGTACGGTGCCGGCGGGCAGCACCCCCGAGGCCATCCTGGCCGATGCTGACCTGGAGCCCCTGGTCCATCCCCGCGAGTACGGCCTGATGGCCCGGATAGCGGCCTGGCCCGAAGTGGTCGCGGCGGCAGCCGAGGATCTCGCGCCACACTCGATTGCTTATTATCTCAAGGACTTAGCGTCGGATCTTCATAGTTACTATAATGCCGAGCGCGTCCTCGTCGACGACGAGGCGGTGCGTCGCGCCCGACTCGCGCTCCTGCTCGCGGTACGGCAGGTCCTGCGCAACGGGCTCGGCATGCTCGGGGTGTCGACCCCGGAAAGGATGTAATGGCTACCAGGAAATCCCGTCGCAGCACGGCACGCCGCTTCAGCGCCGGCGGTACGCTGCTCGGCTTCATGGCCGGGCTGATCGTCGGGCTGACCATCGCGGTCGTGGTGGCGATCTTCGTGACGCGCGCACCGGTCCCGTTCCTGAACAAGGCCAAGCGCAGCGCCGACCGGCTTGAGGCGCCGCGGACCGAGGCCGAGACGCCCGACCCGAACCGGCCGCTCTACAGCAGGTCGGCGCCCGGGCCCATGGCCGCGCCCGTGCCCGGAGCGACCCTGCCGTCGCCGGTCGCGCCGGTGTCGCCGGCGCCTCCCGGTACCCTCGATGCCGCGAGCAGCTATGTGCTCCAGGCCGGCGCCTTCCGCGACCAGGACGATGCCGAGGGGATGCGGGCCAAGCTCGCCCTGATCGGCTACGAGGCGCGGGTGGTCGAGGCGGATGTCGACGGTCGGCCCATGTTTCGCGTGAGAGTGGGCCCTTACGCCGACCTGAACACCATGAACGATGTCCGTGCCCGCCTTGCCCAGAGCGGCATCGAGGCGTCGGTCGTCCGGCGCCGCTGACGCCGCTGGCGGGAACGGCCCTGCCGTGCTCCGCGTTCGCCCGTCCGGTCAACCTGCCGAGGCCTTCGGCGGTTGAACCTACCGGCCCGAGAACTTCCACCGACAGGATTGCCCGATGATCTCCCTGCGTCGCCACCTGATCACCCTGCCGCCGGCAATCGGCCTGGCTCACCTTGCCGGCGTCGGACTGGCGCCGGCGCATGCCCAGCCGGCCTTGCCGCCGGAAGGCCAAGGCTATCGCCGGGTCGCCAAGCCGGTCCGCCACGACACGCCCGAGGGCAAGATCGACGTGGTCGAGTTCTTCTGGTACGGCTGCCCGCACTGCAATCGCTTCGAGCCGGTGTTGAAGCGCTGGGCCGCCCAGCTGCCCGACGACGTCGTCTTTCGTCAGGTCCACGTCCCCTTCGGGGAGCGCAAGCACCAGCAGCTCCACTACACCCTGGTGGCGATGGGCGTGCAGGAGCGGATCGGCCCGAGCGTGTTCCGCGCCCTGCACGAGGAACGCCGCAGGCTCGACTCGGACGACGAGATCGTCGCCTGGGCGGCGGCCCAGGGGCTCGACCAGAAGGCCTTCACCGACCAGTTCAAGTCCTTCGGCGTGCGCACGGCGATGACCCGCGGGACGCGCGAGATGAACGACTACGGCGTGGACGGTGTGCCCATGATCGGCGTGGCCGGCAAGTACCTGACCGCGCCGTCGATGGCCGGCTCGAGCCAGGCGGCCCTCGATCTGGTCGACAAGATGATCGCCAACGAGCGGGTCGCCGCGCGCCAGCGCTGATCCGCGGTCGATGCAGGATCGCGACGGACCACTTCGCGTCGTCGTCACCGGCGCGTCGAGCGGGCTGGGCGAGGCGATCGCCCGCGAGTACGCGCGGCGTTGCGGGCAACGGGGACGCGATCTGGTGCTCGGGGTCGCGGCGCGCCGTGCCGCCGCGCTCGATGCGCTTGCCGTCACGCTCGAGACGGGGGCCGGCGCCGCGCCGGCCAGGGTCCGCGTGGTGCCGATGGTCCTGGATGTCCGCGATCGCGATGCGCTTGCCGCGGCCGCGCGGGATTTCGTCGGGGCGCATGGCGCTCCCGATGTCGTCATCGCCAATGCCGGCGTGAGCGTCGGCACCCTGACCGGCGAGCCCGGCGATGAGGCCGCCTTCGAGGAGGTCGTCGCGACCAATCTCTGCGCGATGCACGATACCTTCGCCGGCTTCCTGCCGGCGATGCGCGCGGCCGGCGCCGGCACCCTCGTGGGCATCGCGAGCGTGGCGGGCTTTCGGGGCCTGCCGGGAGCGGGCGCCTACAGCGCATCGAAGGCCGGCGCCATCGCCTATCTCGAGAGCCTGCGGGTCGAGCTGCACCACTCTCCGGTCGCGGTGGTGACGATCGCGCCCGGTTACGTGCGCACGCCCATGACCGACGGCAATCCGTACCGCATGCCCTTCCTGATCGATGCCGACGCGTTCGCAAGGCGCGCGCTCGATGCGATCGAGCGCCGTCGTCGCTTCGTGGTGATTCCCTGGCAGATGGGCGTGGTCGGGACGATCCTGCGCATGCTGCCGCGTCCGCTGTACGACGCGCTGTTCGCGCGCGCGCCGCGCAAGCCGCGGCGCAGCGCGGCGGCGGAGCGCTGAATGCCTGGCATGGACGGACATCGGCGCGTTGCGCGGCTCGCGTCGCTGGCTGTGCTCGCCCTGCTCGTGGCCGCTTGCGCCGGGCCTCGCGGCGGCTCGGGCGGCAGCTCGGGCGGCGGCTACTACCTGGATGACGGCCCGGGCCGGGGCGCTCCGGCCGATGTCGCGTCGATTCCCGATGCGGTGCCGCGCGACGAACCGATACGCGTGGCCAACACCCGGCCCTACGAGGTGTTCGGGCAGCGCTATGTGCCGATGCGCGCGCGTACGCCGTACCGGGAGACGGGGATCGCCTCCTGGTACGGGCGCAAGTTCCACGGCAATGCCACCGCGAGCGGCGAGCGCTACGACATGTACGCCATGACCGCGGCCCACCGGACCCTGCCGCTGCCGAGCTATGTGCGGGTGACGAACCTGTCGAACCAGCGCTCGGTGGTGGTCCGGGTCAACGATCGCGGGCCCTTCATGAAGAACCGGCTGATCGACCTGTCGTGGACGGCGGCCAGGAAGCTCGGCTTCATCGAGCAGGGCCATACGCGCGTGCAGGTCGAGCTGGTGCTCCCGGGCGAGGGCCCCGCGACCGGGGAGCCGCTCATCGCGGCCGCGCCGCCCGCTCCGGCGGCCGAGTCCGCGGCCGCCGTGGCGCCGGCTGCGGTCGCGCTTTCCTCCGCAGTGCCGCCCGCCGAGGGCCCGCCCAGGGTTCCGCGCGGTTTCGTGCTCGTCGACGCCGCGCCTTCTTCCGCTTCGCCTCCCGCCCCGGAGACGGATGCGGCATCACCACGATCGTCGTCCTCGGGTTTCGTGCGGGTCGAGCCCGAGTCCGGATCCACGGCGGCAACCGGCGCCCCCGCCGATGCGCCACCCGCGGCGGCGCCATCGGGTGTCGCCCTCTACCTGCAGCTCGGCGCCTTCCAGTCGCACGATGGTGCGATGGCGGCCCTGTCCGATCTCGGTCGCCGCCTCGGCTGGCTGGGCGATGCGCTCTCGATGCACGCCGAGGAGGGTCAGTTCAAGGTTCAGGCCGGTCCCTGGGCCGACCTGGCGCGGGCCGAGCAGGCGGCCGCGCGAATCCGGGCCGAGACACGAATCGAGCCGTTCACCGTGCGCCGAGAGGCGACCCGGTGAGGTCCGGCGCTCAGGCCTCGCCGTCCGGGTGGTCTGCGCCGGAGAGCGCCAGCAGGCGCTCGTACAGCGCCCGTCGCGGTAGCCCGGTGAGCGACTGGGCGAGCCGGCTCGCGCGGCTCGGTGGCATGTGCTCGAGCATCGTCGCGAGCAGCGCATCGAGGGGCATCTCGATGCGGACCGTTGACTCAGCCGGCCGGGCGGGCGCCGCGTCGATCGCGATCACGAACTCGCCGCGCGAGCGATTCGGGTCGGCGGCCAGCCATGCCGCTGCTTCGCCGGCGGGCATCGCGGCCGATTCCTCGAAGCGCTTGGTCAGCTCGCGGCCGATCACGATCGGTCGGTCCTCGCCGAGCACGGCGGCGATGGCCACCAGGGTGGCGGCGATCCGGTGCGGTGATTCGTACAGCACGACGGCCTCGTCGGCATCGCGCCAGGCGGCGATCCGTTCCTCGCGCGCCTGCGCCTTGGTCGGCAGGAAGCCGACGAAGCGGAAGGCTTCGGCGCGCAGTCCGGCGATCGACACCAGCGCGGCCGCGGCCGACGGGCCGGGCACCGCCCGCAGCACGATGCCCGCCGCGCGCGCGGCGCGCACGATGCGCGCGCCGGGATCGCTGATGCCCGGCGTGCCGGCATCCGAGATGAGGGCGATCGCCTCGCCCGCCCTCGCGCGCGCGACGATCTCCTCGGCTGCTGCCTGCTCGTTGTGTTCATGCGCGGCGATCATCGGCGTGGTGGCGCCGATCGAATCGAGCAGCACTCGGCTCGTGCGCGTGTCCTCGGCGGCAACCAGATCGGCGTTGCGCAGGACATCCGCAGCCCGCCGGCCTAGGTCGGACAGGTGACCGATCGGCGTGGCGACTACATATAATCCGGCTTCGAGCCGCCCGGAGGGTCTCTCGTTCATGAAGCGTCGTTCGCTACTACGGGTCCTGGGTTCGGGCGCTTCGGTCGTGGCCGCCGCGCGCGCTCCAGGTGTCACGGGATTGTCGATGCTCGCCGGCGGGGCCGCAAGCGCGGCCACCCGCTTCGGCCGTGGCGATACCCGTATCGCGCTTCTGTTGCCCGATGACGCGGGTCCCTTCCGGCGCGCCGCCGAAGCCGTGCTGATGGGCGTGCAGGCGGCGCACGAGCTCGACGGCGCCGGCGTGATGGTCGAATCCTTCGACGTCGATGACGAGCGCACCGACCTGCCGGGCCTGCTGCAGCGGATCGCCGGGCGCGGCTATTCGATCGCCGTCGGGCCGATCACGCGGACCGGGGTCAACCGGCTCGCCGAGGTCGAGCCGCTGCCCCTGCCGGTGCTGACGCTCAACGTCCCCGAGCCGGGATACATCCTGCCGGCCGGCTGCGTGCAGTTCGGCCTGCCGATCGAGGACGAGGCCGCGCAGATCGCCCGCTTCGCGATCGATCGTGCCATGCGGCAGACCGGCGCCCTGGTGCCGCGCGCGATCGCGATCGCCGACCAGGCGTCGTCGCTGGCGCATCGCAGCGCGGGCGCCTTCCTCGATGCTTGGCGCGGTCTCGGCGGCGAGAGCTACGATATGCTCACCCTCGATACCCGCATGCTCTACGAGCTGCCGCGGATCCTCGGAGGGGTGCGCGCCGATGCCGCCTTCGTCGCCCTGTCGCCCGAGGCGGTGCCGGTGCTGCGCGAAGCGCTCGGGCCGGAAACCCCGCTCTACGGCACGTCGCGGCTCGACGTCGGCGCGATACCCGACACCAAGGCGGGCGAGCTGCTCGCCAACCCGGCACTCGACGGCCTGCACATCGTCGAGATGCCCTGGCAGGTGGAGCGCCGGCATCCGGCGGTGGCCGCCTATCCGCGGTCCGAGAAGATTCCCCATCTCGAGCTGCAGCGGCTCTATGCGCTCGGCATCGATGCCTACCGGATCGCCCGCGAGCTCGTTCTCGGGCGGCAGCAGATCGAGATCGACGGCGTGACCGGCTGGCTGCGTGTCGACGTGCCGGTCGACCCGCGTGTCCAGCGGATTTCGACGGTTTCCGTGTACCAGGGCGGCATGCTCGTGCCCGCCGAGATCCCCGCGGCGCAACCGGCGCCTGCACCGGCCGGGCCGGCGCCCGCCGTGCCGGGCGGCCCCGCGCAACCCCTCGCGCCGGCCGATCCGACCGCGCCGGCGCAACCCTGGTCCCCGGGGCAGGTACCGGCGCCCGCTCCCATGCCCACACCGCCACCGGTGCAGGCCCCGCCCTCGCCGGGCTTCGTGCCGGTACCCGCGCCGACCCCCGCGCCCGGAGGCTTTGCTCCGATGCCGGCGCCCTCGGGCTTTACTCCGGTACCCGCGCCCGCCTCGGGGTTCGTCCCGGTGCCCGCCGCGCCGCCGGCCCCGAGCCAGGGTTTCGTGCCCGTACCGCCACCTGCCGGACCACGATGACGGCCGCCCCGGCCAGGCCCCGGCGTTCGCCGACCCAGCGTCGCGGCGATGAAGCCGAAGACCTCGCCATGCGCCACCTCGAGCGCGCCGGCCTGCGGCTGCTTGCCCGCAACGACGCGAGCCCGCTCGGCGAGATCGATCTCGTCATGATCGACGGTGCCGAATGGGTGTTCGTCGAAGTCCGTCGACGTGCCGGCGCGGCATTCGGCGGCGCCGCCGCGAGCGTCACGCCGGCCAAGCAGCGACGCATCCGGCTGCAGGCGCAGCATCTGCTCAAGCGCCGCTTCGGGGACCGGCCCTGGCCGGCCTGCCGCTTCGACGTCTGCGCGATCGACGATGGTCGTATCGACTGGCTGCGCGATGCGTTTAGCTGAGCCGTATAATCCGGGGCGATGATGCCAGCCTCCCGCATCGATGCGCACTTCGCCGAAAGCCTGGACGCCAAGGCCGCCGCTCGCGCAGCGCTCGTCGAGCCGACCGAACGTGCCGTGCGCATGCTCGACACCTGTCTTGCGGGCGGAGGCAAGATCCTGATCTGCGGCAACGGCGGCTCGGCTGCCGACAGCCAGCATTTCGCCGCCGAGCTGATCGGGCGCTTCGAGGCCGAACGCGAGGAGCTCGCCGCGATCGCGCTCACCACCGATTCATCGATCCTGACGGCGGTCGCCAACGACTACGCTTACGACGAGGTATTCGCCCGCCAGGTCCGTGGCCTCGGCCGCGAAGGCGACGTGCTCGTCGCGATCAGCACGAGCGGCAACTCGGCAAGCATCGTGCGTGCCGTCGAGGCCGCCCATCGGCGCGACGTGCGGGTCCTTGCCCTGACGGGCCGCGATGGCGGCCGGCTCGCCGCAGCGCTCGGGCCCGACGACATCGAGTTGCGGGTTCCCCATTCCCGCACCTGCAGAATCCAGGAGGTCCATCTCCTGCTCATCCATTGCCTGTGCGACGCGATCGACGCGATGCGCGGTCTCGCGCAAGGCACCGACCCCCGGGAGTGAAATGAAGAAGACGCAAGCGATCGCACGAGCCGCCATGGTGGCGGCCCTGGTCGGCATGAGCGCCGGGCTGGCCGGCTGCTTCACCGCCGCCGCCACCGGCATCGTCGTGGGCGGCCTGGCCGCCATCGACCGCCGTACCATCGGCGCCCAGACCGAGGACCAGGCCATCGAGCTCAAGACCTACGAGGCGTTGCGCGCGAACAATGTCCAGGGCGGCGGCATCTCGGTGACGAGCTTCAACCGCCGGGTCCTGCTGACCGGCCAGGTCGAGAGCGAGAGCATCAAGGCGCGCGCCGCCGAGGTCGCCCGCGGCATCGCGAACGTGACCCAGGTGCACGATGAGCTGGCCGTCGCCGGCAGGGCCTCCTTCGGTTCCTCGGTCACCGACACCTCGATCACCACGCGGGTCAAGACGGCGCTGCTCAACAGCAACGAGGCTCCCGGCAACTCGGTCAAGGTCGTGACCGAGAAGACCACCGTCTACCTGATGGGCATCCTCACCGCCACCGAGGCCGAGGCGGCGGCGCGCATCGCAAGCCGTACTTCCGGCGTGGCTCGCGTGGTCACCGTATTCGAGATCATCTCGGCGGAAGAAGCAGCCAGGCTGGACGGCCGGACCCAGAGCGGAAGCTGATCCGGGCGCCGGTATCCGGGCTTCGCGCCCGGCGCCGGCGGCAGGTGAGCGGACACTTCCGGCCGCTGTTCGGCGGGCGCGCAGAGCATGCCGGACGGATGCCGTCCTGTGCCCGACGGGCGGCGCGCCCGCGGCCCCTCAGGCCGCGGGTTTCACCCGACAATTCGACATCCCCTCGGCAATTCTGGCGGTGTCGAAGATGAACTCGGTGAGCGGCCTCGCGATTCTCGCTGCACTTCTCGCGCTCGTGCTCATCTGGGCGGTCGTGAAGTACAACGAGTTCATCGCGTCGCGCAACCGCTTCCACAATGCGTTTGCGCAGATCGACGTGCAGCTCAAGCGTCGATACGACCTGATCCCCAACCTCGTCAAGGCGACTCGCGCCTATCTCGCCCACGAGCGGGAGACGCTCGAGGCGGTGGTACGGGCACGCCAGCAGGCGGTGCTCGCGCATGCCGCCGCGCACGAGCGTCCCGGCGATGCCGGCGCGCTCGCCGCGATCGAGATGGCGGAGGCCGCCCTGGCGGGCCCTCTGGGCAAGCTGTTCGCGCTCGTCGAGTCGTATCCCGAGCTGCAGGCCAACGAGACGGTCGCGCACCTCATGGAGGAACTGTCGTCGACCGAGAACCGGATCGCGTTCGCCCGCCAGGCCTTCAACGACGACGTGATGCGCTACAACACCTCGATCGAATCCTTCCCGGCGTCCATCGTCGCCGGCGCCTTCGGGTTTCGCAGCGCGACCTCGCTGCGCGCCACCCGGTCCGTTCGCGAGCGCGAAGCGGTTGCGGTCGATCTCTGATATCCCCCCGCACCCGGCTCGGGTGATCGCCTGATGGACTTCTTCGAGCGACAGGCCCATGCGCGCGCGTCCTCGAGGCGGCTGGTGCTGCTGTTCGGGCTCGCGGTCGCGCTGGTGCTGCTGGCGGTCAATCTCGCGGGCGAGGCCATCTGGAAGCTGAGCACGGCGGGCGCTGCGCTGCCGTCGTACTTCGTGCTGACCAACAGCTTCGTCGTGCTGCTGTTCGTGATCGGCGGCGCCTGGCTCGAATCCCTGCGCCTGGCCGACGGCGGGGCGGCCGTCGCGCATCGGCTCGGCGCCCGGTCGCTGGATGAATACGACCTGCGCCATCGCCGGCTTGCCAACGTGGTCGACGAGATGGCGATCGCCGCCGGCATCGCGGTGCCGGAAGTATTCGTGCTCGACGATCCGACGATCAATGCCCTGACCGCCGGCGACGAACCGACCCGCTGCGCGATCATCGTCACCCGGGGCGCGATCGAGCGGCTCGACAGGGCGGAACTGCAGGGCGTGGTCGCGCACGAGATCGCGCATGTCGTGCATGGCGATGTCGCCCTCAACACCCGGGCCGCCGGCGCGCTGTACGGGCTCATGTCGCTTTCGGTGATGGGGCACGGGATGATGGGAGCGTCCCTGCCGCGACGCATCGAGGGCCGTCGCGACCGTGGCGCGGGGATTCCCTGGCCGGGCCTGTGGCTGGCCGGCGCCGCCCTGGTCGGGATCGGCTGGATAGGGCATCTCGCAGGGCGTCTCATCCAGGCGGGCCTGAGCCGGCAGCGCGAGCTGCTCGCCGATGCCCACGCCGTCGAGCTGACCCGCGATCCGCAGGGTCTGGGCCGGGCCTTGCGCAAGGTCGCCGGCCAACGAGGGCGCCGGCTCGAATCGGAATACGCCGACGTCGTCGCCCATCTGCTGCTCGCCGGCCAGAGCCGGCATCACGGCTGGCTCGACTCGCATCCCGCGCTGGCGCTGCGGATCCGCCGGCTGTACGGCCGCTACATGCCCTCGATCGAATCAGTCGTCGAGGCGCGGGTCGCGGTCGCGCCCTCGCCGATACCGGCGCTGGCGCCGCTGGAGTTTCCCGCCGGCGATTCCTGCCTGGTGCCGATCGTGGTTCCTCTCGACGAGCCGGTGGGCTCGGGCATCGGTGCCGCCCTGTCGGTCGAGGCACTGGTCGGGGCCTCGATGTCGGCGGCCGACCATGCCGGCGTGCTCCTCTCGGCGGTGCGCAGCCTGTCGCCCTCGTTCGACCAGGCCAGCCGCCTGTTGACGGGGCTCGTCGCGACACCGGTCGGCGGTGATGCCGGGCAGGCGGCGGACGAGCCGCCGGCCGAGGACCGGCTCGCGGAAGCGCTTGCCTGGGTTGCGCGACCCGAGGCCCTCTGGCTGCGCCTGCCGCTGCTCGAGGTCCTCACAGCCCGCTTGCGGCCCTGGCCGCGGGATCTGCACGAGCGCCTGCTCGATGACTGCCGCGAGGCGGTACAGGCTGACGGCCGCATCGACAAGACGGAATGGGTCTATTTCACCCTGGTGCGTCATCGGCTGCTGCCGGTCGAGCCGGGGCGCGAGCCCGCCCCCGATGAGCTGCGTCGAGCGCTGGCCGAGCTCTTCGGGCTGGCCGCCGCGATCGGCCAGCAGTCCGCCCGCGGCACGCGCGAGGCGGTCTCGCGCGCCGCCGCCAGCCTCGGCATCGCACCGCCCGTATCGACTTCGGAGCGTGCCGATGCCGCCTCGCTCGCCCGGGCGCTCGAAGTCCTGGCGTCGATCACTCCCCTGCAGAAACCGGCGCTCCTCAAGGCGCTCGGGGCGCTTGCCCGCGATGCCGACGATCCCCGCTTCCAGGCGTTTCTCGCCGCCGTTGCCGCCGCGATCGACTGTCCTCCGCTGCGGGTCCGCGGCGGCGAGCGCTGGCACATCACCGAGCCGGCTGCCGACGAAGCACCGGTAGACTAGGCGCGCTTCGACCGGAACCGCACTGGCGCATCGTCAGGGCGCATCCGATCCATGCACGGACTCTCGACCATGTCGGAATCGAAAATCCCGGCCCCGGGGCGGATGCGCACGGCCCTTGCCGTGGTGCTGCTGCTCGGCGCGGGCCTTGCCGCCTGGGCGGGCTGGCAGTGGCTCATGACCCGCAAGCCGGCGCCGGATGTGGTCTTCAATGCCATCGACGGACGCCGCATCGAGCTCGCCGAACTGCGGGGCAAGGTGGTGATGGTTGAGTTCTGGGCCACGAGCTGCGTGATCTGCGTGCGCGAGATGCCCGAGATCTCGGCGCTGTCGCGCGAGCTCGCCCCGCAAGGGCTGACGACGATCGCCGTCGCCATGCCCTACGACCGGCCCGACCATGTGATCGCCTATGCCCATCGCAATCGCCTGCCCTTCGTGGTGGCGCTCGATCCGATGGGTGATGTGCTGGAGGCCTTCGGCCCGATTCCGGGCACGCCCACCCGCTTCATCGTCGGGCGCGACGGCACGATCGCCGCCACCCTGATCGGCGGGACCGATGTCGAGCGGCTGCGCTCGCGCCTGCGCAAGGAGCTCGATCGGCCGGCAACCGCGGCCGGCTGAAGCGTCTCGCGGCTTCGGATTCGGGCGCAGGAGTCGAGCCGGGAATTCGCGAAGCACTGCTTTGCGCCGGCGAGACCGGCCGCGCCTGCCAGCGCGGCCGTGGCGGGGCGCCGAAGACAGTGCGGTTGCACGGCAAGGTGCCCCAACGCGGTCATGCGCCCGAATCCGAAGCCGCCTCAGCCGCGGCCGACGAAGGGCATCTTCGTGGCCATGATGGTCATGAACTGGATGTTCGATTCGAGCGGCAGCGCCGCCATCTGGGCCACCGCCCGGCCGACCTGGTCGACGTCCATCAGGGGCTCGGGCGCGATCCGGCCATCGGCCTGCGGCACGCCCCTGGCCATGCGTGCCGTCAGCTCGCTGGCGGCGTTGCCTATGTCGATCTGGCCGACGGCGATGTCGTAGGCCCGGCCATCGAGCGAAGCGGACTTCGTCAGGCCGGTCACCGCATGCTTGGTCGCGGTGTAGGGGGCCGAATGGGGCCGCGGCGCATGTGCGGAGATGGAGCCGTTGTTGATGATCCGTCCGCCGCGTGGGTCCTGCGCCTTCATGATCCGGAAGGCTTCCTGCACGCAATAGAACATGCCCGAGAGGTTGACGTCGACGACCTGACGCCATTGCTCCGGGCTAAGCTCCTCGAGGGGAACGGGCGGAGCGCCCATGCCGGCATTGTTGAACAGCAGGTCGACCCGGCCGAAGGCGTCGCGGGCGCCGGCGAACAGCCGCGCCACCGCCTTCGGGTCGGATACGTCGGTCGGCAGGGCGAGCGCCCGGTCGGCGCCGGCCTGTGCCGCGAGTTCCTCGAGCAGGGTCTGGCGTCGCCCCGCCAGCACCACTCGCCAGCCATCGGCGAGCAGGGCCAGGGCGGCTGCCCGCCCGATGCCGGTGCCGGCGCCGGTGACGATCGCGACGCCGGCGCGATCCGATCCGTTTCCTGCCATGGTGTTTCCTCCTCCGGAGGCGCGAATCACTCGGTTGCTTCGAGCTCGCGCAGATCGAGGCCGGCGACCACCGCCGTCACGTCCTCGAGACTCATGTGTCGGCCGCGGGCTTCGATCACGATGCCGTTGGGCAGCAGCAGCTTGTAATCGGCCCGACTGCCGTCCTTCTCGGTCCGCACGTTGATCACCCGATCGCCGCTGCGCCAGGTCTTCTCGGTGGCGGTGTCGGTCTCGCGGTCGACCAGCACGTTGGCCCAGCCGGCGATGCCCGACAGCAGGCCGGCGGCGCTGCCGGTGTCGATGATCTCGAGCCTGAGCGAGCGGGTCTCGTCCTGATAGCTCGCCTTGGCCGTCGACATGTTCAGGCCCATCATGCTGCGCGATTCGGCCTCGTAGCCGCCGCGCTTCATGCCGCCCACTGATTCGGGCAGCACCGCCTTCAGCTGCGCGGCATCGAGCGGCTTGCGCCCGCCGGTGCCGCGCGCCATCTCGCCGACCGCTTCGCGGCTGGCGCGGGCGAGTTGCTCGACCTCGCCGCTGCGTCCGGCCGCCTCGATGCGCCGGCCCATCTCCTCGATGCGCCGGCCGAGCTCCTCGACCTTGGCGGCCGTCAGGGCAGCGCCGTCCTGGCGGGATTCGAGGCTGATGTCGGTCTGGCCGGGCCGGGCCGGGCCGGGCAGGAACCAGCCGGCGATCGCCGCGACCAGCAGGTTCACGACGACGGCGCAGACGACCACCGTGATCGTGTAGAGCAGCGTCCGGTCCGGCGGATTCTTCATCAGCACCGGCAGGCCGAGGTGGAGCAGGTAGATCGAATAGATCGCCGCGAGCAGGCTCAGCAGGCCGAGCAGCGGCACGATCGCGAATATGCCGCCCACCAGGGCCGCGGTGGAAGCGTAGGCGACCAGCTTGAAGGCCGCGAGCCGGTTCGGCGTACCGCCGAACTTCGGGGCGAGCCAGTCGACCACGAGGCTCACGACGTATGCCCCGACCAGGGTCAGGACGAGCCCGACCAGAAGCTGGACGAGGCCGGCACCCAGCCCCAGGCGGCCGCCGAAGCCGAGGCTCTGGTAGCCGATGATCGATGCGCCGACGAATCCCGCGATGGCCGGTACCAGCGCGAGCCAGACGAGGTATTCCCGGTAGATGCCCCCGATCGTGCCTGGTTCGCGCTCGATCTCCGGCCATGCCTGCCTGGGCGAGAGCAGGATCTGCTTCACGCGTGCGACGAGACGCTTGCCATCCTCGTTGCGGATCATCCGAATCCCCGATCTGCCATGCTGGCGCCCGAGAGGGCGCCGCGCGGCTTCGTTCCCGATACGCTAGTGTAGCCGCAGGCCGGCGGCCGATTCATGGCAGACTGCGGGCGATGACGAAACCGGCCCCCGCAGACGGCATCTACCTCTTCTCGCCGGCGGGCGCGATCCCCGCGGGCGATCCGCGCGTCGAGCGCGGTCTCGCGAACCTGCGCCGGCGCGGCTACGCGCCTCGCCTCGACCGGGCCGCGCTCGCGCGCAGCATGCGTTTCGCGGGCACCGACCGGATGCGCATCGCCGCCTTCGAGCGCGCGGCGGCGGCGGCCGAGCCGATCGCGATGATCACGCGCGGCGGCTACGGCCTGAGCCGGATCCTGGCGGACCTGCCCTTCGATCGCCTCGCCGCGTCGGGCAAGCGCTGGGTCGGGTATTCCGACTTCACCGCCTTCCAGCTCGCGATGCTGGCTCGCGCCGGCGCGCCGACCTGGTCCGGGCCGGCGCTGCTCGCCGACTTCGGCGGCGAGTTCGAGACGCTCGACCAGAACACCGTCGATACCTTCGACGATGCGATGGCGGGTCGCCTCGAGGTGCTCGGCTTCAGGGCCTCGGGACCGGCCGGGATCGACGAGCGGGGCGTGCTCTGGGGCGGCAATCTCGCGCTCGTGTGCGCCATGCTCGGCACGCCCTGGTTGCCGAGGGTCGAGCGCGGCATCCTGTTCCTCGAGGATGTCCACGAGCAGCCGTACCGCATCGAGCGGATGCTCATCCAGCTCCTGCATGCCGGGGTGCTGGACGCCCAGCGGGTGATTCTGCTCGGCGAGTTCAACGGCTATCGCAGCACCGACGTCGACGGCGGCTTCGACATGGCATCGGTGCTGCGCTGGCTACGCGGGCATACCCGCACACCGGTGGTCGCCGGCCTGCCCTTCGGCCATGGCCGCACCCGCCTGTGCCTGCCCCACGGTGTCGAGATCGGCTTCGCCACTGAGGGCCGCACCGGCTGGATCGTCCTGCCTCATTCACCACACTAGGCGGCTTCGGATTCGGGCGCATGGCCGCGTTGGGGCGCCTTGCCGTACAACCGTACTGTCTTCGGCGCCCCGCCTTGCCCTGCCCCCGAATCCGAAGCCGCTTTCAGGCAGCCGGCTTGTAGGTGTCCAGGGCAACCCGTTCGCGGGCCATCGCGGCGGCCATCGGTTCCATGCTCATCCTGCTCTCGACGTACGCCTTGAGGCCCGGCAGCGAGGCGGGGTCGATGCCGGCGAAGCCGGCCCAGCGCAGCAGCGTGAAGGCGTAGGCGTCATGCAGGCTCGCTTCCGTCCGGCTCCAGATCGGGCCGCCGGCCGCGATCCGTCCCTGGAGCTTCTCGAGCAGGCCGCGATAGCTGCCGACCGCATGGCTGCGAATCTTCTGCTGGACGTCCTTGTCGTCGCTGAACTTGTGCGGCATGAACACGTGCGTGAAGGTCGGATGCAGCGTGTTGTTGAACCAGGCGAGCGTCGAGATCGCCTGCGCGCGCTCCCAGGGGTCGGTCGGGAGCAGGCCCGCCTTCGGGAATCGGTGGTCGAGGTAGTCGGCGATCGCGAGGATCTGGGTCAGGGGCTTGCCGTCGACCACGAGCACCGGCACCTGCCCCTCGGGGTTGATCGCGAGGTACTCGGGGGTCTGGTGCTCGCCCTTGTGCAGCTTGATCAGCTTCGGCTCGAAGCCTTCGCCGGTTTTCTGGCGGACGATCTCGAGTCCGACATGCGGCACGAAGGAGCATGCGCCCGGTGCGAAATAGAGTTCCATGGTGATTGTCTCCTCGGGGGATGGCGGGTGGGTTCCTGCGCCAAGGATAGCGCGAGCGGGGCGGGCCGGCCGCCCGGCGGCGCGCGGACGTGCTGCGCCGGCCGCGATGTCCGCTATATTCCCGTACCGTAGCGCCGGCGCGGCGGGGGGGCCGCGACCGGTCATCGCCACGGCGTCTCGTGGACGCACCATCCTCGGAGTGATCGAATGCAGCGCGTTGTCCTCGCATGTGCCGCCGGCCTCATGGCCCTGCTGGCAGCCTGTTCTTCCGGGCCGGTAGCGCCCGACGGCGCGGTGCGCGGTTCATCCTGGAGCCATTCCAATGTCTCGGCCCGGGCGGTGGTCGACCAGGCCTGGGTGGCGATTCCGTCGCGCGCCACCGGCGGGGCGGTCTACAGCGGAACGCTCGCCGGCGCGAAGGGCCGCGCCGTCGCCCGGGTGCCGGTCGTGGTGGTGATGCACGGGGCGGCCGGCATCTCGCCGGCGCTGAAGGAGTGGCAGCTGTGGCTGGCCGAGACGCTCGGCATCGCGAGCATCGCCGCCGACAGCATGCAGCTGCAGAGCCGGCTCACCTACACCTCGCCCGTCGACAAGGACAGCTACGAGCGCATCCACGAGTTGCGCCGCACCGAGATCGTCTTCGCCCTGCAGGCCCTGACCGGCGCCGACTGGGCCGACACCAGTCGTCTCGCGCTCGCGGGCATCGAGGAGGGCGCGGTTGCGGCGGCCCGCTACGACGGCCCCGAGTTCAGCGCCCGCCTCCTGTTCGGCTGGAGTTGCGAGAACAACTTCTTCGTCAAGGAGCATGGCACCCGCCTGCCCCCGGGGCGCCCGGTGCTCAACGTGATCAGCGCCCGCGACCCGCTCTTCTCGTCGGCCAACAGCTGGGTGGGCCTGCCCGATCCGGTCGGCCACTGCGGCCCGCTGCTGCGCAACAACCCGCGCGCCGAAGTCCTGCTGCTGGGCAACGCCCCGCAGCGGGTCCTGAACATGCCGGCGGCGCGCAGCGCGGCCCAGCGCTTCCTGGTCGAGTCGCTGCAACCCTAGCAGCCGGCGACGCTTTCGCCGCGCAGGCTTCTGGATCAGAAGTCGAGCAGCAGCGACAGGCGCGCCGCCCGGGGTTCGACCGGGTGGACATGGCGGTCGAAGACCGGGCCGGCTTCGCCGGGCAGGCGCGACTCGTAGGCGTACTCGATGTCGTTCGCCTTGCGATCGAGGAGATTGAAGACGTCGAGCTGCAGGCGGGCATTGCGATGGACCCGCCAGCCGAGACGCAGGTTCACCAGGGTGGTCGAGCCGGCGCGCACCGAGTCGTCCTCGACGAGCGGACGTGAGCCGAGATGGCGCAACTGCAGGCTGGCGAGCCAGCGCTCGCTCTCGCGCAGGGTGACGGCCAGCGAGGCGACCCGTTCGACCGCACCGGGGATGCGATCGCCGGCCGGATCGGCATCGGTGAAGCGGGCGCGCGTCCAGGCGAGGTCGGCGTCGATCAGCAGCCAGGGGCGGGGCGTATAGCGGTTGCTCAGCTCGATGCCCCGGCGGCGGGCGGGCCGGCCCGCTTCGGTGGTGCCCGCGTCGCCGACGAAGACCAGCTCGGAGTCGGTCTCCAGCTGCCAGAGCGCGAGCGAGCTCTGCAGGCCCGCGATCGCTTCGGTGCGCATTCCGAGCTCGAAGCCGCTGGCCGGCACCAGGCCGGGAACCGGCTCGGCCGGATCGCCGGTATTCGGGTCGATGCGGGTCACGGTGCCGCGACCGTCGTTGCTGTGGAAGCCCCGTCCCCAGTTGAGGAAGAGCTCGGTGCCGGACCAGGGCCCGAGGATCGCCGAGAGCTTCGGCGACATCCGGCCCGCATGGGCTGCGCCCGTGTTCGCCGCCTGCATCGCCTCGACATCGAACCAGTAGCGATCGAAGCGCAGGCCGGCGATGGTGCGCAGCCACGGCTGCCAGGCAATCTCGCTCTCGGCGTAGGCCGCGGCGCTCGTCTGACGCACCGAGTCCTCGCGCACCGTGTCGAGCCGCTGGCCGCCGCGGGTCTTGTGCAGGCCGACGCTGATCCGGTCATGCCGCCACTGCAGGCCGACCGAATTGCGCATCGGGAGGCCGCCGAGCCGGGCTGCCCAGGAGCGGCGCAGCTCGCCGCCGGTAGCGCGGCGCCAGTCGGTCTGCTCGAACTGGTCGCCTTCGAGCGCATCCTCGAGGAAGTAGGTGAAGTTCGACAGCAGGCTCATCCGGTACGCAAGCACCCAGGCCCGCGCCTCGAAGCTGCCGCCGTCCAGATGGCGGTGCAGGTTCGCCGACAGGCTGGCGCGCCGGGTCCGGCCGCCGTCGCTGGGATCGATCGAACCGAAGCGATCGATCAGTCCGGATTCGATCGCGCGCAGCGGCACCTGGTCCGTGGCGCGCCAGCGCGAGTCGTGGAACATCCCGGTGACGCTGAAGCGGTCGGCGCCACGGCGCTCGCTGTAGCGCAGCAGGGCATTGTCGCGGCGAAGGTCGGCGGGCTCCACCCATGGACCGTCGCGAACCTGATGTTCGAACGCCGCGAGCCAGTTCCCGGTGCCCGTGGCCACCGATCCCGCCGCGAACAGGCGGCCGAAGCCGTGGTTGCCCACGGAGAGCGAGGCGAGCGGCCGCGCGAGGCTGTCGCGCAGCACGATGTCGGCCGATCCGGCGGTGGAGAAATCCCCGTTGTCGGCGAAGTAGGGGCCCTTGCGGTAGCCGATGCGCTCGACCAGCTCGGGCATCAGGAAGTTCAGATCGGTATAGCCGTGACCATGGCCATGGGTCGGCAGGTTCGCCGGGATGCCGTCGACACGCGTCGCGAAGTCGGTGCCGTGGTCGAGGTTGAAGCCGCGCAGGAAATACTGGTTCGCCTTGCCGTCGCCCGAGTGCTGGGTCACGATCATGCCCGGCACGTACTCGAGGATCTCGCCGGTACGCAGGGCGGGGCGATTCTCGAGCAGCCCCGCGCCGATCACGCCCTGCGAGGCCGCATCGGACGAGCCCACGGAGTTGTCGTAGTGGCCGGTGACCCGGATCTCCTCGAGCTGCGGTTCGTGCGCCGCCGCCGGGCGCGCGACGAGCAGCGCGGCAGCGCCGAGCGCCGTGATGCCGCCGATCGAGATCGTCCCGATTGCTTTCGCGCGCGGCGGCCTCATCCGGTCGCGATGCCGGCGGCGTGGGCCTGCTCGTCGGCATGGTAGGAGGACCGCACCAGCGCGCCGACGGCGGCATGGCTGAAACCCATCTCGCGGGCCCGGGCGCCGAACATCGCGAAGGTGTCGGGATGGACGTAGCGGCGCACCGGCAGGTGAGCGTTCGACGGGGCGAGGTACTGGCCGATGGTGAGCATGTCGATGTCGTGCTCGCGCATGTCGGCCATCACTTCGAGGATTTCCTCGTCGGTCTCGCCGAGGCCGACCATCAGGCCCGACTTGGTCGGCACGCCCGGCACCCTGCGCCTGAACTCCTGCAGCAGCCTGAGCGAATGCGCGTAGTCGGATCCGGGGCGGGCTTCGCGATACAGCCTTGGCACGGTTTCGAGGTTGTGGTTCATCACGTCGGGCGGCGCGGCTTCGAGGATCCCGAGCGCTCGGTCGAGCCGGCCGCGGAAGTCGGGCACCAGGACCTCGATGCGGGTGGCCGGCGACAGCTCCCGGACCTGGCGGATGCAGTCGACGAAGTGCGCGGCGCCGCCGTCGCGCAGGTCGTCGCGATCGACGCTCGTGATCACCACGTAGCGCAGCCGCAGCGCGGCGATGGTCCGCGCCAGGTTGACCGGCTCGGCGGCATCGAGGGCATCGGGCCGGCCGTGGCCGACGTCGCAGAAGGGGCAGCGACGGGTGCACTTGTCGCCCATGATCATGAAGGTCGCGGTGCCCTTGCCGAAGCATTCGCCGATGTTCGGGCAGGCGGCCTCCTCGCAGACCGTGTGCAGCCGATGCTCGCGCAGGATCCGCTTGATGTCATAGAAGCGGCTGTCGACGCTGGCGGGCTTCACCCGGATCCAGTCGGGCTTGCGCAGGGCCTCGGTCGCCGGTATCACCTTGATCGGAATCCGCGCGGTCTTGGCCGCGGCCTTCTGCTTGAGCCCCGGGTCGGGAATCGGGCGCAACGGGTCGGGCGTGTCGATCATGATTCGGCCTGCAGTGGATGGGGCGACGACGATATTGTCGCCGATGCCGGAGCGGGTCCGGCTCCGAGTCGGGACAGCAGCCTGGCGGCAAGCTCGTCGCCGGTGGCCGCGACGCTGCGCGCCACGCCCTGGCTGCGCATGTCGGTCACGGCGAGCCCCGGCATGCCGCAGGGGTCGATGCGCCCGAAGGGCTCGAGGTCCATGGCGACGTTCAGCGCGAGCCCGTGATAGCTGCGACCGTGGCTGATCTTCAGGCCGAGCGAGGCGATCTTGGCGCCCCTGGCCTCGGCTCCGCCTTGCGGACCGGCGTCGCGCAGGTAGACGCCGGGGGCGTGCTCGCGGCGGCCCGCGGCGATGCCGACCGAGCCGAGATAGTCGATCGTCGCCTGCTCGATCAGGCAGACGAAGTCGCGTAGTCCGAGCCGGCGCCGGCGCAGGTCGATCAGGAGGTAGGCGAGCAGCTGGCCCGGGCCATGGTAGGTGACCTGGCCGCCACGCTCGGTCGCCACCACCGGAATGCCTCCCGGATCGTGCACGAAGGCGGCTCGGCCAGCGATACCCTGGGTGAATACCGCGGGATGCTCGAGCAGCCAGATCTCGTCGATGCTCGACGCATCGCGAAGCCGGGTGAACTCGCGCATCGCCTCGAGCGTCGGCAGGTAGGGAACGAGGCCGAGCCGGCGGACGAGGATCGGGTTCGGCGGAGTATCCATGCGTGGGGTCGGGCCGTGGCATCGGGGGTCGAGGCCCGATCATGGCATGATCGGGCATCGTTTCGTCCGGAGCCCCAGCCGATGATGCCCAGAATCCAGCCCCCCGCCGGTGCACCCCGGCCCGTCATCCTGCGCCGCAGCGTCCTGGTGCTCGGTATCGCGGCGCTCGCCGGATGCGCCCAGACCGGAGGCCCGGGTGAAGAAAGCGCGCCGCGCGGCGGTGGCGGCATTCTCGGCCGCCTGTTCTCGAGCGGCCTGTCGGGCAGCCAGTGGAGCTTCGCCGAGGTTCTCGGCAAGCCGGTGCCGAAGGACGCCCGCCCGGAGGCGAACCTGCTCAACTTCGAGCAGGAGCAGGACGGCCGCGGGGCGTTCTCGGCCGGCGTCGGCTGCAATCGCATGGGCGGGCGCTACCGGGTCCGGGACGAGGAAGTGCAGTTCCGCATCGACCAGTCCACCAAGATGGCCTGCGACGGCGAGGCCGGCATCGCCGAGCGGCGCATGGTCGCCGCACTGAGCTCGACGGACAGCTACCGGATCTCGCGGGATCGGCTGGAACTGCTTGCGCAGGGGCAGGTGATGGCCACCCTCAACCGCCGCTGAACGGCTTCGCCTTCGGGCGCATGGCCGCGTTGGGGCGCCTTGCCGTACAACCGTACTGTCTGCGTCGCCCCGCCTTGCCCTGCACCCGAATCCGAAGCCGTGAGTATGGCGGCTACAGGACCACCCGCACCAGGGGGTGGGCCGCCAGGGCGTCGTGCAGCGCCTGCAGCTGCGCGCGCGACTGCGCCCTGATCGTCACCGACACGCTGAGCCAGTTGCCTTTCGAGGACACTCGCATCCGCGTGGTGCCGGGATCGAAGTCGGGGACATGCGCGAGGATGATGCCGGTGACCGTGTCGGCGAATTCGTCGACGCGCGCGCCGATGACCTTGAGCGGGAAATCGACCGGGAAATCGAGCAGTTGCTCGAGCCGGTCGAAGGCCCGCTCGCTGCCCGGGTTACCGGCCCCGTCGGCCCTATCGTTCACGACCAGCCGGCGATCGCCGGATCCGACTTGGCCCGCTGGTAGGCCTGGTGCAGGCGCCGGTGGAGCGGGCCCGGGATGCCGTTGCCCACCGGTTTGCCGTCGAGCAGGGTGACCGGCAGGATCTCCTGCGTTGCCGAGCTGATCATCAGCTCGTCGGCGCGGCCGAGCTCGTCGCGGTGGATGCGGCGCCGCTCGAAGGCGATGCCCTCGGCCGCGCAGAGCGACTCGATCAGCCCGACCCGGATCCCCTCGAGCGCGAGGGGCCCGGCCGGCACGCCGCGCACCACGCCATCGCGCGCGACCCAGACGTTGCTCGCCGCGCCCTCGGTCAGGAAGCCGTCGCGGAACATCACGCACTCGTGCGCGCCGGCGTCGATGGCGGCCTGCCGGGCGAGCACGTTGCCCAGCAGCGAGGTCGACTTGATGTCGCAATGCAGCCAGCGCTCGTCGGGAAGCGAGGCGAGCGATACGCCCTTCTCGAGCAAGGCCGCCGCCGGGGCTTTCAGCTCGCTGCTCATCGCGAAGACGGTCGGCGTGGCGTCGGCCGGAAAGGGATGGGCGCGCGGGGCGACCCCCCGGGTGACCTGGATGTAGACGAACTGGTCGGGCCAGGGATGGCGGCCGACGAGCTCGCGCACGAGCGCGTCCCAGCCTGCCGCCCCGAGCGGGTCGGCGATCCGGATCGCGGCGAGGCTGCGACCGAGCCGGGCCCGGTGCTGCGGCCAGCGAAACGCCCGGCCGGCGTACACCGGCACAACCTCGTAGACGCCGTCGCCGAAGATGAAACCCCGGTCGAGGACCGGCACTCGTGCTTCGGCCAGCGGCAGGTACTGCCCATCGAGGTAGACGGTCTGCTCGCTCATGGTGCGCTTTCTCCGGTCGACGGCCTCACTGGCGCAGGATCAGCATCTTCAGGCTGTCCCAGAGCCGGCCCAGGATGCCCGCTGCAGCGACGTCCTCGTTCGCGAGGAGCGGGCGTTCCGCGAGCAGTTCGCCATCGTAGCGCACGCGCAGGGTGCCGATGCGCTGGCCCTTGACGATCGGCGCGACCAGCGGCTGGATGTGCTCGATCTCGGCCTGTACCTTCTTCGCCTGGCCCTTGGGCACGGACACCCGTACCGCATCCTCGAAGCCGCCGGTGACGACGTTGGCGTTGCCCTTCCAGACCGTGTAGCTGCCTGCCGCCTGGTTGGTCGCGTAGACCTCGACCGCGTCGAAGTTCTGGAAGCCGTAGTTGAGCAGCTTCTGGGACTCGATCGCGCGGGCCGCCATCGAAGCGGTACCGAGCACGACCGACAGGAGCCGGCGCTGGATGCTGGTACCCGGCTGCGGGCGAATCGCAGAGGAGATCAGGCAGTAGCCCGCCGCCTCGGTGTAGCCCGTCTTCATGCCGTCGACAGTCGGATCGACGTAGAGCAGGCGGTTGCGATTGCCCTGCTTGATGTTGTTGTAGGTGAACGACTTCTCCGAGTAGAGCGGGTAGTACTCGGGGAAGTCGCGGATCAGGTTCATGGCCGAGGTCGCGAGATCCCGGGCGGTCGAGTAGTGCTCGGGGGCGGGCAGGCCGGTCGAGTTGCGGAACTGGGTGTTCGTCATGCCCATCCGTTCCGCGGTCTGGTTCATGATCTGTGCGAACCCCTCCTCGGTGCCGGCAACCGCCTCGGCGAGGATGATCGAGGCGTCGTTGCCGGACTGCACGATCATCCCGCGCAGCAGGTCCTCGATACGGGCCGGCGAGGCGGGCTCGACGAAGGTCCGCGAGCCGATCGCCTTGTAGGCGCGCTCCGACACCGGCGGGCGCTGCTCAGGATCGATCCGTTTCTCGGTCAGGGCCCGAAAGACCACGTAAGCGGTCATCACCTTGGTGAGCGATGCCGGCTCGAAGCGTTCGTCGGCGTTGTGCTCGGCGAGCACCTGGCCGGTACTCATGTCGACCAGGATCCAGGCCTTGCCCGCGATCTCCGGCGGACTGACCTGCGCATGGGCGATCCCGGTGCCGATGCCAAGCGATGCGAACAGGGAAATTACGAGAAAAGACAAGAGCTTGTACATCAATGCTCCTCTAAAACCTGACATTATAGGGATGTCCGCGCCCGCCAGGTCCAGAGGCGGGAGTGCGTCAGACGCCCTCGGGGGGCTGCCGGAACAGCGGCTTGACCAGGGCGACGACCCGCCGGGCCGGCTCGCCGCCGCCGCGGAAGTAGAGGACGTCGATCGCCTCGCGCAGCACCTGGCGCAGGACCTCGATGCTGACGCAGTCGGCGACCCGCGCCTCCCAGATCTCGCCGGCGTGCCCGAGCTCGCGGTTGAAGACGCCGCGCAGCTGGCGCTTCATGTCCTCGAGCATCGCGCGCTCGCTGGCGAGGCGCCGCTGGCGGGCCTGGGCATCGGGCAGAGCGGCCTGGCCGCGCAGCTCCACCAGGCCGCGTCGGCGCAGCATGCCGACGATGCGGTCGAGCTCGCCGGCGCGGGCAAAGCGAGGCAGGTCGGCAAGGCTGCGCTGGCCGTCGATCAGCATCAGCAGCCGCAGGCTCGCCCGATCGAGTCCCGGTGGCGGTGCGGCCAGCGCCGCGTCGCCCGTCTCGGTGCGCTCGAACACCGCGAGCTCGTCGAAGCCGTTGGCTGCGGGGCCGGCGTTCACAGCGGCTCGATCCGTTCGCGCAGCGCCCGCGCCGCATCGGCGTCGCGTGTCGCGGCAACCGCGGCCATCATCGCCGGCACGAGGCGGCGCAGCTCGGCGCGCGAGCGCGCGCGGCCGATGCGCTCGACGAATGCCTCGCCGGCGTCTCCGAGGGCATCGGCGCAGGCCTGCACCAGCCGACGGCGCAGGGTGCCGAGCGCGGCATCCTCGGGGGCGCTGGCGAGTCCGTCGGCCGGCGCGGCCGGCATGACCGGCGACGCGCCCCGGTACACGAAGCCCCGAGCCTCGAGCTCGGCCAGCTCGGCTGCGAAGTCCGGCTCCGGAAAGCAGCGGGCCAGCGCGCGGATCCGGCGGCGACCGTCGCACAGGATGAGGATCTGTCGCTGGCGCGGCGACAGGTCGGCGCGCCCGGTCCGCAGTTCGGCCGTGCCGAGGGCGGTGCGTACCGGACGATCGCCGATGTCCTCCATCACCGCGCTCCGGCGCCTGGCGGCGCCCCCGCGATCGATTCGCGCACCAGCCGCTTGAGCAGGCCGAGACGTCGATGGAAGAAGTGGTCTGCGCCCGGGATGACGACCACCGGAAGCTCCAGCGGGCGTGCCCAGTCGAGCACCGCGGCGAGCGGGACGACATCGTCGAGCTCGCCGTGGATCACCAGGCTCTCGGCCGGCACCGGTTCGACGGCGAAGCGCGAGGCGGCCACGCCGATGAGGATCATGCGGGCGGCAGGCCGGCCTTCGCCGGCAAGACGTCGGGCCACGCGGGTCTGCACGAAGGAACCGAAGGAGAAGCCGCCGAGCACGAGCGGGAGATCGGCCCCCGCGGCGGCGCGCGCATGCGCGACGACGGCGAGCAGATCCTCGGTCTCGCCGCGGCCCTCGTCGTGCGTACCCTCCGATTCGCCGACGCCGCGGAAGTCGGGACGCCAGCAGGCATGGCCCTCGGCGACGAGCGCGCGGGCGATCGTCTGCACGACCTTGTTGTCGCGGGTGCCGCCGTACAGGGGATGCGGATGGGCGATCACCGCGATGCCGCGCATCGTGCCGGCGGGCGCGTCGTACGCGGTCGATATGCGGCCGGCGGGGCCGGCGATGGCCACCGTTTCGGTGGCGGCGTTCATTCGAGTCGCAGGCGCTCGACCGGCTTCCCGCCGGCGAGATGGGACTCGACGATCTCGTCGATGTCCTGCCGGTCGAAGACCTGGTACCAGACGCCTTCCGGATAGACCACGGCCACCGGGCCGAGTTCGCAGCGGTCGAGGCAGCCCGACCTGTTGACGCGCAGCGCTCCGGCGCCGAGCAGGCCGAGCTCCTTGCAGCGCTCCTTGGCGTAGGCCTGCAGGTCCGCCGAGCCGGACGCCGCGCAGCACGGCCGCGTGTCATCGTCGCGCTGATTGACGCAGAAGAAGATGTGACGCTGGTAGTAACTCATGAGGCGTCGATTATAGTCGTCGCCCGGCGCAGTGCCGCCAGTCGCGAGCCGAGAAAGGCGATCGCCGCATAGGGCCAGGCGAAGCCGATCGCGGCGATCAGCGCCATGACGTTCGCCCACTCTCCCTGGTCGGCGGCGGCGATCATCGTGCGCTGGTAGTCGGTCGCCGGGGTCAGGTTGTGCAGCGTGGTGGCGGCGGCCAGCGCAAGGATCCCCACGGCGATCGCATGGCGGCGATCGAGCCATCCGCAGGCGAGCAGCGCGGGCAGGGAAAGAAGCAGGCCGCCCTGGGGCGCCGCCGACAGCCAGCCGAAAGGCGCCTGCGGGTCCGGCAGCCAGTGGGCGCCGGCCGCGCGCACCGCGGCGGCGGCGAAAAGGCAGGCCATGGTGATCGCGAACCAGCGGGCCGGCGGGCGCATGACCGCGCGCACCAGAGCGCCGATCGCGATGACCGACAGGAACACGCCTACGCCCTCGGCGAGCCGGGCGAGGCGCGCGGGCATGCGCCATGCGGCGATCGCGGTCGGATCGATGCCGAACGCGAGGAAGGCGCCATCGCCGAGCCGTCCGGTGCCGAAGCCGATCACCTGTGGCGCCGCCTGCGCGACCAGCCAGGCGAAGAGCAGCGCAAGGCCGAGTTCGGCGGCGCCGTCGTCGAGGAGATGCCGACGAGGGTTCGCGCCCATCCGCCGGCCCCAGCGCGTGGCGGCCAGGCGCTCGCTCGCGAACGCCAGTCCGATCCCGGCAAGCGCGCCGACGGTGTTCGCCGCCCAGTCCAGGCGCGAAGGCACGCGCCCCGGTAGCAGGGTCTGCAGCCATTCGAGCAACAGCGAGAGCGTGGCGGCGGCCAGCAGGGTGAGCATCGCCGCCAGCCACGCCGGCAGGCGCCGGCGCAGCAGCGAAGCGAGCATGATGCCGAGCGGCACGTACATCGCGACGTTGAGCACCAGGTCGAACCGCGTCCAGTAGCGTGACCAGGGTTCGAAGAGGAAGCCGAAACCGACCGCCCGCAGCGAGGACCAGGGTCGCCACCCCGAGAAAGGGTAGAGCGTCGCGTAGACGATGGCCGCAACGGCTGCCAGCGTCAGGATCGCGAGGCTTGCGGAGCCGCGTGGTGACTGGTCGCGCGAGATCAAGGCCGACGGGTGCGGATGCGCCCGAATGTTGGATGGGGACGGCGACAGGATATGATTCCGCGGTGAACACCACAATCGACGTTTCGCCGGACGACGGAGTGGGAAGATCGTCGGGAATCGAATGGCGCCGCGTGGCCGAGATCGGCTCGACCAACGACGCGCTTCTTGCCGAGGGATTCGGCGCCGCGCCGCGCGGTCCGATCGTGCTGCGCGCCGATCGCCAGGTCGCCGGCCGCGGCCGGCGGGGCCGGCGCTGGGTATCCGATCCGCAAGGCGCCCTGACCTTCTCGATCGCGCTCGAGCGCCGGGCCGGCGGCGGCACTGCGCCGCTCGCCGGCTTCTCGCTCGCGGTCGGCATCGCGCTCGCCGAATCGCTCGTCGGCATGGTTCCCGATATTCGCGTGAAATGGCCCAACGACCTCGTCCGGGGCAACGGCAAGGCGGGGGGAATCCTCGTCGAGACGCGGCGCGAGGGCGGCGTCGAGCGGGTCGTCGCAGGGATCGGCCTGAACCTGCGCAGGCCGCCGGACATCGATGATGCGCAGGGCCCGATGGATGCGCTCGTGCCGGTGGGCCTGTTCGATACCGTCGTGCCGATCGACGCGGACGAGCTGATGCGCCCATGCGCCCTCGCGGTCTGGGTCGCCTTCGAGGACTTCGTCTCGCATGGCCTGGCGGCCTTCGCCGAGCGCTGGCGGCAGTTCGATGCGGTGGCCGGTCGGCCGGTCGTGCTGCGCGATGCCACGAACGAGATCGCCCGCGGCATGGCGCTCGGTATCGATGCGCAGGGGGCCCTGCGCATCCGCGACGCGCAGGGCGAGCGCGCCTACTCGGTCGGCGAGGTTTCCATGCGCTTCGATGCGACTGGCTGAGAACCCGTGAACGCACCCTCCACGCCCGCTCGTCACGCCATGGCGGCCCCGCTCATCGTTGCAAATGCTCGCCATGTCGCCCGACATGGCTGCGCTTTGCGCCTCGATCGGAACCGCCCTGGCGCACCGCTCGGGCGCGTCCGATGCATTCACGGGTTCTGAGGGCGCCACGATGCGCATCGCACTGCTGTTGCTGATCGCGGCCAACCTGCTCGCCTTCGCATGGGGGCAGGGCTGGCTCGTTCCGATCACCGGCGATGTTCGCCAGCCGGAACGCATGAGCCGCCAGGTCGGCCCCGATCGCCTGCGTGTGCTCGGGCCGGGCGATCGGGCGCGGACCGAGCGGGCGGTGGCGGGTCGCGTCGAGGCCGAGGAACCGGCCAGGGAGCCGGCGCGGGACGCGGCGGATCGTCCGGGGCCGGTTCCGGAGCGCGCGGCGCCTGCTTCGCGCAGCGGATCCCCCCTTTCTCCGAGCCTTGCGTCGCCCGGTCCGAATGGCGGCAACCGCAACGGCAACGAAACGGGCAGGACAGGCAACGGCGCGGACCGTCCGCAGGCGGGGCCGCCGCCGTCCATGCCTCCGACGCCGGCGTCGCCGGGCCTGCCGGGCGCGCCCGGAGTGTCCGATGCGGCGGTCGCGCCGACACCGGAGCCCGCTGCGTCCCCGGCCGCGGCCGTCGATGGAGATCGGCCGGCCGGCGCTTCGGGGCCGGGCTCCGGCGCGGTGGCGCCGGCGCTTCCTTTCGGGCTTGCCGAACCGCCGATCACCGCGGCGCTCGCCGGCGACGACGGCCGGCTCGCTTCCGCCACGGGAACCGGTCCCGCTCCGGCGTCCGGCGCGGGCCCGGCCGGGCCGACGCTGCCCGTCAACATGGAGAGCGGTCTCTGGCCGGCTGCGCTCGCCAGCGCCGATCCGGCCGCGCAGGCCTGCTTCGACCTGCGCGGTCTCGACCGGGTGCGGGCCGAGGCGGCCCGCAGCCAGCTCGAGGGCATGGGCGCGGCCAGCATCGAGGAGATCGCGGTCGAGAACCGCAGCGGCTATATCGTCTACCTGCCGCCGTCCGAAACCGTCGAGCAGGCCCTGGGCCGGATCGAGCAATTGCGCGAGCAGGGGGTGAGTGACATCTACCTGATCCCGGACGGCACCTATCGCCTCGCGATCTCGCTCGGTGTGTTCAACCGGATGGACAGCGTCGATCTCCTCATCGACCGGCTGCGCGCACGCGGTGTCGAGGACGCCGAGGTCGGCTTCGTGAATCCGGCCGCCACGCGGGTCACCTTGCGGGTGCGCGGCCCGGCGAGCCTGCTCGACGAGGCCGGGATGCGCGCCATGGCGAATTTGCGCAGTGGCCAGCTCGTCCGCTGCTCCTAACTTCTGATTCGGCCGAGCAGCTCCGTGGTGGATCGCTCGTAGCGAAAGGGGATCGAGTGGACGCTGCCGCCGCGGGCGCGGACCTCGTCGGCGCCGACGATGCGATCGATCGGCCAGTCGCCGCCCTTGACCAGCACTTCGGGCTGGATGTGCTTGATGAGCGCCAGCGGGGTGTCGTCCTCGAACCAGGTCACGCACTGAACCGATTCGAGTGCCGCGACCACCGCCAGCCGGTCGGCCAGCGCGTTGATCGGCCGGTCGGGATCCTTGCCGAGGCGGCGTACCGACGCGTCGCTGTTGATCGCCACCACGAGGCAGGCGCCGAGGGCGCGGGCCTCGGCGAGATAGGTGACGTGGCCGCGATGCAGGATGTCGAACACGCCGTTGGTGAAGACCAGCGGCCGGGGCAGGTCGGCCAGCAGCGCCTCGATGTGCGCCGGATCGATGATCTTGCGCTCGAAGGGGACGAATGCGCTGCTCATGCGGGTCCTGCCGGTCGGGTGGGATGCATCTCGATGTCCTTTGGGCTGGCCGGCATCATCGCGTAGTCGCCGCAGGCATGCCGGCCACGGCAAAGCTACTGGAACCCGGCCGCCATGCCCGCATTCCCGGCGACCACGGTCGGGAATCGGCCGACGGCTGGCGCCCGATCACGGATTCTCTCGCACGAACAGCGTCAGCACGCCGCTGTGCCCGTGGACGCGGCCTCCGGAGATCTCGCCATTGGCGAAGAAGCCGAAGACCGGGACGTTGCCGAGGTTGTGGCGCAGCACCTCGAGCTCGGCCTCGGCCGAACCGAACAGCGCCGGTCGCGATGCGCAGCTCACGTAGTGGGCGCCGATCACCGCGAGCCCCTCGCTCTCGACTTCGTCGCGCAACTCGGTGCAGATCCGGATCAGGTCGGCGTGGGCCGCGCGCAGATCGCGGGTGCAGAATACCGCATGGTCGCCGCTGCGCGGGGTGGCGGCGATCGCGAGTATCCGGTGCATCGGATCGATGCCGACGAGCTGGCGCACCGTGTAGTCGCCGAAGCCCGCCCGACCGCGCTCGGACTGGTCCGACAGCCCGACCAGCAGGCCCCGGCGCAGCTCGTGCGCCGGCAGGGCCCGCAGGATCTCGTCGCCATCGGTCGAACGGCGCACCTCTTCGGGTACGCCCAGATCGGAGAGCAGCACGTCGAGCGCGGGCTCGCCGTCGAGCTTCTGGATGTAGTGCGAGGTGCAGTCCGAGATCACATGCTCGCGGGCGAGCGGGCGGCAGCCCTGGGTCAGCCGGGAGCGCAGGCCCACTTCGCCGCTGAAGGCGATGCCGGTACAGGCCTCGTCGAGCACCCCGCCGGCCACGAACTGGGCGGACTTGCCGCTGGTCTCGTCGCTCGCGATCAGGCCGCCGACGATGGCCTCGAAACGGGCCGCGCAGCGGTCGATCCTGTCGGTGAGCTCGTCGAGCCCCGGCGCGACGTGCAGCAGCGCACTGGCGGGGGTGCGCTGGGAGGAGCGACCGTGCGCGCCGACCGGATGCCACTGTCCGGCGGGCACCGGCAGCAGCGCGACGATGAGCGCGGGCGAGTCCGGGGCGAGATCGGCCTCGATGCCGAATACCGCCGGCACGACCGCGCCGTACCAGTCGACTCGCGGCAGCAGCTCGCGCGCATGGGCAAGCGCCAGCCCCGCCTGCCCCGCGAGGGCTTGCGAGAGGTAGAGCACTCCGGGCATGGCGACGTCCTCGGCTGCGGCGCCGGTTGCGCCGAGCATGGCGATCGCTTGCTCGAGACCGTCGCAGGCATCGGGGAGTACGGCGTGGCCGACGGCGACGGGCAACATCGTCAGCTGGTTCGCGGTGCGCGCTTGCGCGCGCCCGTCCCGGCCTTGCCCGCGCGTGGCTTGCCCGCGGCCGGCGAGGCATCCGCGGTGGCGGGGGACGCATCGCTCGCGGCGGCCATGCCGCCCATTGCGGCGCCGGCGACTTGCTGGAACTGCTGGTTGAGCATGTTCCACCAGGCCTGGGCGAGCTGGGTGACGTCGGCCTGCCCGGCCGCGGGTTCGGCGTTTCCGGGCCTGGCCTGGGCGGAATCCTGGCGCGCGGCGGGCCCGCTCTCGGGCGTTGCGGCCTGCGGCGCCCGCTCGGCTTCGCGCTGGCCCGGCGGTGTCGCCGGGTCGGCGTTGCCGGCCGGGGGGGCGGGGCGCTGCACCGCTGCGAACAGGGCCGCCAGCCGCTCGGGGTCCAGGGCCTGGGCGCCGCCTGTCTCGGCCGAGCCCATCGCCTGCCCGAAGGAACGCAGGGTCGCGATGGTTCCGCGCTGGACCTCCAGCCCCTGGATCGTGCCGCGCAGCATGTTCTGGTTCAGCGCCAGCCACTGCTCGATCGCGCGCAGGTCGCTGATCCGCTTGTCGAGCTCCTCGAGACTGAGGGTCGGGCTCATGGAGGCGGGCAGGGTCATCGAGGACCAGGTCTTGCTCATCATGTCCATGGTCTCGAGCAGCTGTCCGACCTGCCCGAATCCGAGCGACGCCAGGTCGCTGATGCCGAAGGCTTTGTTGGCCACGCTGCTGTCCTCGCTTTCAGTGCCGGCGGGAGAGGGTACGAGCACCGACGATAGCAGAAGCCCGGTGGCCCCGGTCGACGAATGGCTTAGGGCCTGTTCACACTGCGATGGTCCCCGCGCCGGGGTCTGGCGGGCTGCCAGACGAGGCGCCGGCGACGCGCGTGGCGGTGCCACGCAAGGAGTCGGCAACGAAGTATGCCCCCCCCGCGGCCCCCCCCCCCCCCCCCCCGGCCCGGGGGGTGAGCGCGAGAAAAACGCACACTCGGCGTTGCAAATGCTCGCCGTGGCCCCGCCACGGCTGTGCTTTGCGCCTTGATTGTGCACTTTTCTCGCGCTCACGCGGGGACCATCGCAGTGTGAACAGGCCCTAGCGTGGCGTGCGCGCCGCTGGCCCTGCGCCGCGAATCCCCGGGGTATATGCTCGGGGGTCGAGCACCACACGACCCGACGATCGCATGACAGCCGACATCGAGACCCTGCGCCGAATCCTCTCCGAATGCCGCAGCATCGCCGTGGTCGGCCTGTCGGCCGACTGGTACCGGCCTAGCTACTTCGCAGCCAAGTACATGCAGGAGCACGGCTACCGGATCATTCCGGTCAATCCCCGCTATCCGGAGATCCTCGGGGAGACCTGCTACCCCTCGCTGGCCGACATCCCGGTGCCGGTCGACATGGTCGATGTCTTCCGGCGTCCGGCCGACGTCGAGCCGATCGCCCGACAGGCCATCGACATCGGTGCCCGCTGCCTGTGGCAGCAGCTGGGTGTGGACAATGCCCTCGCCGATGCGATGGCGCGCGAGGCCGGCCTCGATTCGGTCATGGATCGCTGCGTCAAGATCGAGCACGGGCGCCTTTTCGGCGGCCTGAACTGGGTCGGCGTCAATACCGGCGTGATCTCCGCCCGGCGCCCCCGGGTGCTCCCGTACTAGCTTCGGCTACTTCGGTTCGGGCGCCGACCGGAGCGTGTTCGGCTGGAAGTGCCTGCCGCCGCAATGTTCGTTGTAGCGCTGCGCGGCGGCATGCTGCGCCTGACGGCTTGCCTCGAGTGCGGCGAGCCCGGCGTTGTGCCGTTCGACGCGGGTGCCGAATTCGGCGGCGCGCAGGTTGTACCGCTCGACCGCCGCGGGGTCGCGCGGATCGGTCGCCTCTCGCAGTGCCTCCAGGTCGCGACGTTGCGCATCGAGCGCATGTCCCGATGCCGAGAACGCTTCGTGCTCCTGCCGGTAGCGCTCGAGCAGCGCCCGCGATTCGCGTTCATCGGCCATGCATCGCAGCAGCGCATCCCGGTCGAGCTCGGGCTGCACCCGGCTCACCGCCTGCGCGACGGCATCGGGCGCCGCCGGCAGGACGAGGATCGACGCCAGGGCGGCGCCAGCCACGAATCGGATAGCTCGCATCCGGCGATTGTAGGGTGAGAACCTGCGAACGAACCGTCCACGCCCGCTCGTCACGCCATGGCGGCCCCGCTCTTCGTTGCAAATGCTCGCCATGTCACCCGACATGGCTGCGCTTTGCGCCTCGATCGGAACCACCCTGGCGCACCGCTCGGGCGCGTCCGATTCATTCACAGGTTCCGAACCCGCTCTTTCCGAGGCCCCGGCAATGGCAGCCGGCCCCTGTGCTAGCCTCGCAGGGGGCCGGCTGCCGCGGGCCCTTGCGCATTTTCGGAGGCGCCGTGAGCGATCGCCAGTTCGACATCGAGACCCTCTGCCTGCATGCCGGGCAGATCCCGGATCCGGCCACCGGCGCGCGGGCGGTGCCGATCTACCAGACGACGTCGTTCGTCTTCGATTCCGCCGAGCATGCCGCGAGCCTGTTCAACCTGCAGACCTTCGGCAACGTCTATTCGCGGATCTCGAATCCCACGGTGGCCGTCCTCGAGGAGCGGATCGCCGCGCTCGAGGGTGGGCGCGCCGCGCTCGCCGCCGCCACCGGCATGGCTGCCGAGATGCTCGCCCTGTTGACGCTGCTGCGCAGCGGCGACCACCTGGTGGCCGCCAATACCCTGTACGGCGGCACCTATTCGCAGTTCGCCGTGACCTTCGCCGGCTTCGGGATCGAATGCAGCTTCGTCGAACCCGACGATCCGCAGAATTTCGCCGCCGCGATGCGTCCCAATACCCGTGCGGTGTTCGCGGAGACGATCGCCAATCCGCGCCTGAACGTGCTCGACATCGAGGCGGTCGCCGCCATCGCCCATGCGCATGGGGTGCCCCTGGTGGTCGACAACACGCTGGCTTCGCCCTATCTGTGCCGCCCGATCGAGGCCGGCGCCGACATCGTCGTGCATTCGGTGACCAAGTACCTCGGGGGCCACGGCACCACCATGGGCGGCGTGCTCGTCGAATCGGGCCGCTTCCCCTGGGACAACGGGCGATTCCCCCAGATGACGGAACCGAGCGAGGGCTACCACGGGGTGCGCTTCTACGAGACCTTCGGCGATTTCGGATTCACCATGAAGGCCCGCATGGAGACCATGCGGACCCTGGGGCCCACCCTGAGCCCGATCGCCGCCTGGATGCTGCTGCAGGGCATCGAGACGCTGCCGGTGCGGATGGATCGCCACGTCGCCAATGCGCAGCGCGTCGCCGAGTTCCTCGAGGCCCATCCGCAGGTGGCCTGGGTCAACTATCCGGGCCTGCCGTCGAGCCCCTATCACGAGCTGGCGCGGCGCCTGATGCCCCGCGGCGCGGGCGGGATCCTCAGCTTCGGGGTGCGCCCGCCGCAGGGCCGGGAGGGTGCCGCCGCGGCGCAGGCGGCCGGCGAGCGCTTCATCGAGGCGGCGACCTTCATGAGCCACCTCGCCAATGTCGGCGATGCCCGCACCCTGGTCATTCACCCCGCCTCGACCACCCATCGCCAGCTCGACGAGGCCCAGCAGGCCGCCGCCGGCGTGACGCCCGACATGATCCGGCTCTCGGTCGGGCTCGAATCCATCGACGACCTGCTCTGGGATCTCGATCGTTCGCTGGCCGCCGCCGCGAAGGACTGAATCCTTCGTGGCCTAGGGGCCTTTCGCGGGGCCCCGGATACCGGGACCCTCGCCCCGTCCGTCGGTCGAAAGAGCCCGCAGGGCGCCGTCGCGGTCTATGGTGGTGCTTTCGCCCGGCATGGCCGGGGCCGGTTCGGCCGACGGCCCGGCCATGGTGCGGGCGCGACGATGACAGCAGGGACATGCAGCACACGATTCACTCCGCCCGCCTCTTCTCCAGCCGCCTTCTTCTCCTCCTGTTGCTGGCAAGCCTGCTGGCAGCCTGCGCGAGCTCGGATCCCCACTGGGTCGCCGACCGGCGCGAGGAGTTGCGGCGCGCGATCGTCGAAGGCCGCGCCGACGATGCGCAACGGCTGGCCGACCAGCATTCGCGGGTCCTCGGTCCGGCACTCGGTCTCGACCTGGCGGTGCGTCATGGCGAGATTCCCGCGATCCGCGGTTTTCTCGCCTCGCATCGGGTGAACGAGCCGATCGACGACGCCGGCGCCACCGCGCTGATGAGGGCCGCGACCGACACGCCCGCCGAGCGCGCGCCGGCGGTCATCGAGCTGCTGCTCGAAGCCGGGGCCGACGCCGAGCAGAAGGACTTCTCGGGCCGCAGCGCGATCGACTACGTCCGCGACCGGCGCGACGACCGGATGATCGCCGCGATGCGGCGCGGGAGCGCAGCCGCCGCGGCCGCGCTCGTCGAGCCGGTGACGCCGGTGAGCTGGCTGCCTCCGCTCGAAGCGACGCCGGCCCAGCCCGCTGCTGGCAGCGGGGGGCGGCAGGCCGACAGGGCCGAGCGGGCCCGGCGCGCCACCTGGCAGGCGCGCGTCGCCGCCGCCGGCCGCACGGGGGTGCCCCACTGGCTGCTCGGCGGCACCTGGCTACCCCTGGGCGAGGAGATGCCGGCGCCCGACGGCATCGAGCGCGCCGATGGCAGCTACGACCCGTGGATATGGGCGGGCGTGCGCTTCCATGCGGATCACACCGGCGAGCTGCTGCGCTACGACGTTCGCGACGGCTCGCTCGAGCGGCTGCCCGATACCTACGTCGCCTGGGATTTCTACCGGGGCGCCGTCTCGTTCCTGGTGCTCGCGCCACGCTTCGCATCGTATTGCAGCAGCATCGACCGGGCGGCGGATCGTGTCGTCATCCGCTGCCGGGACTACGGCATCCGGGGGCCGGCCTGGCAGGTCGCGCCCGCCGGCCGGCTCTCGCAGCAGGGCGCCTGGGAATTGCTCGCCAATGCCGGCGAGCGCAGCCGCCTGCCGGTAACGGGCGAGATCCGTGCGGTGCTCAGGCTCGAGGACCAGGCCGGCGCCTGCGCGGCCGCCGATTCGCGGCCGAAGGACCGCCCGCGCGCCGGTGCGCTCGCGCGCGGCGCGGGAAGTTGGCATGTCTTCGACCCGGGGCGCCGCATGGTGTTCTCGCCGGGCTTGCCGCAGGTCTGCTCGCAGGCACGGGCGCGCACTGCGGCCCGCCGCGACTGCTCGCGCAGCGGGGGGCGCTGCGTGGACCTCGGCGGCTGTCCGGTCGGGCAGGCATCGGCGGTAGCGGGACGCAACGATCACGACTGGGCGTGGCTCGCCTGCGGCGAGACCGAGGAGGCCGCGCGCGCCCAGGCGCTGGCGGCCTGCCGCGAGAGCGCCGGTTGCGACTGTCAGCTGCTCGCGGCGACCCCGCGCATCGATCCGCTGGATTGCGGCGGCCGCTAGGAGTCTGGGCGGCAGAAGCATCGCCGGCTGCAACGCGCGAGAAAACGGTCCATCGCGGCGCTACCGCCTGCGCCCAGGGGACCACCCTGGGCTTGTCGGCAGCCCCACGCTGGCCTCGTTTTTCGCGCGTCTCGCTTCGACGCCTTCCGCCGCCCAGACTCCTAGGCCTGGCCGGCCGCCCCGGTCTGGTCCGTGTCGCCGGCCGACAGCACCCCGCGGCGGAACTGGTCGAGCTCGATCGATTCGAACAGGGCCTTGAAGTTGCCCTCGCCGAAGCCTTCGTCGCCCTTGCGCTGGATGATCTCGAAGAAGATCGGGCCGATCACCGTCTTGGTGAATATCTGCAGCAGCAGACCACCGTCGGGGCCGCCGTCGAGCAGGATCCGGTTGGCGGCGAGCCGGGCGCCGTCCTGGCCATGGCCGGGCAGGCGGGAGTCGAGCAGCTCGTAATAGGTGTCGGGCGTATCGAGGAACTCGACGCCGGCCGCGCGCAGCGTCTCGACGGTGGCGAAGATGTCCCGGGTTGACAGGGCGATGTGCTGGATGCCCTCGCCCCGGTACAGCTCCAGGTACTCCTGGATCTGGCCGCGGACATCGGTGCGCTCCTCGTTGATCGGGATGCGGATCCTGCCGCAGGGCGAGGTCATCGCCTTCGACTTCACGCCGCTCACCTGTCCTTCGATGTCGAAGTAGCGGATCTCGCGGAACTCGAACAGGCGCTCGTAGAACGATGCCCATTCCTCCATCCGGCCGCGGTGGACATTGTGGGTGAGATGGTCGATCTCGATCAGGCCGGCCCCGGCCGGTTCGAGCTCGGCGCCGGGCAGCGGCTCGAAGTCGACGTCGTAGATCGAGATGTCGCCGATCGATCCGGGCGCCGCGCCGTTCTTGCCGCGCCAGCGATCGACGAAGTAGATCAGGGAGTCGCCGATGCCCTTGATCGCGGGGATGTTCAGCTCCATCGGCCCGCTGTGCGAGTCGTAGCCCCAGGCGCCGAGATCGATCGCGCGGCGATAGGCGGTGGCGGCATCCTCGACCCGCAGCGCTATCGCGCAGATCGAAGGCCCGTGCAGCCGGGCGAATCGCTGGCCGAAGGAGTCGGGTTCGGCGTTGACGATGAAGTTGATGCCGCCCTGCCGGTAGAGGGTCACGCGCTTGTGCCGATGGCGGGCGATCGCCCTGAAGCCGAGCTGCTCGAAGAGGGCGCCGAGCGCCGCGGGATCGGGGGCCGCGTACTCGACGAATTCGAAGCCGTCGGTCCCCATCGGGTTGTGCCATGGTTCGAAGCCCATCGTCGTCCTCCGGTGACTTCTTTCGGCAATCTTCCCGCCACGGGGCCTGCAGCGCAATCCTCGAGACGCGCCCGGCGCTGCGGTGGCGAGCGGCGTCGGGATCGGTCGGCGGCCCGACGATGAGGAACCGCCCCGGGGCGCGGGCGCACCCGGGGCGGCGACGAAGGATGTGCCGCGGGTGCTGGCCGCCGCCTACGGCCGCCTGGTCGAGGGGTTCGACCTGCCGCTGGCCGGGGCGGTCAGGCAACGGCTGGAAGCCCTCGACCGGGCTTCAGGTTGACAGGGATTTGCCCGCCAAACATAATTAGCGGTTCACTGGAGGGGTGCCCGAGTGGTTAAAGGGGGCAGACTGTAAATCTGTTGGCTTACGCCTACGTTGGTTCGAATCCAACCCTCTCCACCAGGAACCCTGAGGCTTGTAACTGGAATCGGGCCGGCCCCGCCTGGCGGTGCTGGTGTTGCGCAGTGGTCGACGAAGGCAGTCGTGGTCGCTTTCGCCGCGGCTGGTCGCATGGGTTTGGCGCGGGCGGGTGTAGCTCAATGGTAGAGCAGAAGCCTTCCAAGCTTACGACGAGGGTTCGATTCCCTTCACCCGCTCCAGGAAGTATTGGCCGCACGGCTCGTCCGGGTGGCGTGTTTTGGCTTTTCGCCCATGTGGCTCAGTGGTAGAGCACTCCCTTGGTAAGGGAGAGGTCGCGCGTTCGATCCGCGCCATGGGCACCACGGATCCGCATGGCGGCCGGCAGTCCGGTCACCATGCGGCGCAAGGCTCGATTCGAACGACGGAACGATCGATCCGCGGCGCGAACGACAAACCGTACAGGCATCCAGCAAGCAGGAGTCTTCGAT